>OY970297.1:3062500-3865908 GCA_963716155.1 uncultured Alphaproteobacteria bacterium
CCGATGGGGGTAGAGCACTGGATGGGCTAGGGGGTCGCGAGGTCCTACCAAACCTAACCAAACTCCGAATACCATCGAGTAATATCCGGGAGACAGACGGCGGGTGCTAAGGTCCGTCGTCAAAAGGGAAACAGCCCTAACCTACAGCTAAGGTCCCCAAATCGTATCTAAGTGGGAAAGCATGTGGGAACCCCAAAACAACCAGGAGGTTGGCTTAGAAGCAGCCATCCTTTAAAGAAAGCGTAACAGCTCACTGGTCTAGATAAGGGTTCCTGCGGCGAAGATGTAACGGGGCTCAAGATACGTACCGAAGCTTAGGGTGTGATCGTTTACGATCGAGCGGTAGCGGAGCGTTCCGTAAGCCGGTGAAGCCATCTGGCAATGGGTGGTGGAGGTATCGGAAGTGCGAATGCTGACATGAGTAGCGATAAACAGGGTGAGATGCCCTGTCGCCGAAAGACCAAGGGTTCCTGCGCAAGGCTAATCCGCGCAGGGTGAGTCGGCCCCTAAGACGAGCCCGAAGGGGGTAGTCGATGGGAACACGGTTAATATTCCGTGACCTGGAGGTGTGTGACGGATCTCTTATGTTGTCTGATCTTATCGGATTGATCTGGCTTCGACGAGGTTCCAGGAAATAGCCCCTCCAGTATAGACCGTACCCGAAACCGACACAGGTGGTCTGGTAGAGTATACCAAGGCGCTTGAGAGAAGGGTGTTGAAGGAACTCGGCAAATTGCCTCCGTACCTTCGGAAGAAGGAGGCCCTCATAGCGGGCAACCGTTATGAGGGGGCACAGGCCAGGGGGTAGCGACTGTTTAGCAAAAACACAGGACTCTGCTAAGTCGGCTTCAAGACGACGTATAGGGTCTGACGCCTGCCCGGTGCCTGAAGGTTAAGTGGAGTGGTGCAAGCTGCGAAATGAAGCCCAGGTAAACGGCGGCCGTAACTATAACGGTCCTAAGGTAGCGAAATTCCTTGTCGGGTAAGTTCCGACCTGCACGAATGGCGTAACGACTTCCCCACTGTCTCCAACACCTGCTCAGCGAAATTGAATTCTCCGTGAAGATGCGGAGTACCCGCGGTTAGACGGAAAGACCCCGTGCACCTTTACTGCAGCTTCAGAGTGGCAGTGAAAAACAACTGTGTAGAATAGGTGGGAGGCTTTGAAGCCCCGGCGCCAGCTGGGGTGGAGCCACAATGTGAAATACCACCCTGTTGTTTTTTACTGTCTAACCACGCACCGTTAGCCGGTGTTGGGACCCTCTGTGGCGGGTAGTTTGACTGGGGCGGTCGCCTCCTAAAGAGTAACGGAGGCGCGCGATGGTGGGCTCAGGCCGGTTGGAAACCGGCTGTTAGAGTGCAATGGCATAAGCCCGCCTGACTGCGAGACTGACAAGTCGAGCAGAGACGAAAGTCGGTCATAGTGATCCGGTGGTCCCTCGTGGAAGGGCCATCGCTCAACGGATAAAAGGTACGCCGGGGATAACAGGCTGATAACCCCCAAGAGCTCATATCGACGGGGTTGTTTGGCACCTCGATGTCGGCTCATCACATCCTGGGGCTGGAGCAGGTCCCAAGGGTTTGGCTGTTCGCCAATTAAAGTGGTACGTGAGCTGGGTTCAGAACGTCGCGAGACAGTTTGGTCCCTATCTGCCGTGGGCGTCGATAATTGAGAGGAGTTGACCCTAGTACGAGAGGACCGGGTTGAACATGCCTCTGGTGGACCTGTCATCGCGCCAGCGGTGCAGCAGGGTAGCTATGCATGGACGGGATAACCGCTGAAAGCATCTAAGCGGGAAGCCTCCCTCAAGATAAGTTATCATAGAGCCGTCGAAGACCACGACGTTGATAGGCCGGATGTGGAAGTGCGGTAACGCATGGAGCTAACCGGTCCTAATTGCTCTATTCGCGCTTGAGAATCCCACCATCAACGACAGCTTTGGCTGTCGGATGGTGATTCTCAGCCAGATGCCCTTTTAGTTGTGCACGATTTCTAGAACACCTCATGCGCCGGCCCCATAGCTTGGTGGCCATAGCGTCAGTGACCCACCCGATCCCATCCCGAACTCGGCCGTGAAACCTGACAGCGCCGATGGTACTATCGCTTAAGCGATGGAAGAGTAGGTCGTCGCCAGGCTTTGCAGCCGGCGCCTGAGGTAACCCATTCACAGATTGAGCCGCCTGCAGTCGTCCTCGGATATTGCGGGCGGCTCGACTTACATTGGCGCGGGGTGGAGCAGCCCGCCGCCGTTTCGCTTTGGCGAAACGGGAAACAAAAGGAGCTTCCGGGCTGCCTCGCGGCGGCTCGTCACTGGTGACGCGGGGTGGAGCAGCCCGGTAGCTCGTCAGGCTCATAACCTGAAGGTCGCAGGTTCAAATCCTGCCCCCGCAACCAACAAGAAACCCGCCCTCGTGGCGGGTTTTTTGCGTTCCGGCCCAACCCCTAGCGGTCCCCCGCCGGCGGCTCTAAACAGGCTTCCGGAACAGGGGGAGGGTAGCCATGGGCCTCATCGGCTGGATCATCGTCGGCGCGCTGGTGCTCGTCGTCCTCTACGCAATCGCCGTCTACAACCGGCTGGTCCGGCTTCGGGCGCTCGTCCGGGAAGGGTTCAGCGGGATCACCGTCCAGCTCCGCCGCCGCGCCGACCTGGTGCCGAACCTCGTCAGCACGGTCGAGGGCTATGCCACCCACGAGCGCGAGGTGCTGACCCAAGTCACCGCCCATCGCAGCGATCCGACCAACGCCGGCTCGGTCAAGGCGACCGCGGAGGCCGACCAGGCCTTCGGGGCGATGCTAGGCCGGCTGCTCGCCGTCGCCGAGGATTATCCCGACCTCAAGGCCGACGAGAACTTCCGGGCGCTCCAGGACGAGCTCGCCGAGATCGAGGAGGAGCTGCAAGGCGCCCGGCGCTATTACAACGCCACCGTCCGCGATCTCAACACCAGCGTCCAGTCCTTCCCCGACGTGCTCCTCGCCAAGCCGATGGGCTTTTCCGAAGAGCCGTTCTACGCCGATGCGGATGCGAGCATCCAGACCGCGCCCAAGGTCAGCTTCGGCCGGGCCGGCTGATGCGCGCCCTCCTGCTGGCGCTGCTCGCGGCGCTCGCCCTCGCCTTCCCCGGCGCCGCCGCCGCGGACGAGCGGATCCTCCATTATCTGAGCGACGTCTCGGTCGGCACCGACGGCACGCTCGACGTCACCGAGACGATCCGGGTTCGGGCCGAGGGGCTGAGAATCAACCACGGCCTCTATCGCGACTTCCCGACCCGCTACACCAGCCGTACCGGCGGCCAGGTGCGGGTCGGCTTCGAGGTCGTCTCGGTCCAGCGCGACGGCGCCGACGAGCCCTGGAAGACGGAGCGGCTGGGCAACGGCGTCCGCATCTATGCGGGCGACGCCGACACGATCGTCCCGCCGGGCGAGCATGTCTACGTCTTCCGCTACCGGACGACCCGCCAGATCGGCTTCTTCGCCGATCATGACGAGCTCTACTGGAACGCGACGGGCAACGGCTGGGTCTTCCCGATCGACGTCGCCGAGGCCCGGATCCGATTGCCCCGGCCGGTCCCGTTCGGCCAGCGCGCCGTCTATACCGGTCCGCAGGGCTCCACCGACAGCAACGCCGAGGTCGTCTCCGAGAGGCCCGGCGAGATCGTCTTCCGGACCACCGCGCCGCTCGCCCCCGAGGAGGGGCTGACCGTCGCGCCGGCCTGGGAGAAAGGCGTCGTCGCGCCGCCGCCCCCGCCGACCGCGGCGAAGCGCTGGCTCCAGGACAACGGCCCTCCGGCCGCGGGCCTGCTCGGCCTGCTCGGGCTGCTCGCTTATTATTTCCACGCCTGGCGAAGCGCCGGCCGCGATCCGAAGCCGGGGACGATCGTTCCGCTCTTCTCGCCGCCCGACGGCCTGTCGGCGGCGGCGATGCGCTACATCACCAGGATGGGCGCCGACAGCCGCGCCTTCGCCGCCGCCCTGGTCCAGCTCGGGGTGGGCGGCCATGTCCGCCTCAGCGAGGAGGACGGAGGCTGGTTCGGCCGGGACAAGACGACCATCGAACGGACGGCCGGCCGCGCTCCCGCCCCGCCGCCGGAGGCGGCCATGATGGTCAGGCTGTTCGCCGGGGGCAATTCGATCCTGATGGAGCAGAAGAACCACGCCACCTTCAGCGGGGCGAAATCGGTGCTCGAGAAGGAATTGAAGAAGCTCTACGAAGGCCGGCTCTTCGTCCGCAACCAGGTCTGGGCGGTCCGCGGCCTGGCTCTGATGGTGGCGGCCCTGTCGCTCCCCGCCGCGATCCTGCTGCTGTCCGCGCCCGACGATTACGGCCGAGGCGACATCCTCGTCGCGATCGCCTCGCTGGCGCTGCCCGCCGCGGCCCTGGTCCTCTATTATCTCTCGCGCGACCGGGGCAGCGCGCTGGCGATGTTCGGCAAGCTGTTCGCGGCCTTCATCGGCCTTGGCGGGCTGGTCGCCGGAGTCGTCACCGTCGGCAACGCCCTCGAGACCGTCTTCGCCGAAGAGTCCCTCCGCCGTCTGGTGACGCTGCTGCTGCCGCTGCTCGCCCTGCCGGTCGTCCTCACCGCCTTCTGGTGGATGGCGGCGCCGACCCGCGAAGGCCGCGCCGTGCTCGACCGGATCGCCGGCTTCCGCCACTATCTCTCGGTCGCCGAGGAGGACCGGCTCGAGGCGCTCCACCCGCCCGACAAGACCCCCGAATTGTTCGAGCGCTTCCTGCCCTACGCGATCGCGCTCAAGGTCGAGAACGATTGGGCCGCGCGCTTCACCTCGGTCCTCGCCGCCGCGGCGGCCTCCGGCCAGACTCAGCATATGGGCTGGTATTCCGGCCGTTCCGATCCCTGGAGCGACCCCGGCGATTTCGCCGACCGGGTCGGCTCCTCGCTGTCGAGCACCGTCTCCTCGGCCTCGACCGCGCCGGGCTCGAGCGGCGGTTCAGGGGGCGGCGGCTCGTCGGGCGGCGGCGGGGGCGGCGGGGGCGGCGGCGGCTGGTGAAGCCGCCCGGCCGGCGAGGATCCGCTCGGCCAGCTCGAGATCGGCCGGCTTGTCGACGTCGATCGCCGCTTCCGCGAACGGCAGGACCACCGCCTTGAGGCGCATCCCGGCCTTGCGTCCTGTCCGCTCGGCCGCCGATTCCAGCGAGATAGTCCGGGTCAAAGCGCGCAGGAAGGTGCCGAGCCCGAGATAGCTGAGCAGCTTCAAGGTGCGCTTGCGGTCCTTCTCCGCCCGCGACCAGAAGGCCGCGCCGCGCTGCGAATCCGCCGTCATCAGCGCGAACAAATTGGCGCCGCTGAAATGGCCGTTGGCGGCCTTGAGCCAGGTCCGCCGGGTGTCGGGATGGACGCTCTCGACGGTGCGCCGCTCGACCATCGCGAAGGCGGCGTCGGCGCCGCCGGCCTCGGCGATGAAGGCCTCGACCATCTCCGGCTGGAGGAGGGGGTGGTCGGCTGTGGTGACCAGCACCGGGTAGGGCGCGACATCCGTCCCGGCGAGAGCGGCGACGCTGGCCGAGATTCCGTCGCCGGCCTCGGCGGTCGCGATCCGCGGCTCCCGGGCCATCCAGCCGAGCTCGCCGGCCACAAGCGACCCGGCATCCTGGGCGAGGACGACGATCCGCCCGACCGAGGGGCAGGCGAGCAGGGTGCGCGCCACCCGGCCGAGCATCGGCTCGCCGCCGGCCCGGATCAGCGCCTTCGCCGCGACGCCGTGCGCCTCGGCGAAGCCGTCCTCCCCGGGGCGACGCCCGGCCAGCACGATTGCGGTCCATTCCCCCATGAGCGCCAGTCAATCACACCCGCCGCGCTCCGGGGCCATCGAAAATTACCCGCCCCCGCCGTTAATCCGACCGCCGTTGCCGATCCGCCACGCCGGTCGAAAAGAAAGGGCCCGCCGCGGCGCGGCAGGCCCTCCCTTGTTCCGGCGAACCGCTTCCTAGAGGAGGATGTCGGTCACGACCGGAGCGCCCGCCCCGGTGTTGATCGTGAAATCGGCGAGGCCGTCGCCGTTCACGTCGCCGGCGAGGAAGTTCTCGCCGCCGGAGGTGTAGCTCCTCAGCTGACCGGCGGCGCCGCTGAACGCGGCGTTGCCGATGTAGGTGAAGGCCTGGTTGCCGGCGACGCCGCTGTTGGCGTCGATGTCGACGAGACGGATCTTGTCGACCCCGGTGGTGAAGTCGAGGATCCTGTCGTTGCCGCCGATCTCGCCCACCCGGAACTCGTCCGCGCCGGCGCCGCCGGAGTAGATGTCGTCGCCCTTGCCGCCGTCGAGAACGTCGTTGCCGTCGTTGCCGTTCAGCTTGTTGGAGACGTCGTTGCCGTAGAGATAGTCGCGCGCCGAGCCGCCGTTGGCATTCTCGATGATCGTGTTCCAGGCGATCGAGATGTTGGCGTGGCTGGTGGCGAAGATGCCGGAAACCCCCGTCGCGTTGAGCACTCGGTTATGGCCGAGGGTGCCGACGAAATTGGCGTCGGCATCGACCTGCGCCTGCGAGGTGTAGAGCGGGAAATCGCCCTGGCCCTGGCTGGCGTCGGTCGCATTGTTGAACTCGGTCAGGATCTGGTTGGCCTGAGCGAGCGTCACCGCACCCTTGGCCGCGGAGCTGAACGAGCCTGGCCGCAGATCGATGAACACGCTGCGGTTCGCCGTCGAGAAGTCGAACGTGTCCTCGCCGCCGGCGTCATAGACCGCCAGATAGGGATAAGGGTTCTGCGCCAGGTCGTAGACCGCATTGCCCGCGTTCGAGTTGGAGAAATAGTTGGTGTTGCCGGTGCGGGTCGTCGGATCCGCGCCGTATTTCGCCTGGATGGTCAGGATGTCGTCGCGAAGCGGAGTCTGGGCGTTGCCGACCAGGAGCAGCGCCGCGTTGACGGGCTGCGAGCCGGTCAGCTGCGGGCTGAAATAGGACATGATCGTGAACTGCTCGGAATCCTGATAGTAGAAGGCGTCGCCCGCATAGGTGATCGGATCCGGATCGGTGTCGGGATCGGGGCCGTCGTCGCCGAAATTGTAATCGCCCGGATGGTTGAGGCCGAGCGTGTGGCCGATCTCATGGATCAGGGTGGTGCGGCCGTAGCCGTCATATTGAAGCCAGGCGTTGGTCCAGTTGACGCTCGGATCGGCGGTCCAGACGTCGCTCTGCAGCTTCGGACCGTTGCCGGGGAAATAGGCGTGCGCCTGGGCCGGGCCGGTCGTCGTGTTGGCCAGGGTGATGTCGGCGCCCTTGCCCTTCATCTCGGTGATCGTCTGCGGGATGAGATCGTCCCACAGGACCATCGCCTCGCGGGCGACCGCCTTCTCGGCCTCGCTCATCTCCGAGAAGCCGAAGGCCTCGGTGACTCCGAGCGCCTGATATTTTGGGCTGAGGTACCATCCGGTCGGATTGCCCGTCATGAAGCTGTAGGTGATCTTGTCGTTGCCGCCGGGGATCTCCGGACCGCCATCGATCTGGTTGATGATCTGGGCCTGGTTGAAGATCGGCTTGCCGTTGGGATGAACGATTCCGGCAAAATCGTCGACCATGAACGGCGGCACGCCGGAGATGAGTACTCCGTCGCCGACCAGCACGCCGTCGCCGATGAGGACTCCGTCGCCGACAAGGACTCCGTCGCCCCTAAACATCGTGTCCGACATCGTGACGCCGTCTTGGCCGAGACCGCCGAGACGCAAGCTAAGTTTCTCAATAGCCACAGTTCAATCCCCCCAATGGAGTAATGGACATGCGCGGCGGCCGCTTCAACAGGCCCTCCGGCGCAAGAAGGGGAGGCTCGGCGGGAATAGCCAAGCTGTCAATTGATTATTAACGGGAATCCGGCGTCGAATTGACCGAAAAAGGGACGGGGCAAATAAAGTAAGAACGGTACAGGGTGACGACTTGGCCAGGCGCAAGTATACCGGCCGTGCCGCAAAGCCTTTTTTGCAATTAAACGAAAGACTTATGCTGATCGAAAAAGCCATAGTCCTGAGCGCCGGCAAGGGCTCGCGCCTGCTGCCGCTGACCGCCGAGCGGCCCAAGTGCCTGATCGAGCTTTCCGGCCGGAGCCTGCTCGAATGGCAGCTCGACGCGCTCGCCGGCGCCGGCATAAGCGATGTCGTCGTCGTCACCGGCTTCCGCGAGGATCTCGTCGATGCCGTCGCGGAACGGCGGGACGGGGTGCGGACCCTGTTCAATCCCTTCTACCATGTCGCCGACAATCTCGGCTCGGTCTGGATGGCCCGCGCCGAGCTCGACCGCGACACCCTGCTCCTCAACGGCGATACCCTGGTGTCGCGGGCCCTGCTGGCGACGGTGCTCGGCGCCGAGACCGGCCCGATCGCCGTCACCGTCGACGAGAAGGAGAGCTACGATGCCGACGACATGAAGGTGCTTCGCGACGGCGACCGGCTGCTGCGCATCGGCAAGGCGCTCGAGCCCGGCCAATACAATGCCGAATCGATCGGCCTTCTCGCCTTCCGCGGCGAAGGGCCCGGCCTGTTCGCGGAGCAGGTCGACCGGATGATGCGCCAGCCCGACGGCACCCGCCGCTGGTATTTGCGGGCGATCGACGCGCTCGCTTCGGCGGGCGCCGACGTCCGCACCGTCTCGATCAGGGGCGAGGAATGGCAGGAAGTCGACTTCCCCGAGGACGTCGAGGCGGCAAAGGCGCTGACTGCGAAGTGGGCCGCCCGTGCAAACGGGAATCCGGACTGAAGCGCGTCGGCCCCGTTGGTGCCTTTGGTGCTTTGGGTGAAATCAGGCCTCGGAGCCCGGCCACGCCCCCTTCAAAAAGGCCACCAGAGCCGCCGTCTGGTCGGCCGCCAGCTCCACCGCCTCGCCCAGCGCCGGCACCTTGGGCCAGCCGGCATCGGTCACGCTCACCCCGCAGGCGCTGCGCTCCCCCTCGTAGCGGGGGATGACGTGGAAATGGACGTGGGGGTCGACCATCATCAGCATCAGATAGTTGATCTTCTCGAAGCGGACGGCCTCGCCGAGCGCCCGTTCGATGTCCGCCACCGCCCGCTGCAGCCCGGCGAAGGCCGCCTCCGGCAGGTCCGCGAAGCTCGTCGCCTCGCCCTTGGCGGCGAGGATCAGGCTTCCGAGCGTCGGCTGGGCGGGCCGAAGCAGAACCACCCAATGCTCATATTCCCGGATCAGTGTGGTCGGATAACCGAAGCGCAGGATCGTCTCGTTCATGGCATCGTCATTGCGAGGACCGAAGCGACGAAGCAATCCAGTTTCCGACGCCCGGGCCGCTGGATTGCTTCGCTTCACTCGCAATGACGCGATGGCTCACGCCAGCCAGGACACCACCGGCCGCCCCATCGCCCGCGCCGCCAGCGCCTGGACGAGCTGAACGATGTGCACCGCCAGCGAGGCGAGGGTCCAGACCGCGACGGCGACCAGGCCCCAGTCGGGCCGCCCGGCGATCAGGAAGGCGAGCAGGATCACCATGTTCGGGTTGCGCCGCGCAGTGACCAGGCGGAAGCGGCTGTCGAAGCGCCGCCAGACGTGGATGTGCATGCCGAAGCGGGCGATGAAGGCGCCCTCGATCAGGCGCTGGATCGACGTAGCCGCCGACGATCGCGGCGAGCGTCCACCATAAGATTTCGTCGGCGAGCGGCCGCCCGTAGGCGTGAAGCCCCACTCCCCAGGCCCACCACCAGAAGGGCGGATGAATGAGGTCGATGCCGTGGTCGATCGCCTCGCCGATCCTCGAGGAGGTGATCGTGCAGCGGGCGAGCTTGCCGTCGACCGTGTCGAGCACCATGAAGACGAGCCCCGCGGCCAGGCCGGGCCAGTACCAGCCCTGATGGAACAGCCAGGTGGCGAGCACGCACAGCATCGCCCCCATCAGCGACACCTGGTTCGGAGTCATGCCGATCCGCGCCGCCCAGCGGGTCAGAACCAGCGCCCATTCCGGCCACAGATATTTGGTCAGCAGGTCGGTGACGCCCTTGTAGGCGCCGAAATAGCTGGCCCGCTCGAGCGCAGCGCACCGTGCCCGGCTCCAGCCGCTCCATGAACGGCCGCTCCTTCTTGCGCAGCTCCTCATTCTCGAGGTCGCCCGCTTCCTCCCAGGCGATTATCTCCCTCGCGGCGAGGACCTTGCGCCCTTCCGCCATCGCCTCGGCGATCTCCTCGCGCGGCGCCGTCGCGTGCGCCAGCACCGGCACTCCGCCGCGGGTGACGACCACCCCCGGCCTCGCCGCCGCCAGCTTCAGCCAGGACGGATCGAAGGCGTAGCCGAGATTGACGAGCAGCTCGCCGTCCTCGCGCACCTCCAGCCCCTGCGCCCGGGCGATGCGCCGGAGCCGCTCCTCGGCGGTGAGGCCCCACAGCCGCGTCGCGTTGGCTCCGACCGGCGCGGCCGCCGTCACCGGTCGAGCCCCGCCGAGATCCGCTCCGCGCTCCTCAGCGCCAGAGCGACGATGGTCAGGGTCGGGTTGGCCCAGCCGCCGGTCGGGAAGAGCGACGAGCCGGCAACCCACAGATTGCGGAGCCCGTGCACCCGGCCTTCGGGATCGGTGACGCTCGTCCTCGGATCGGTGCCCATCCGGGTCGTCCCCATATGATGATAGCCGCCGATCGGATGGGAGGAGACGAGCTTGTCGGTCTGCCATTCGCCCGAGCCGAGCCAGCCGGCCGGCTCCACCTTGCCCAGCCCGAGCCGCTCAAGCTCCCGTCCGAGAGCGTCGACCAGCACCGCGACGCTCCGCACATCTATCTCCGACAATCGCCAGTCGAGCCGGACCCGGGGCACTCCGGTCGCAGTCCTTCTCGCCGGTCAGGGTGATCCGGCTCTCCGGGTTGGGCGCCTGCTCGCCGCGGACCAGCAGGGCGACGTCGAGATTGCCGAGCTTGTGGAGCAGCCACGGCCGCGCCGGATCGACATGGCGCTGGGCCCATCCCGCCGCCTTCTTGGTCACCATCCACAGCGCACGGCCGCGCCTGGTCGGCGCCATGCTGTGCTTGAGCCCGGAATAGGCCTTCATCCCGATGAACTGGCGCCTTCCCTGCGGCTGGCGGGCCACGATGGTCAGCGAGGTGTTGAGTATGCCTTCGCGCCGCTGCAGCGCCTCGGACGGGCTGATCAAAGCGGCGAGGTCGTGGCCGCCGATCCGGTGCCGCCGTCCGAAGGTCCTCAGCAGCCGCCACGCCGAGCCCCGGACGACCCGCCCGCCGCGGGCGTGCGGATGCTCCATGAAATAGCGGCCGACCTGGTCGTGGCCGTTGCCAAGGTTCGAAGCGAGCAGCAGCCTCGGATTCTCGATCCCCCCGGCGGCGAGCACGAACGCCTTGGCGCGCACCGTCAGTCGTGCGCTGCCCAGCGACCGGGCCTCGATCCGCTCGACGCCGCTCGCCCCCGGCGCGATTGCCGTCACCGTGGCGTGGGTGACGATCTGGCACCTCGGGTCCGCCTCGAGGTCGGCGCAGCTCTCCCAGGCGAAGCGGTTGAAGCGCCGGTCGAAGGTCCAGAGCGGGGTCTGAAGCGCCTCGAAGCGGGGCAGATCCACGCCCGCCCGCCTCAGGTCGTCGGGCTCGGGCCGGGCCGGCGGAAGCCCGAACAGCGGCCTCGCCTCGTCGTACCAGCGCTCCAGCTCCCGCCATTCCAGCGGCCAGCCGGAGTGGGGCACATAGTCGCGTTTCTCCAGGTCGATCGGGTCGAGCTCGGCGCAGCGGCCGCCCCAGATGGCGGTGGTGCCGCCGAAGAAGCGGAGGCGCGAATCCTCCAGCTCGTAATAATCCTCGCCGGCATTCTCGCCGGCGTTGAGATCGGCGACCGCCGCCTCGTAATCGAGCCCGCCGCTCTCGAGCAGCACCACGGTCCGCCCGAGCTTCAGCAGCCGCCGAGTCAGGCTGATCCCCGCCGCCCCCGCGCCGATCACGCAGACCTCGCCCTCGAGGTCGAGCGCTCCGGCCACCTGATCGAGATCTATCAGAAAAGCTCGCCTTCCACGTCCGCCGACAAAGTCCCCGCCAGCACGGCGTCCTGAGCCCAGCGCAGCTCGTCGGCCAGATAGCGGTCGGCGGCATAATGCGGCACATTGCGGCGGATTTCCGACCGCGCCGCCTCGAGCCTTGGCGAGCTCCTCAGCGGGGCGTGGAAATCGCAGCCCTGCGCGGCGGCGAGAAGCTCGATCCCGACCACCCCGGCGGCGTTGCCGGCGATCCGCCGGGCCTTGGTCCCGGCATGGGTCGCCATCGAGACATGGTCCTCCTGGTTGCCCGAGGTCGGCACCGTGTCGACGCTCGCCGGCCAGGCCAGGCTCTTGTTCTCCGAAACCAGCGCCGCCGCGGTGACCTGGGCGATCATGAAGCCCGAATTGACCCCGCTGTCCTCGACCAGGAAGGGCGGCAGCCCGCTCATCTTGGGGTCGACCAGAACCGCGGTGCGCCGCTCCGAGATGCTGGCGACCTCGCACAGCGCCATCGCCAGCGTGTCCGCGGCGAAGGCGACCGGCTCGGCGTGAAAATTGCCGCCCGACAGCGAATCGCCGCTCTCCGGGAACAGCAGCGGGTTGTCCGTGACCGCATTCGCTTCGATCTCGAGCGTCCGCGAGACATTCCTCAACAAGTCGAGGCAAGCGCCCATCACCTGCGGCTGGCAGCGGAAGCTGTAGGGGTCCTGGACCCGGGTGCAATCGTCGTGGGAGTGGCGGATCTCGCTGCCGTCGAGCAGGCGCTTGAGCACCGCCGCGACCTCGATCTGCCCGGGCTGTCCGCGCGCCGCGTGGATGCGCGGGTCGAAGGCGACGTCGGTGCCCTTCAGGGCGTCGATCGACAGGGCTCCCGAGATCAGCGCGGAGGCGAACACTCTCTCGCCGGTGAACAGGGTGTCGAGCGCCACCGCGGTCGAGACCTGGGTCCCGTTGATCAGCGCCAGCCCCTCCTTCGGCCCCAGCGCGAGCGGCTCGAGCCCCAGCTCGCGGAGCGCCTCGCCGGCCGGCATGATCGTGCCTCTGAGGTCGATCCGCCCCTCGCCGAGCATCGCCGCGCTGAGATGGCCGAGCGGGGCGAGGTCGCCGGAGGCGCCGACCGAGCCCTGGGCCGGGATGCAGGGCAGGGCGTCCGCCTCGAGCAGGAGGAGCAGCCGCTCCACCACCTCGCGCCTCACCCCCGAATGGCCCCGGGCGAGGCCGACTACCTTGGTCGCCAGGGCGAGCCGGACGACGGGCCGGGCGAGATCGTCGCCCAGCCCGCAGCTGTGCGACAGGATCAGGTTGCGCTGCAGCTCGGCCAGCCGGTCGCCCGGTATCCGGGTCTGCGCGAGCAGCCCGAAGCCGGTATTGACCCCGTAGACGGTGCGGCCGCTTGCCAAGATGGCGCCGACGCAGGCCGCGGCGGAGTCGATGGCGCCCCACGCGTCCTTGACGAGCTGGACGGGGGCGCCATTCCACACGGCGCGAAGCTCCGCGAGGGTGACAGAGCCGGGGCGGAGGACGATCATCGCGTCGCCCCAGCGAAGGCTGGGGCCCCGTGGGATGAAGAACGCGGGTGCCTTCCACCCGCTGGGGTCCCAGCCTGCGCTGGGACGACGCTCACAGCTCCACCATCGGCAGGTCGAGCCCCTGCTCCCGGGCGCAGTCTATCGCCTCCTCGTAGCCGGCGTCGGCGTGGCGCATCACGCCGGTGCCCGGGTCGTTCCAGAGCACGCGCTCGAGCCGCCGGGCCGCTTCCGGAGTGCCGTCGGCGACGATCACCATTCCGGCATGCTGCGAATAGCCCATGCCGACCCCGCCGCCATGGTGGAGCGACACCCAGGTCGCCCCCGAGGCGGTGTTGAGCAGGGCGTTGAGCAAAGGCCAGTCCGAGACGGCGTCGGAGCCGTCCTTCATCGCCTCGGTCTCGCGGTTGGGGCTGGCCACCGAGCCCGAGTCGAGATGGTCGCGGCCGATGACGATCGGCGCCTTCAGCTCGCCGCTGGCGACCATCTCGTTGAACGCCATGCCGAGCCGGTGCCGCTGCCCGAGCCCGACCCAGCAGATCCGGGCCGGAAGCCCTTGAAATGCGATCCGCTCACGCGCCATGTCGAGCCAGCGGTGGAGGTGCGGGTCGTCCGGGATCAGCTCTTTCACCTTGGCGTCGGTCCGGTAGATGTCCTCCGGGTCGCCGGACAGAGCGCACCACCGGAACGGCCCGATTCCCCGGCAGAAGAGCGGCCGGACGTAGGCGGGGACGAAGCCGGGGAAATCGAAGGCGTGGGTCACCCCCTCGTCCTTGGCGACCTGGCGGATGTTGTTGCCATAGTCGAAGGTCGGGACGCCCATCGCCCGGAAGGCGAGCATTGCATCGACATGCACCGCCATGGATGATCTTGCAGCTTTCTCCACCGCGGCCGGGTCCCGTTCCCGCATATTCATCCATTTTTCGACCGTCCAGCCGATCGGCAGATAGCCGTTGACCGGATCGTGCGCCGAGGTCTGGTCGGTCACCGCGTCCGGCCGGATTCCCCTCCGCACCATCTCCGGCAGAAGCTCGGCGGCGTTGCCGAGCAGCCCCACGGAAGTGGGTGAAGTGGCCGACGCGACAATCTCCAGCGCCTCGTCGATGCTGGTCGCGCGCCGGTCGAGATAGCGAGTCTCCAATCGCTTCTGGATGCTGCTCTCCTGGCATTCGACGGCGATGCAATGCGCCCCCGCCATCACCGCCGCCAGCGGCTGCGCTCCGCCCATCCCGCCGAGCCCCGCGGTCAGGATCCAGCGGCCCTTGAGGTCGCCGCCATAATGCTGGCGGCCCATCTCGGCGAAGGTCTCGTAGGTGCCCTGGACGATGCCCTGGGTGCCGATGTAGATCCACGATCCGGCCGTCATCTGGCCGTACATCATCAGGCCCTTGCGATCGAGCTCGTGGAAATGCTCCCAGGTCGCCCATTTCGGCACCAGGTTGGAATTGGCGATCAGCACCCGCGGCGCGTCGGCATGGGTGCGGAACACGCCGATCGGCTTGCCCGACTGGACCAGCAGTGTCTCGTCGCCCTCGAGCCGCTCCAGAGTCTCGACGATCTTGTCGAAGCTCGCCCAGTCCCGCGCCGCCCGGCCGATGCCGCCATAGACGACCAGCTCCTCGGGCGCCTCGGCGACGCCCGGGTCGAGATTGTTCTGGAGCATCCGCACCGCGGCCTCGGTGGCCCAGGATTTGGCTACGATGTCCGGCCCGGTTCGGGCCCGGATCGAGCGGCTGTTGTCGCGGCGGGAATGCATCGGAACTGTGTTACTCCGTTCGCCCTGAGCTTGTCGAAGGGCCGTCCTTGTTGTGGCGAGGCCTAGGAAAAGGGAAGGGCTTCGACAAGCTCAGCCCGAACGGTGGGGACCTGCCGCTTCAGCTATCCACTCCCGCGACGATCCGCCGTTCCGGCCCTGGATGGCCGATCCAGTAAGCCAGCTCCGCCGGCCGGCTCACCCGCCAGATGCACAGGTCCGCGGCCTTGCCGGTGGAGACCGTCCCCACCTCCCTCTCCAGCCCGAGCGCCTTCGCCGCATGGACCGTCATCCCGGCCAGCGCCTCCTCCGGAGTGAGGCCGAACAGGGTGCAGGCCATGCTCAGCATCAGGGTCGGCGACAGGACCGGCGACGTGCCGGGGTTGCAGTCGGTCGCGACCGCCATCGGCACGCCGTGGCGGCGAAGCAGGTCGACCGGCGGCTTGCGGGTCTCCTTCAGCGCATAGAAGGCCCCGGGCAGGAGCACCGCGACCATTCCGGCCCGGGCCATCGCTCCGATTCCCGTTTCGTCGGCATGTTCGAGATGATCGGCCGACAGCGCTCCGAACTCGGCCGCCAGCGCCGCTCCGCTGAGGTTCGACAGCTGCTCGGCGTGGAGCTTGACCCGCATCCCATGCTCGTCCGCCGCCTCGAACAGCGCCCGAACTTCGTCGGGAGTGAAGCCGATCCCCTCGCAAAAGGCGTCGACCGCCGTCGCCAGTCCGGCCTCCGCCACGGCGGGCACCAATTCCTCCACCGCCATCCGGACATAGTCGTCGCGGCTGTCGCGATGCTCGGGCGGCAGCGCATGGAGCGCCAGCAGCGTCGGCACCACCCGCACCGCCTCGCTCTCGCCCAGCGCCCTCGCCGCCTCGAGCATCTTCATCTCGCTCGCCACGTCGAGCCCGTAGCCGGACTTGATCTCGACGGTCGTGCACCCGCCCGCCATCAAGGCCCGCAGCCGCGGCCGCGCCTGCTCGACCAGTTGCTCGAGCGAGGCAAGGCGGGTCGCCTTCACCGACGAGACGATCCCTCCGCCGGAGCGGGCGACTTCCTCATAGGTCGCGCCGTTGAGGCGCCGCTCGAACTCGCCGGCCCGGTTGCCGCCGAAGACGAGATGGGTGTGGCAGTCGATCAGCCCCGGGGTGACCCAGGCGCCGCCGAGCGGCTCGACCTTGCGGGCCCGATAGCCGGCGAGGTCGATGCGCCGGCCGACCCGGACGATCCGGCCGTCCTGGATTCCGATCGAGCCGTCCTCGATCGCCCCGAATCCGCCCGGCAAGGACGGGTCCATCGTGGCGACGTGGCAGTCCGTGAGGAGGCGGTCCCACATGTGATCGCTTCTTAACCTTCGCCGGACTAAGAGCAACGCCATGAGCTGGAAATCCATCGCTGACTTGATCGGCAGCGAGGGCCAGGTCGCGATCCTTGGCGCCCCCATGGAGGCGGGCTCGGTGACTCCGGGCCGCTGCGATCTCGCCCCCGAAGCCCTCCGCAAGGCGCTTCGCCGATTCAGCACCTACGACGTCGAGCGCGGCTCCGAGCTGTTCTTCGCCATCCGCGACCTCGGCGACGTTCCGGTCAGCGGCCTGTCGCCGGCCGACGGATTCAAGCCGATACGCGACGCCGCCGCCGCGGCCGTCGCGGCGCACCGGCTGACCATCCTCGTCGGCGGCAACAACGCCGTCACCCGGCCGGCCGCCCACGCCCTCGGAGTGCCTCTCGCCAAGGTCGGCCTGATCACGCTCGACGCCCATTTCGACATGCGCGGGACGGAAGACGGGCCGATGAACGGCAATCCGATACGCTGCCTGCTCGAGGACGGCATGCCGGGCAGCAACATCTGCCAGATCGGCCTCGCCCCCTTCGCCAATACCGCCCGGATGCATTCCGACGCGAAGGCGGCGGGGATCGGCGTCTACACCATGGCCGATTGCCTCGAGCGCGGGATGCACGGAGTGCTCAACCACGCGCTCAACCGCTTCAGCCATCTCGACGTGCTGATGGTGGATTTCGACATCGATGCGATCGACCGCGCCCACTGCCCCGGGGCCCCCGGCGCCCGCCCGGGCGGGATGGCGCCGGCGATGTTCTTCGCCGCGGCCCGGCGGTTGGCCGCCGAATCGCGGGTCAAGCTGGTCGATCTGACGGAGTTCGACCCAAGCCTCGACGTCAGCGACGTCACCGCTCTCACGGCGGGGCGGTGGGTATGCGAGATCCTGGCGGGATTCGCGGGGCGGTAGTCGAAATTCCGCCCGAGATTTCCCGGGGGCGGGCCTTACAGCTCCTTGAGCGGCACGGCCGTATCCGCCAGCTTCTCCCGTTCCACCACCCGCCCGTCCAGCATCAGCTTGCGGCCCTGGACGTAATCCTTGGTCGCATTGACGCAGTCGAGGGCGATGACCCGGCCCTCGAGTCGATAGAGGATCGAAAAGCTGCGCTCCTCCGGCCGGCCGCGCACCACCGTCTCATCATGGCCGACCGACAGGCCGACCGTCTGCAGCCTCAGGTCGTACTGGTTCGACCAGAACCAGGGTAGGGCGTCATAGGGCCGGGCGTCGCCGACGATCGCCTTCGCCGCCGTCGCCGCCTGGTCGTGGGCGTTCTGCACCGATTCGAGCCGGATTCTGAGGCCGCCGGCGAACCGGTTCTCATGGGCGGCGCAGTCGCCGATCGCGTAGACGTCGGGCAGGCTGGTCCGGCAAAAGGCGTCGACCTCGACTCCGTTGGCTCCGGCCGCTCCGGCGGCGAGCAGCGGCGCCGCCGCCGCTTCGACCCCGATCCCGACGATCACCATCTGCGCGGCGAGCGTGGAGCCGTCCTGGAGTCGGACCGCCGCCGCTCGGCCCCGCTCCCCGACGATCGCGGCGACCGTGGCGCCGAGCCGGACGTCGACTCCGTGCGCCCGGTGCTCGGCCTCGTAGAATCGGGAGATCTCCGGCCCCGCCACGCGCGCCAGGACCCGGTCGAGCGCCTCGATCAGCACCACCTCCTTGCCGAGCTTGCGAAGCACCGCCGCCGTCTCCAGCCCGATATAGCCGCCGCCGACCACCGCCACCCGGCGCACCGTGCCCAGCTCTGCCCGGATCGAATCGGCGTCGGCCTTGCGCCGGATGACGTGGACCGAGTCGAGGTCGCCGCCCTCGCAGCCGAGCCGGCGCGGGATTCCGCCGGCCGCCCAGATCAGTCGGGCGTAGCCGAAGCGCCGGCCGTCGCCCGCGGTCAGCGCCTTCGCCCGCGGATCGACGGCGACGACGGTCGTGCCGGCGACCAGCTCGACCCCGCGTTCGGCCCAGAAGGCGGCGGGCCGGACGAGCATCCGCTCGAAATCCTTCTCGCCGGCGAGATATTCCTTGGAAAGCGGCGGCCGCTCATAGGGCGGCTCGGCCTCGGCGCCGATCAGCGCGATCGAGCCGGCGAAGCCGAGCTGCCGCAGCTGGATCGCGGCCTGCGCCCCGGCATGGCCGGCGCCGACGATGGCGATGTCGTGGTGAGTCACGGCTGCCTTCTGAATTCCTCCCCCGGATTTCCGGGGGAGGGGGACCGCGCAAAGCGCGGTGGAGGGGTTCTGCGGAGTCCGAAAAGGGCCCCTCCACCATGCTTCGCATGGTCCCCCTCCCCTGCAAAGGCAGGGGAGGATTTTAGGGATCACTCCGCCGGCTTCTCGACCGGAACCGCCACCAGGGGCTCGGGCGCCGCCGCTGCGCCGTTGCCGGCGCCGGCGACGAGATTCTCCAGCGTCGAGCCGTCGAAGCCCAGCTCCTTCATCAGTCCGTCGACGATCGGCGCCTGGGCACGGTAGCGCAGGGCCGCGGCGACGGCGCTGGAGGCGAGGTTGCCCTCGCCGGCCGGCGCGGCGCCGGCGGCCGCGCCGTTGCCGCCGCTCAGGCCCTCGACCTGGACGATCTTGATCGAATCGATCGCCTCCATCGGCTTGGCGGCCTCGCGGACGATCTCCGGAAGCACCTTGAGCAGGGCCATCTTGGTCTGAAGCGAGATCTGGTCGGACGAGAGCAGGTTCGCCGCCTCGTTGATCGCCCGCTGGCCGGCCGCCTCGACCTCGAAGCGCACCCGCGAGGCTTCGGCGCGGAGCTTCTCGGCCTCGGCTTCGCCTTCGGCGGCGAGGCGCATCGCCTCGGCGCGATCGGCGGCGGCCTGCTTTTCGGCGTCGGCCTGGACCTTGATCCCGATCGCCTGAGCGCTCGGCTTCGCGCGAGGCGTCGATCAGCTCGATCCGCTTGACGCGCTCGGCGACCTCGGTCTCGCGGGCGGTTCCGACCCGTTCCTCGGCGGCGACCGCCTCGGCGCGGGCCTTGTCGGCCTCGGCCCGCGCCTGGCTTTCCTCGCGGCTCTTGTTCTGGACCGCGATCTGCTGCTCCTGGCGGGCGATCTCGACCGCCTGGGCCTGGGCGATCTTGGCCTGCTCGACGACCCGGTTCGCCTCGATCTGGGCGCTGTCGACCTGGCGCTTGGCGGTGATCTTCGCCTCGTCGGCCTCGCGCTGCCGCTCCGCCTGCTGCTGGGCGACCTCGGCATTCTGCGCCGCGCGCCGCACCTCGACCTCGCGCTCCTGCTCGAGCCGGGCGAATTCGGTGTCGCGGCCGATCTCGAAGCTCTTGCGCGCCGCCTCGAGATTCTTCGCCTCGATCTGGACCCTCGTCTCCTGCTCGATGTCGTTGCGGGTCTTGCGGCGAAGCTCGATCTGCTCGGTGAGCTTGGTCAGGCCTTCCGCGTCGAAGGCGTTGTTGGCGTTGAAATGCTCGATCGAGGTCTGGTCGAGCCCGGTCAGCGACACCGATTCGAGCTCGAGACCGTTCATCGCGAGGTCGGCGGCGGAGACCTGCTGCACCTTCTGGACGAAATCGGCGCGCTGCTCGTGGAGCTGGTTCATCGTCATGCCCGCCGCGACCGAGCGGAGCGCGTCGACGAACTTGCCCTCGATCAGCTCCTTCAGATTGTCGGGGGTCATGGTTCGAAGGCCGAGCGTCTGGGCGGCGATGGCGATCGATTCGCGGTCGGGGCGGACGCGGACGTAGAATTCCGCCTTCACGTCGATGCGCAGGCGGTCGAGCGTGATCAGGGCGTCGACATTCTTGCGCTCGACGGCGAGCCGGACGGTGTTGAGGTTGACCGGCATCGTCTCGTGGAGGACCGGGAGGACGAGGGCGCCGCCGTTGATCACCACCTTCTCGCCGCCGAAGCCGGTGCGGACGAAGCCGATCTCCTTGGTGGCCCGGCGGTAGAGGCGGGTGATGATCAGCCCCAAAGTGAGCAGGGCGGCGAGGACGATCCCCGCGTAGATGGCCATCTGGACCATGTCAGTCTCTCCTGGTTGAAACGGGTGTGGCCGGCCAGGCCGGGGTCGGCGGCAGGTCGAAGCCGGACTCGATCCGGCCGCTCCTGCCCACCGCGATGAAGATGTGGCCGTCGCGGCGGTCGAGGCGGACGGTCTCGCCTTCGCCGATCGAATGGTCGTCGTCGTACGGCTCGACCATCACGTAATGGACCTGGCCGTGGATGTCGGCGACCCGCGCCTGGGCGGGCGAGCCGCGCCGGGCGGTGCCGATCGTGATCGTTCCGCGCCGGCCGACGAGCTCGTCGAGGCTGACCGCGGTGGTCTCGTCGCCTGGCATGATCCGGGCGAGGCCGCGGGCGCCGAGGCCGGTCAGCGGAAGCGCCGCGGCCGCCGCCGCGGGCACCGCGATCCACAGATCGCAAGGGTCCCGCGAATTGCTGGATGGCGAGGCCGGCGAGGCCGAACAAGGCGAGGAAGACGACGAGCAGCATGAGGAGCGGCACCCGGCCGACTCCGAGCCAGCCGAGCAGGTCGCGCGTCGACGTCGGCATGGACGTCGAGATGCACGGCCGACGCGCCGAGGCCGAGCGCTTCCACCGCGCCGATCAGGACCATGACCAGCAGCGCGACCGAAAAAGGCAGGTTCGCCGGAGCGGCGATGATTTCGAGCATTCCCCCGTCCCCTCGACTCGCTGAATAATCACAACAGACGTAATTTCCCAGATAATTCCGGTGCTTGCCGTCGCGGCCCGGCCTTCGCGGCGGGCTAAGCCATTGCCAGCGCGGCGCTTCCCGGCCATGGGCGGGCACCATGGCGATCGAAGCTGCCGGCCTCATCCTCGACTTCAAGCAGGCGATGCGCCGAGTCGCCTCGACCGTCAACGTGATCACCGTCTGCGTCGGCGGCGAGCCGATGGGGATCACCGCCACCGCCATGTCCTCGCTGTCGCTCGATCCGCCGAGCCTGCTCATCTGCATCAACCGGACCGCCTCGCTTCACAGCCCGCTGGAGGACGTGTCGCATTTCTGCGTCAACGTCCTCCACCGCAGCCAGGAGGAGATCGCCCGGATGTTCGCCGACAAGACCCGGCGGGAGCTGCGCTTCGCCACCGGCTGGCAGGTCGATTGCGAGCGCCCGCCCCGGCTCGCCGACGCCCAGGCGGCGATCCTCTGCCGCCGGATCCAGCATTTCCCCTACGGCACCCATTCGATCTTCATCGGCGAGGTCGAGGAGGTGGCCGTGCGCGGGGACGTGGATCCGCTGATCTACGTGGATGGACGCTATGGGGGAGCGGGCTAGGAGGCGGCGAGTTGCAGCCAGTATCCGTTCGGGCTGAGCTTGTCGAAGCCCTTACCTTCCTTCCGCAACAGGAAGGAAAGCCCTTCGACAAGCTCAGGGCGAACGGAGGGTGGTTCGCCCCGCGTCGCTCTATCCCCGAATGAACCGCTCCAGCGCCTCATAGGCTTCGTCGTCGGTGGTCTGGACCGGCGGGTGCTTGCAGAAATAGGCCGCGGCCGGGTGGACCGGCCCGCGAGGCCGCGGTCCTTGGCGATCTTGGCGCAGCGGATCATGTCGATGGCGACGCCGGCCGAATTGGGGCTGTCCTCGACCGACAGTCGAAGCTCGAGGTTCATCGGCACGCCTCCGAACATCGAGCCTTCCATCCTCAGGAAGCAGACCTTGTTGTCGTTCTGCCAGGCGACATAATCGCTCGGGCCGACATGGATGTTGTCGTCGTCGATCCGGCGCTCGGCGACCGACTGCACCGCCTCGGTCTTCGAGATTTTCTTCGAGGCGAGCCGCTTGCGGTTCGACATGTTGAGGAAGTCGGTATTGCCGCCGGTGTTGAGCTGATAGGTCCGCTCGAGCTTGACTCCGCGCTTCTTGAACAGATCGGTCAGCACCCGGTGGACGATGGTCGCCCCGAGTTGCGCCTTGATGTCGTCGCCGATGATCGGCACGCCCGCCTTGCGGAAGCGCTCCGCCCACGCTTCGTCCGAGGCGATGAACACCGGGATGTTGTTGACGAAGGCGACGCCCGCCTCCAGCGCGCATTCCGCGTAGAATTCGGTCGCCTCTTGGCTGCCCACCGGCAGATAGTTGAGGAGGACGTCGGCGTCGGTCTCCCTGAGGCGGCGGACGACGTCGGCCTTCTCGGGCTGGGGCAGGTCGGCCGGGAGGAAGGTCCGGTCGTCGGGCCAGTCGGCCATATGCTCGGAGAAGCCGTCGAGGACCCGCCCCATCTCGACCTCGACCTTGCTCGCCGGCACATGGTCGCAGAAGATGGCGGTGCAATTGGGCTTCTCGAAGATCGCCGAGGCGACGTCCCTGCCGACCTTGCGGCGGTCGATGTCCCAGGCGGCGACGATCCGGATGTCCTTGGGCCGGTAGCCGCCGAGATCCCAGTGCATCAGCCCGATCTGGTCGTTGGCGCCGCCGTTCTGGTAGTGGGCGAGGCCCTGCACGAGAGAACTCGCGCAATTGCCAACGCCGACGATGGCGATATTGATCGCCTTGGGATCGTGGAGGCTCATCGGAAGGCGCGCTCCGGCCGGCCGCGGGTCGAAAAGAAGGTCACTTTCACCTCAAAGGTCATGCTGCGGTCTCCAAACGCGTGGAGCCGCCGAAAGGGCACATTTTGCGGGCTGTGCCTCGCCCGGGCCCGGAGTGCAAGCTTCAAGGCTGTTTGGCGAACAGGTTGGCCGGGTCGGCCATGGCCTTGATTTCGAGCGCGTTGCCCGACGGATCGAGGAAAAACATGGTCGCCTGCTCGCCCGGAAGGCCGCGGAAACGCACCGT
Organism: uncultured Alphaproteobacteria bacterium; assembly: GCA_963716155.1. Taxonomy (GTDB): domain Bacteria; phylum Pseudomonadota; class Alphaproteobacteria; order Sphingomonadales; family Sphingomonadaceae; genus Allosphingosinicella. The sequence goes on from OY970297.1 coordinate 3,085,783, forward strand.
CGGCGCGATGACGAACTCGGTTCCCGCCGTCTCGAGCCGAGTCGCCATGTCCCGCCACTCGGCCATGGCGAGCACCGCTCCGAAATGCGGCACCGGCACGTCGTGCCCGTCGACGGGGTTGTGGGCGCGGCGGGGGGTCATGGTCGGGTCGAGATGGGCGACGATCTGATGGCCGAAGAAGTCGAAGTCGATCCAGTCCCCGGCGCTCCGCCCCTCCGGGCAGCCGAGCAGCCCGCCGTAGAAGGCTCGGGCGGAGTCGAGATCGTGGACGGGGAAGGCGAGGTGGAAGGGAGGGCGGGTCATGGGGACGTCTTGTCAGCGGCGCCGCGGCGAAGCAATGCCGACGGGGGATTTATCGCGGCTGGGGGAGGGTCTGGGGTTCCGCTCCCCTGGCGCTGTTCGCCGAACCCGCTGCGCGCTTCTTTCGTTCTGTCCGCCACCTTTTTGTCTTGCTGTATGCGATGTATGCGACCAGCACCATGCTCGCTGCCACCATCGTACGAGTCCACCACAATGTGTAGAGCTCCTTGGTAACAAACGGTATTTGATGGGCTTCGACGGAATACTTCACAACAGTTCCGGTATAATAAATCAGAAATACTGCTGCGAACCACTCTGCTGCACTCAAGAGGTGCGTTTGCGCGCGCGCCGATTTCTCCAGAGCCTCGGTGACCTTGCCGATCTTTTCGACAGTCCGGGCCACATTGTCGGTATAGCGGTCGAGCAGCTTCGCCTGCTGGAAGAATAGCAGACGGTCGACGCGGCGGCCGAGGGCCTCGTAGCGATTGCCGATCCGATCAACGCGCGCGAACAGGTGCACGATGTAGCGCTGAACGAAATCGTCATAGGGCTGCCATGCGCCGAGGCGGATGATCCGCAGTTGCTCCACGGTCGCCTTGAACTCCCCCGCATAGTAGCGAGATTGCTCAACCCGGTGGGTGAGCCCGCCATCGACCATGGCGCTGACGTCGGCCAATTCGTTGACGATCTTGGTCAGACGATCCATCGCCTGCTTCGCGGTAAAAGGACGCACCTTCGTCCGGTGCGGGGCTCCGGCGTTGCCTCGCGCCGCTGCCGCTCCCTCCGCGAGCTCGAGCGCCGCCGTGATTCGCGGGGTGTCCGCGGTCAGCTCTCGTCCGAGCGAACGCAGCTTGCGGCTGGTCTCGCGCAACCCGCGCCGGCCCGGCGAGGGGTTCAGCTTATCGTCGGCGTCGTAATCGATGAGCGCCGCGTGGCGAAGTTCGCCGAGGACGTGCATCCGCCGCACCAGCCGCCCGACCTGCGAATAAGAATGGCCGGCATAAACGAGGAGGTGCCGGATGGGATGCGGCTTCTCGTCACCTCCCCACTCGCCGAGGGCCGCCGCGTAAAGGGCCGCGCCATCGAGCATCCCGCACACGACTGGCTCGCCGCCCTTGATGCAGGCGCGGCTGACCGAATCGCCGGGCTCGCCTGCCTCAAGATCGAGCGAATGGGGATCGGCGATTGCCCTGATCAGCTCGTTGTGCCGCTCAGCGAACGTAGCGAGGTGGGGCGCCAAAGTACGGCGGCGATCGGGACGCCTGTGCGTCGGTTCGTCGATGTCGTCGCCGATCTTCGTTTCGCCCATCAGCCATTCCGGGTCGGGACAGACGATGATCCCTTTGAAATCGGTGATGTGGACGTCGTTCCAGCGATCCCGCCGCCGTTTTGAAATAACCAATCGGCCCCATTTCGCGACGGCCTTGGCGGCCGCGACTCGCCTTGCCCGGCCAGCCTTGACGTTCCACATGCCGTCAAACAGCCAATCGCTCGCCGGACGGGCCTTCGGCGCGTCGCGCTTCAATCCGGCGATGCACTCGGCCAGTCGGCCCCCGACAATGCGGTCGAACAGGTAAGTCAGGCTGACGAGTTCGGTGTGCACGTCGATCCGAACCCGTAAGCGGTAGCCGTCGGGCTCATCGGCCTTCGTGATCGGCACCAGGCAGCTCGCGCCGAGAGAAAAGCAGCCTTTGGCGGCATCGGCGGGCTCACCGGGCTCGAGGAAATTGACCTTGTCGTCCGGATTTCCGTAGTCACGGCGCAGCTCGGCCACATGCTCGGCAAAGCGCTCGCACAGAGCCGCCCACTTATCCTTGGTCCGGGATCGCTGTTTGTCGCTCGGCCAGTGCGGATTGTCGTCGAGGCGCAGGCGGTACACCATGTGGCGCGCCACGGCGGGCGGGCAGATCGGATAGCCCGGCCGAAGGTTGCTGAAGCTCGGCGCCGCACCCATCGTTCGTGGAAAGCCCCCGCCCTCGCGCAAGGGTGCGAGCTAGCCTGCCGGGCGCTCGTGCTGTCAACGAAAGCTGAGTCCGGATTGGACCAATCCTGCGCGAGCGCCCAAGGTCCGGGCCGGGGCCTCTCGTCTTTCCCGATTGCTTCGTCGCCCCGCTCCTCGCAATGACAGGGCGGTGAAGCCTCTCCTCCTCTCCTTCCTCGCCGGTCTCGCCGCCGCCTGCGGCTTCGAGCCGGTCGGGCTCTGGCCGCTGACCCTGGTGGCCTTCGCCCTGCTGCTGTGGCTCGTTCGCGGCGCCTCCACCCTCCGCGGCGCCCTCGCCCGCGGCTGGTGGTTCGGGGTGGGCCATTTCGTCCTCGGCCTCAACTGGATCGCGACGGCCTTCACCTACCAGGCGGAGATGCCGGCCTCGCTCGGCTATGTCGCGGTCGTCCTCCTCTCCCTCTATCTCGCCGTCTATCCGGCCGCCGCCGCCGGCCTCGCCTGGCGCTGGGGACGCCGCGACGACGCGCGCCTCGTCCTGCTTTTCGCGGCGGCGTGGATCGTCACCGAATGGCTGCGAGCGACGATGTTCACCGGCTTCGCCTGGAACCCGCTCGGAGTGTCGGTCGCGGCGCTGCCGGCGGCCAAGGGCGCCCGGCTGGTCGGCACCTACGGTCTTTCGGGGATGGTCGTCCTCGCCGGCGGGGTCCTTTTGCTCCTTCGGCTGCGGCAATGGCGATTCGCCCTGGCGACCTTTTCCATCGTCGGCCTGCTGGGCGGCGTCGGCGCGATGGTCGGCGGACGAGGCGCCGCTCCGGCCGGCATCCCGATCCGGATAGTCCAGCCCAATATCGGCCAGCAGGACAAATGGCGCGAGGGCTTCGAGGAGGAGAATCTCGTCCGGCTCGCCGCTTATTCGGGCGGCGGCCGCGATTCGCCGCGCCTGCTGCTGTGGCCGGAAGCGGCGGTGACCCGCCCGCTCGAGAACGGGCTTCGCGACCCCGGCCATGCGGGCGAGGTGGTCCGGCTCCGGCGCGCCGTGGCCGCGATGCTCGGCCCGGGCGATCTGCTTCTTACCGGCGGAGTGACCTGGCGCTCCGCCGACGGCTTCGACGTCACCAGCGCCACCAACAGCGTCTTCGCGATCGATCCGGCGGGACGGATCCTCGCCCGCTACGACAAGGCGCATCTCGTCCCCTATGGCGAATATCTGCCGATGCGGCCGATCCTGTCCGCGCTCGGCCTGTCGCGCCTCGCCCCCGGCGACGTCGACTTCGACCCGGGGCCGGGCGCGACGACGCTCGATCTGCCCGTCGCCGGCAAGGTCGGCTTCCAGCTCTGCTACGAGATCATCTTCTCGGGCGAGGTGGTCGACCGGCGCAACCGGCCGGACTTCCTGTTCAACCCGTCCAACGACGCCTGGTTCGGGGCCTGGGGCCCGCCCCAGCATCTCGCCCAGGCTCGGCTTCGAGCGATCGAGGAGGGGCTGCCGGTGCTCCGCGCCACCCCGACCGGGATTTCCGCCGTCATCGACTCGGACGGCCGGCTGCTGGCAAGCCTGCCCTGGCGCCAGGCCGGAGTGATCGACAGCCGCCTGCCCGGGGCGAAGCCGCCGACGCCCTTCGCGCGGTTCGGCAACCTCCTGCCGATGCTTTTCGCGCTGCTTCTGGTCGCCCTCGCGCTCGGCGCGCAGCGGATTGCAGGACGGCGCAAAGGCGGCTAGGGAAGCCGCATATAAGGATATGTTTATATCCTTACGTCCCCTCCAGATTTCAGGAAGGCCGGTTGATCCCGATGCGCAACTCCTACCTCTTCACGTCCGAGTCGGTCTCCGAAGGGCACCCCGACAAGGTCGCCGACCAGATTTCCGACGCCGTCGTCGACCTGTTCATCGGCAAGGACCCGCAGGCGCGGGTCGCCTGCGAGACGCTCGTGACCACCCAGCGCATCGTCATCGGCGGCGAGATCCGCTGCAAGGGCGTCTATGACGAGGCTCAGTTCCCCGACACCCATGGCTGGGCGCCGGGAGTCCGCGACGAGATCGAGCAGGTCGTCCGCCACGTCGTCGAGAAGATCGGCTACGAGCAGGAGGGCTTCCACTGGCAGACCGCCAGCTTCGAGAACCATCTCCACGGCCAGTCCGCGCACATCGCCCAGGGCGTCGACGAGAGCGGCAACAAGGACGAGGGCGCCGGCGACCAGGGCATCATGTTCGGCTACGCCACCGACGAGACCCCGGACCTGCTCCCCGCAACCCTCTATTATTCGCACCGGATCCTCGAGCGGCTCGCCGCCGACCGCCACAGCGGCGCGGCGCCCTTCCTCGAGCCGGACGCCAAGAGCCAGGTGACCCTGCGCTACGAGAATGGCGAGCCGGTCGCGGCGACCGCTCTGGTCGTCTCGACCCAGCACGCTCCCGGCTATTGCGACGACGGCATGGAGGGGTCCGACCCGGCCAAGTACAAGGCGCTTCGCGACTATGTCGTCGGAGTCTTCAACGACGTCCTGCCCGAAGGCTTCATCACCGACGAGACCAGGATCTACGTCAACCCGACCGGCCGCTTCGAGATCGGCGGCCCCGACGGCGACGCCGGCCTGACCGGCCGCAAGATCATCGTCGACACCTATGGCGGCGCCGCCCCGCACGGCGGCGGAGCGTTCAGCGGCAAGGACCCGACCAAGGTCGACCGCTCGGCCGCCTATGTCAGCCGCTACCTCGCCAAGAACGTCGTCGCCGCCGGCCTCGCCAAGCGCTGCACGATCCAGCTCTCCTACGCGATCGGGATCGCCGAGCCGCTGTCGCTCTACGTCGACCTGCACGGCACCGAGACCAACGGAGTGACCGCCGAGCGGCTCGAGGAGGTGCTCCCGACCCTCGTCCGGCTGACCCCGAAGGGCATCCGCACCCATCTCAGCCTCAACAAGCCGATCTACCTCGCGACCGCGGCCTACGGCCATTTCGGCCGCCAGCCCGACGGCGACCGCTTCACATGGGAGAAGACCGACCTGGTCGACCGGCTGAAGGCGGCGCTCTAGCCTAATTCCTCCCCTGCATTTGCAGGGGAGGGGGACCGCCCGAAGGACGGTGGAGGGGCCTTGCCGAGTCCGAAGAGCCCCTCCACCGCGCTTCGCGCGGTCCCCCTCCCCCGGAAATCCGGGGGAGGAAGTGAAGGGACCGATCCTTCACTCCGGCCGGAAGCGCCGCTTGCGTTCCTCGATCTTGCAGCGAAAGCGCGGCTTGATCTCGCGGTTGACATATTCGCCGGCCGAGGGCGCCTCGACCAGCGCCTCGTAGATCGCCTCCGGCACCTCGAAATAGCGATAGCGGTCGCCGCCCCGGTACCAGAGGTCGAGCGTGCCCGCCGCCGGGTCGTAAACGGCGCGGCCGATCGCGCTCGAATCGAATTCGCGGACCCGTAATCCGCTCACCTCAGAGCCCCACGTCCTCCAGGCTCAGCAGGGTCGCGTTGCCGCCGGCGCTGGTCGTGTCGGTGCTGGTCACCCGCTCGGCGCAGAAGCGGGGCAGATAATGCGGCCCGCCGGCCTTCGGGCCGGTGCCGGACTGGCCCTCGCCGCCGAACGGCTGCGAGCCGACGATGGCTCCGATCATCGAACGGTTGACGTAGAGATTGCCGACCGTGCCGGTCTCCTCGACCGTCTCGGCCGCCCGAGCGATGCGGCTGTGCAGGCCCATGGTCAGGCCGAAGCCGGAGGAATTGACCCGCCGCACCGTCTCGGCGAGGTCGCCCTTCCACGTGGTGACGTGGAGCAAAGGCCCGAACCATTCCTCGCGCAGATTCTCGATCGAGTCGATCCGGATCAGCGTCGGCGGCACGAACAGCCCGCCTTCCGGCACCGCGACGGTCTTGAGGATGCGGTCCTTCATCGCCTCGCGCCGGCCCATCAGCCGGTCGTAGCTTGGCTTGTCGATCACCGGTCCGACGTCGGTGCGCGGATCGGCCGGATTGCCGACGACGAGCGTGTCCATCGCCCCCGACAGCATCTCGAGCGTCCGCTCGGCGATATCCTCCTGGAGCACCAGCAGCCGGAGCGCCGAGCAGCGCTGGCCGGCCGAGCGGAAGGCCGAGGTGATCACGTCCTGGACGACCTGCTCGGGCAGAGCGGTCGAATCGACGATCATCGCGTTGATCCCGCCGGTCTCGGCGATCAGCGGGATGATGTCGCGATGATCGTCGGCGATCAGGGTCCGGGCGATGGTCTTGGCGGTGGCGGTCGAGCCGGTGAAGGCGACTCCGGCGATGCGGACGTCCTCCATCAATTTCTGGCCCATGTCGCGGCGTCCGGCGGCGAGGATCAGCGCATCTTCGGGGATCCCCGCCGCGTGGGCGAGGCGGACCGCATAGGCCGCGATCTCCGGCGTCTGCGAGGCCGGCTTGGCGACGACGCTGTTGCCCGCGGCGAGCGCCGCCGAGACCTGGCCGAGGAAGATGGCGAGCGGGAAGTTCCACGGCGCGATGCAGACCCAGGCGCCGCGGCCTTCCATCCTCAGCACGTTGCGCTCGCCGGTCGGCCCGGGAAGCTCGACCGGCTGGAGATGCCGGCGCGCCTGGGCGGCGTAATAGCGGCAGAAGTCGACCGCCTCGCGCACTTCGGCGAGGGCGTCGGGGATCGTCTTCTTCGCCTCCTGGACCGCGATCCGCATCAGCATGTCGCGCTCCTGCTCGAGCAGGTCGGCGAGCCGCTCTAGGCAGGCCGAGCGCTCCTCGACGCTTCGCCTCGACCAATCCTCGAAGCCCTTCAGCGCCCGGGTGACGAGCTCGCCGGCGTCGGGGCTTGTCGGCGGCGCGAAATCGAGCGGCTCGGCCACCGCCTTCGCCACCCGCTCGAGTTCCGGCCGGTCGTTGAGGTCGATCCCCCGGCTGTTCGGCCGCTCCGGAGCGAACAGCTCCGAGGGGAGCGGGATGGCGGGATGCCGGGTGCCGCCGACCGCGGCGATCTTCGCCACCGGGTCGGCGATCAGGTCCGAATCGCTCAGCCGCTCGTCGGCGAGCTGGTGGACGAAGCTGGAGTTCGCGCCGTTCTCGAGCAGCCGCCGGACCAGGTAGGCGAGCAGGTCGCGATGGCCGCCGACCGGAGCGTAGATCCTTGTATGGTAGCCCTGCTCTCGGACCAGGCTCTCGTAGAGGCCCTCGCCCATGCCGTGCAGCCGCTGGAACTCGAAGTCGCGGCTCGTCCCCGCCCATTCGAGGATAGTCGCCACGGTCAGCGCATTGTGGGTGGCGAAGGCGGGGAAGATGTTCTTCGCCGCCAGCATGTCCCTCGCGCAGGCGAGGTAGGAGACGTCGGTCGCCGCCTTGCGGGTGAACAAGGGATAATCGGCGAGGCCCTGCTCCTGGGTGCGCTTGATCTCGCTGTCCCAATAGGCGCCCTTGACCAGCCGCACCGCGATCCGCCGCCCGGTGGCGCCGCCGATCGAATCCGCCCAGGCGATGGTCGGGCGGCAGCGCTTGCCATAGGCCTGGACCGCCATTCCGAGCCCGTCCCAGCCCTTGAGCGAGGGCAGGCCGGCGACCGCCTCGATGATGTCGAGGCTCATCTCGAGCCGCTCGCTCTCCTCGGCGTCGATGGTGAAGGCGATGTCCGCCTGCTTGGCCAGCACCGCCAGGGCCTCGACCTGCCCGATCAGCGAGGGGACGCAGCGGTCGTACTGGCCGACCTCGTAGCGCGGGTGGAGGGCGGAGAGCTTGACCGAGATGCTGTGGCCGCGCTCCGCCACCCGGCCGACCGCCCGGATCGCGTCCGCATAGGACTGGAAATAGCGTTCGGCGTCGGGGAAGGTGCGCGCCGCCTCGCCGAGCATGTCGAAGCTCGCGGTGAAGCCGGCATTCTCCTTCTTCTCCATCCGCTTGATCGCCTCGTCGATGGTCCGTCCCATGACGAAAATCTCGCCCATCAGCCGCATCGCCGCGCCGACCGCCTGGCGGACGAACGGCTCGCCGGCCCGCGCGAGCAGGCGTTTCAGAGCGCTGGCCTGCTCGCTCTCGCTGACCAAAGCCCGGCCGATCACCAGGCCCCAGGTCGCGCTGTTGACCAGGGTCGAGTTGGACTTGCCCTTGTGCGAGCGCCAGTCGGCATTGCCGAGCTTGTCGGCGATCAGCTGGTCGGCCGTCTCGGGATCGGGAACGCGAAGGAAGGCCTCGGCCAGCGACAGGAGCGCGATGCCCTCCGACGTGTTGAGCCGATATTCCTGGAGGAACTGGTTGACCCAGCCCGACGCCTGGGCGGAGCGAAGCTCGCCGAGCATCGCCAGAGCCCGCTTTTCGACCCGCGCCCGCGAATCGGGGTCGAGCGCGGCGTCGCGCAGAAGCGGCTTCAGCACCTCCGGCTCGGGGGCCCGGTGCAGCTTCCTCAATTCTCTACGCGCGGTTGCCGTAGCGTCCGCCATGTCATCTCCTCGCCGGGCTTGAGTCTGGTGTCCCGGGCGCTCTAGACCGCCTCCATGCCCATCGCCAGCATCGAAGAGATCAGCGCCAAGGTCGGCAGCGAAGTCGGGGTCTCGGACTGGCTCGTGATCGACCAGGCCCGGATCGACGCCTTCGCCGGGATCACCGAGGATCCGCAGTTCATCCATATCGACCCGGAAGCCGCGGCGAAGACCCCCTTCGGGGGCACCGTCGCCCACGGCTTCCTCACCTTGTCGCTGCTCAGCCGGATGGCGGCCGATGCGATGCTTCGTCCCGAAGGGGTGAAGATGGGGGTCAATTACGGCTTCGAGAAGGTCCGCTTCATGGCGCCGGTGCGCTCCGGCAAGCGCGTGAGGGGCCGCTTCACCCTGGTCCGCTTCGAGGAGAAGAGGCCGGGCCAGTGGCAGTTCGTCCATAACGTCACGGTCGAGATCGAGGGCGAGGAGAAGCCCGCCCTCGTCGCCGACTGGATCGGCCTCATCTTCGTCTAGGGCGCTTCGGAGATCCTCTGGCGGAACCAGTCCGCCATCTCCTCCTCGCTCAGCTCACCGGCGGCGAGGCCGAGGAAAGCGACGACCACCTCTGCGTCAGAGGCTGTCAACTCGTAGCCATTCAGGATCAGAAATGTTTCGCTGATCACCGCAGCGGTGCGCTTGTTTTCATCCACGAAGGGGTGATTGCGAGCGATGCCGAATGCGTAGGATGCCGCGAGAGCCGCGACATCGGGGTTGCCGTAGACGGCAAGGTTTTGCGGCCGCGCGAGCGCACTTTCGAGCGCGCCGGGGTCGCGAACGCCTTCTCCGCCGCCATGCTCGGCAAGCTGCTCGGCATGAGCGGCCATCGCGACGTCGGCCGCGAGCCAAATCCAGCTTTCAGCCATAAGTTATTTTGCAAGTTCGCGGAGCGCTCGCCGCCGCCGGACCATGACGTCCCTCGCTACGGCCATTTGTGTTTCAAAATCCGCTTCGACCGCGGACAGCTCGATGCCACGCGGAGTCCGAGTCACGGAAATCTGCTGCCCCACCTCCGTGCCGAGCTGAACGAGCAGCTCCTTGGGAAGGATGACTCCGGCCGAATTGCCGAACTTCCTGATCTTGAGGGTGGTGTTCATACAAATGTTATAACAGACGCGCCGGCCTTTGTCCATCCCACCGCCTTGTACCCGCCACCTCCTCCGCGCTAGGAGACCGGGACGCCCCCATCGGAAAGTATCCTCACATGGCCACTCGCGAAGCCGTCATCGTTTCCACCGCCCGCACGCCGATCGGCAAGGCTTACCGGGGCGCCTTCAACGCGACTCCGTCGCCGACGCTCGCCAGCCACGCGATCAAGGCGGCGGTCGAGCGGGCGAAGATCGATCCGGCCGAGGTCGACGACGTGATCATGGGCGCCGCGCTCCAGCAGGGCGTCCAGACGACGATCGGCCGCACCGCGGCGCTTCGCTCCGGCCTCCCCGTCACCGTCTCGGGAATGTCGATCGACCGGCAATGCTCGTCGGGCCTGATGTCGATCGCCACCGCCGCCAAGCAGATCATCGTCGACCGGATGGACGTGATGGTCGCCGGCGGAGTCGAATCGATCTCGATGGTCCAGACCGCCGAGATGCGGGTCGGTCCCGATCCCGAGCTGCTGTCGATGCACAACGGCGTCTACATGCCGATGATCCAGACCGCCGAGGTGGTCGGCAACCGCTACACCGTCAGCCGCGAGCGCCAGGACGCCTATGCGCTGCGCTCGCAGCAGCTCACCGCCAAGGCGCAGGCGGAAGGGCGGTTCGACGACGAGATCGTGCCCGTCACCGCGAAGATGCTGGTCAAGGACAAGGAGACGGGCGAGACCTCGATGCACGAGGTGACCCTCGCCAAGGACGAGGGCAACCGCCCGCAGACGACGCTCGAGGATCTCCAGAAGCTGCAGCCGGTGATGGGCCCCGAGGCGATGATCACTGCCGGCAACGCCAGCCAGCTCTCCGACGGCGCCTCGGCCTGCGTGCTGATGGAGTCGGGCCTGGCGACAAGCCGCGGCCTCAAGCCGCTCGGCCGCTACGTCGGGATGTCCGTCGCCGGAACCGAGCCCGACGAGATGGGCATCGGTCCGGTCTTCGCGGTGCCCAAGCTGCTCGATCGCTTCGGCCTCTCCGTCGACGACATCGGCCTGTGGGAATTGAACGAGGCCTTCGCGGTCCAGGTCCTCTACTGCCAGGACCGGCTCGGAATCCCCGACGAGCGACTCAACGTCGACGGCGGCTCGATCTCGATCGGCCACCCCTACGGAATGTCGGGCGCCCGGATGACCGGCCACGCCTTGATCGAGGGCAAGCGCCGCGGAGTCCAGTGGGTCGTCGTCACCATGTGCGTCGGCGGCGGCATGGGCGCCGCCGGCCTGTTCGAGGTTTTGTAACGCGTCGTCCCGACGAAGGCCGGGACCCCAGCGGGTGAAGGCGCCCGCGCCCTTCGCCCGCCGGGGCCCCAGCCTTCGCTGGGGCGACGCCGGCTCACCCCTTGTACAGCGCCGCCTCGGCCCCGCGCCGTCGGGTGAGCCCGGCGAGCACCTTCCCGGCCGCCTTGTTCCAGCGGGCGAACTCCGCGGCGGCCCCCGCGTAATCGCGCGCCTTGTGCTTCTTGAGCAGGGTGCTGGCGTTGAGGTTGGCGAGGCCGACATTGTAGGCGAAGCTCACCATCGCGTCGAACTGGCTCTGGGTGGTCGGAGCGTCGCCGATCGCCTTCGAGACCCCGGCCGCGAACTCGTCGAGATGCGCGTTGAAGCGGTCGTCGCATTGCTTCTGGGTCCAGACCGTACCCTTCTTGATATCGGATCCGGTCGAGCCCCAGCCGATCGTCCAGGGATCGCCGCCCGACCCGGGGTCGGGATAGGCCTCGAAGCTGCCGTCGGCGCGCTTCCTGGCGCAGCCCTCGAATTGCTGGACGAGCTTGGCGCAATTGTCGCTCGGTTTCACGGAGTCTCTCCCATGCGATTCTCGAATGCGGAATGATGCCTCCGTTCCGGCCGCTCGACAACCTCGCCGCTGCACCGCAACCCGCCGCCGCGCTTGACGTTGTCCCCTCGAAACGAAGGAGGTTCGTCCATGCCCGTCTCCAACCTGACCCTGGTCGAGCGCATCGCCCGGGTGCTCGCCGGCCGCGACCACAGCAGCAACGCCGAAGGCGACGATCCCTCGGCGGGCCCGACCGTCGACGAGACCTGGCACGAATATGTCGAGGATGCGCTCGCGGTCCTGCGCACCCTGCGCGAGCCGGACCAGGTGATGGCCGCGGCCGGCGACCCGGAGGTCTGGGAGCGGATGGTCGAGGCGGCGCTCAGCGTCGAACGGGCGGCGGCCGGAAGCTAGAATTGTCTCCCGGCGCAGGCCGGGATCCAGTCCTCAGCGGCTGGGCCCCGGCCTTCGTCGGGGAACAAAAGAGTCGAAAACCAGAACAAACCATGGACTGAAGCGCCTCGATCTGCTATGATCGAGCCATGCCGTTCCTTCGCGCCCTGGCTTCCCTTTCCCTTACGGTGGTGAAGCTGACACTGTCGGCTTTGACCAATGGCATGTGTCGGTTTCGCAAGCTTCACAGCCACCGCGGCCGCGAATCGCCTTCCGAAACAGCTGCCCTATTCGGCGAATTTCGGCCTTCCCCCGAACCCTCCGGCGGCGCGCAGGGCGTCGGCGTCCATCAGCTTGCCGTCCATCATCACCCACTGGGTGTGCCGGAGGTCGCCGATCCGCTTCGACGGATCGCCGTCGACCAGAACCAGGTCGGCGGCCTTGCCCACCGCGATCGAGCCCGTCTTCGAGTCCGCCCCGACGAGCCGCGCCGGGACGATGGTCGCGGCGGCCAGCGCCTCCGCGGGCGTGAAGCCGGCGTCCTGGACGTAGAGCTCGAGCTCGCGGACCAGCTCCATGCCGCTGCCGTCGGTGCCGGCGACGATCGGCACCCCGGCCTTGTGCATCGCCCCGACCAGGCCGGCGAGCTTCCGGTAGCTCGCCCGCCAATCCTCCCGGGTGAGCCCGGCGGGAACGGCGAAGCCGCCCTGGCGGAACTGGCGCTCGGTCGCCGGCGGCAGCGTTCCCACGAAGGGCGCATAGGCCGGCGAGAGGTCGCCATTCTCCGGAACGAACAGGCTCTCGGCGACGACCAGCGTCGGATCGGCGACGGTCTTCCTGCGCGCCATCGTCTCGATCAGCGTGCGGATCGCCTCGCCGTTCAGGTCGACGTCCTTGGCGTAGCGGCCCGGGCCCTGGAAGCGCTGGATTCCGTTCGAGACGGCGACCACCTCGTCCGGCATCGCCTGCATCATCGCGAAGTAGACGTGGGTGATCTCGTCATAGCCGGCGTTGATCGCGTCGAGAGTCCGCATCCCCGCCGGCACATGGCCGCTGACATGGAGCCCGAGCTTGTGCGCCTCGGCCGCCGCGGCGGGAAGCCAGGCCGGGTTGAACGTGCCGTAGAACTTGACCCCGGTCATGCCGTTCGTCTTGGCCCGGCGAACCGCCTCGATCGCCTCCTCCTGGGAGGTGGCGACCTCGGCGACCTGGGCGGTGTTCGGGCCTTTGCCGTCGATCAGGGTCGAGGCGTAGACCTTCGGGCTGAGCAGGTCGCCTTTCTCCCGCCGCTCCCGCCGCGCCATGGTCAAAGCGGTGACGTTGCCCGGATCGCGCGCCGAGGTGATCCCGAGCGACAGCAGCATCGGCCCCGAGCTGTCGTCGAAGAAATGCATATGCGCGTCCCACAGGCCCGGGACGAGGGTCTTGCCCCGGCCGTCGATCAGCCTGGCGCCGGCGGGCGGCCTGGTGCTGGCCGCGGGCCCCACGGCGACGATCTTGCCCTTGTCGACGACGACATTCTGGTCCTCGGCGAAGCGGCTGCCGTCGAGGAAGGCGCGGACGTTGGTGAAGGCGACGAGCCCCGCCGGCGCCTCCAGGAATTTTTTGGCCAGCAGCGGCGAGCGCGCCGCCAGGGCCTCGTCCTGAGCCTTCTCGAGCACCGGCTGGGCATCCTCGTAGCCGACCGGCAGGGTGGAGAGGAAACCGACCGAGGCGAAATATTTGCCGTCCTCGGTGGTCCACACCGGGATCGCCGAATTGCTGATCCCGGTGATCGCATGAGCGATCACATTGCGCTGCGAGGCGCCGCTTCCGATCCGCGCCCTGGTCAGCGGCTCGATCTTCGCCCGCCCGCCCGGAAGCAAAGCCACGCTCCGGTCCGGCGAGGCCAGCAGCCGCTCGACGAGATGCTCGAAGCTGAGCGAGCCCGGCCCGGCCGGATAATAGATGGCCGGCCCGCCATAGGCCGCCGAGCCCTGGTCGATCTGCGACTTCCATTCCGCCTTGCCGCCGGCGACCGCGAAGGTCTCGGCCACGTCCCCCTGCGGGCTGACGCCCCGCGCGGTGTAGCGCTCGATCATCCCGTCGGGCCCGAGCTTCACCGCCTCGTCTATCTCCCAGACCTGGCCGCGAAGGACGAGGCTCGCCCGGGCCCAGCGCGTGCCGTCGGAATCGGTCCACTCGCTCGCCTCGCCATGCTTGCCGGCGGTCGACATGATGACGTAGCGCTTGGCGTCGGCCGGGGGCTTGGCGAGCTGGTCCTTCGGCACCTGGGCCCAGGATGCGGCGGCGCTCAGCGCCAGAGCGACGGTCACAATCCAACGCATGCTTCTTCTCCCCCGCCTCGATCGCGGAGAGGCTATGCGCGCGGCGCCGCCATTTCAATTGCCCCATATTGCGAAAGGCCGCCCCTCTCGGGACGGCCTTTCCATTGTCAGCCGGAAATGCGGCCTTGGATCTTCAGGCGCGAACCCCCGTGGAGGCTGCGCTCACCCGACCCGCCGCACGCGGCATATGACAATGAGACATCAGACCACCTCCTTTCCGTTGTTGAACGATGGCGAGGAGATGGGGGGAGGTTCGAGAAAATTCAAGTAGGTCAGCAGGTTAGTCATGAGCTCGTCACCCCGGACTTGATCCGGGGTCCACCTTCCTCGACACGCGGCCGGCAAAGAGAAGGTGGATGCCGGATCAAGTCCGGCATGACATGTCCTGCGGTCTACTCCGCCAATTGCCTAGTAAGGCGGCCGGTCCAGCCCGGCCGGGCTCTTCGTGAAGATCTCGCAGCCGTCCTCGGTGATCCCGACGCTGTGCTCGAACTGGGCCGACAGCGAGCGGTCGCGGGTGACCGCGGTCCAGCCGTCCTCGAGAAGCTTCACCCCCGGCTTGCCGAGGTTGATCATCGGCTCGATCGTGAAGAACATCCCCGGCCTCAGCTCGGGCCCGCTTCCCGGCCGGCCGGCGTGGACGACCTCGGGCGCGTCGTGGAACAGCCGCCCCAGGCCATGGCCGCAGAAATCGCGGACGACCCCGTAGCGGTGCTTCTCGGCATGGGTCTGGATGGCGTGGCCGATGTCGCCGAGGAACCTGCCCGGCCGCGCCTGCTCGATGCCCAGCATCATGCATTCGTAGGTGATGTCGACGAGGCGCCGGGCGCGGATCGGGACGTCGCCGACCAGGAACATCCGGCTGGTGTCGCCGTGCCAGCCGTCGAGGAGAATGGTGACGTCGATATTGACGATGTCGCCGTCCTTGAGGGTGCGGTCGCCGGGAATGCCGTGGCAGACGACATGGTTGATCGAGGTGCAGCAGCTGCCGGTGAAGCCGCGATAGCCGAGAGTCGCCGGAATCCCGCCGCGGGCGATCATTTCGCGGTGGACGATGTCGTCGATCGCCTGGGTGGTGATTCCGGGGACGACGTGAGGCACGAGCGTGTCGAGCACCTCGGCGGCGGCCCGGCCGGCGCGGCGCATCCCTTCGAAGGCCTCGGGCCCGTGGAGCTTGATCGCCCCGCTGCGGCCGAGCACTTCGCTGCCGCTGATCGCCTGATATTCGGTCATCGGCCGGATATAGGGGCCGCGGCGGCATCCGACAAATTTCGGTTGGCGATCAGGCAAACTCCGTTCGGCCTGAGCTTGTCGAAGGTCTTTCCTTCTCCAGTATGAAAGTACAGGGAAAGGCTTCGACAAGCTCAGCCCGAACGGGTCTGGGCGTCCGCGACGGAGCCTGGAGTGAGCGAAGAACGCATCTGGACCGCGGCCCTACTCGTCATCGGCGACGAGATCCTCTCCGGGCGAACCCAGGACAGGAACGTCGCCCAGATCGGCGCCTGGCTCAACCTGCAGGGCATACGCCTCGCCGAGGTACGGATCGTTCCGGACGTCGCGGAGAAGATCGCGGCGGCGGTCAATGCGCTGAGGGCCGGGAACGACTATCTCTTCACCACCGGCGGGATCGGCCCGACCCACGACGACATCACCGTCGACGCCATCGCCCTGGCCCTCGGGGTGCCGGTCGTCGTCCACCCGCGGGCCCGGGCGATCCTCGATGCCTATTACGCGACCCGCGGCGGGATCACCGACGCGCGCCTCAGGATGGCGCGGGTCCCCGAGGGCGCCGAGCTGATCGAGAACCGGGTCTCGGGCGCCCCCGGGATCCGCCTCGGCAACATCTTCATCCTCGCCGGGGTGCCGCACATCGCCACCCTGATGCTCGAGGCGCTGTCGGGGACGATTCCGGGCGGCAAGCCCTTGCTGTCGCGGACGATCGGCAGCTGGACCGCCGAGAGCGAGGTGGCGGCCCTGCTCGCCGACACGGAGCGCGCCCATCCCGGCTGCCAGATCGGCTCCTATCCCTTCTTCCGCGAAGGCCGGGTCGGCGCCAATTTCGTCATCCGCTCGACCGATCCGGCCGTGCTGGCCGCCTGCGAGGCCGCCCTCGCCGCCGCGCTCGAGGCGCAGGGCCGCGAGGTGGTCCGAGAGGGGATTTAGGCCGGTACCCGCTCGGCGGCCCGGCGGTAGAGGGTGAAATAGGTCGAGGCGAGGGCCAGAGCGAGGAAGGCGACCACCCCCGCGTCGACCAGCATCAGCGCCCAGACCAGAGGCTCGGCCCGTCCCTCGGCGGCGTAGCCGAGCGCGTAATGGAGCGCCATGGCGGGCAGGATTCCGGCCAGCAGCAGCGCCAAGCTCTCCCACATCCGGCCCCGCACTCCGGCGACGGAGCGGCGCAGCGTCATCGCCCGGTCCTCGGTGAGCAGGCCGACATACCAGGGATAGAGCAGGGTCGCGAGGAACAGCCAGAGCAGCATCGGCCCAACCGCCAGCGCGACCTCCGCGCCTCGGCCGCTCGCCCCGAGCGCCGCTCCGGCGCCGCGGGCGACGAGGGCGAGGACGATCTCCGCTCCAGCCTGGACGAGGAGGAGGATGGCGAGCCCCCTGAACAGCGCCAGGGTCGGCCGGGCGGCGCGGCGCGAATCGCCGTCGAAGCGCCACCAGCGCAGGGCGAAGATGAGGACCGCAAGGATGGCGAGCACCTTGGCGAGCCCGAACAGCAGCCGGGTGCGGCGGGCGCCGGGGGCGAGCGGCCCCGCTTCGTACATGCCGAGCCGAATCTCCGCCGCATGCTGCGCCAGCTCGGCCGCGAAGACGAGCAGCACCAGCCACGGCACCGCCCTCGCCAGCGCCGGAACGCGCGCATAGATTTCCCTGATCGCCCCCATCCCGGCCCCTCCCGCTCGACGAGATGCTAGCGGCCGGGCCGGAACAGGCAAGCCATGCCGGCGGCGGGAGCCGCTGGAGCGGGCGAAGGGAATCGAACCCTCGTCGTAAGCTTGGGAAGCTTCTGCTCTGCCATTGAGCTACGCCCGCTCGGGCCGCCGATATCTAGGAAAGCGCGCTTCGCTTGTCGAGACGCTAGCGGCGCCAGGGCGTGAAACGGCCGAGCAGGCAGGTCGGCCCGGGGATGGAGCCTCCCGGCTCGACCGTCCGGAACCGGTCGCCGCGGCAATATTGGGAGCCGTGCAGGTCGACGATGAGGGTGCTGGTCGGACGCAGGCCCGGGCAGGCGGCTTCGAGCCGGTTGACCCAGAGCGTGTCGCCGTCCCGGTAGACCAGGGTTTGCGAGTCGCGGGCGACGAGGCTGCCGGCGGACGAGCCCGGGACGCATTCCTCGGCCTCTCCCGCGGTGCGGCCGGCGAGCTCCCTGGACAGGTCCGCTTCCGACGCGGAGCCCGAGGCGCAGGCGGCGAGGAACAGGATCGGCAGCAGACGCATGACGGGGCTCCTGAAGCGCTGAAGGCGGGGAATCACTTTACCCGTTCGTCCTGAGCCTGTCGAAGCGCTCTCTTTCTTGCTCCGATCGCCCGACCGATCGCGGTCAGCCGCCATGCTCGGCCGCGAAGGCGGCGGCGGCGCCGAACAGGCCGGGCTGCTCGTGGGTGATGATCCTGACCGGCATCTCGTCCATCATCCGCTCGAACCGGCCCTTGGCGATGAAGCGGTCGCGGAAGCCCGATCTCGGCAGGTGGCGGGCGAGGCGCAGGCCGAGCCCGCCGCCGATGACGACCGCCGCGGCCCCCTGGGCGAGGGCGATATCGCCGGCGACGGCCCCCAGCGACAGGCAGAAGCGGTCGAAGGCGGCGGCGGCGAGGCTGTCCTCGCCGGCCATCGCCGCCTGCCACAGGGCCTTCTCGTCGCGAAATCTGAGCTCGCGCCCCTCGATCGTGGCGAGCGCCTCGTAGAGGTTGGTGAGCCCCATGCCCGAGGCGACGCGCTCGACCGACACCCGCCGGTGGCGCTGGCGGAGCTGGGCGAGGATCCGGTCCTCGAGGCCGTCGAGCGGCGCGAAGTCGATATGCCCGCCCTCGGTCTCGATGACGTGATAGCGCCCGCCGCGGCGGAGCAATTGGGCGACCCCGAGGCCGGTGCCGGGGCCGACGATGCTGATCACGCCTTCTTCGGGCAGCGGCCTGTCCGGTCCGCACAAATGGGTGAAATGCTCGTCGCCGAGCTGGGCGACGGCATGGCCGACGGCGCCGAAATCGTTGACCAGAGTGTAGCGCTCGGCGCCCAGCTTCTCCGGGATCCGGGCCGGCCGGATCACCCAGGGATTGTTGGTCAGCTTGAGCACCTCGCCCTGGACCGGTCCCGCCACGGCGATCGCCGCGGCCGGCGGGAGGGGCCGGCCGGCGACGGCTCCGAACGCCTCCCAGGCGGTCTGCAGGCTGGCATGCTCGGCGGTCTTGAGGGTGCACACCTCGCCCATGCCGAGCACCCGGCCGCCGCCGACTTCGGCGAGGGCGAAGCGGGCGTGGGTTCCGCCGATGTCGATGGCGACGATCCCGGTCATCGCGCGGAGTTGGGGACACGTACTTTTTCGCGAAAAAGTACGTGTCCCCCTTCAGCGGGGAGCAGGAAGGCGAGCGGGATGTCGACCCGCGCCCGCCAGCTGTTCTCCTCGTGCGCCGCGCCCGGGAAGTTGCGGCTGATCCAGTCGCGCCCCGGGCTCCAGCCGCGCGCCGCCACCAGCCGGTCGATGCGCGCCTGATAGGCGGCGTAATGGCGGTCGAGAGTCTCGCTGCCATGGTCGAAATAGAGCCGGTGGCGGCCGGGCCGGGGAAGCTTCGCGCGCAGATAGCCCTCGAAGGCGGTGGCCACGGCGTTGAGATCGGAGTCCGACAATGTCTGCCCTTCGGGCGGAAGCAGAAGTGGCCAGTGGGTCGAGACCATCCCCGCCGAGCCGAACACCTCGGGATATTCGCTGATCGCGTAGAGCGAGATGAGGCCGCCCATGCTCGATCCCATGATCGCGGTCGAGCGCCGGTCGCGGCGGACGTTGAAGCTTCGGTCGACGAACGGCTTCAGCTCGCCGACCAGGAAACGCAGATATCCGTCCGAAAGCGGCGTTCCGCCGTAAAGCCCTCCGACCCGGCCCATATAGGCGGGGGGCAGGCGGTCGAAGGCCCGGGCCGGCACATATTCCCTGAGCCGCTTCGGCGTGCTCCAGACGCCGACGACGATCGTCGGGCGC
Source organism: uncultured Alphaproteobacteria bacterium (assembly GCA_963716155.1). Classification (GTDB taxonomy): domain Bacteria; phylum Pseudomonadota; class Alphaproteobacteria; order Sphingomonadales; family Sphingomonadaceae; genus Allosphingosinicella. Next base: position 3,105,302 of record OY970297.1, read on the forward strand.
ATCCGGCCCTCGCCGACCAGCTTCGTCACCGCCTCGTCGACCCCCCATTCCTTGTCGAAGCTCGAGGTGCGGCGGTCGAAGAGGTTCTGCCCGTCGTGCATGTAGAGCACGGCGTAGGGCTCGCCCTTCGGGTCGTAATCGTCCGGCAGCCAGACGGTGACGTTGCGCGGCTCGACATGGCGCGAGGGGAAGTGGCGATACTGGACGAGCTCGCCGGGGCCCGAGGGGGCGGAGAGCGCAGGGGCGGGGAGGAAAAGGAGCAGGAGGAGCACCAAGGCGAGGAGGGCCTTGAACCCCTCTCCCTGTAGGGGAGAGGGAGGGGCCCAAAGCGAAGCTTTGGGAGGGTGAGGGCAGTGCCGTGCGGGGCGCCGTGCCCTCACCCTGCCGTCGCTGCGCGACGGCTGTCCCTCTCCCCTGCAGGGAGAGGGGATTTTCCCGCGGTTCACTTCCCCCCCGCCACGAAGCGGATCGCCTGGCCGCCGCCGGGCGCGAGCCGGAGGGTCAGAACGTCGGCGCTGGTCACGTCCCGCTCCTCGATGACGATCTCCTTGCCCCTGCCGCGATAGTCCGCCGCCGGCCCGTCGCGGTAGATCCGGGCCCGGTACCTGCGCCCCGGAGTCAGGAAGGACAGCGGCACCTCGAGCGCCCGCCCGTTCTCGTCGGTCACCGACCCGAGATACCAATTCTCGCTGTCCCGGTCCTTCCTCGCGATCGTGACGAAATCGCCTATCTCCCCGTTCAGCACCCGGCTCTCGGCCCAGTCGGTGGGCACGTCCTTGATGAACTGGAAGGGCCGCATCTCCTTCTCGTAATTCTCGATGAGGTCGGCGGCCATGACGATCGGGGAGTAGATGACGACGTAGAGGGCGAGCTGCTTGGCCTGGGTCGACAGGATCGGCTGGCCTCGGCCCTCCAGGCTGAGGATCCCGGGGGTGAAGTCCATCGGCCCGGCGAGCATCCGGGTGAAGACGAGGTTCGCCTCATGCTCGGGCGGGTTGGGCGGCTGGCCCCAGGCGTTGAACTCCATGCCTCGGGCGCCCTCGCGAGCGACCCAATTGGGCCAGGTCCGCCTCAGGCCGCTGTCCTTGATCGGCTCGTGCGGATTGATCCCGATATGCCGCTCGGCCGCTTCCTGGACGACCTTGAGATGGTGGCGGGCCATGACCTGGCCCTCATGCCATTCGAAGCGGATCTTCCCGTCCGCCCCGCGCGCCTGGATTCCGCCCATGTCGGCGACGTAGCCGGTCTTCACCGCGTCGATTCCGAGCCTCCGGTAGAGGTCTAGCGCCGCCTCGAGCTGAGGCTCGTAGACCGCAATGTTGCCCGCCGTCTCGTGATGCCCGATCAGGTGCACGCCTTTCGAGCGGGCGTAGCGGGCGAGCTCCTCGATGTCGAAGTCCGGATAGGGCTCGGTGAAGCTGAAATCCCTGCCGTTGGCGAACCAGTCGTCGTTCCAGCCCTCGTTCCAGCCCTCGACGAGGATTCCGCGGAAGCCGTGCTTCGCCGCGAAATCGATATAGCGTTTGACGTTGGCGGTGGTGGCGCCGTGCTTCGGACCCGGCCCCCAGCTCTCCTTGTCGAGATGCATCGCCCACCAGACTCCGACATATTTGAACGGCCTGAACCAGGAGCGGACGTCGGGCAGCTTGTTCGGATCGTTGAGGTTGAGGATCAGGTCGTTCTCGACCAGCCCGCCGGCGCTGTCGGCGATCTGCATCGTCCGCCACGGCGTCGGGAAGGGGGCGGTCCGCTTCACCTTGGCGCCCTCGGCCGAGGGGGTGAGGATCGCCCGGAAGCGGCCGTGGCCCTCGTTCTGCAGGTTCATCCCGGAATAATCGACCAAAGCCGCCTCATGGAAGGCGATGTGGAGGCCGCCGTCGGTGCGCACCGTCATCGGCGTCTGGGCGATCCCGACCTCGCTCACCTTCGTCCGGTTGTAGAGATATTCCTCGCGGTTCCACTGGAAGGCCGGAATCCACCAGGCGGTGGCCGGATCGGCGAGCGCGAACTCGGTGATCTCCTCGCCGATATTGACCTCTTTGAGCGCCGCCTGGTCGGGGAATTCGTAGCGGAAGCCGAGTCCGTCGTCATAGACGCGGAAGACGATTTCGAGGCTTCGCTTCGGCACCGCCTTCTCGGTCAGCCGGACGCGCAGCTCGTTAAAGCGGTTGCGGACGAACCGGCGCTCGCCCCAGGGCTGCTCCCAGGTTTCGTCCGCGCTCCGGCGCCCGGACGAGGCGATCTCGAAATTGCGTTCCAGCTTCGGCGCGTCGGTGAGGATGAAGCCGAGCCGCGAGGGCAGGATCACCGGCCGGCCGAGGCGCGAGACGCTATATTCGGGCCGCCCCTCGCCGTTCACGTCGACGGTGACCTCGAGCACTCCTTCGGGCGAGGCGACCTTGACCGGCGCGGCCACGGCCGGGACGGCGAGGAAGGCCAGAATAATCAGCATTATCCGGATCATCGTCTCATGCCCCTTGCGTCATTCGCATTTTTTGCAGCAAAGTTTGCACGATGAGCCGCCGCACCACCCGCCTCGAAGACATCGCCGCTCTCGCCGGCGTCTCCATATCGACCGCGTCGCGCGCACTCAACGACAGCCCGGCGGTCAACGACCGGACCAAGCAGCTGATCTGGAAGCTGGCCCGGGAGAATGACTATCCGTTCCGCCGCTACATGCCGGCCGGGCCGATCGGCGCCACCGGCACCATCGCCCTGGTCGTCCCGCCGCCTCAGGGACGCGACGCCCAGATCGACGATCCCTTCCTGCTCGAATTGTTCGCCGGGATCAGCGACGCCGCCCGGGCGCGGGGCTGCGACCTCATCGTCAGCCATGTCACCCCGGCCAGTTTCGACGATCTTTCCGCCGCCTTGAGTACCAGTCGGGCCGACGGAGTCATCTTCCTCGGCCAGAGCTCGCTTCACCATGCGCTCAACCGCCTGGCCCAAAGCGACGCCCGCTTCGCCGTCTGGGGCGCCCAGCTCCCGGACCAGGCCTATTGCTCGGTCGGCTCCGACAATCTGGCGGGAGGGCGGCGCGCGACCCTCCACCTGATGCGTCTCGGCCGGCACCGGATCGTTTTCCTCGGCGACACCGAAGCCCCGGAAGTCGCCCAGCGCGTTCGCGGCTATGTCGAGGCGCACGAGCAGATGCGCTGGCCGCTCGATCCCCAGCTGATGGTCCCGGCCCATTTCACCGTCGAATCCGCCGAGGCCTCGGTCGACGCCCTGCTCGCCCGCGGGGTCCAGTTCAACGGCATCGTCGCGGCGAGCGATCTCATCGCGCTGGGCGCCGTCCGCTCGCTCAACCACCATAACATCAAGGTGCCGCAGGACGTGTCGGTGGTCGGCTATGACGACGTCCCCTTCGCGCGCTACAGCCGGCCGGCGCTGACCACGGTGAAGCAGGACACGGCGAGGGCGGGACGTCTGCTCGTCTCCAAGCTGCTCGACGCCGGCGCCGCCACCGACATGCGCTCGGAGCGCCTGCCGACGGATCTCATCGTTCGCGAGAGCTGCGGGGGGTAGGAACTGAGCCGTCACCCCGGACTTGATCCGGGGTCCACCTTCCTTCTCCGTCCGCGGGAGGCAGGTGGATGCCGGATCAAGTCCGGCATGACGATCCTTCATCATTACCTCGCCCGCTCCGCGACAAGCCCGGAAAGCGGCGCCATCGGCTCGCCGACCCGCTCGACGATCCGCCACCCGGCCGGCAGCGCCCATTCGGCCGCCTCGTCGCCCAGGTTGAAGGCGCACAGCAGCGCCTCCGCCCCCTCGCCGCGCTCGAAGACGAGCAGCGGCGCCGGCGCCTCGACCCGGCGGATCGCGCCGGTGCGAAGCGCCGGACAGGTCCTGCGCAGCGCGATCAGCCGGCGGGTGAGGTTGAGGACCGAAGCCGAATCCTCCTCCTGCCGGTCGACCGCCAGGCCGACATGGGCGGGATCGAGGGGAAGCCAGGGCTCCCCTTGCGAGAAGCCGGCATTGGCCGCCCCGCTCCGCCACGGCATCGGCGTCCGCGCCCCGTCCCGTCCCTGCGTCTCCGGCCAGTTGGCGATCGCCTCCGGGTCGCGAAGCCGCTCGAACGGCACGTCGGCCTGGGGCAGGCCGAGCTCCTCGCCCTGGTAGAGGAAGACGTTGCCCCTGAGGCACATCAGCAGGAGCATCGCCTGCCTCGCGAAGCCGGCCGGGTCGCGGCCCGCGCCCCAGCGCGAGACGACGCGCGGGGCGTCGTGGTTGGAGAAGGCCCAGCTCGGCCAGCCCTCGCCGGGGCCGCCCGGCCACAGCCGCATCGCCGAGTCGATCACCTCCGGGGTCAGGGTCCGGGCGTAGAGGAAGTTGAAGCCGTAGGCGCTGTTCAGCCGGTCCGGCCCCTCGGTGTAGAGCTTCATCTCGCGGTCGGCCTGCTCGCCGCCCACCTCGGCGACGGTGAAGGTCGCTCCGTAGCCGTCGGCGACCCGGCGCAGCCGGCCGAGGAAGAGCGGGATGTCGGCATGCGACTGGTTGTAGAGATGGTGCTGGAAATCGAACGGCCGGGTGCGCCGGCCGGTCCCGGCCGGGACCGGCGGATTGTCGCGCAGCAAAGGGTCGTGCATCGCGAAGTTGATCGCGTCGATCCGGAAGCCGTCGACGCCGCGGTCGAGCCAGAAGCGCGCGACGTCGAGGAGGGCGTCCTGGACCTCCCTTTTGTGGAGGTTGAGGTCGGGCTGGCCGGGCAGGAAATTGTGCAGATAATATTGGCCGCGGCGCGCGTCCCAGGTCCAGCTCGGGCCGTGGAAAACGGACTGCCAGTTGTTCGGCGGCGAGCCGTCCGGCCGGGCGTCGGCCCAGATGTACCAGTCGGCCTTGGCATTGTCCCGGCTCGAGCGGCTCTCCTGGAACCAGGGATGCTGGTCGGAGCTGTGCGAATAGACCTGGTCGATCAGCACCTTGAGTCCGAGCCGGTGGGCGCGCTCGAGCAGCCGGTCGAAATCGTCGAGGGTCCCGAACACCGGGTCGACCCCGCGATAGTCGGCGATGTCGTAGCCGAAATCCTTCATCGGCGAGGTGAAGAAGGGCGACAGCCAGACCCCGTCGACTCCGAGCGAGGCGACGTGGCCGAGCCGGGCGGCGATTCCCGGCAGGTCGCCGATGCCGTCGCCGTTCGAATCGGCGAAGCTGCGCGGATAGATCTGGTAGATGACGGCCCCCCGCCACCACTCGGCCGCCGCCGCGGCCGGGGCGGCGCCGACGCGCTCCAGCGCGCCCGGATTCACCGCGCCGACCTGCAGACCACGTAATCGAGCGCCGGCACCTCGACCCGGTAGCTGCCGGGCGCCGCCGCCCTGGCGCCGCACCGTCCGCGCACCGAGGTCCAGCGCTCCGAGACCGGGTCGACGGCGACGTGGGCCGTGACCGCCGACGTCGAATTGTTGAACAGGGCCAGCGTCTCGCCGCCGCCCGAGGGCGCCCGGCGCGAGAGGGCGAACAGCCCCGGCGACTCGCCATGGGCCCGGACCAGCTGCTCGCCGTTGCGGATCGCCGGGTCGCCGCGGCGGATCGCCGCCAGCGCCGCGATCGCCCGGTAGAGCTTCGCCTGCGGATCGAAATTGGCCTGCGCGGTCGTCGCCGAGGAGCCGACCAGCCTGTTGTCGTTGTAGATCGCGACCCGGCTCGGGAACATGTCCTCGCGCGCGTCCTGGTCGCCGCCGTCGCCGGCGAAGCCCTGCTCGTCGCCGTAATAGACGACCGGAACGCCGCGGGCGAGGAACATCATCGCGTGGCCGAGGATCACGCGCTTCAGCACCTCCTCGTCGCTCGCGGCGGGATTCGCCTCGCGGACGAAGCGGGCGAACCGGCCCATGTCGTGATTGCCGAGGAAGGTCGGGAGCTGCCGCGCCGTCGCCTCGCCGCCGGCATAGAGCGGGTCGGCCGCGAACAGCCGCGCCAGCCGGGCGGTGCCCTGGCCCTTGGCGACCACGTCGGTCACCGCCGACTGGAAGGCGAAATCGAGCACGGTCGGATAGGTGTCGACCCGGGTGAAGCGGGCGAGCATGCCCGGGTCCGGATCGTAGACCTCGCCGAAGATGTGGAAGTTGGGAATGCCCCGAGCCTTCGCCCGCTCGATCATGGCGGGGACGAAGGCCTGCCAGAATTCGGGATTGACGTGCCGGGCGGTGTCGATCCGGAAGCCGTCGATTCCGAAATCGTCGATCCATCGGCCGAAGATCTCGACGAAGCCGGCGACCACGCGCGGATGCTCGGTGAACAGATCGTCGAGGCCCGAGAAATCGCCCATCGTCGAGCTCTCGCCGGTCCAGTGGGTGTCGCCGCGATTGTGGTAGTAGATCGGGTCGTTGAGCCAGGCCGGCTTCTTCACCCCCGCCTCGGCCTCGGGCACGTAGGGCGTGTAGGCGAAGTCCGGCCGGGTCAGGCGGGCGAAATTGTCGGGGCGCTGGGCGGGCTTGTCGAGGCCCTCGAAGCCCGGGTTGATCGCCTCGCCGGCGACGCCGCCGCGGCGCGAATGCGGATAATCGGCGAGGCTCCGATAGGCGCAGTCGTTGGCCGGGCATTCGCGATATTTGATGACGTCGGCGCTGTGGTTGGTAATGATGTCGAGATAGACCTTCATCCCCCGCGCATGGGCGGCGTCGACCAGGCGCTTCAGATCCTCGCGGGTGCCGAAATGCGGGTCGACGTCGGTGAAGTCGGTGATCCAATAGCCGTGATAGCCGGCCGATTCGCGGCCCGGCGGCCCCTGCACCGGCTTGTTCCGGTAGATCGGCCCGAGCCAGATCGCGGTGGCGCCGAGTCCGGCGATATAGTCGAGCCGGCGGGTCAGCCCCTTGAGGTCGCCGCCGTGATAGAAGCCCTTGTGGGCGGGATCGAAGCCGGTCTCGAGCCTTCCGCCGGCGAGGCCGCCCCGGTCGTTTGACGGGTCGCCATTCTCGAACCGGTCGGGCAGCACGAAATAGACGATCTCCTCGGCCGGAGACCGGTCGAGATAGGTTTGTGCGGCCGCCGCGCCCGCCGAAGCGAGGGCCGCCGCCCCGATGACCAGTGCCGAAATCGGACGCATCGGCCCCTCCTCTCCGCCACATTTGCAGCTTTTTGCAATTCTTTGCAGAAGCATCGCGCCAGGGTCAAGGGGCAGGGCGATTCGGTCCGCCCATCCTTTATTCCGCTGAGAGGCGACGGAAAAGCGAGGAAACTCAATCGATCACTGTGGCGGCAATGCCACAGGCCGCGGCTCGGTGAATAATTCGCGCTTGCAAGTGCGGCGATAAATTTGCAGTAATTTGCGAAACTCGAAGACCGCGAGATCATCGCGGCGTGCGGCGTTCGCCGGGAAGCTTCGCGGCCGAGGCGGCGCCGATGGAAACAGGGGGTGCTCGATGCGCGCTTTTCCGCCGTTTTTCGGCGGCGCGCGGCTCCTCCGGGGATGCAACGGGTCGTCCGGGTGGGGGCATTCGGCGGCTGAACTGAGAGGACCCGAGGATGACGAATCGCTTCGACTCGCGGCGCTGGTACTTGCTCGGCGGCGTCGCCGCCTTCGCCCTGGCGGCCGCTCCGGCCGCGGCGCAGGACGTGCCCGAGGAGGCGCCCGAGGCCGCCGCGCCCGTCGACGAGGCCGAGGAGGGCGACATCGTCGTCACCGGCTTCCGGGCCAGCCTCGAGAGCGCGGTCAACGAGAAGAAGCAGCAGGACCAGATCATCGAGTCGGTCTCGGCCGAGGATATCGGCAAGCTGCCCGACGCCTCGATCGCCGAATCGATCGCGCGCCTTCCGGGGCTTGCGGCGCAGCGGGTCTCGGGCCGAGCGAACGTCGTCTCGATCCGCGGCTTCGGCCCGGACTTCTCGATGACCCTCTTGAACGGCCGCGAGCAGACCTCGACCGGCGACAACCGCGCCGTCGAATATGATCAATACCCGTCCGAGGTCGTCCGAAGCGTCAACGTCTACAAGTCGCCGAGCGCCAGCCTGGTCGGCCAGGGCCTGGTCGGAACCGTCGACATCCGCACCATCCGGCCGCTCGACTTCGGCGGCCGAAGCGTCTTCGCGGTGGGCGCGCGCGGCTCCTACGCCGATCTCGGCAAGCTCAACGCCGGCTCGAACGACAAGGGTTTCCGCCTCAACGGCACCTACGTGGACCAGTTCGCCGCGGATACGATCGGCGTCGCGCTTGCGGCCTCCTACGTCGACGAGCCCTACCAGCTGCAGGAATATAACGCCTGGGGCTATCCGGGCAGCGGCACCGACGCCGATCCCTATGTGATCGGCGGCTCCAAATCCTACGTCACCTCGACCCAGCTGAAGCGCCTCGGCCTCCAGGGCACGATGCAGTTCCGGCCGACCCGGACCTTCACCGCCACGGTCGACGCCTTCTACTCCGATTTCCAGGACGACCAGATCAAGCGCGGCATCGAGCTTCCGCTCGCCTGGGGCAACGCCAGCCTGCAGCCTGGATCCGCAGTCGTCGAGGACGGCTTCCTGGTCTCGGGCATCGCGACGGGCGTCGAGGGCGTCATCCGCAACGACGCCTTCGAGCGTCATGCCAAGCTCTTCTCGAGCGGCATCAACCTCAATTATGAGGGCGAGAACGGGCTGAACGGCTTCTTCGACTTCGGCTATTCGCGGACCGACCGCAACGAGCTGATCCTCGAAAGCTATTCGGGCACCGGCTTCGGCGCCAACAACGGCGCGCGCGACACCATCGCCTTCCAGGCGACGCGGCGCGGGATCATCTTCGATCCGACCCTCAATTATTCGGATACCAACCTGATCAAGCTGACCGACCCGCAGGGCTGGGGCGGCGGAACGCTGCCGCAGGTCGGCTATTACAACAACCGGATCATCGACGACGAGCTCTGGCAGTTCCGCGGCCAGCTCGAGAAGGAGCTCGAGGGCGGCTTCCTCTCCGGAGTCAAGGCGGGCTTCAACTACACGCTTCGCGAGAAGAGCCTGAAGCCGGACGAGGCGCTCATCCGACTCGCCGGCGGCGCCCTGGAAGCGCCGATCCCGGCCGAGTTCCTGCTCGATCCGACCAACCTCGATTATCTCGGCCTCGGTCCGATGGTCAGCTACGACCCCCGCGACCTGCTCGCCGCGGGCAACGTCTACACCCTGGTGTCGAACAACGCGAACCCCGACGTCGTCGGCAAGGCCTATACGGTCAGCGAAAAGCTCTGGACCGGCTACGTCCAGGCGGACATCCGGACCGAGCTCGGAAGCGCCGTCCTGACCGGGAATGTCGGAGTCCAGGCGATCCATACGAACCAGTCCTCGAACGGCAGCGTCATTTCCGGGGGCGCGCTCGCGGCGGCGGAGGCCGGCGCCAAATTCTGGGACATCCTGCCCAGCCTCAACCTCTCGCTTCGGCTGGAGAGCGACTGGATCTTCCGCCTGGCGCTGGCGCGCGAGATTCAGCGGCCGCGGCTCGACCAGATGCGGATAGCCGTCAACTACGGCGTCAACATCGCGGAGGGGATCATCACCGGCAGCGGCGGCAACCCGTTCCTGAGGCCGACCCGGGCGAATGCGATCGACTTCAACGTCGAGAAATATTTCGGGCGCAGCGGCTACGTCGCGGTGCAGCTCTTCTACAAGGACCTGACCAACTTCATCTACGACCCGCGGGAGACGCCGTTCGACTTCACCGGCTATCCGCTCAGCCCGGGCGACGAGGCCCTGATCGATACGCGCATCGGCCGGCTCAGCACCGCCGTCAACGCCGACGGCGGCCATATGTACGGCGCGGAGGCCGCGGCGACCCTTCCGTTCAACGTCTTCGCGGACGCTCTCGACGGGTTCGGCCTCACCGGCGGCGTCTCCTACACCAAGACCCGGATCAAGGAGACCCCGACGAGCAATCCCGAGCCGATCCCCGGCTATTCGAAATGGGTGGCGAACGGGACGGCCTATTTCGAGAAAGCGGGCTTCTCGGCGCGCGGCAGCGTCCGCCACCGCACCACCTTCCTCGGCGAGCTGTCCGGCTTCGGCGGCAACCGCACCCGGCGGCAGGCGCTCGGCGAGACGATCGTCGACGCCCAGATCGGCTACGAATTCCCCGACGGTTCGCGGTTCGAAGGCCTGTCCCTCTATCTGCAGGGCCAGAATCTGACCGACGAGCGGTTCGCGACCATCTTCAACCCGAACGTCCCGCTCACCGTCATCGACTATCAGATCTACGGCCGCCGCTTCCTCGCCGGCTTCAACTACAAGTTCTGAGTCGCAGCGAATTTCAAGTGGCTCGGCGGACTGCATCCTCTCCCGCTTTTCGCGGGAGAGGAGGGGCCCGCCGCGAAGCGGTGGGAGGTGAGGGTCTGTACCTCCGAGTCGGCAAGACCCTCACCTCCCAAGCCTACGGCTTGGGCCCCTCCTCTCCCGTAAGAACGGGAGAGGGGGTATGGCTCCCGGCATGACTCCTAACGTCCGCAACATCGTCATCGTCGGCGGCGGAACCGCCGGCTGGATGGCGGCCGCGGCGCTGGCTCGGTTCCTAGGGCGGAAGGCGGAGATACGCCTGGTCGAATCCGAGGAGATCGGAACGGTCGGGGTCGGCGAGGCGACCATCCCCCAGCTCAGGCTGTTCAACGCCGGCCTCGGAATCGACGAGGACGAGTTCGTCCGGGCGACGGCGGGGACGTTCAAGCTCGGCATCGAGTTCGTCGGCTGGGGCGGGCCCGACCAAAGCTACCTCCACGCCTTCGGGACGATCGGCCGCGATCTCGGGCTGATCCCCTTCCATCATTACTGGCTCCGCCACCGGGCCGAGGGCGGCGCCGCCTCGCTGTGGGATTTCTCGGCCTCGGCCCAGGCGGCCCGCCGCAACCGCTTCGGGCGCTGGGAGGAACGGCCCGACCGGCTGCCCAGCGGACTCGCCCACGCCTTCCATTTCGACGCCTCGCTCTACGCCGCATACCTGCGCCGCTACGCCGAGGCGCGCGGCGTCCGCCGGACCGAGGGCAAGGTGCGCGACGTCGCCCTGCGCGGCGAGGACGGTTTCGTCGAGGCGGTGGTGCTGGAGAGCGGCGAGCGGATCGGCGGCGACGTGTTCGTCGACTGCTCGGGCTTCCGCGGCCTCGTCATCGAGCAGGCGCTCAAGACCGGCTATGAGGACTGGTCGAAATTCCTGCCCTGCGACCGAGCCCTGGCCGTGCCCTGCGCGGCGGGCGGCGAGCTGACCCCCTACACCCGCGCCAGCGCCCGCGAAGCCGGCTGGCAGTGGCGGATCCCGCTCCAGCACCGCACCGGCAACGGCCACGTCTATTGCAGCGCCTTCACGTCGCAGGACGAAGCGGCGCGCGTGCTGCTCGCCAATCTCGACGGGCCGGCCCTCGCCGACCCGCTGCCGCTGCGCTTCGTCGCCGGCAAGAGGCGCAAGGCGTGGAACCGCAACTGCGTCGCGCTCGGCCTGGCCGGCGGCTTCATGGAGCCGCTCGAATCGACCAGCATCCACCTCGTCCAGTCGGGCATCGCCCGGCTTCTCCAGCTCTTCCCCGGGCGCGGCATCGTCCCGGAGGAAGTGGACGAATATAACCGCCAGACCGACGTCGAATGGCTGTCGATCCGCGACTTCCTCGTCTTCCATTATTGGGCGAACGGCCGCGACGGCGAGTTCTGGCGCGCCTGCCGCGACATGGCGCTTCCCGAGAGCCTCGAGCGCCGGATCGCCCTGTTCCGCGCCAACGGCCGGATCTTCCGCAACCCGGAGGAGCTGTTCGCCGAGGTCGGCTGGCTCCAGGTGATGACCGGGCAGGGCATCGCCCCGGCCGGCTATCATCCGCTCGCCGACCAGCCCTCCGCCGAGCAGCTCGCCGAGTTCCTCGGCCTGGCGGGCAAGCATGTCGACCATGTCGTCGGCCGGCTCGCGTCCCACGCCGATTTCATCGCGCGCCATTGCGCGATCCCTGCAGGAGCCGCCCAGTGACCGACACTCCGACGATCGCGACCAAGCCGAGGCTCGGCTTCGGGCAGATGTGGAACATCAGCTTCGGCTTCTTCGGAATCCAGATCGGCTTCGCGCTCCAGAACGCCAACATGAGCCGGATCTTCCAGTCGCTCGACACCAGCCTCGATGATTTGCCGGCTCTGTGGGTGGCGGCGCCGCTCACCGGCCTGCTCGTCCAGCCGGTGATCGGCCATATGAGCGACCGCACCTGGCTCGGCCGGCTCGGCCGGCGGCGGCCCTACTTCCTCGCCGGCGCGATCCTCGCCGCTCTGTCTCTCTTCGTCATGCCGCTGGCGCCGGCGCTGCTGTTCGCGGCGGTGATGCTGTGGGTGCTCGACGCGTCGCTCAACGTCTCGATGGAGCCGTTCCGGGCCTTCGTCGGCGACATGCTGAGGAAGGACCAGCACAGCGCCGGCTATGCCGTCCAGACCGCCTTCATCGGCGCGGGGGCGGTGGTGGGCTCGATCGTCCCCTGGGCGCTGGAGCAGCTCGGGGTCGCGAACGTGGCGCCCGATGGCGGCATTCCCGACACGGTCCGCTACGCTTTCTGGTTCGGCGGCGTGGCGCTGTTCCTGGCCGTGCTGTGGACGGTGCTGACGACCCGCGAATACAGCCCCGAGCAGATGGCCGAGTTCGAGGGCGCCCGCGCCGAGCAGGAAGGCCACACCGTCCGGATGCTCGCGTCGCGGAGCTTCGTCTCGAGCGCCGTCTGGATCGCCGCCGGCGTCATCGTCGTCCTCGCGGTGCGCCAGCTCGGCCTCGAAAAGGAGGTCTATCTGCTCGGCGGCCTGCTGATCGCCTACGGCTCGGCCAGCATCGTCGCGATCGTCGGCGCTCGCGGCGGCAGCGCTCCGAACATGCTCGGCCATATCGTCGGCGACTTTGCCGGAATGCCCGAGCTGATGAAGCGGCTCGCTCTGGCGCAATTCTTCAGCTGGTCGGCGCTGTTCATCATGTGGATCAACACCACTCCGGTCGTCGCCCAATATTTCTACGGCGCCGCCGACGCCGACAGCCCCGCCTATCAGGAAGGGGCGAACTGGGTCGGGGTGCTGTTCACCACCTACAACGGGGTCGCGGCGATCGCCGCGCTGACCCTGCTCCCCTTGCTCGCGGGGCGGATCGGCCGGGTCCGAACCCACATCTTCGCCCTGCTGTGCGGCGCTCTGGGCTATGCGAGCTTCTTCTTCCTGAAGGACCCGCGGATGCTGATCGCGAGCGAGGTCGGGGTCGGAATCGCCTGGGCCTCGATCCTCGCCATGCCCTACGCCATCCTCGCCTCGGCCCTGCCGCAGAGGAAGCTCGGCATCTACATGGGCCTGTTCAACGTCTTCGTCGTCGTTCCGCAATTGCTGGTGGCGACGGTGATGGGCTCGATCATGAAGCGCTTCTTCCCCGGCGATCCGATCTGGACGATGGCCTTCGCGGCGGGGGTGATGGTCCTCGCGGCCTTTGCGATGTTGCGCGTCGAGGAGCCGGCATGATCCGCCTGCTGCTCGCGCTGGTCGCCCTCGCCTGGTGCGCTCCGGCCGGCGCCGATCCCTACGATCCCGTCGATCTGACCGGGGCGAAGCACCCGTTATGGTCGAAAAACGCCGTCCTCTACCAGCTCAACACCCGGCAGTTCACCGAAGAAGGCACCCTCCGCGCCGCCGAGAAGCAGCTCCCCCGCCTCGAGGCGCTCGGCGCCGACATCATCTGGCTGATGCCGATCCACCCGATAGGCGAGAAGAGCCGCAAGGGTAGCCTCGGCAGCCCCTACAGCGTCCGCGACTATTACGGCGTCAATCCCGAGTTCGGCACGATGGAGGATCTCAAGTCCTTCGTCAGGACCGCCCACGCGCTCGGAATGCGGGTCATCCTCGACTGGGTGGCCAACCACAGCGCCTGGGACAATCCGCTCGTCGCCCGGCATCCCGACTGGTACGACCGCGACTGGAAGGGCGACTTCCGCCCGACGCCCTGGTGGGACTGGTCCGACATCATCGACTTCGACTTCCGCCGGTCCGGAATCCGCCGCTACATGGCCGAGGCGATGCGCTTCTGGGTGAAGGAGGCCGATGTCGACGGCTTCCGGGCCGACGTCGCCGCCTACATGCCGCTCGATTTCTGGGAGCGGGTGCGCTCCGACCTCGACCGCGAGAAGCCGGTCTTCATGCTCGCCGAGGCGCAGATGCGCGACCTCCACTACCGCGCCTTCGACGCCAGCTACGCCTGGGGCTGGTACGATGCGGTCGCCAACATCGCCCAGGGAAAGGCCGACGTCGGCGCCCTGTTCGGCTATTACAGCGAGAATGAAAGCGCTTGGCCGGCCGGGGCGATGCGAATGGCCTATGTCGAGAATCACGACCAGAATACCTGGCACGGCACCCAGTTCGAGAAATTCGGCCCGGCGCTGACCAACGCCATCGTCCTCTCGGTCGCCGGCGAGGGCATCCCGCTCATCTACAACGGCCAGGAGGCCGGCAATCCCAAGCGCCTCAAATTCTTCGAGCGCGATCCGATCGCCTGGAAGCCGCACCCGATCGGCGACCTCTACAAGCGCCTGTTCGCGCTCAAGCACCGCAACGCGGCGCTGTGGAACGCGCCGTGGGGCGCGCGGATGATCGGGGTCGTCAACTCGGCGCCTTCGAAGGTCTTCTCCTTCGTTCGGCAGAAAGGCGACGCTCGGGTCTTCGCCGTGTTCAACTTCTCGGCTGAGCCGCAGCGTGTGACCTTCAGCGAGAACCTTCATCACGGCCGTTATCGCGATTTCGACGGTGGCAGGTCGGTGACATTGAACGCCTCGACCGAGCTTGCGCTGGCGCCGTGGACCTACAAGCTGCTGACGGTGGAGGGCGGGCGGTGATTCCCCTCTCCCGTCCTTACGGGAGAGGAGGGGCCCATCGCGCGGCGATGGGAGGTGAGGGTCTGTACGGCGGAGTCAGCAAGACCCTCACCTCCCAAGCCTTCGGCTTGGGCCCCTCCTCTCCCGCGAAAGGCGGGAGAGGGGTTTTATGAGCGGTCGCAACATCCGGCGCGTGTGCATCGTCGGCGGCGGATCGGCCGGCTGGATGGCCGCGGCCGCCTTGTCCAACGCGCTGAGGGGCGGCTGCCAGGTCGATCTCGTCGAATCGGACGAGATCGGCATCGTCGGAGTCGGCGAGGCGACGATCCCGCCGATCCGCCTGTTCAACCAGTCGCTCGGAATCGACGAGAACGATTTCCTGCGGGCGACGCAAGGCAGCTTCAAGCTCGGCATCGAGTTCGTCGACTGGGCCCGGATCGGGCACCGCTATTTCCACCCGTTCGGCCCGTTCGCCGCGGATTTCGACGCCGTGCCGCTCCATCATTTCTGGCTCCGCGCCCGAGCCCAGGGGGACTCCTCGCCGCTCGACGAATATTCCATGGCCTGGGCGGCGGCGAAGCGCGGCCGGTTCGACCGGCCGATCCCCGACCGGCGGATGATCCAGTCGACCTACGATTACGCCTATCATTTCGACGCCGGGCTCTACGGCCGCTATCTGCGCGCCTTTTCCGAGAGGAAGGGAGTCACCCGCCACGAGGGCAAGGTGGTCGACGTCCGGCTGCGCGGCGAGGACGGCTTCGTCGAGCGGCTCGTCCTGGGCGACGGCCGCGAGATCGAGGCGGACCTGTTCATCGACTGCTCGGGCTTCCGCGGCCTTGTGATCGGCCAGGCCCTCGGGGTGGGCTATCAGGACTGGACCCGCTGGCTGCCCTGCGACCGCGCGATGGCCGTGCCCTGCGCCCATGGCGGCGGCTTCACCCCGTATACGCGCTCGACCGCGCGCAAGGCGGGCTGGCAGTGGCGGATCCCGCTCCAGCACCGGATCGGCAACGGCTACGTCTATTCGAGCCGGCACATTTCCGACGACGAAGCCGCCGCGACCCTGCTCGCCAATCTCGACGGCGAGGCGCTCGCCGAGCCCCGGCCGCTGCGTTTCACGACCGGCCGCCGGGATCGCTTCTGGGAGAAGAACTGCGTGACCCTCGGCCTCGCTTCGGGCTTCATGGAGCCGCTCGAATCGACCAGCCTCCACCTCGTCCAGTCGGCGGTGACCCGCCTTCTCGCGCTCTGGCCGGACCGCGACTTCGATCCGCTCGTCGCCGCCGAATTCAACCGGATCACGATCGAGGAATATGAGCGGATCCGCGACTTCCTGATCCTCCACTACCACCTTACCGAACGCGACGATTCCCCGCTTTGGCGGGAGTGCGCGGCGATGAGCGTGCCGGAGACGCTGCAGTACAAGATCGACCATTTCCGACGCTACGGCCGGCTGGTCTCGACCGGCCCGGAGCTGTTCCAGAATCCGAGCTGGCTCGCCGTCCATATCGGCCAGCTCAACTGGCCCGAGCGCTACGATCCGCTGGTCGACGAGCGCCGCGAGGTCGACGCCGCCGCCATCCTCGCCGGCATTCGCCGCGTCGCCGCCGAGGCGGCGGAGGCGATGCCGGCCCACCAGGCCTATATCGACCGGCACTGCAAGGCTCCGCCCTTGCGGTGAGCGCCGGTCCGGCGCAGCATGAGCGCCGAGGGAGGGCGACATGGCGGACTCGAAACGCGACTGGACCCGGCTGGTCACCTGGGCGGCGCTGCTGCTCGGAGTCGGCGCGGTCCTCGCGGCCCTGGTGGCCGCGATCGGAAGCGCGACGGAGGTCTGGGGCTTCCGGGCCGGCCTCACCTCGCTGCGCTATATCTTCTTTGCCGCCGTCGCCGGAGCGGTGCTCGGCCTGGTCGGCCTGGTCATGGCCCGGCGACGGGCGAAGCTTCTGCTCGCCAATCTCGTCGCCCTCGTCGTCGCGCTCGGCTTCGTGCTCTATCTCGGCAGCCTCGTCCGCACCGCCAGGAGCGTTCCGGCCATCCACGACGTCGCCACCAATCTCGACGATCTGCCGCAATTCACCCGGCTCAAGGTCCGCGCCGACAATTTCGAGAACATCCCCGACGAGGGCAAGCCGGAGCTCAAGGCCCTGCCTCCGGAGGAACGCTGGAAGGCGCTCCACCGCGCCCATTACGGCGACCTGAGCACCGTCCGCCTTGCCGCTCCGCCCGCCGAGACGGTTCGCCGCGCCGCCGCTCTGGCCCGTGAGCGGGGCTGGGACGTCGCCGCCGTCGACGAGGCCGCCGGGACGGTGGAAGCGACCGAGACCAGCCGCTTCTTCCGCTTCAAGGACGACGTCGTCCTGCGGGTCCGGCCCGCGCCCGGCGGAGGCAGCCTCGTCGACATGCGATCGATCAGCCGGGTCGGCGGCAGCGACGTCGGCATGAACGCGAAGCGGGTGAGGCGCTTCCTCGCCGACCTGCAAGGCTGAGCCCGCCCCTCACCACCGGTAGGTAAGCTCCCCGGTGAAGCTGCGCTGCGGGAAGGGGTGGAAGAGGTAATATTTGCGGTTGCCGAGATTCTCCACTCCGAACGCCGCCTGCCAGCGGGGGGTGACCCGGAAGTGGGCTCGGGCGTCGACCACCGTATAGCCTTCGAAGCCCTGGAAGGTGTGGCCGACGATGTCGCTGTTGTCGATGGTTCCGAAGGATCGGCTGGCGTAGCGGCCGGCGACGGTCAGGGTGGTCCTGTCGTCGGGGCGGTAGCTGAGCAGCAGCGTCGCGCGCCGCCGCGGCACCTGCGGCAAGGTCTTGCCCTCGGCGGCCGGGAAGGCGGGATCCTCGATCACCTCCGGGTCGGCGAGGGTGACGCTTCCGGACAGGTCGAACGCTCCGAGCAGGCCGCGGCGCTCGAACGCCAGCTCGACGCCGTTGGTCCTGACCTCGGGGACGTTCTGCACATAGTTGAACAGCGTGGTCGAGCCGGGAAGGAGCGGCGCCGTCTGCGAGATGAGGGCGTCGCGGATGCGTTCGTGGAACAGCGACAGCCGGACATGCCCGCGCCGGTCCGACCAGGCTCCGGCCAGCTCGGCCGACCGCGCCCGCTCGGGACGCAGATTGGGATCGGGAATTGTGATCGAGGGGCCGGTGGCGACCGCCTGGTAGAGCTCCGAGACGGTCGGAAACCGATAGGCCTGGCCGGCGGAAAGGGTCGCGCTCCACCGTCGGGCGGGCTGCCAGCGCAGCGAGGCCTTGGGCGAGAAGCCTTCCCTTTCCTGCTCGGGCTGCTCGACCGACAGGGCCGGCGCCGCCGAGAAATTGAAGCCTTCATAGGCCCGCCACCATTCGTAGCGGGCGCCGGCGGTGAGCTGGAGGGTGTCGCCGAGATCGAAGCGGTTCTCGGCCCACAAGGCGACGGTCCGGGTGCGACCGCGGGCTTCCTGCTGGAGAGCGCCGGGCGCGCCGGTCAGCCAGTCGGCGGTGGCGTGGCGCCGGCTGGCCAGCTCGAACCGGTCGTAATGCGCGCCGCCGCTCAGGCCGCGCCGGCGGGCGCTGAGGTCGAGCGTCCGCCAGCCGGTCCCGTCGAGCCTGAGGATCGAGCCCGCTCCGCCGGTCCGAGCCGCCGGCAGAGCGACGCCGGGGATGCGCTGGACGTCCCTGTCGAAGTCGTAGAGGCTGGCGACCGCGCGCCACTCCAGGCTTCCGCGCGCGCCGCCCTCGAGCGTCAGCGCGTGCATCCAGTGCCGCTCCTCCTTGCGATAGACGTTGTTCGAGAAGGCCGAGGCGGGCACGGTGACGGTCCGCCCGCCGATGTTGAGGATTCCGGAGTAGAGCGGACCGCCCTCGCCGCCGAGCCAGGTCTCGGCCGAGGCGTCGCTGTCGTTGAGGAACAGCCCGCCCCGGTAGACGACGCGCATTCCGGGAGAGACGTCCATCGCCAGCTTGAGCTTGAGCGTGTCCTGGCGCTTCTGCTCCAGAGCGCCGGCGCCGATCACGAAGATCGGCGCTCCGGCGCGATTGACGTCGGGAAAAGCGCCCTCGGCGGGCGTGCCCGCGGTGCCGGTCGCGGCCGGCCGGGGGACGGTCACATAGTTGAGCGGCGGGGCCCGGCCGGCGAGATGGTTGGCGGCGACGAACCAGGCGAGCGGGCCGGTCCGGCCGCCGGCAGTGGCGCCCGCCTGCCAGACCGGGAAGCTGCCCCGGGTCCCATATTGGTCGAACGGCTGGACGCTGACCGTGCTCGAGACGCTGCCTTCACTGCGTTCGGGCATCCGCGTGGTGAAGTTGACGACGGCGCCGATCGAATTGCCGGGATAGGCCGCCGAGAAGGGCCCGTAGAGCACGTCGACTCGCTCGATCTCTTCGGGCGAGATCATCCCCCAGCGCGGCGACGCGCTCGAATTGTTGTTGCCGATCAGCGCCGAGAGGAGGACTCCGTCCGCATAGATGAGGCTGCGTGCGCTGGCGCCGACTCCCGAGGTGCGAGTCGCCAGCGGCGACTGGGTGTCGCCGGGATGGCGTTTGCGGACGAGCAGGCTCGGAAGGTAGCGCAGGCTGTCCTCCGGGTTGATGACGGCGGTCGTCTCCTCGAGGCGTTCGGCCTCGATGCTCGCCTGGGTGGCGGGAAATTGGCTGGCCTTCGCACCGGTCACGACGATGGTGTGTTCGTAGGCGAAGGCTGTGGCGGGCAGGGCCGTACCGCAAAACAACGCGGCAAGCCGCCGGCAATGGCGGAGGCGAAGCATGGCAAATCCTGTCTGTCTCTCGGGAAAAGGCGCTTGAGATCAGACCAGGTGGGGCGGCCCCGTCGACGGTGGCGGCAGCGCGGCGGGAGCGGGTGGGACCGACTCGGGCGCGACCCGGCCCGCCGCAGCGCTGTCGGGCGGCGGCGGCGGGGTCGCGAGCGGCGGCGGGGCCGGCGGCAACACCGGAGCGGCGAGCGCGGCATAGGCACAGGGCTGCTTCGGCTTGGCGGGTGCTTCGTGGCCCTGATGATGCGCCGACTCGGGCGGCGCGGCCGCCTCGCAGAGCGTCAGCGCCAGGCCGCCGCCCGCCGGCGCGATCATGTAGCCGGCGGGGATCAGGGTCCGGAACAAGAGGACGAGCGACAGCAAGCCCAGAATCGCGGCCTGGGCGGCGGGACGGGGGCGCGCTCGGCACGTCACCGCGCGATGCTAGGTCGGGCTTCGCGCCAGGGAAACCGGAAGTTGATCCGACTCGGAGCCAAGTCACGCGGCGCAATGATTTTTTTGCCGGTTGCAGCGGCGAAACGGGGGGCGTAGGGCCGCTCTTTCGGCAGCGCCGCGGCGCTGCTCCTCAGCGAGGTCGTGGAATTGGCTGACGGGACGCGTTTCGATACCCATGTCTCGGCCGAGCGATTCCAGCTGCTGGTCAATTCGGTCACCGACTACGCCATCTACATGCTCGACTCCGACGGCTACGTGGCGACCTGGAATCCGGGCGCCCGGCGCTTCAAGGGCTATGAGGCCGAGGAGATCATCGGGCGCAATTTCTCGACCTTCTTCACCGCCGGAGGACCGGGCCGCCGGTGTCCCCGAGCGGGCGCTGAGGATCGCCGCAGAGGCGGGGCGCTACGAAGCCGAAGGGTGGCGGGTTCGCAAGGACGGCACCCGCTTCTGGGTCAACGCCGTGCTCGATCCGATCCGCGACGATCAGGGCAATCTGCTCGGCTTCGCCAAGATCACCCGCGACGACACCGACAAGCGCGCCGCCGTGCTTGCCCTGCAGGAGAGCGAGCGCCGCTTCCGAACCCTCGTCCAGGGCGTCAAGGACTATGCCCTCTACATGCTCGATCCCGACGGGCCGGGTGTCCAACTGGAATACCGGGCGCGGAGTCGATCAAGGGCTACAGGGCGGACGAGATCGTCGGCCAGCACTTCTCGCGCTTCTACACCGACGAGGACCGAGCGGCGGGCGAGCCGGCCCGGGCGCTGGCCACGGCGCTGGCCGAAGGCAAGTATGAGAACGAGGCCTGGCGGGTCCGCAAGGACGGCACCCGTTTCTGGGCCAATGTCGTCATCGATCCGATCCACGACGAGAACGGCCGAGCTGCTCGGCTTCGCCAAGATCACCCGCGACATCACCGAGAGGCGGCGGGCGGCGGAGGAGCTGGAGGAGGCACGAGTTGCCTTATTCCAGTCTCAGAAGCTGCAGGCGCTGGGCGAGCTGACCGGCGGGGTCGCCCACGACTTCAACAATCTGATGACCGTCATCCGCGGCGCCGCCGACCTGCTCGCCCGGCCCGGCATCACCGAGGAGAAGCGCGCCCGCTACCTCCAGGCGATCATCGACACCGCCGACCGCGCCGCCACCCTCACCGGCCACCTGCTCGCCTTCGGCCGGCGCCAGGCGCTCAACCCGGAGGTCGCCGATCTCAACGTCCGGCTCGACGCCTTCGCCGAGATGGTCGCCCGGACGCTCGGCGGCAAGGTCGAGGTCAAGCTCGACCTCGCCCCGTCGCTGCCCCGGGTCGAGGTCGACCTCGCCCAGCTCGAGACCGCCCTGCTCAACGCCGCCTTCAACGCCCGCGACGCCATGCCCGACGGCGGCCGGCTGACCTTCACCACCCGGGCCGCCGAGCCCGGCGAGGTGATGATCGAGGTCGCCGACACCGGCACCGGAATGACCGCCGAGGTTCGCGACCGGGCCTTCGAGCCCTTCTTCACCACCAAGAAGGTCGGCGAGGGCACCGGCCTCGGCCTCAGCCAGATCCACGGCTTCGCCGCCCAGGCCGGCGGCCGCGCCGAGATCCGCTCCTCGGCGGGGGAGGGGACGGCGATCCGGATCTTCCTGCCCGCCACCGAGCGTCCGCTCGGCGCCTCGGTCGAGACCGCCCGGGCCGCCAAGCCGCCGCGCGACCTTCGAGTCCTCCTCGTCGAGGACAATGAGCATGTCCGCGAGTTCGCCCACCATCTGCTCGACGAGCTCGGCTACCGGGTGCTGAGCGTCGCTTCGGGCGAAGAGGCGCTGGAGGTGCTCGGCGCGGAGCCGGTGGACCTGCTGTTCAGCGACGTGGTGATGCCCGGCCTCAGCGGGCTCGAGCTGGCGCGGCGGGCCCGGCGGGACCGTCCGGACCTGCCGGTGCTTCTCGCCAGCGGCTATAGCGAGGAGATCGTCGGCTCGGCCGGCTCGGAGTTCGAGATCGTCCGCAAGCCCTACGACGTGAGCCTGCTCGAATCATCGCTCGGCGCCGCCCTGGAGCGGTCGGCGGCTTAGGGTGGTGAGTGCCTAGATGGCGTTGTGTTCGTCATGCCGGACTTGATCCGGCATCCACCTTTCTTCCGGATTCCAACGCGTTGAAGAAGTGGATCCCGGATCAAGTCCGGGATGACGATTCAACCTAAGCACTCGCCGCTCTAATAGGCGCGCCGCCGCCAGGCCGGTGCCTCCTCGTCGTTGCGCTTCTTGCGCAGGCGGGGTTGCGGCAGGGCCGGAAGCTCGGCCCGGGCGAGGCGGGCGTCGCGATCCGAATCGAGCAGGGCGAAGCGCTCGGCGGCGGCCTGCTCGAACTCGCCGCTCGAGACTCCGCGGTTCATGTCGAGGTCGGCGGCGATGACCGGCTGAGGGATGTTGAGGAAGGCGTAGCGGCCGGCGCCTTCGATCCCCTCGTCATAGAGGGGAATCCGCCGCCGCCGGCTCCCCGCCCCGCGCCAGTCGCCGACTCCCGCCCCGCGCATCTGGAGCCCGACCTGGACCTCGGGCGCGACCTCATTCTCGTAGCGGGCCATCTCGCCCGGCTCGATCTCGCCGTCGCCGTCCGAATCGAGCGCGGCGAAGAAGCGGGCGGCGTCGGCGCGAAGCTCGGCCGCGGTGAGGGCGCCGTCGCGGTCGCGGTCGGCGGCCGCGAACCAGGCGCCGACATTGTCACCGGCCGAGCGGAAGGGCTCGCCCATCGGGCTCAGGAACAGGCCGCCCGCGGGCGCCTGCGCAAGGGCCGCGGCGGGGCAGGCGAGCAGCAGGAGGGCGAAGGCGAGGCGCATGCGCGGGTGATGGGCCACTATCCGCCCGCCGACAAGCTCAGCGCGCCGCCGTCACCCGCCAGACGACGTTGCCGACATCGTCGGCGACCAGCAGGGCGCCGGCCTTGTCGACGGCGACCCCGGCCGGGCGCCCCCTCGCCTTGCCGGCGGAGTCGAGGAAGCCGGTGAGCACGTCGCTCGGCGGCCCGGACGGACGGCCTCCCGCGAAGGGGACGAAGACGACCTTGTAGCCGCTCGGCGGATTGCGGTTCCACGAGCCGTGCTGGCCGATGAAGGCGCCGTCGCGATGGAAGGCGAGGCCGAGGGAGGCGGTGTGCGGGCCGAGCGCGTAATCGGGAACGATCGCCCTGGCGACGAGGTCGGGGCGGCCCGGCTTCACCCGGCGGTCGACGTGCCGGCCGAAATAGGAATAGGGCCAGCCGTAGAAGCCGCCTCTCCGAACCGAGGTCATGTAATCGGGGACGAGGTCGCTGCCGAGCTCGTCGCGCTCGTTGACCGCCGCCCACAAGGCCCCGCTCTCCGGCTCGACGGCGAGGCCGACCGCGTTGCGCAGCCCGGTCGCGAACAGGCGCTTGGCGCCGGTCGAGCGGTCGATCTCCCAGATCGCCGCCCGCCCCTCCTCCTCGGCCATGCCGTGCTCGGCGACGTTGCTGTTCGAGCCGACGCTGGCATAGAGACGGCTCCCGTCCGGCGAGGCGACGATCGTCCTGGTCCAATGGTGGTTGCGGGGACCGGCCGGAAGGCCCGTGAGCCTGGCGCCCGCGGCGGCGATCCTTGTGTCGCCGGCGCGATAGGGGAAGCGAAGGATCGCGTCCGTATTGGCGACGTAGAAGTCGCTTCCGACCAGCGCCATTCCGAACGGGGAGTTGAGGCCGGAGAGGAAGACGGCGCGGAGGTCGGCGACTCCGTCGCCGTCCGAGTCGCGAAGCAGGGTGATCCGGTTGGCGCTCGGCCCGGCGGCGCCGGCGCGCTTCATCATGAGTTCCTCGATCCGCGCCCGAAGCCCGGTCTTGGCCGGACGCGGCGGCGCATTGGTCTCGGCGACCAGAACGTCGCCATTGGGCAGGACGTGCAGCCAGCGCGGATGGTCGAGACCCTCCGCGAAGGCGGTCACGGCGAGGCCCGCCGCCGGAGTCGGCTTCGCGCCCTTCCATCCGGTCGCCTCGGCGATGCTGACGGTGGGGAGGAGGGATTTGGCCGGCTCGGGCAGAATCGGCCTGGGTCCCGTTCCGGCGCTGACCGGAAGGGTCGCCCGCTCGCGCGTGGCGACGAGAAGGATCAGCGCCAGGGCGATGAGCGCGGCGGCGATCAGGAGAAGCTTGCGCGCCGACATCGTCCCTCCTCACCGGCCGGCGGTTGAGGCCCGGCATCGGCGAGCCTAAGGGGGTGCCGGCATCGCGACAAGGAGACGGATAAGACTCCTCCCCGGAACGGGGAGGAGCTGTTCCGCGCGAGCGGGGCTTGACTCTCGTCCGCTTTTGTCCGAAATTTCTGTCATGACAGAAACGGCAGTCGAGTCGAAACTGGCGCCGACGGTTGAGCGGTTCATCCTCCACTGGGGCGACATGGGCGGTCAATGGGGGGTCAATCGCTCCGTCGCCCAGATCCACGCGCTCCTTTACCTGTCCGAACGGCCGCTGACCGCGGAGGAAATCGCCGAATCGCTCGGCATGGCGCGCTCGAACGTCTCCAACAGCCTCAAGGAGCTGATCGGCTGGAAGCTGATCCGCCGGGTGCCGCTGCTCGGCGACCGCCGCGACCATTTCGAAGCCGAAACCGACCTGTGGGAGATGGTCACCCGGATCGCCCAGGGCCGCAAGGAGCGCGAGATCGATCCCGCCGCCGCGGCGCTTCGGGCGTGCCTCGCCGAAGCCGAGGGGGATTCGAGGGTCAGTCCGGTCGTCCGCAAGCGGCTGGCCGAGATGGACGAGTTCGTCCGCACCCTGAACCGCTGGTACGACCAGATGCTCGGAGTGCCGGCGCCCAAGATCATGGCTCTGATCCGGATGGGCTCGAAGGTGGCGAGCCTGGTCGGCTTCGGCCGCCGCGAGGGGACCAAGCACTAGATCCGGCACTCCCGGACGGGAAGGAGGGCGAGATGGAGGCGGAGCGGAGCGGCGGGCGGGTGATCCCCTTCGCGCGGCGCGCTCCGGCCGCTCCGGCTCCGATCGAGGACATCAGGTTCCGAACCCTCGCCGGCGCCGAGGCCTGGAGCCGCCTGCCGGCCGCGGTCCGGGCCCGGTTCGACCGCCATATCGGACCGGGCGCGACGATCCTCTACGCCGGCGAGGTGGTCGAATGCCGGATGAGCCGGTCGGGGCGGCTGCTCTGCCAGCTGGTCCGGCTGGTCGGCGCTCCGCTGCCTTTGTCGCGCGACACCTTCGTCCCGGCCGCCGTCAGCGTCACCGAGGATATGGCGAGCGGCGGCCAGTTCTGGACCCGGGTCTACGGCCGCCGCCGCGGCTTCCCGCAGGTCATCCACAGCGCCAAGCGCTTCGCCGGGCCGACGGGGCTGGAGGAATATGTCGGCTGGGGCGTCGGCATCGCGCTTCGCCTCGAGGTGAAGGACGAGGCGCTGCATTTCCTCAGCGACCATTATTTCCTGAAGCTGGGCAGCGCCCGGCTGCGCCTGCCGCGCTGGCTGTCGCCGGGGCGGATGCGGGTCAGCCATATCGACTGCGGCCACGGCACCTTCGCCTTCGTGCTCAGCCTCGTTCATCCCTGGCTCGGCGAGCTGGTCCGGCAGACGGCGATGTTCGAGGAGCGGCGGGCGTGAGCGGGACCGAGCCGCCGGTCATCCTGTTCGACGCGATCTGCCCGCTCTGCTCGGCCAATGCGCGGTTCATCCTGAGGCACGACAAGCGCCGGCGCTTCCGCCTCGCCTCGATGCAGAGCGAGGCGGGAGCGGCGCTCTATCGCCGCTTCGGGATCGACCCGGCCGATCCCGACACCCTGATCCTGGTCGAGGGCGGCCGGGCCCGGCGCGACAGCGACGCGGTGCTGGCGATCTGGAGCGGCCTCGGCTGGCCGTGGCGCGCCGGCGCGGCGCTTCGCATCGTCCCCGCCCGGCTTCGCGATCCGCTCTACCGCTGGGTGGCGCGCAATCGCTACCGGTGGTTCGGGCGGCGGCAGGCCTGCTGGCTCCCGAGCCCCGAATATTCGGACCGCTTCCTGTGAGCCTGATCCTCGTCATCGGCGGCTATGGCGGCTTCGGGGCGAGGCTGTGCCGGAGGCTGGCGGGCGCCGGCCACGCCCTCATCGTCGCCGGGCGAAGCGCGGAGAAGGCGGCCGCCTTCAGCGCCGAGCTGAGCGATGCCAGGCCCCTCGCCATGGACCGCGAGGGCGACGTGCGTGCGGTGCTCGAGCGCGAGCGGCCGGACCTGGTCGTCGACGCCGCCGGGCCCTTCCAGCAGGGCGGCTATGCGGTGCCCCGCGCCTGCATCGCCGCGGGCATCCCCTATCTCGACCTCGCCGATTCGAGGCGCTTCGTCGCCGGCATCGACTCGCTCGACTCCGAGGCTCGGGCGGCCGGAGTGGCGATCGTCGCCGGCGCCTCCAGCGTCCCGGCGCTGACCGGCGCGGTCGCCCGCCGCCTCGCCGAGGGGATGGCGAGAGTCGCGAGCGTCGACATCGCGCTCAGCGCCGCCAACCGGGCGACCGGCGGCGCCTCGGTGGTGGCGGCGATCCTCTCCTATGTCGGCAGGCCGGTCCGGATTTGGCGCGGCGGGCGGTGGACCCGCACCCGGGGATGGCAGGAGATGCGGCGCCGCGACTTCGTCCTCGCCGACGGCACCGGCCTCCGCGGCCGTCTCGTCGCCATCGCCGACGTGCCGGACCTCGATCTCCTGCCCGAACTTCTGCCCGGCCGCCCCGCCGTCGCCTTCCGCGCCGGGACCGAGCTCCGGCTCCACATGATCGCCCTGTGGCTGGCGAGCTGGCCGGTGCGCAGGGGCTGGCTGACGTCGCTGAGCGGCGCCCGGCGCTGGCTTCTGCCGCTCTACGGGCTGACCAGCTTCGTCGGCGGCGAGCGTTCGGCGATGAGCATCGTCCTGTGCGGCGAGGCCGGCGGACGGCGCTCGGAGCGGCGCTGGACCGTCGTGGCCGAGCGCGGCGAGGGCCTGGAAGTGCCGACCCTGGCGGCGGAGCTGCTCGCCGGGGACATCCTCGCCGGCCGTCAGGCGCCGGGCGCCCGCACCGCCGCCGCTTTGCTCTCGTTCGAGCGGTTCGAGCCGGCCCTGGCGCGGCTGGCCCTGCGCCACGAATTCGCCGAGCGCGCTCTGCCGCCGCCGCTTTACGCGCGGATCATGGGGGAGGCCTTCGACCGGCTGCCGCCCGCGGTCCGGTGGCTTCACGATTTCTGCCGGGACTCGGGAGCCGCGGGCGAGGGCCGGGTCGAGCGCGGCCGCGGCCTTCTCGCCCGGGCGCTGGCCGCGGCGATGCGCTTCCCGCCGCAAGGCATCTGGCCGCTGCACGTCGCCTTCGCCGAGCAGGACGGAGTCGAGCGCTGGACCCGCGACTTCGGCGGCCATCGTTTCTCGAGCGCGCTGAGCGCGAAGGGCGGCCGGATCGTCGAGAGGTTCGGCCCGCTGCGCTTCGCCTTCGACCTTCCGTCGGGACCGGAGGGGCTGGAGATGAAGCTGCGCGGCTGGAGCGCCTTCGGAGTGAAGCTGCCGCTCGCCCTGGCGCCCCGCATCGCCGCCCGCGAATGGCAGGAGGAGGGCCGCTTCCGCTTCGAGGTCGCCGCCTCGCTTCCGGTCGCCGGGGAGATCGTCCGCTATTCGGGCTGGCTGGAGCCCGTCGCTGGGGCGACGTAAAAAGGGCGGCCCGTCGCCGGACCGCCCCTCTCATTTTGCCGGTGAAGCCGCTTTTTAGCGCTTCGAGAACTGGAAGCAGCGGCGGGCCTTGGCCTTGCCGTACTTCTTGCGCTCGACGACGCGCGGATCGCGGGTGAGGAAGCCTTCGCGCTTCACCGCGGAGCGAAGCTCCGGCTCGTAGCGGGTGAGGGCGGTCGAGATGCCGTGGCGGACCGCGCCGGCCTGGCCGGAGAGGCCGCCGCCCTTGACGGTGGCGATCACGTCATACTGGCCGCGGCGCTCGGTGACGTCGAACACCTGGTTGATGATCAGGCGAAGCGTCGGCCGGGCGAAATAGACTTCCTGGTCGCGGCCGTTGACGATGATCTTGCCGGAGCCGGGCTTGAGCCAGACCCGGGCGACCGCGTCCTTGCGGCGGCCGGTGGCGTAGGCGCGGCCCTGCTTGTCGAGCTGCTGCTCGCGAAGCACGGCCTGGATCTGCGGGCCCTGGGTCGAGACGCCCTGGTCGTCCTTGCCCTCGACGGGCTCGCGGGAGGACCCGGGAGCGTCGGCGGCGGGAGCCTCGGTGGCGGCTTCGGGGGCGGCGGGCGGCGCGGCCGCGGCGGCGCCGGTCAGCTCGCCGAGATCGGCGAGGGATTGGCGATTGTCGGTCATTTACGCACCCACCTTGTTCTTGCGGTTCATGCCCGCGACGTCGAGAGGTTCGGGATTCTGGCCGCCGTGCGGATGCTCGGTGCCGTTGTAGAGGTGAAGGGCGCGCATCTGGTCGCGGCCCAGCGGCCCGCGCGGGATCATCCGCTCGACCGCCTTCTCGAGGACGCGCTCGGGGAAGCGGCCCTCGAGCACCTTGCCGGCGGTGACGCCCTTGATCCCGCCGGCATAGCCGGTGTGGCGCCAGTAGATCTTGTCGGCCAGCTTCTTGCCGGTGAAGCGCACCTTGTCGGCGTTGACGACGACGACATGGTCGCCGCAATCGACGTGCGGGGTGTAGCTCGGCTTGTGCTTGCCGCGCAGGATGTTGGCGATGATCGAGGCGAGCCGGCCGACGACCAGCCCGTCCGCATCGATCAGATGCCATTTCTTCTCCACCTCGGCCGGCTTGGCCGACTTGGTGGTCTTCATCAGCGCCTTCATGGGGCCCGGACCTTTGCGTTTGAAATGAACGGCGCCGCGTCCCGAGGGAGCGGCGCTGGGCGGGCAAATGGCAGTGAAGGCCGCGGAAGTCAAGGAAAAGCGGGCGTTTGCCGTGAGGTATCAGGCTACCGCTTCGTCATGCCGGACTTGATCCGGCATCCAGGAACACTAGGGGCGAGACGCCTCACGCGACCGTGTTCATGGATCCCTGCTTTCGCCGGGATGACGCTCGGGGGACGACTCCTCGGCAATCCAAACGGCGTAGGAATCGATCGCGTCGGCGATCGGCCAGACCACCGCCGCCGGGACGTCGTAGCTGTGCAGCTCCGCGAGGCGGGCGATCAGGGCGTCGGCCTGCGCCTCGCGGGTCTTGAACAGCGCGGCGACCTCTTCGGCCTCCTCCACCTCGCCCTGCCAGCGGTATATGGAATGGCAGGCGCCGAGGATGTTGGCGCAGGCCGCGAGCCGTTCCTCGACCAGGATCCGGGCGACCCGGCGCGCCTCCTCGTCCGACGGGAAGGTCGCGTAGACGGTGACGATGCCGGTCATGCCTTTCGCTCTCCAAGCCGATGAGCGGTGACCAGGGCCGCTGCCAGCAGCAGCACGGCCGTGGCTTGGTGTGCGGCGGCGATCCACAGCTCGACTCCGGAGAGGAGCGTCAGGATGCCCAGCAGGATCTGAAGTGTCACCGCGCCGACCAGCATGCCCGCCGCCTCCCGATGTCCGTTCGTCCAGGCATTGCGAGCGACCACCAGCGCCGCCGCCGCGACCGCGAAGGCGAGCCAGCGGTGGACGAACTGGACCACGATCGGATTGTCGGCGAAGTTGCGAAGGAACGGCTCGAGCATCGGCGCGTCGGCCGGGAACCATTGGTCGCCCATCTTCGGCCAGCTCGAATAAGCGTAGCCCGCCTCGAGCCCGGCCACATAGGCGCCGAACAGGAATTGCAGGAACAACAAGGACAGCAGCCAGATCGCCGAGGTCGGCATCCGTGCCGGCCGCGCCGCCCCGTCGCCGGCGAGCCGGAGCAGGTCGAGCGCGACCCAGAGCAGCGCCGCGAAGATGGCCAGCGCCGCCAGAAGGTGGACGGCGAGGCGGATATGGCTGACCTCGGGCCGGTCGACGAGGCCGGAGGCGACCATCCACCAGCCGATCGCGCCCTGGAGGGCGCCGAGCGCGAGCAGGGCGGCGAGCTTCCAGCCGTAGCCGCGGGGAATGGCCCGCTTCCACGCGAACCAAGCCAGCGGCAAAGCGAAGGCGAGGCCGATGATCCGGCCGAGCAGCCGGTGGACATATTCCCAGAAATAAATGGTCTTGAAATCGTCCAGGCTCATGCCGCTGTTGACGAGCTGATATTGCGGGCTCTGCCTGTAGGCGGCGAACTCCGCGGCCCAGGCGGCCTCGCCGATCGGCGGGATCGCTCCGGACAGCGGCTCCCAGCGGACGATCGAGAGGCCCGATTCGGTCAGCCGGGTGATCCCGCCGACGACGACCATGACGAAGACCAGGGCGGCGACGGCGAGCAGCCAAACCGCGATCGCGCGGGGCCGGGTGGGAAAGGCAGTCGGATCGGGCGGCATCGGAAAAGGGGGTGCTCCATGACCCCTCTCCCGCTTTTCGCGGGAGAGGAGGGGCCCGCCGCGAAGCGGCGGGAGGTGAGGGTCTGTACACCGGACTCGGCAAGACCCTCACCTCCCAAGCCTTCGGCTTGGACCCCTCCTCTCCCGTGAAGGACGGGAGAGGGAATAAATCGGCGATATGGCGTTCGGACCCGCGAAAGCCAATGCAACTTTTTTCAGAATGTTATGTTGTATCTTTACGGATCCGGGACTATAAAGTGCGGACGAGGAGAGTGGCAGGTCCGATGTTCGCGAAGGCAGCACTGAACGGGTCGATCGACCGGGCGGCGATCGCGCTGTCCGGGCTTTGCCTCGTCCATTGCCTGGCGACCTCGGTGGTCCTCGCCGTCCTCGCCTCGGCGGGAGGCCTGCTCGTTTCCCCGGTGGTCCACGAGATCGGCCTCACCCTCGCGATCCTGCTCGGCATCGTCGCGCTCGGCCGCGGGGTCGTCGAGCACGGCTTCATGATGCCCTCGGCGGTGGGCGGGCTCGGCCTCGGCGTGATGTCGGGCGCCCTGACCATGCCGCACAGCGGCCTCGAGACCGTCTACACGATCATCGGAGTCGCCGTCCTCGCCCTGGGCCACGACCTCAACCGCCGCGCGGTGATCTAGTCCTCCCCGAGGCAAGCCCGGGGAGGACTGAACCACCCCACCTTGTTCCGCCCCCGCAAAAGCCTTACCTTGCGCCCATGGCGCAGCACCACCACCACGAAGCCCACGAGGGCGCTTCCCTCATGCAGGCGGCGCAGTCGTCGATGGAGAAATCGGGCGAGCAGTGGACCCAGATGCGGGCCGCCGTCTTCGAGGCGCTCGCCGCCTTCGATCGGCCCGCCTCGGCCTACGACATCGCCGACAAGGTCAGCCAGTCGCAGGGCCGCCGGGTGGCCGCGAACAGCGTCTACCGGATCCTCGACCTGTTCGTCGGAGCCAATCTCGCCCGCCGGGTCGAGAGCGCCAACGCCTATATCGCCAACGACCATCCCGACTGCCTGCACGACTGCATCTTCCTGATCTGCGACACCTGCGGCAACACCACCCATCTCGACGACGACAAGCTGTCGGGCGGAGTCCGCGCCGCGGCCAGCGCCGCGGGCTTCTCGCCGGAACGGCCGGTGATCGAGGTCCGGGGTACCTGCCCCGATTGTCAGGACGGCTGACGGCTAAGTCGCGATGATCGCGCTGGTTTCGTCATGCCGGACTTGATCCGGCATCCGCCTTTCGTCCTTGATCTTTAAAGACCTGAAAAAGGAAGGCGGATCCCGGATCAAGTCCGGGATGACTATCAAACCTGACCGCTGACCGCCCTAGCCCCGGGCCGACTTTCCGCCGCCCTTTTTCCCGCCGCCCGCCGCCGGCTTGCCGCCCTCGCTCAACGCGGCGAGCCGCTCGGCGATCGCCGCTTCCTTCTGGAGCGCCTCGAGCTCGGCGACCTTGGCGGCGGCCTCGGGGCTCGCCCGGCCGCCGCTCAGCCCGCCCGCGGCGGCGAGGGCGCGCTCGAAGGCTTCCTCGGCGCGCTCGGCGCGGCGCTGGACCCGCGAATCGGGCGAGGTCGGCGCCTCGAAATCGGTCGTCGCGGCGCGCTGCGCGGCCTCGAAAGCGCGCAATTCCTCGAACATCTGGCCGCGGCGCAGCTTCAGCGCCTCGACGCTGTCGCCGAGCCGGCCCTCGTCCGCCTTGGCCTCGGTCTCGGCCTTGGCGAGGGTCGCGATCTGGCTCTCGACGTCGAGCTGCCGGCCGACCGCGACCTCGGCCAGGTCGAGCCGCTGCTTGGCGACCGCGAAGCGCGCCTGCTCCTTGAGCGTGGCGAGCTGCTTGCGGCAGGCCTCGAGATGATGCTCGGCCTGAAGCCGGCGCGCCCGGGCGGCCTCGCGCTCGCTGCGCGCCTTCTCGATCGCCATATCCATCTCGCGGATCGCCTGGCGCATGACGCTGGCGCCGCTGAGCCGTTCCGCCGCGTCGATCGCGCTTCCGACTCCGCCGGAGACCACGCGCTGTACCCGAACGAAGATCGAATCCGACATTCCCGCCCCCCTTCAATATCAACGGGGCCGGACGGCCCGAGCGCCCTCGTTACCGCCCCAGGTTTAAGGCTGGGTAAAGCCTCGGGGTTTTTACCGAGGGCAAGACAGGTTCCAGTCATCTAAAATATTGTAATGTCGAAGCTTCCGGCGGATAATTCCGCCGCAGGGGCCTGCCGATGTTGCTGTGGATTCAGGAGAACAAGGATCGCCTGAGGTCGGCCGCCGCGGTCGGCCTGCTCCACGCCGTCCTGGCCTGGCTTCTCCTGACCGGCCTCGGCTTCTCCCCCACTCAGGCCGTGCCCGAGGCGCTGAAGCTGCTCGACCTCACCGAGGAGCCGCCGCCGCCGCCGGCCAAGCCGGCCCCGCCCAGCGTCGAGAAGAAGGTCCGCAAGGCCAGGCCCAAGGATCCGGAAGGCGCCGCCTCGCCGGCCAACCTCAAGAACACGCCGACTGAGATCATGGCCCCGCCGCCCGAGATAAGGCTGCCGATCCCGCCGCCCATCCCGGTCGCCCCGGCGCCGGGCACCGGGAGCGCTCCGGCCGCCGGCGCCGCGACCGTCCCCGGCCCCGGCACCGGCGCCGGCGGCCTCGGCACGGGGCTCGGCAGCGGCCGCTTCGGCACCGGCACCGGCGGCGGCGGGGGCGGCGGCCGTCCGACCCGGGCGCGCTGGCTGAGCGGCGGCATAGGCCCGTCCGATTATCCCGAAAGCCTCTATCGCCGGCGCATCGGCGGGGTCGTCCACCTGCGCTTCACGGTGGCGCCGACCGGCCGGGTCGGCGACTGCGTCGTCACCCGCTCGAGCGGCAGCCGCGAGCTCGATTCGGTCACCTGCCGGCTCCTCACCGCCCGCCTGCGCTATCGCCCCGCCCGCGACGCGGAGGGGCGGCCGATCGCCGAGCGGGTGGTCGGCGAGCATGTCTGGGAAGTCGCCCCGCGGCCGCCCGACCGCTGGATCGAGCCGGACATCGAGGAGCCGATCGACTAGACCGCCCGCGCTCTGCATGCCGGCTGCACAGCTTCCCCATTCGACAGGCTGTCCGCTTTGGGCTAGCGGGGCGGGGCGACAGGGACCATATCCGCCAGCCATGACCGACCGCCCGAAGACGCCGCTGCTCGACACCGTCGGCACCCCCGCCGAATTGCGCCGGCTGGAGCCGACCCGGCTCCGCCAGCTCGCCGACGAGCTTCGCGCCGAAACCATCTCGGCCGTCTCGGTCACCGGCGGCCATCTCGGCGCCGGGCTCGGCGTGGTCGAGCTCACCGTGGCGCTCCATTACGTGTTCGACACACCCGACGACCGGCTGATCTGGGACGTCGGCCACCAGGCCTATCCGCACAAGATCCTGACCGGCCGCCGCGACCGCATCCGCACCCTGAGGCAGGGCGGCGGCCTCTCCGGCTTCACCAAGCGGAGCGAGAGCGAATACGACCCGTTCGGAGCGGCGCACAGCTCGACCTCGATTTCGGCGGCGCTGGGTTTCGCGGTCGCCAACAAGCTGGCGCAGCGTCCGGGACGCGCGATCGCGGTGATCGGCGACGGCGCCATGTCGGCCGGGATGGCCTATGAGGCGATGAACAACGCCCAGGCCGCCGGCAACCGGCTTGTCGTGATCCTGAACGACAACGACATGTCGATCGCCCCACCGGTCGGGGGGCTTTCCCACTATCTCGCCCGCCTGGTCTCCTCGCCCAAATATCTGACGCTCCGCCACCTCGCCCAGAAGCTCGCCCGCAAGCTTCCCAAGCGCCTCCACGTCATGGCCCGGCGCTGGGAGGAATATTCGCGCGGCTTCTGGACCGGCGGCACCCTCTTCGAGGAGCTCGGCTTCTATTATGTCGGCCCGGTCGACGGCCACAATGTCGAGGGCCTCGTCCAGATCCTCGAGAACGTCCGCGACGCCGACGAGGGGCCGATGCTGGTCCACGTCGTCACCAAGAAGGGCAAGGGCTACGGCCCGGCCGAGGCGGCGGCCGACAAATATCACGGGGTCCAGAAGTTCGACGTCGTCTCCGGCGAGCAGGCCAAGGCCGAGCCCGGCCCGCCGAGCTACACCGCCGTCTTCGCCAAGGCGCTGACCGCCGAGGCGGAGCGCGACGACAAGGTGGTGGCGATCACCGCGGCGATGCCGTCGGGCACCGGCCTCGACAAGTTCGGCGCCCGCTTCCCCGACCGCATGTTCGACGTCGGCATCGCCGAGCAGCACGGCGTCACCTTCGCCGCCGGCCTCGCCGCCCAGGGCTACCGGCCCTTCTGCGCCATCTATTCGACCTTCCTCCAGCGCGCCTACGATCAGGTCGTCCACGACGTCGCCATCCAGAATTTGCCGGTCCGCTTCGCCATGGATCGCGCCGGCCTGGTCGGCGCCGACGGCGCGACCCACGCCGGAAGCTTCGACCTCGCCTATCTGTGCACCTTGCCCAATTTCGTCGTCATGGCGGCGGCCGACGAGGCCGAGCTGGTCCACATGGTCCACACCATGGCGCTCCACGACGACGGCCCAAGCGCGGTCCGCTATCCGCGCGGCAACGGCATCGGCATCCCGCTTCCCGAGACCCCGCAGCGGCTCGAGATCGGCAAGGGCCGGATCGTCCGCGAGGGCAAGAAGGTCGCCATCCTCTCGCTCGGCACCCGGCTCGAGGAGGCCTTGAAGGCCGCCGACGCGCTCGAGGGCCGCGGCCTCTCGACCACCGTCGCCGACCTGCGCTTCGCCAAGCCGCTCGACGAGGCCCTGATCCGCCGCCTGCTCACCAGCCACGAGGTCGCGGTCACCGTCGAAGAGGCCGCGATCGGCGGCTTCGGCGCCCACGTCCTCACCCTGGCCAGCGACCTCGGCCTGATCGACTCCGGCCTCAAGCTCCGCACCCTGCGCTTCCCCGACCGCTTCCAGGACCAGGACAAGCCCGAGAAGCAATATGCCGAAGCCGGAGTCGACGCCGACGGCATCGTCGAGGCCGTCCTCAAGGCGCTTCGCCACAACAGCGCCGGCGTGGTCGAGGGGGCTCGGGCCTGAGATGGAGGACCGGTTCGTCGCCCGCACCTCCCGTGCGCGCGTCTGGCTGCTGCTTCTCGGCTCGATTCTCCTGATGCTGGGCTCGCTCTGGATGGCGGGCGCGTTCGGAGCCCCGCCCAGCCCGGACAGGGTGTGGATGGGGTGGGTCGGCGCTCCGCTGTTCGCCCTCCTCGGCGCCATGTGGGCCACGCGGCTGCGCGCGCCGGCCGACCAGATCGTGATCGACGAGGAGGGGCTCACCTGCCGGTCCTGGTCGGACGAGCATATACCCTGGTCGGCGATCGAGCGGATCGACGAATTCGGAATCCATCGCCAGACCTTTTCGGAGTCCATCTCGCCGATCCGGGCGCGCATCCGCCGACCGGCCTTCTCGGCAAGTTCGCCGCCTCCCAGTCGGGGATGGGCCGGGGCGATTTCACCCTCGTCACCAACGGCACCGACAAGCGGCCGGACGACCTGCGCGAGGCGCTGAGCCGCTATTGGCCCGGGTGAGCAGGCCGCGCGCCGATCAGCTTCTCGTCGACCGCGGCCTCGCCGAGAGCCGGGCCAAGGCTCAGGCGCTGATCCTGGCGGGACTGGTCTTCTCCGGGGAGCGCAAGATCGAGAAGGCGGGACAGGCGCTCGCCGACGACGCGCCGCTCGAGGTTCGGGGCCGGGAGCATCCCTGGGTTTCGCGGGGCGGGATCAAGCTGGCCCATGCGCTCGAGCATTTCGGGTGGGACGTTGCGGGGGCGGTGGCGCTCGACGTCGGGTCGTCGACCGGCGGGTTCACCGACGTGCTTCTGCAGAAGGGGGCGGTGAAGGTGTTCGCGGTGGACGTCGGCACCAACCAGCTCGCCTGGAAGCTTCGGCAGGATCCGCGGGTCGTCGTGCACGAGAAGACCAACGCCCGCTACCTGACCAGCGAGATCGTGACGGAGCCCGTCGACATCGTCGTCTGCGACGCCAGCTTCATCTCGCTCGCCAAGGTGCTCGACACGGCGCTCGATTTCGCCCGGCCGGGCGGGCGCCTCCTCGCCCTCGTCAAGCCGCAGTTCGAGGCGGAGCGCGGCGAGATCGGCAAGGGCGGGGTCGTCCGCGACCCGGCTGTGCGCGAGCGGGTCTGCGAGGCCGCGGCCGAGTGGGTCCGAGGGCGCGGCTGGGACGTCGAGGGGATCGTCGAGAGTCCGATCACCGGCCCCGAGGGCAATGTCGAGTTCCTGCTTGCCGCGCGCCGGCCCGAGGACCGATAGTCGGGACATGTCCGACGAGCATGAAGGGCTGGAACTCTGGCGCGCCGGCCACCGCTCCGGAGTCGGCGGGATCGTGCCGGCGGCCCCGGCGATCGTCCTCCACGAGCCCAAATATCCGCACAATGTCGGCCAGGTCGTCCGGCTCGCCAGCGCCTTCGGGATCGGCCAGGTCTGGTATAGCGGCGACCGCATCCGCGAGGCGATCGGCGCCCGCCTGCCGCGCGAGGAGCGGATGCGCCGCTACGAGGACGTCGCCCTGGTCAACCATCCCGATCCGCTCGCGCGCCTCTGCGAGGCGGTGCCGGGCGCCTGTCCGGTCGCCGTCGAGCTCCGGCCGGGGTCGGAGAGCCTGGTCGATTTCGTCCACCCCGACGGGGATTCGCCGCCCATCTACGTCTTCGGCCCGGAGGACGGCTCGCTGTCCGGGCCGATCGTCAAGCGCTGCCACCGCTTCGTCGTCATCCCGTCCTACGAATGCCTGAACCTGGCGACGTCGGTCGCCACCCTCCTCTACGACCGGATGGCGAAGATGCCGGCCTCCAGCCGACCGTCGGTTCGCGAGCGCGGGCGCGTTCAGGCGGGGGAAAGCCGGGGCGGATAAGGCCTTTTTGCCGTAGTGCCTCGCGTACAGCTGTACTTGATAGCGTCTCCCCCACCCGCTAGCGCCCCAACTGTGCCCATGACGATCCGAAAATTCCTTGTCCTGTCGCTGCTTACTCTGGCCGCCGCTTGCGGAGGCGCGGGGGCGGAAGAGAAAGGCAAGGCCCGGCCGGCGCCGGTGGTCAAGGTCGAGCCCGCCACCACCATCCGCTTCGTCGAGACGATCGAGGCGGTCGGCACCGCCCGCGCCAACGAGCAGGTCACCTTGTCCGCGCCGGTCACCGAGCGGCTCGTCCGCCTGGGCTTCGACGACGGCGATTTCGTCCGCAAGGGCCAGGTCGTCGCCGTCCTCGCCCAGGGCCAGGAGAGCGCCCAGCTCGCCGAGGCCCAGGCGCGCCAGCGCGAGGCCCGGCAGCAGCTCGCCCGGATCGAGGCGTTGCGCAAGCGGGGCTTCGCGACCCAGTCGGCCCTCGATACCCAGTCGGCGGCGGCCGCCGCCGCCGGCGCCCAGGCGTCCGAGGCGCGCGCCTCGATCGGCGAGCGGGTCATCCAGGCGCCTTTCTCGGGCTATGCCTCGCTTCGCACCATCTCGCCGGGCGCGGTGGTCAATTCGGGCACTCCGATCGCGACGATCAGCGACATCTCGACGATCAAGCTCGATTTCCCGGTGCCGGAGACGGCGCTGTCGGCGCTCAAGCCCGGCCTCACCATCGAGGCCCGCTCCGCCGCCTGGCCCGACCAGCCCTTCCGCGGCCAGATCGCCAATATCGACCCGGTGATCGACCCCAATACCCGGGCGGTGATGGTGCGGGCGCATCTCCCCAACGGCGACGGCAAGTTGAAGCCCGGAATGCTGCTCAGCGTCGGCATCGAGACGTCGCCCCGGCTCGGCCTGTCGGTGCCCGAGCTGGCGGTGATCGGCGAAGGCGAAGGCCGCTTCGTCTACATCGTCGACAAGGGCGGGACGGCGCGGCGGACGGCGGTGCGAACCGGCCTGAGGACCGCCGGCCGGGTCGAGATCCTCGAAGGGCTGAAGCCCGGGCAGCAGGTCGTCACGGAAGGCGTGGTCAAGCTCACCGACGGGATGAAGGTGCGCCTTGCCGGCGTGGAGAATGCCGAGCGCGGGCCGAGGACGAAGGGGCAGGGGGGACAGGCGCCGGGCAGGGCGCCATGAACCGCCACCTTCAAG
This sequence comes from uncultured Alphaproteobacteria bacterium, assembly GCA_963716155.1. Taxonomy (GTDB): domain Bacteria; phylum Pseudomonadota; class Alphaproteobacteria; order Sphingomonadales; family Sphingomonadaceae; genus Allosphingosinicella. The sequence continues at coordinate 3,143,675 of OY970297.1, forward strand.
GCCCTCTCCCGTCCTTACGGGAGAGGAGGGGCCCAAGCGAAGCTTGGGAGGTGAGGGTCTGTACACCGGACTCGGCAAGACCCTCACCTCCCACCGCTGCGCGGTGGGCCCCTCCTCTCCCGCGAAAAGCGGGAGAGGGGAATGGCGACGCAGGCGGAGTCGATCCGCTCCTCGCAACGACGGAGGATCGCCGGTGAAGCTTTCCGACATCTCGGTCCAGCGGCCGGTCTTCGCCGCCGTTCTGGCGATGCTGATCGCGGTCGTCGGCCTGGTCGGCTTCTTCGGCCTGTCGGTTCGCGAATATCCCGACGTCGACCCGCCCGTCGTCTCGGTCCAGACCCAATATATCGGCGCCGCCGCCAGCGTCGTCGAGACCCGCGTCACCCAGGTGCTCGAGGACCAGCTCTCGGGCGTCGAGGGGCTTCAGACGATCACCTCGCGAAGCCAGGACGGCCAATCGTCCATCACCATCGAATTCTATCCCGGCCGGTCGATCGAATCGGCCGCCAACGACGTCCGCGACCGGGTCGGCGCCGCCGCCGGCAATTTGCCCGACGACGTCCGCCCGCCCGAGGTGCGCAAGGTCGACGCCGACGCCTCGCCGATCCTGTTCCTGGTCGTCTCCAAGCCCGGCTGGTCCCGGCTCGAGCTCAGCGACTATGTCGACCGCAACCTGCTCGACCGTTTCTCCTCGATCGAGGGGGTCGCGCGGGTGTTCGTCGGCGGCGAGGCTCGGCCGGCGATGCGGGTGTGGATGCAGCCCGGGCGGCTCGCCGCCTTCGGCCTCACCCCCGCCGATCTCGAAAGCGCGCTCCGCCGCCAGAACGTCGAGCTACCCGCCGGCCGGCTCGAATCGGCCCAGCAGAACGTCACCCTGCGCGTCGACCGGCCGTTCGCCAACGCCCGGCAATTCGCCCAGCTCGTCGTCGGCCGCGGCGCCGACGGCTATCTCGTCCGCCTCGGCGACGTCGCCCGGGTCGAGCAGGGGCCCGAGAACCCCTACAGCGCCTTTCGCCTCAACGGCCAGCCGGCCGTCGGGCTCGGCATCGTCCGGCAGTCCGGCGCCAACACCCTGGCGGTGGCGGAAGCGGCCAAGAAAACGGCCGAGCAGCTCCAATCGACTCTTCCGGAGGGAATGACCGTGGTCGTCGGCTCGGACGACTCGCTGTTCATCAGCCGGGCGATCGAGAAGGTGTGGGAGACACTGGCCGAGGCGGCCGTGCTGGTCGTCCTCGTCATCTACCTGTTCCTCGGCAGCTGGCGCGCCACCCTGATCCCGGCGGTGACGGTGCCGCTCTGCCTGCTCGCCAGCTTCGCGGTGCTGTGGCTGTTCGGCTTCTCGATCAACCTGCTCACCCTGCTCGCCATGGTTCTGTCGATCGGGATCGTCGTCGACGACGCCATCGTCGTGCTCGAGAACGTCTACCACCGGATCGAGGAGGGCGAGCCGCCGCTCGCCGCGGCCTTCGAGGGCACCCGCCAGGTCGCGTTCGCGATCATCTCGACCACGCTGGTGGTCTGCGCCGTGTTCGTGCCGATCATGTTCATCGCCGGCCAGACCGGCCTGCTCTTCCGCGAGCTCGCCGCGGCGATGATCGGCGCGGTCGCCTTCTCCGGCTTCCTCGCGCTCAGCCTCGCGCCGATGCTCTGCTCGAAGCTTCTTCGCTACGAGGAGCGCGGCCGCCTCGCCCGCTTCATCGACGACCGCTTCCGGCGGTTCGAGGGTTTCTACAGCCGCCGGCTCGACACGGTGATCCGCAAGCCGGTCATCCCCCTCGCCGTGGTCGGCCTGTTCCTCGCGGCCTCCGCGGCGCTGTTCATGACCCTCAAGTCCGAGCTGGTCCCCGCCGAGGACGTCGGCATCCTCTCGGCCAACGTCTCGGCGCCGGAGGGCACCGGCTACGATCAGATGGACCGCTACATGCTCGACGCCCAGGGCCGGCTGCTGCCGCTGGTCGAGAAGGGCGCGGTCCGAGCGATCATCCAGCGCACCCCCGGCGGCTTCGGCCCCAGCGACGATTTCAACAGCGGCACCTTCGTCCTCTTCCTCAAGCCCTGGGAGGAGCGGGAGAAGACCACCCAGGACGTCGTCCAGGAGGTCAACCGGAGGCTCGGCCAGATGCCGGCGGTGCGCGGCAACGCCCAGGTGCGATCGTCGATCGGCGGCCGCGGTCGGGGCAATCCGATCAGCTTCGTGATCGCCGGCGCCACCTATGCCGACCTCGCCCGAGCCCGCGACCGCATCCTCGCCGCCGCCGCCGCCAATCCCGGCATCGTCAACCTCGATTCCGATTACAAGGAGACCAAGCCGCAGCTTCGGATCGCCGTCGACACCGCCCGCGCCGGCGACATGGGCGTCTCGGTCGAGGACGTCTCCAACGCGCTCCAGAGCCTGCTCGGCTCGCGCCGGGTGTCGACCTATGTCGACCGCGGCGAGGAATATCGGGTGATCGTCCAGGCCGAGGCGGCCGAGCGCGCCACCGAGGCCAATTTGCAGACCATCCACGTCCGCAACCGCTCGGGCGGCGTGGTGCCGCTCGCCAGCCTGGTCACCGTCAACGACCAGGCCGGCGCCCGCGACCTCGGCCGCTACAACAAGATGCGCGCCATCACCCTGTCGGGCGGCCTTGCCCCCGGCTATTCGCTCGGCGAGGCGCTGACCTTCCTCGAGGCGCAGGCGGCCGGGTCGCCCGAGGTGATCGCGGTCGGCTATCGCGGCGAGAGCCAGGCCTTCCGCGAGGCGGGCAGCTCGATCCTGCTCGTCTTCCTGCTGACGATCCTGATCATCTACCTCCTCCTCGCCGCCCAGTTCGAGAGCTTCGTCCACCCCGCCGTGATCATCACCACCGTGCCGCTGGCGGTCGGCGGCGGGATCGTCGGCCTCGCCGTGATGGGCCAGACATTGAACCTCTACAGCCAGGTCGGGATCGTCATGCTGGTCGGCCTCGCCGCCAAGAACGGAATCCTCATCGTCGAGTTCGCCAACCAGCTGCGCGATTCCGGCCGCGACATCGGCGAGGCGATACGCGAAGCCTCGGCCCGGCGCCTGAGGCCGATCCTGATGACCTCGATCGCCACGGTCGCGGGCGCGGTGCCGCTGATGCTCGCGGGCGGGGCCGGCGCGGCCGCCCGGACGGCGATCGGCGTGGTCATCGTCTTCGGAGTGTCGATCTCGACCCTGATCACCCTGTTCCTGATCCCGCTCCTCTATTCGCGCCTCGCCCGCTACACCGGCTCGCCGCTGGCGGTGACGAGGAAGCTGGAGGCCCAGCTGGCAGGCGGCAAGCTCCCCGAGCCGGCACCGGCCGAGTGAGAACAATAAGTGAAAAAAGCATGGTCTTAATGGGAACAGCCTGCTATATTGCTCTCATGGAGCTCCGACTCTCCACCTTTGAGCCCCGCTGCCGGCCGGCTTCCCGTGCCGGTTCGCGCCCTTTCGGGAGGAGGACCCCCTGCGTTTCCATGTGACTCTCGTGCCATTCGTGCCATTCGTGCCATTCGCGCGCTGCCGCGGGAGGAGCCGATGACCGCGCTCGCTTCCAGGTCGCAGCTCAGGATGTCCTTCCTGCGCTACGCTTTGTTCACCGTGCCCGCGATCCTGCTGCTCGGCACCGTCTCGGGCCGGATCTCGAACTCCGGCTACGGCAATGCCTGGTTCGACGCGCTCGAGAAGCCGGCGATCATGCCGCCGGGCTGGGCCTTCGGAGTGGCCTGGACGATCCTCTACGTCCTGCTCGGCCTCGTCCTCGCGCTCGTCCTCCACGCCCGCGGCGCCCGCGGCCGCGGCCCGGCCGTCGCGCTGTTCCTCGTCCAGCTCCTGCTCAACTTCGCCTGGTCGCCGATCTTCTTCGCCTATCACGAGGTCGGCGCTGCCTTCTGGACGATCGCGGCGATGATCCTGCTGTCGCTGGCGGCGGCTGTGCTGTTCTGGCGAATCCGCCGCGCCGCCGCGCTGATGATGCTGCCCTATCTCGCCTGGCTCGCCTTCGCCGCGACCCTCACCTGGCAGATCGGCGCGCTCAACCCGCAGGCGGCCGAGCTTGCGCCGGAGGGTATGACTACCGATATCTCGCTCTAAGGCTTTTTATCAGGAGGACGCGCAATGCAGTCCGAAAACCGTCTGTTCGACGATTTCGTCAAGGTCATGAACGGCGCCGCCGGCACCATCGCCGGAATGGGCCGCGAGGCCGAGAACGCGTTTCGCGAACGCATGCGCGAGTGGGTCGGCGGCCTCGACATGGTCAGCCGAGAGGAGTTCGAGGCGATGAAGGCGATCGCGATCGCCGCCCGCGAGGAGAGCGCCGCGCTGAAGAGCCGGGTCGAGGCGCTCGAGGCCGCGGCCGCCGCCAAGCCGAAGCGCAAGCCGGCCGGCGAGGCCGGTGCTGGGCCTCAAGGCCAGTAATCCACAACATATTGTGGTCATCTAACCTGCGTCACTTGCGCTTCGCGGCGCGCGCGGGCAGATTCCCTATAGTCGAGCGTCGGAAAGCAGAGCGATGAACGTGGACGAATTCGAGCTGGAGCGCGAGCCGGGAGGCCCGATCGACATGCTCGAACATTATTTCAGCGCCCATGGCTGGGCTTCCGAGCGCGGCGACGACGAGATCGTCGCCAATTTCCAGGGCAGCTGGGCTCAGTACGAGATGCGCGCGGTCTGGCGCGACGAGGATCACGTCCTCCAGTTCCTCGCCCTTCCCGACATCCGGGTCGCCCAGGACAAGCGCGCCGCCGTCTACGAGACGATCGGGCTGATCAACGAGCAATTGTGGATCGGCCATTTCGAGCTCTGGGCCTCGTCCGGCCTCGTCCTCTTCCGCCACGCCACCCTGCTCGAAGGCGAGGAAGGCGGCGTCCTCACCCTTCAGCACGCCGAGACGCTGGTCGAGGCGGCGATCGAGGAATGCGAGCGCTTCTACCCGGTCTTCCAGTTCGTCCTCTGGGCCGGCAAGACGCCCCAGGAAGCCATCGCCGCGGCTTTGATCGAGACCCAGGGCGAAGCTTAGGATAATCCGGCTCCGCCAGGGCGCGAAAGGGCCGGATGAAAGCGATATCAGACCCTGAAAACGCCCTGGGACGAGGCCTGGCCTCGATCCGCAGCCAGTTCCAGGTGCCGGAGGCCTTCCCGCCCGCGGTGCTCGCCGCCGCGGAGGAAGCTTCGAGGCGAGTCCCGACCGACCATGCCGACCGCACCGCCCGGCCGTTCGTGACCCTGGACCCGGCGTCGTCGACCGACCTCGATCAGGCTTTCGCCATCGAGCGCAGCGGCGCCGACCTGCTGCTCCATTACGCCATCGCCGACGTCGCCTGGTTCGTCGAGGGCGGCGCCCCCATGGACCGGGAGGCCTGGCGGCGCGGCACCACCCAATATCTGCCCGACGGCAAGGCCGGGCTCTACCCGCCCGTGCTCAGCGAGGGCGCCGCGAGCCTGCTCCCGGATGGGCCTCGGCCCGCCGTCGTCTTCACGGTCAGGGTCGCTCCGGACGGAGCGGCTCGGCTCGACGGAGTCGAGCGCGCCGTCATCCATAGCCGGGCGAAGCTCGCCTACGACAGCGTGCGCGGCGCCGATCTGCCGCCCGACTTCGCCGAGCTCGCCCGCCGAATCCAGAAGGCCGAGGCGAAGCGCGGAGCCTCCCGGGTCAACCCGCCGGCCCAGGAGATTAGCGCGATCGGCGACGGCCGCTACGAGCTTCTGTTCCGGCCGCCGCTCTTGTCCGAGGTTCGCAACGCGGCCCTTTCGCTGGCGACGAACCTTGCCGTCGCCGACCTTCTCCTGGCCAAGCGGACCGGCCTCTTCCGGGTCATGGCCGAGCCGGACGAGCGCGCCGTGAACCGGCTGCGTCACACCGCCAAGGGCCTCGGCCTCGACTGGCCGAAGGAAGCGACCCTCGCCGAGTTTGAGCGGAGACTGGACCCCGCCGATCCGAGGCAGGCCACCTTCATGCTGGCGATCCAGCGTTCCAGCCAGGGGGCGGGCTACCTGCCCTATCGCGCCGGGGAGGTGCCCTGGCATGCCGCGGTGGCGGCGACCTACGCCCATGCGACCGCTCCGCTCCGCCGCCTCGCCGACCGCTATGTGGTGAGCGCCGCTTTGGCGATCGCCAACGGCCGGCAGGTGCCGGCGGTCGTGTCGGAGGCCTTCGACAAGCTGCCGGCGGTGATGGCTCGGGCCGACGCTCTCGGCGGCCGGATCCAGCGGGCTGCCGTCGATCTCGCCGAGGCGGTGATCCTGCACGGGCGCGAGGGGGAGACGTTCGCCGCGATCGTCACCGAGGTCGACAATAAGGGGGCTCGGATTCAATTGTGTGATTTTCCGGTGGTCGCCCGAATCGGCGATACGGACATCGAGCCGGGACAGACCCTGGACGTCACCCTGATCCAGGCGGACCCGGATTTGCGGACCGTCACCTTCGCGCCGGCGCCTCGGGCCCGGCCCTGACCTTGCTTCGCCGCTCCGCTCCTCGCAAGGACGGCGGATGACCCAAGACCTCTTCACCCGTCCGCTGCTGATGATCGGCTGCGGCAACATGGCTGGGGCGATGCTGGAAGGGTGGCTCGCGGCCGGGGCGGATCCGCGCATGATCACCGTCGTGCGGCCCAGCGGCGCCCCCCCCGCAGCCGGCATTCGAACCCTCACCGCCCTTCCCGAGGACGAAGCGCCGGCGCTGGTCCTGCTCGGCGTCAAGCCGCAGAAGCTCGTCGAGGTCGCCCCGGGGCTCGCCCCGGCGCTGGAGCCGGAGACGATCCTCGTCTCGATCCTCGCCGGCACCACGATGGCGGCCCTTCGGACCCTCTTCCCCGCTCTGCGCAATGTGGTGAAAGCGATGCCCAACCTCCCGGTCAGCCTCGGCAAGGGGGTGATCGAGCTTCACACCGACGCCCGGAGCGATCCCGCGGCCCGGGCCGAGGTCGAGCGCCTGATGGCGGCGCTGGGCCATGCCGAGTGGTTCGAGGACGAAAGCCTGTTCGCAATCGCCTCCGCCCTGACCGCCGCCGCCCCGGCCTTCCTCTACCGCTTCCTCGACGCCCTCGCCGCCGCCGGCGAGCGGCTCGGCCTTCCCGCCGACCGCTCGGCCCGTCTCGCCGCCGCCATGGCGGAAGGCGCCTCGGCCCTCGCCGGCGCCTCGGCCGAGACTCCGACCGAGCTCGCCCGTCGGGTCGCCAGCCCCGGCGGAACGACCGAGGCCGGGCTGCGAATCCTCGATTCGGACGAGGCGCTTGCGTCGCTGGTCGCCCGCGCCCTCGAGGAATCGCGCCGTCGGGGCCAGGAGATGGCCGCCGGCCGCGGCTAAACCGGCGATGAACGCGGCGTAGTTTTGGGTTCATGCAACAGGGCATATCCTCCGCTCGTTTTCAGCGGCGTCCGCGAGGGTTGCGGGCGCTCCATTCGAGGAGGACGAGTATGCGTAAGTTTGTTCTGGGTGCCGCGCTCGCCGCCGCGGTCGCGATTCCGGCGACCGCCGCTTCGGCGCAGCGTTACGGCAGCTACGGCTATGGCGGCGGCTACGGCGGCGGAGGCGAATATCGCGAGGAGCTGCGCGAATGCCGCCGCGAGCTTCGGCGCGCCGACAATCGCTGGGAATATCGCCGCGAGCTTCGCGAGTGCCGGCGCGAGCTTCGCGAGGCCCGGCGCGACGACCGCTATCGGGGTTATCGAGCAAACTATCGCTATCGCGGCTGGTGAGCCCAAGGCCCGGGCCGCCTGCGTTTCCGGCGGCCCGGACCCTCAAGCCTGTTCCTCCGGCTTGAGGTCGGTCGCGGCGCGGTAGCTGCCGTCCATCAGGAACGGCAGCGAGCTGTGGCCGTGGGCGATCTTCCACTCGCCGTCCTCGCGGCGGAAGGCGAGCGTCGAGCGCATCCACATGTCGACCGGGCGGCCGTCCTTCAGCCTGCCGTGGAGCCGGTTGAGGCTTCGGCACCAGCCGACGTCGCCGCCGGTCTCGATGTGAAGGTCGCGAATCTCGATCCCGACCGGACCCTCCCAGGCCGACAGCCAGGCGGCCAGGCCGGCCTCGTCCCGCGCGGCTCCGGGCCCGAGGGCGAGCGGCGGCGCCAGCTCGAACGCGACGACGTCGAGCGCCAGCGTCGCCACGGCCCGAGCCGCGTCCTTGTCGCGCATCGCCGCGCTCCGTTCCTCGATCAGCGCGCGGATCGCGGCTTCCTCGTCCATGATGCTTCCTTTCGTCCAGGGCACGGCCCGGCGGCCGGAGCGTTATGCCCGGCGATGCCGTCCACCGTCATCCGCTCGATCGCCTATCATCCCGAGGCGCGGGAGCTCGACGTCGTGTTCACCACCGGCCGCCGCTATCTCTTCCACGACGTCCCGCCCGAAGCCGCCGAGGCGTTCCGCTCCGCCCGGATCAAGGGCCGCCACTTCAACAGCCGGATCCGCGGCCGCTACCTTTTCTCGGAAGCCTCGCCGGCCTGAACCCGGCATTCGGGAAGGCCGAGCTCCTTGGCATGCGCGCAGGGGCTCGCCTGGACGTCGCCATTGGGCGCGATGTACAGCGCCCAGTCGCCGCTGTCGGTGCAGTGGGCGGTCCACATCGCCATCGACCTGTACTGCTGCTGATAGGCGCCGCGGTCGACCCGCTTGCAGCGCCGGCCGGTGTCGCGGATCGCCCGATAGAGGCCGAGATGACGGGTCGGCTCGCTCAGCGCCTTGAGCTGGTCGCTATGCGGATTCGCGGCGACGACCTTGGTGACGTTGCGCTCGGGCGCGCCGTCCTCGCAGGCGGCCAGCAAAAGTCCGAAAGCGGCAAGGCTCGCCAAGGCCCTCATCTCTCAGTCTCCCAACGTCCATCGTCAATACGCGCGAGCGTAGCGCTCGTTGCCGACGAAGCCGAGCCGCTCGATCCCAGCCCGTTTGACGTCGGCGAGCACCCGGTCGAAATCCTCATAGCGCGTCTCGGCGTCGGCGCGGAAGTGGAGGAAGCCGTCGGGCGCCGAGGCACGGAAGGCGGCGAGGCGGGCGGGAAGGGCGCTTTCGGCGATCGGCGCGCCGTCCCACATGAGGCGGCTCGCCGAGTCGATGCCGAGCTCGTGCTCTTCGATATCGTCCTGGGTGCGCCCGTCGGCCGGCAGATCGATCTTAACGCTGTGGGTCATCAGCGGCAGGGTGAGGATGAACATGATCAGCAGGACGAGCATCACGTCGATGATCGGGGTGGTGTTGATCGTGCTGAACGGCTGCTCGGCGGGGGCGGCGAAAGCGATGGGGCGGCGGCGCTGGTTCATCTCCCTGCTCCTCTTGATGTGATGTAACATCATCACATGAACGAGAAGGAAGCGCAATCGTTCCGTCGTCAGCGCCGCTCGCCCGTATAGACGCGCCAGCCCTTGTCGCCCTCGCCGGTGGTGGCGCGGCGGACGGTGACGCTGCCGGCGCTGGCGAAGGGCTTGCCGCCGCGGAAGGTGCCGCGGATCATCACCGGCACCTCGACATAGGCGAAACCGTTCGAAGTCACCGGCTCGCTCGGCGTGCCGACGTCGGCATGATAGGTCGCATAAGCGCGGAAATTGTCGGCGAAGCGCCGTCTCGCGGCCTCGTTGCGCTCGCCGGAGCGCATCTCCCAGGCCGAGTCGTAATCGCCTGACTCGATCCTGGCGTAATAGCGTTTCAGGGTCGCCGCGGCGTCGCCGCTGCCCTCGCGGTCCTCGGCGGTCGGTTCCGGCGGCTCGAGCTCCGGAGCCGGCGGCTGCGCGGCTCGGCTGAGATTGTCGGGCTGCCGAGGCGCATCCGAGTCGCGCCCGCAAGCGGCGAGGAGAAGGACGCAAATCAGGGCCGTCCGCTTCATCGCGCCCCTTTAGGGCGGCGAAGCGGGGCCGTCACCCCTGGACCTAGGCGCTGAGCCGGCTCTGGGTGCCGTGGATGAGGTCGGTGGCGCGCTCGAAGCTCATCGGGCGGCCGAACAGATAGCCCTGGATCTGGTGGCAGCCGAGGTCGCGCATCCGGGTGAAGTCGTCGGCGGTCTCGACGCCCTCGGCGGTGACCGTCATCCGGAAGCTCTTGGCGAGCTGGACGATCGACTGGATGATCGCCACCGTCTCGCGGTTGCTTCCCGCCTCGCGGACGAAGCTGCCGTCGATCTTGAGCTTGTGGAAGACGGCCTTGTTCAGATAGCCGAGCGAGGAATAGCCGGTGCCGAAATCGTCGAGGGCGATCCCGACGCCGAGCGCGCGCAGGCGCTTGAGCACGTCGAGCGAGCCCTCGCTGTCGCCGAGGAAGACCGATTCGGTGACCTCGAGCTCGAGCCGGTTGGCCTTGAGCCGGTATTTGGCGAGCGCTTCCGAGACGGTGTTGGGGAGCGCCGGGAGAATCAGCTGGCGCGCCGACAGGTTGAGCGCGACGCTGATATAATCGGGCCAGACCGAGGCGGCGCGGCAGGCTTCGTCGATCACCCAGTCGCCCAGCTGCATGATCAGGCCGGTCTCCTCGGCGAGCGGGATGAACTCGATGGGGGAGACCATGCCGCGGGTCGGGTGATGCCAGCGGATCAGCGCCTCGAAGCCGACCAGGCTCTGGTCGGCGGCATTGACCAGCGGCTGATAGTCGAGCCGGAACTGCTTCAAGGTCAGCGCCTGCCTGAGGTCCTGCTCGAGCCGGAGCCGGTCCTCGGCCTCGTTCTGCATGTCGGCGGAGAAATAGCAGCAGGTGCCGCGGCCCTGGCCCTTCGCCTGGTAGAGGGCGAGGTCGGCCTTCTGGATGAGGTCGTCGACGCTCTGGCCGTCGATCGGCCCGAAGGCGCAGCCGATCGAGACCCCGATGCGGATCTCGGCCTTGTCGATATGATAGGGCTCGGCGACCGCGGTGATGATCCTGCGGGCGAGGTCGTCGACCTTCTTGCGGCTCTGCGCGTCGCGGATGACGATGGCGAACTCGTCGCCGCCCATCCGGCCGACGTGACCCGATTCGCCGGCTTCCTTGACCAGCCGCTGCGAGACGCTCTTGAGCACCGCGTCGCCCTTGGGGTGGCCGAACGTGTCGTTGACCGGCTTGAAGCCGTCGAGGTCGAGGAACATGATCGCGCAGGGCACATTGCTCGACTGCGAGGTCGACAGCGCCTCGCCGAGCAGCTGGCGGACCCGGCCGCGATTGGGCAGGCCCGAGAGCACGTCCATGTTGGCGAGGTTGGTGAGGCGCTCCTGCGTGCGGCGGACCTCGGTGATGTCCGAGCCGACCCCGCGGAAGCCCTGGAACTGGCCGCCCATGTCGATGATCGGATCGCCGGCGAGGCTGATCCAGCGGGTGCCGCGACGGGTCTTCAGCTCCATCTCGAGGCTCGCGAAGGGCTGGCGGGCGAGGAGGGTTCGGCCGAGCGCGCTGTTGCCGCCCAGGGTCGCGGGAAGCGAATGGCCGATCAGCTGGCTCGCCGAGCGGCCGAGCAGCGAGGTCATCCGCGACGAGATATAGACGACCCGGTTCTCGGCATCGACCTGCCACAGCCAGCCCACCCCGCGATGCTCATATTCCTTGAGCAGAAGGCGGACCGACTCGGACTGGGTGCGGACGTTGGCGATGGTCTGGAGCTGGTGGAAGGTCCAGCGGGTCAGCCGCGCCACTCCGAAGATGGCGACGGCGGCGACTCCGACGATCGAGGCTCCGAAGGTCGGATCGAGCGTCGGAGCTGCCGAGATAATAAGCGCAGCACAAGGCGAAGGTCATCGTCGCGATCCAGGCGAAGGCCGCGGCCGGCACCGCGGCGAGGCCGATCGCGGCCATGATCATCGCCCCCATCGCTCCGCCGATCACCACCTGAACCTCGTGCGGCTGGGTGGCGAAGGCGTAGGTCGGGAAGGCGGACCAGATCGCCGCCAGGGTCACCGCCTCGCCGATCGCCCGGACCAGCGGCCGCCCTTCGGCCGAGCGGCTCTCGGCGGCGGCGCCCTCGGTGACGGCGGAGCGGAAATAGGTCCAGTTGGCGAAGCCGACCAGCGCCAGCCAGGCGCCGATCAGCTCGATCCGCGCCGTTCCCAACATCGCCCAGGCGACGAGCAAAGCGGCGCCGACTCCGGTAACCGCGAAGAAGGGCGCGAACAGGAGCCGGGTCTGCGCCTGGCCGTTGTGGAGATGGGCGTCGCGCAGCCGCTGGCTGCTCGCGTCCGCGCCGACGCTCTCGTCCGCCAGCTCCGCCGGTTCGATTTCCTGTTGGTCGAGGTCCAGGGGGACTGGCGCGTGATACATGGGAATCCTGGTTCTGCCGGGTTCCCGGATTCCCTAACTGCAGAGTTTTGATGGAGTGTTAAGGACGCGGCCGATTGCGGCGAGCCGAATTGCCGCGTCACCGCGGACTTGATCCGCGGTCCATCTTCTTCATCCGCTTGGGAACGCGAGGGAAAGGTGGATGCCGGATCAAGTCCGGCATGACGGGATGGCCGTCCAATCCCGAAGGATCAGCATTTCTCGTACTTCCAGTGGCGCTTCTTGCCCTCCGCCATCCATTCGACCGCCTGGGCGATGCGCTTGTCGCGGGTCTCGGGCCGTTTCGCCTCGACGACCCATTCGACATAGTCGCGGCGGCAGCCCGGCGGGAAATTGTCGAAGGTCGCCCGCGCGGCGGCGTTGGAATCGAGCGCGGCCTCGAGCTCGGGCGGAGTCTCGAGTTCGGGCCTGGGCGCTTTTTTCGGCCTCGGCCTCCGCGGCTCCCGGGCCTTGTCGGCGGCTCGGCGGACGATCGCCTTCAGCTCCTCCTCGGGCGGAAGGTCGGCGAGCGAGGCGAGGCGCCCGAACTGCCCCATCGCCTCGCGCTCGGAGCCGGTCTCGCCGAGCACCTCGCACGCCTGCCACAGGCCGAAGGTGGCGTGAGCCTTGAACGCCGCCATGCCCGCGAACAGCCGCCCCTTGCAGGTGAAATGCGGCATGCTCCACTTGATCGTCTCCTCGACCTCGGGCGCCGCCTCGTGGACGATTCGCCGCAGATGATCGAGGATCGGGCGGGCGAAGTCCGCCTGCTTCGCGATATAGGCGTCGATTCGCGGGTCGCGGGACATGGCGCTCTTATAGGCTCGTTCCGGCGCGGAATCAATTCGCCTTGCCGAAGCTTTCGGAACCGCCGAGTCGGAGCTTCGCTGCGGTGCAATTCTCGACGGAGAATCAAGATGTTGCGCGCCGCCCGCCTCAACTCCAGCGTGATCGAGCGGATCCTCTATGACGAGGAGGAACGAGACCTCTCCATCTGGTTCCGCGAGACCGGCCGCTACATCTATTCGGACGTTCCGCGCGCCATCTACGAGGGTCTGTGCAAGGCACCGTCGGCCGGCCGCTATTTCAACGCCTGCATCAAGCGCCGCTTCCCCTGCCGGCCCGATCCGCAGCGAAAGCGGTTCCGGCCGGCGTGAAGCACGATTGCTCCGCCGGCCGGATCGTGCGACCCTTCGTCCGCGGAGAAAACCTTGCGCCTGAAGACCTTGACCTACACGAGCCGGGCCCGTCTCGACCTGACGGACGAGGATCTTGCCGACATCCACCAGACGGCTCGCCACCTCAACGCGCTCGAAGGCGTCACCGGCCTGCTGCTGTTCGACGGCTCGCGCTTCCTCCAGATCGTCGAGGGCGGCGAGGAGGCGATCGACGATCTGGTCGAGCGGCTGCGCGCCGATCCGCGCCACTCCGCCTTCGAGGTGCGCGACGAGCGCTTCGTCGACCGCCGGTCGTTCGGCGACTGGTCGATGGAGCTGCTCCGGGTCAGCGCCGGCTACCGGGCCGCGCGCGAGGAGGTGACGACGATCCTCCCAGCGGACGTGGCCGCTCCGGTGCGCGGCCTCATCCTGCGCATGTCCGGCGAGATGGCGGCCGCGTAACCGTCACCCCGGACTTGATCCGGGGTCTACCTTCCGCTGCCGACGCCTTGGGCAAGGTGGATGCCGGATCAAGTCCGGCATGACGACCAAGCCTTACAGCCCGAACGTGTAGCTCAGCGCCACGCCGGCCGAGAACTGGTCGCGCGAGCCGTGGGTGCGGATCAGCGGCGAGTCGGCCGCATCGCCGACCAGCCGCTCGTAGCGGCCATAGACCTGGATTCCCCAGTCCGGAGTGAACTGGTAGCTGATCGACGAGGTCGCGCCGACTCCGCGGATGCCGGAATCGGCGTCGAACGCCGGCAGCCCGCTGGCCGCGGACATGGCCGGGCTCACCCCGAAATAGGCGTTCTGATATTCCTCGTCGGCCCAGCTCACCCGCGGGCCGATCGAGAAGAGGTAATCGTCGCCGCGCCGGGCGATGAAGTCCGCCGAGAGATGCGAGATCCAGCCGTCATGCCCGCCCAGGCCCTTGCGCAGGTCCCCGCGGATCCGGAACGCCTTGCCCAGATAGACCTGGGCGAAGGCGCCCGCCTCGATGGTGGTGTCGACCTCGTCGATCGGAACCGGGAAGCGCGAGGGCTTGCGCTTTCTCTCGAGGTTCAGCGACGGCCCGAGCTCGAGCGGGCCGAGGTCGATCAGCCCGATTCCGGTGGCCTCGTCCGGCGCCTCGAAGTCGAACTGCTTGCCCTCGCGCTTGAAGTCGACGTTCACATAGGGCGAGAATCGCATTCCGTCGGCGCCGACATGGTCGGGAACGATCTCCGGCCCGAGCGCGATCCGGACGATCCGGCGCGGCTTTTCCTCGCCTTCCTCCGCATGGACGCCGCCCGCCGCCGCCAGGAAGATCGCCGTGAAGGCCAATTTATATCGCATTTTCCCCTCGCTTCATCGACCACGCATCCGATGCGCTACGAACGACGACTGCGGGTGTTCCGTCAAGAGGCGCGTTCTGGAGTTCGTCCGGGAGGGCTGGCTCGTTTCCCGGCGAAGGCCGGGATGAGCCCGACCGTCGGCGAGGGCGCGCAAGCCAAATTATTCTCTTTTGCTGAAAATGGTCGCGCTAGTCATCACTTCTGTTATGTTCACGCGAAGGCGCGAAGGCGCGAGGGGGCTGAGGACGCGAAGGGCCGCCATGCGGGATATCGAGGAAATTGCGGCGACCGCGATCGACTGCGGACTTCGAGTTCACCGGGAGCTTGGGCCCGGTTTGTTCGAATCCGTTTATGAAGCTGTGATGGCGGCTGTGCTGACACGTGAGGGATTGGCGGTAGAACGGCAGAAGCCGATACCGCTTGAGTTCGATGGAATGGCTTTGGGTGAAGGCTTTCGTGCCGACCTGCTCGTCGAGAAGCGCGTCCTCATCGAGATCAAGTCAATCGACCGGCTGGCGCCGGTCCACAGCAGGCAATTGCTGACCTATCTTCGGTTGACCAAGCAGCCCATCGGGCTGCTCATGAATTTCGGCGGCGAGACTTTTCGCGAAGGGCTTAAGCGTGTCGTGAACAATCACGATCCCTTCGCGCCTTCGCGCCTTCGCGTGAACAAAAACCCGCCGGTCGAACCGCCTCGACGGACGACATGAAGACGCCTTCGCCGCGGAACAGGTTTCCGCCTCAGCGCGGCAGACCCTGGCCGGCCCGGCTCCATCCCGGCGCCGGCGGCCGGTGGAGGTTGGCTTCCGGGATGAGCCGCCTCAGCTTGCGGGCGAAGCTCCTGAGGCAGACCTCGCTCTCGCCGAGCGGGCCGGGCATGTAAGCTGCGCGACGCCATGCCCTGCTGGACTCCGCGGATCAGGGCCGTGTCCTCCTCGTTGACCCGGCGGTTGATCCGCCAGTTGAGGTAGCGCGCCGCCTTCATCTCCCGCCGCCCGTCGGGAAGCGCGTAGCTGATCTCGCGGATCACCGTCTCGCGTCGGCGAGACCGGCAGGAACTGCATGAAATCGACCTGGTCGGGATAGATGTCGAAGGCGACGTTGGGCCACAGCTTGAAATAGAGCCAGCGCCGCTGGAGCTCCGCCGGCAGGTGCGCCACGTCCGGAAGCCATTGCTGATAGGCGCGCTCCGAAGGATTGGCCGACGGCCGCTCGATCAGGTCGCCTGCCATCCGGTCGACATGCTCCCCCGCCGAGATGCGCATAGCCGCGGCCGAACAGGCGGGTGAGGCCGGGATGGGCGACGGCGATGTGGAGGCCGTCCGAATAATTGTCGGCGACGTTCTTCCAGTTGACGTCGCGCGGCCGAAGCGTGACCCGGCCGAGCGCCTCGCAGCTCTTCGAACCGGTAGGGGACGATCTCGGCCTCGTGCGGCGCCATCATCTCGGCGACCGAGGCGCCGCCGGGCTCGAGCCGGACGAACAGGAAGCCGTGCCAGGCCTCGAGCTCGACCGGAGCGAGGCCGAGCGTCGACGGCTCGAGCCCGGGATAGTCGCTCTTGCGGGGCACTCCGATCAGGCGCCCGTCCAGCGCATAGGTCCAGGCGTGATAGGGGCAGGTGAGCCGGCGCGCGCAGCCCGCGCCGCCGCTCACCACCCGCGAGCCGCGGTGGCGGCAGACGTTGGCGAAGGCGCGGACCTCGCCGTCGTCGCCGCGGACGACCAGGACGCTCTCGCCGAGATAGTCGATCGTCCGCCACTCGCCGGCTCGGGCGATGTCGCTGGAATGGCAGACCACCTGCCAGGAGGGGCGTATCACCCGCTCCATCTCGACGTCGAAAAATTCCGGATCGCTGTAGATCCAGCCGGGCAGGCTGAGCTCGGGCTCGGGGGCCGGGGCGAGATGGGGAGCGGGCATGGCCGACTGTGGCAAAAACCCCGCCTTTTGTCACTCCCGTCATCCCGGCGAAGGCCGGGCCCCCAGCGAGTGAAAGGCGCTTGCGTCCTTCACCCGCCGGCGCCCGGCTTTCGCTGCGGCGACGGGGTTGCGCGATGGGCCCGCTTGCCGGACAATCGCCCCGCAAAGGGAAGGGGCCATGGACTTAACCCGACGCTCGCTGGTGACCGGCCTTTCCGCGACCGCTTTGGGTTTCGCGGGGCTCAAGCTGCTGAGCGATTCTCCGGCCCGGGCCCAGCCCGCCGCGACCGGCTACGGGCCGCTGGTGCCGGATCCGCAGCGGCTGCTCGACCTTCCGTCCGGCTTCTCCTACCGGATCGTCTCGCGCCAGGGCGAGACGATGAGGGACGGCCTGCGCACCCCGGCGGCGTTCGACGGCATGGCCTGCTTCCCGGTGGCCGGCGCTCCCGATCGGGTCGCCCTGGTCCGCAACCACGAAATCTGGCCGAATGAAAGCGCCGGCGGCGCCTTCGGCGCCCGGCTCACCGTCCCGCGGCGCAAGGTCTTCGATTTCCAGCCCGACGGCCACCCCAAGCTCGGCGGGACGACGACTCTCGTCTGGGACATGCGGCGGCAGCGGCTGGTCAGCTCGCATCTCAGCCTTGCGGGCACGTGCGGCAATTGCGCGGGCGGCGCCACGCCCTGGGGGTCCTGGCTGTCGTGCGAGGAGACGATCGAGAAGGATCCGCCCCTGGTCGGCCGGGCCCACGGCTGGGTGTTCGAGGTCCCGTCCGCCGCGCGCGGCCTGGTCGACCCGGTACCGCTGACGGCGATGGGGCGCTTCGTCCACGAAGCGGCGCTGGTCGATCCCCGAACCGGGATCGTCTACCTGACCGAGGACCGGCCCGACGGCCTTTTCTACCGCTTCCTGCCCGACGCGCGCGGCCGGCTGGCGCGCGGCGGGCGGCTTCAGGCGCTCGGCCTGGCCGACGACCGGGAGCGGGACCTGCGCAACTGGCCGGCGGACGGCAACCGCTTCGCCGGGCGGGGGTCCGTCCTTCCCGTCGGCGGCTCGGCGGCGGTCCGCTGGATCGATCTCGACGGCGTCGATTCGTCCTCCGGCGACCTCAAGGAGCGGGGCCACGCCCGGGGCGCGCTCCGCTTCGCCCGGGGCGAGGGCCTGGCGGTCGGGGGCACCGGCGGCGGCAGCGACATCTATGTCAGCTGCACCATGGGCGGGCCGGCCCGGCTCGGCCAGGTCTGGCGCTACCGGCCGAGCCCCGCCGAGGGCGGCGCCGGCGAAGCGGCCGAGCCCGGCAGGCTCGAGCTGTT
Source organism: uncultured Alphaproteobacteria bacterium (assembly GCA_963716155.1). Classification (GTDB taxonomy): domain Bacteria; phylum Pseudomonadota; class Alphaproteobacteria; order Sphingomonadales; family Sphingomonadaceae; genus Allosphingosinicella. The sequence continues at coordinate 3,161,573 of OY970297.1, forward strand.
CGTCGAGTCGAATTCGGCCGAGCGGCTCAAGAATTGCGACAATGTCGCGGTCGCCCCGTCGGGCGACCTGATCCTGTGCGAGGACGGCCCGGACGACCAGCCGCAATATCTGCGCGGCGTCACGCCGCTCGGCGAGCTCTACAGCCTCGCCGCCAATAGCTATTCCGAATTCGCCGGCGCCTGCTTCTCGCCCGACGGCTCGACCCTGTTCGTCAACGTCCAGTCGCCGGGCATCACCTTCGCCGTCACCGGCCCGTGGCGCCGGTCCCAAGGGAGCCGCCGACCATGAGCACCGAGCTCGCCGTCCTCGCCTGGGGGTGCATCCTCGCCCTCGTCCACGTCTTCGTCGCGGTCCGCTTCAAGACCCGGCAATATGGCACGAAGTGGAACATGGGCGCGCGCGACGAGGAGCTGCCGCCGCCGCAGCCGATCGTCGGCCGGCTCGCCCGCGCCCAGGCCAATTTCTTCGAGACCTTCCCGATCTTCGCCGCCGCCGTGCTGATCGTCGCGCTCGCCGATCTCGGCGACCGCTGGACGGCGATCGGCGCCTGGCTGTGGCTCGGCGCGCGGATCGTCTATCTGCCGCTCTACGCTTCGGGCGTGCCGGTGGTCCGGACGATCGCCTTCCTGGCCAGCGTCGCCGGAATCGCCCTCGTCCTTCGCCCGGCGCTGGCCGCGGCACTCTGAGGGCGAAGGCCCTAGAAGACCTTCCAGTCTTCGCCCTTCTCGCGCGGCGGGATGGCGACGTCCTTTATCTCGGCGATGATGCCGTCGCCGCAGCGTATCGCCACGGCGCCATAATGGTCGCGCGCGGGCAATGTCGTGCGGACGTTCTGGACGACCGGCGCTCCTCCGGGCGAGCCTTCGGTCCGCAGCAGGACCTGCTGGACCGGATCGTCGAGCCTCGCCACCGGCCCCCGCTCGAGGCTGACGTAGAGGCCGCCGGCGGTCGTCACCTTGCCGGAGACGACGAGCCTGCGCCGGACAAAGGGGATCGGAGTGGAGTTGGGGTAGGTTTCCACCCGAGCCTGCCAGTCCGACGAGCCGAGCACGCCCCGGCAGGCCGAATAGATCGGCTCGGGCGTCGGAGTCGGGATGCAGGACGGCAGGATCAGGAGCGCGCAAAGCGCCGCCGGCGGCCTGGAACGGATCAAATCAGCCCTCCCCCGAGCACCAGCCGGAGGATGCCGATGACGATGACGATCAGGTTCAGGTTGCGCCCGCTGGTCCGACCCGAGGCGAGGCCGAACAGCAGGCCGACGACCGCCACCGGCACGACCAGCCAGTTCATCCAGCCGAGCAGCGGGATGAAGGCCGGAACGACCAGGATGGCGGCGACGACGCCGATCACGAGCGAGATGATGTTGAACATCGTCACGTGCCTTAGCCGCTCGGCGCCCCAGCGGCTAGACCGCTGCCTCGCATGCCGCCGCCGCCGCAGCCCGGGCGCCGCGCACACCTTCGCCGACGAAGATGGCGAGCGCGGTCCAGATCGCTCCGAAGCAGACGATATGGGCGGTGGTGAGCGGCTCGCCGAAGACCAGCACGGCGAGCAGGAACTGGAGCGAGGGGGCGACATATTGGAGGAAGCCCAGGGTCGAATAGGGCAGCCGCTTCGCCGCGGCGGTGAAGAGGAGGAGCGGGATGGCGGTGAGCGCTCCGCCGAGGATGAGCAGAAGGTCGGTGGTGCGGTCGTGGAGGAAGGCGCTGTCGCCCGTCCCGCTCAGCCAGATCACCCAGCCGAAGGCGAGCGGCGTCAGGAACAGGGTCTCGATCCACAGCCCCTCGAGCGATTCGACCGGCGCCACCTTCCTCAGGAAGCCGTAGACCGCGAAGCTGGCCGCGAGGGTGAGGCTGATCCAGATCGCTCCGCCCGCGCCGAAGGCGAGGATCGCGACCCCCGTCGCCGGCCAGCGACCACCGCCCCTTTCTGCGCCAGAGCTGAGCTTCTCCTTGAGCAGGAAGACGCCGAGCAGGACGTTGACCAGCGGGTTGAGATAATAGCCGAGGCTGCCCTCGAGGACGTGGCCGCTCATCACCGCGTAGATGTAGGTCAGCCAGTTGACCCCGATCAGGACCGCGGTGAGCAGCAGGGTGAGGGCGACCCGGCGGTTGGCGAGCGCGGCCGGCATCCTGGGCCAGCGGTTCCACAGGGTCGCGAGGGCGCCGAGGAAGACCAGCGACCAGAGGATCCGGTGGGCGACGATCTCGGTCGCGCGGACGTTCGCCATCGCCTTGAAATAGAGCGGGAGCACCCCCCAGAGCATGTAGGCGCCCAGGCCCATCAGCAGGCCGGATCGGGTGCGGGCGGCGTCGGTCACCGCGGCGCGGGTAGCGAAAGCGCGGGGCTGCGACAAGCGTTTGGCGGGCGGGCCGAGAGCCACTAGGATGGCCGCCGTTGAAGGAGAGCGAATGATCCGTTCCAGTCTCTGCACCTCGCCGCCGCTTTCCTGCTCGCCGCCTGCCAGGCCGAGGCCGATCGCGACGAAGCCGGCAATGTCGCGGCAAACGCCGACGTTTCGGCGGAAGGCAAGGCCGAGGAGGGCAAGATCTCGGTCAAGGCTCCTGGGCTTCGATCTCAAGTTCAGCGCTTCCCAAGGGGATGGTCGACGAGGCCAGAGCGGAGCGCGACAGCAAGCTGCTCTACCCGGGGGCGATCTTGCGCGGCATGGCGATCGCCGCCGGCGAGGGCCGCGACAAGGGCGGCGACAGCGAGGTCGAGATCGGCTTTTCCACGCCCGACCCGGTCGACAGGGTCGTCGCCTGGTACCGCGATCCGGCCCGCGCCGAGGGCTTCAGCCTGGACCGCGCCGAAAAGGACGGCGACGACTGGAAGCGTGACCGGAGTCCAGAAGCGCGACGACCACCGCTTCAAGCTGCGCCTCTCGCCGCGCTCCGGCGGCGGCACCGACGGCCGGCTGACGGTCCGCCACCGCGACTGAGCGGAATGGCCGCCCTCGCCGACCCGGAGGAGGTGCGGCTCCACCTCGTCGCCGCCGCCCGGGCCGGGACCGCGCTCAGCTACGGCGCCCTGCTCGAGCGGCTCGGCTACGGCTTCTCGCGTCCGAAGATGCGGGCGCTGTGCGCGATCCTCGGCGCGGTCGACGAGGCCGGCGCGCTTCGCGGCGAGCCGGAGCTGGCGGTGCTGGTCGTCCGCCAGAGCGACGGCCTTCCGGGCCAGGGCTGGTGGGCGGCCGGCGGCGGCCGCTCGCGCGGCTATCAGGGCCCCTGGGAAGGGCCCGAGGCGCGGCGCTTCATCGAACGGGTGCAGTCCGAAAGCTTCGCCTTCTGGCAGTCCCGAAGCGGGACAGGCGCGGACGAAGCGCCCGGTTAACCATCTCTCGTCACCCATTTTCCGCGCGGATGCGGCATAGCGGCGGCTTCAAGGAGTCCGCCCGATGACCGACCGCGCCTTTCCGCATGCTTCGACTGACCGCCCTGGCGGCGGTGCTCGCGCTCGCCGCCTGCGGCTGGTTCGGGGGCGACGACAACCGCCGACCTCGGCAACGACGCCGATCCGGCGATGACCAGCGCGCTCAACGACCAGATCCTCGTCGACGGCAATCTCGACAACCAGTCCAACCGCAACGCGGCCGCGCCCCGCGCCGGACTCCGGCCAACGCCAGCTATCCGGCGGCCGATCCCGCCGCGTCCGACGGCAGCGCCAAGGCAACCGCGGCGCTCGGCAAGAATTGCGCCGATGCCGCCCGCTTCGACTACAACATGGCCTGGGCGAAGCGCCTCGCGCCCAATTTCCCGGTCTATCCGGGCGGGCGGGTGACCGAGGCGGCGGCCAACAATTCGTCGGGCTGCAGCACCCGGGTCGTCACCTTCACCACCGCCGACGCCTGGCAGCCCGTCCTCGACTGGTACCATACGCAGGCGGTGCGCGCCGGCTATACGTCCGAGCATCAGCTGCGCGACGGCGACCACGTCCTCGCCGGCGCCAACGCGAAGGACAATGGCGCCTTCTACCTGATCGTCACGCCCAAGCCGAAAGGCTCCGAAGTCGCCCTGATCGCCAATAACGGCCGCTGACCGTCATCCCGGCGAAAGCCGGGACCTCGGCGAGACCGCCGAGTCCCGGCTTCGCCGGGATGACGAACTGGCGCGCCTCTCCCTCTCCCGCTACATCGCCGCCGATGAGCGAGGTCCGCCAGTTCACCGTCGCGCCCGACGACGACGGCATCCGCCTCGACCGCTGGTTCAAGCGCCACCTTCCCGACACCAGCTTCAACACGGTGTCGCGCTGGGCGCGGACCGGGCAGCTGCGAGTCGACGGCAAGCGCGCCGCTCCGGGCGACCGGATCGAGGCCGGCCAGTCGATCCGGGTGCCGCCGGCCGAGACCGCCGCCGCCGCGGCGCCGGCGCGGGCGAAGCCGGAGCGGCCCAGGCTCAGCGACGACGAGATCGCCTTCGTCAACGAGATCGTCATCCACCGCGACCCGCAGGCGATCGTCGTCGCCAAGCCGCCGGGCCTCGCCACCCAGGGCGGAACCAAGACCCGGACCCATCTCGACGGCCTGCTCGACGGCCTCGCCGACGACGCCGGCAACCGCCCCAAGCTGGTCCACCGGCTCGACAAGGACACGTCGGGAGTCCTCCTCCTCGCCCGAACCGCCCGGGCGGCCGGCTTCTTCTCCAAGGCCTTTTCCGGCCGCACCGCGCGCAAGGTCTATTGGGCGATCGTCACCGGGGTCCCCGACATCGCCGACGGCTATATCGACCTGCCGCTCGCCAAGCAGCCGGGGACGGGCGGCGAGAAGATGCATGTCGAGGAAGGCGAGGGCGGCCTTGCGGCGCGGACCCGCTACCGGATGATCGAGCGCGCCGGCAACCGCGCCGCCTGGCTCGAGCTGCAGCCGCTGACCGGCCGAACCCACCAGCTTCGGGTCCACATGGCGGCGATCGGCCATCCGATCCTCGGCGACGGCAAATATGGCGGTCCCGACGCCTTCCTCACCGGGGCGATCAGCCGCAAGCTCCACCTCCACGCCCGCCGCCTGCGGATCGACCATCCCGACGGCGACCGGCTCGACGTCACCGCCGAGCTTCCGCCCCATTTCGCCGAGACGATGGCCAATCTCGGCTTCGATCCGGCGCTCGGCGACCTGCCGCTCGACGAGGTCAAATTCTCCGAGACCCCCGAGGGCAAGCGCCGGGCCATCTCGGCCGCCGCCAAGTCGCGCCGCAAGGAGCGCAAGGGCGAACGGCGGGGAAGGGGGCGCGGCTGATGCACCCCAACCGCAAGTTCCACATCCAGGACCAGGGCTCGATGGCGGCCCTGGTGCGCGAGCTCGGCTTCGGCGTGCTGTTCGTCGCCACCGACGACGGGCCGCGCGCCGTCCACGTGCCGGTGCTGCTCGACGGCGAGCGCCTCCGCTTCCACGTCTCGCGCGGCAACCTCGTCCATTCGGCGCTGGCCGCGGGCGGCGACGCGCTGTTCGTCGCCACCGGCCCGCACGCCTATGTCAGCCCCGAATGGTACGGGCTGGAGGACCGGGTGCCGACCTGGAACTATGTCGCGGTCGAGCTGGAGGGGCCGGTGCGCAGGCTCGAGCCGGACGAGCTGGTCCGGCTCGTCGACGATCTCTCGGCCGAGCAGGAGGCGCGGCTGGCGCCGAAAGTCCCCTGGACCCGCGACAAGATGAGCCCCGGCCGCTTCGACGGCCTGCTCAAGGCGATCGCCGGCTTCGAGATGCATATCGCGGCATGGCGCGGCACGGCGAAGATGGACCAGGACAAGCCCGACGCGGTACGGGCCAGCATCGCCGACGCACTCGCCGATCGGGGCGAGCACGGGACGGCTGAGTATGATGATGAGGGCTTCGCCATGACTCCCCAAGACGACGAGACGTGTGGCGCAACCGCTTCATCGCGATCAACCTGGTGCGGATCGGCGGCACGGTCATCGTCCTGTTCGGCCTCGCCATCTGGTACAGCGACCTGCTGGTCGAGGGCGGCTCGATGGCGGTCGGGCTGCCGCTCGCGCTGGCCGGCCTGGTGGCGAGCTTCTGGGGGCCGAAATGGCTCGCCGCCCGGTGGAGGACGCCGCCCGGGCCATGAAGCGCTTCTACGGCCACGCCGTCGCTTCTCCCGAGGAGAGCGGGGTCGCGGTCCTGCTCGACGGGCGTCCCGTGCGCACGCCCGGCGCGCAACCTGCTGCGGGTGCCCGACCGAGGAGCTGGCGGAGGCGATCGCCGCCGAATGGAACGGGCAGGGCGAGAAGGTCGACCCGCGCTCGATGCCGCTCACCGGCCTCGCCAATGCGGCGATCGACCGGGTCGCGCCCGATCCAGCGGGCTTCGCCCGGAGCCTCGCCGAATATGGCGAGAGCGATCTGCTCTGCTACCGCGCCGAAGGGCCGCAATCAGCCTGGTCGAGCGCCAGGAGCGGGTCTGGGACCCGCTGCTGGCCTGGGCGCGCGGCCGCTTCGAGGTCGAGATCGAGACCACGGCGGGGATCATGCACCGGCGCCAGCCCGCCGCGACGGTCGAGCGGCTCGGCCGGGCGGTCGCGGCGCGCGGCCCGTTCCAGCTCGCCGGCCTCGCCCCCCTGGTCACGATCTCCGGCTCGCTGATCGTCGCTCTCGCCCTCGCGGAAGGCGCGATCGGCCTCGAGGCGGCCTGGGACGCGGCGATGCTCGACGAGGCCTGGCAGGCCGAGCAATGGGGCGTCGATCCGCTCGCCGCCGCCTCGCTCGAGAACCGGCGGCGGGAGTTCGAGGCGGCCTATCTCTTCCTTACGCTTCTGTAGCGCGCGGAGGGTCGGTCGGCACCGCGTGATGCGGCACGAACCAGCGGGCGATGACCAGGCCGGCGAGGATCAGCGAAACGCTCTCGGCGACGAACGAATAGATCCAGTAGCCCCAGCCGAAATGGCCGAAGATCGGCATCGCCAGATAGGCCCAGGTCGTGAAGCCCAGCGAATAGAGCACCACCAGCCTCGCCAGCCCGGCGAAGCTTCGGCCGCCGACCGCGGCCAGGGCAAAAGCGATCAGCAGCCCGGTCACCACCGCGACGATGAAGCCGGGCAGCAGCATGCCCATGTCGTCGCGCGAGAAGCCGGACGTGTTGAAATGAATCGCTCGCGATCGGTCCGCGCCCATAGAGGGTCGTGCCCTGCGGCGTGCCGGCATAGGGGATTTCGTAGGTGCCGGTGCCGGTCTTGGTGAGATTTTGCGCCAGCGCGGCCTGAACGGCCGCGCCTTCCGCGTCGCCGGCCTTGGAGAATGCCAGCTCGCTGAGCGGAGTCGCCCAGAAGACGAAGCCGATGACGAAAAGGATGATGCCGCCGACCAGGCCGCCGATCACGGTGCGTATCATCGTCACCCCCTTTGTTGCCGGCGGAACCTACGCCTAAAGCGCGGGCAAGCCAATCAGACGATCAGCTCCCGCACGAAATCGTGGAGGAAGACCCGGCGGGTCGCCTTCAGCCGCTCCGCCTTGAGGATGTTGTGGACGAGCTCGCGGCACTTCTCCGCGTCGTTGTTGATCAGCACATAATCATATTCGGCCCAGTGGCTGATCTCGGCCGACGCCCGCTCCATCCGGCGGCGGATGACCTCCTCGCTGTCGGTGCCGCGCGCCCGCAGTCGGCGCTCGAGCTCCTTCGGTCGAGGGCGGCAGGATGAACACGCGGACGATGTCGGGATCGACCTGCTTCAATTGCTGGGTGCCCTGCCAGTCGATGTCGAGCAGGACGTCGCGGCCGCCCTCGATCGTCTTCAGCACCTCGCTCTTCAAGGTACCGTAGCGATGGCCGAAGACATGGGCCCATTCGAGGAAATGGCCGCCGGCGACCAGCGAATCGAAGCCGGCGTCGTCGACGAAATGATAGTCGCGCCCGTCCTTCTCGCCGGGCCGGATCGGCCGAGTCGTCGCCGAGACCGACATGGCGATGCCGTCGTCGGCCTTGAGCAGCATTCGGGCGATGGTCGACTTGCCGGCGCCGCTCGGGCTCGAAAGGACGAACAGGAGGCCCCGTCGCTGGAAGGCGGCTGCGATTTCCATGCGCGCTACTGGCTTGCCGAGCCGCCATGCGTCAAGCAGGTAGGGACATGGCCCGCTCCATCGCCCTGCTCCGAGCCGTCAACGTCGGCGGCCGCAAGCTGCCGATGGCCGAGCTGCGCGACCTGTGCGGCGAGCTCGGCTGGGAGGATGTCGAGACCTACATCCAGAGCGGCAACCTCCTCTTCCGCGCCCAAGGGAGCGGCGACACGCTCGAGGCCCGGCTCGAAGAGGCGATAAAAGAGCGGTTCGGCCTCGACGTCCCGGTGATGGTTCGAGCGGCGCGCCAATGGTCGGCGCTCGCCGCCGCCAATCCCTTTCCCGAGGTCGCGCGCGACGAGCCGAACCGGCTCCAGCTCCTCGTCTCGAAGCGGCCGCTCGACGCCGGCGCCGCCGGCAAGCTCGAGCGAGCGGGCTCAGGCCGGGGAACGGGCGAAAGCGGCGGGCGGGGCGCTCTGGTTCCATTATCCCGACGGAGTCGGCACGTCGAAGCTGACGCCGGCGCTGATCGACAAGGCCTGCGGCTCGCCGACCACCGGCCGCAACTGGCGCACCGTCGTCAAGCTGAAGGAGATGGCGGAGGCATGAGCGTCCCCCGCGTCCCCCGCGGCTATTGGTTCGCCGCCCTCGGCCTCGCCGCTCTGACCGCCGCGATCCTGCTGTGGATGGGGCGGCCGGCGATCTGCACCTGCGGCGAGGTCAAGCTCTGGGTCGGAACCGTCAACGGCCCCGACAACAGCCAGCATCTCGCCGACTGGTACACGCCGAGCCACATCATCCACGGCTTCCTCTTCTATTTCCTCGGCTGGCTGTTCCTGCGCCGCAACCCGCCCGGCGACCGGGTGCTCGCCGCCGTGCTGATCGAGGCGGGGTGGGAGCTGCTCGAGAACAGCGCGTTCATCATCGACCGCTACCGCGAGGCGACGATGGCATTGGGCTATTCCGGCGACAGCGTCATCAACTCGGTCGCCGACATCGGCTGGATGGTCGTCGGCTTCGCCCTCGCGCGGCGGCTGCCGGTCTGGGTCACGATCCTTCTCGCCCTCGGCTTCGAGCTTCTGACCCTGGCGATCATCCGCGACAATCTGACGCTCAACGTCATCATGCTGCTGGCGCCCAGCGACTCGATCCGGGCGTGGCAGGCGGGGGCGTGAACGTCGCCCCAGCGAAGGCTGGGGCCCCAGCGGGTGAAGGGCGCGGAGGCTCATCACCCCCTGGGATCCCAGCCTTCGCTGGGATGACGGGCTCAGCCGTTCCCGCTGGAACCTCCCGCGCGAGCGGCGGGTTTGCGGCGCCATGAAGCGACTCCTCGCCGCAACCGCCCTCGCAGTCGCCGCCGCGCCCGCCGAGGCCGCCGAGATTTTCGGGGGCCTCTACGCCCACGACGTCGACACCGGCCTCACCAAGAGCGGCTTCGAGGACGGAGTCGACCTCGAGCTCGGCTGGCGCGGCGAGCGGATCGGCTGGCTGAAGGCCGTCGGAGCGCCCAACCCGCACGCCTTCGTCTCGGTCAACAGCGCGGGCGACACCCATTTCGCTTCCGCCGGGATCAGCTGGAAGATCGGCCGCCGCGTCTACCTGCGTCCCGGCATCGGCCTCGCCGTCCACACCGGCCCGGGCGAGGTCGTGCCGGGCGACGAGCGGATCGACTTCGGCTCCCGGATCCTCTTCGCCCCCGAGCTGGGCGTCGGCGCCCGCCTCACGGACCGGGTCTCGGTCGAGGCGAGCTGGGTCCATCTCAGCCACGCCCAATTGTTCAGCGAGCAGAATCCCGGCCTCGACACGATCGGAGTGCGGCTCAATTACCGCTTCCGCTAGCGCACCGGCGGACCGGCCGGCTCGTTCCGAGAGGTTGACTACTATAGCACTCAGTGCTATAACACCAGGTGCGAGGTGCCCCCTCGTCAGGTAACCAATCGGCTCCCTACCCGCAGGAGATGTAACATGGATGATGCTCGAATAATCAGAAAGAGAGCGCCAAATGAGGGTTATTCTCACCCCTGAGTTTGGTCGTGATGCGGCCAAACACGACGTCACTGACAGACAGATCTGTGAAGCTGTTGAACGAGCCGAGTCGGGGCTGATCGATGCCGATCTCGGCGGTTCTCTCATAAAGCAGCGGATATCACGCCCGGGACAAGGGCGATCGCGGGGCTTCAGGGCCGCCGCTATATATCGGACCGGAAACAGGGCCATATTTGTCCACTTGTTTCCGAAAAGTTCGAAGGCCAACTTGAGCGGGGTCGAGCGCGACCTTTATATCAAGTTCGGCAAGACAGCGTTGAAGCTGTCCGACGAGCAACTGGATGCGCTTGTAGCGCAGCAACGATGGAGAGAATTAAACTGTGAGCAGCACCAGGAAGAAGTACCGGAGTGATCCGCTTCGTTCGCTTCACCTGGCTGTACAGGATCTGGCGGCGATCGGTGCGATCGATAAGGCCACTTTGCGAGAATTCGACGCGGCGTGCCTGACGAACGTTGAGCCCCTGGATCCTGTACAGATAAAGGAGATACGCGAAGAAGCGCGCATGAGTCAGGCAGTGTTCGCGCTCGCGCTCAACGTAACCACATCTCTGGTCAGCCAATGGGAGCGCGGCGTGAAGAAGCCGAGCGGACCTTCGCTTAAGCTCCTGAATCTAGCTCAAAAAGGCGGTGTATCCGCTATTTTGTGATTAGCGCCCGAGCATCGCCTCCGGCCTGACCACCCGATCGAACGTCTCCGAGTCGACCAGGCCGAGCTCCAGCCCGGCCTCCTTGAGCGTCAGCCCCTTCTTGTGGGCGTGCTTGGCGATGGCGGCGGCATTGTCGTAGCCGATCTCCGGGGCGAGCGCGGTCACCAGCATCAGCGAGCGGTTCATCAGCTCGGCGATCCGCCCCTCGTCCGGCTCGAGCCCGTCGAGGGTGCGCTCGGTGAAGCTTTCGCAGCCTGTGGCGAGCAAATCGATCGAGCGAAGGACGTTGGCGATGATCACCGGCTTGAACACGTTCAGCTCGAGATGGCCCTGCAGGCCGCCGACCGTCACCGCGACGTGATTGCCCATCACCTGGGCGGCGACCATGGTCAGCATCTCGGCCTGGGTCGGGTTGACCTTGCCCGGCATGATCGAGCTGCCGGGCTCGTTCTCCGGCAGCTTCAACTCGCCGAGGCCGCAGCGCGGGCCCGAGCCCAGCAGCCTTATGTCGTTGGCGATCTTGGTCAGCGAGACGGCGATGACGTTGAGCACGCCGGACAGCTCGACCAGGGTGTCGTGGGCGGCGAGCGCCTCGAACTTGTTGGGGGCGGAGGTGAAGCGCAGCTTGGTCAGCTTCGCCACCTCGGCGGCGAAGGCCTCGGCGAAGCCCTTGGGGGCGTTGAGGCCGGTGCCGACCGCGGTCCCGCCCTGGGCGAGCTGGAGCAGCCGCGGCATCACTCCCTTCAGCCGCTCGATCCCCGCCTCGACCTGCGCCGCGTAGCCGGAGAATTCCTGGCCGAGGGTCAGCGGAGTCGCGTCCTGGAGGTGGGTCCGGCCGATCTTGACGATCGAATCCCACGCCTGGGCCTGGGCCGCGAGCCGGCGCTGCATCGCCTGCAGCGCCGGGATCAGCCGCGTCTCGACGGCGCGCGCCGCCGCGATGTGCATCGCGGTCGGGAAGCTGTCGTTCGACGACTGGCCCTTGTTGACATGGTCGTTGGGATGGACCGGGCTCTTGCCGCCGCGCTGGCCGGTGAGGATCTCGTTGGCGCGCCCCGCGATCACCTCGTTGGCGTTCATGTTGGATTGGGTGCCCGAGCCGGTCTGCCAGATGACGAGCGGGAACTGGTCGTCGTGGATTCCGCTGGCGACCTCGCCCGCGGCCTGCTGGATCGCCTCGCCGATCTCGGCGTCGAGGCCGCCGCTGCGGGCGTTGACCCGCGCCGCCGCCTGCTTGACGAAACCGAGGGCGTGGACGACCTCCGCCGGCATCGTCTCGCGCGGCCCGAACGGGAAGTTCTCGATCGAGCGCTGGGTCTGGGCGCCCCAATAGGAGTCGCCGGGCACGTCGATTTGCCCGAAGCTGTCGGTCTCGATTCGGGCGGTATCGGCTGAGATCATGCGGGGCCTTTAGCGGCGGGAAATGCGCCCGTCACGTGAGGAAAGATTGCGTGTCGGAGCGACCTCGGCTCACCGCCGGGTGGAGAAGAGTCATCTGCCCTTCCCGTCTGCCCAAAAAGTATCGCAGAGCGATACATCGGCCTTGTACCGGGAGTCGATACACGTTATATGGCACCTATCACTGACAGGAGAAAGATATGGATTTCAGCGCGCTCAACATGAAAGTTTCACATGTCTATCATCATCAAATCGGCGAGTAAGGAAATTGAAGCTCTGATGAAGGCGCCTCCGGGCAAGTCGGTTAAGGGGCTTCAGCCGAAGGAAGTTAAGAAGATTCGTCGTCAGATCAGTGTCATTCAAGTGGCAAACTCGATGGTCGAAATCAAGAAAGCGCACCCCGAATGGGATGTGCATCGCTATCACGGTGACGAGACTATCTGGTCCTTTACGGTTGGCGGGGCGACACGGCTCCTGATGAACTGGGATGAAGATCGTAAGGAGGTGTCAAACCTCAGGTTTGAAAATCCGCATTGACTGGAGGGGCTCGCAGCCCCTCCCTTATACACAAGGTGATTATGAATATGGCTCTTGAACTGGCATTCCCGGTTCACCCTGGTGAAGTCCTCGCTGAGGATATTCTGCCACGGTATGGGCTTACTGTAACCGATGCTGCTGCAAGGCTCGGTGTTGCCCGACCGGGATTCAACAACGTACTCAATGGCAAACGTGCCGTAACTCCCGAACTGGCTCTTAAGGTGGAGCGTGTGTTCCGCTATCCTGCCGGTATTTTGCTGTCGCTACAGGGACAGTATGACTTGGCTACGGCGAAGCATGATGGCGCTCTCATTGAAAAGCTCGCGAGGATGGAGCCTCTTGCCGAATTGGCTTGACCGCGAGTTTTACGCCTAGTGCACCAAGCTCATTTCTTCCGGCTGAAATCCACCGAGACGACGTTGGAGCCGTCCTCGACCGGCTCGGCGGCGGGCGGGTCGTTCTCGGCCGCCTCGTGCTCCTGGGGGCCGCCTTCCTCGGCGGTCGCCTGGAACTGGAGGGCGAAATTGACCGCCGGATCGTGAAAGCCGGTGACGGCCGAGAAAGGGATGACCAGCCGCGCCGGCGCCTGGTTGAAGCTCAGCCCGACCTCGAAGCCGTCTTCGCCGACCTTGAGGTCCCAGAAGCGGTTCTGGATGACGATGGTCATCTCGTCGGGGAAACGCTCGGACAGGTGGCGGGGGATGTCGACTCCGGCGGCGCCGGTCTTGAAGGTGATGTAGAAATGATGCTCGCCCGGCAGCCGCCCGGTCGTCTCGACCTCGCCCAGCACCCGGCCGACCACCGCGCGGAGCGCCTCCTGGACGATCTCGTCGTAGGGAATCAGGCTGTCGGGCGTCTCACCTTTCATGTCTCCCGTGGTAACGCCGGGAGGGCGTGGGTCAACCCGGTTGCCTTCGCCTTATGATCCATGTTGGAGGTAGACGCGCGACCAGGAGCCCGAACCCCATGCCGATCGACGCCACCCGCCCCTATGACGAAAGCAACATCTTCGCCCGAATCCTGCGCGGCGAGATTCCGTCGAAACCAGTCTATGAGGACGATCACGCCCTCGCCTTCCACGACATCAATCCGCAGGCCCCGGTCCATATCCTGGTCATCCCCAAGGGCGCCTACGTCTCCTGGGACGATTTCTCGGAGCGCGGCTCGGCGGAGGAGATCGCCGGCTTCGTCCGGGCGGTCGGCCACGTCGCCCGAAGCCAGGGCCTGGTCGAGCCGGGCTACCGGCTGCTCGCCAATGTCGGCCGGGATTCGGGCCAGGAAGTCCCCCATCTCCACGTCCATATCTTCGGCGGAAGGCCGCTCGGACCGATGCTTTCGCGCTGATCGTTTAGACCTTTGCGCTCGCGGAATAACTGGCTAGGTTCCGCGCCGAAAAGAAGACTGAACAAGGGGTAGATGGATGGCGACGGCGGCACCGAAAGGCTTCCTTGGGCGAATCCTCGCGCGCAAGAGCGTCGAGATGGTCCAGGAGGAAACCCGGACCAGCGAGCTCAAGCGCTCGCTCGGCGCCTGGAACCTGGTCTTCCTCGGCATCGGCTGCATCATCGGCGCCGGCATCTTCGTGCGCACCGGCAACGCCGCGGCGCTTCACGCCGGACCGGCGGTGCTCATCGCCTACGCCATCGCCGGCCTGGTCTGCGCCTTCGCCGGCCTCTGCTATGCCGAGCTGGCGTCGACCCTGCCGGTCTCCGGCTCCGCCTACACCTACAGCTACGCGACGATCGGCGAGTTCGCGGCCTGGGTGATGGGCGCCCTGCTGCTGCTCGAATACGGCCTCGCCGCCTCGGTCGTCGCGGTCGGCTGGTCGGGCTATATGGTGAGCCTGCTCGGCGATCTCGGGCTTCACATACCGCCCGAGCTGACCGGGCCGATGGGCTATCACATGCAGAAGGACGGCGTCGACGTGCTCGTCAACGGAGCGCCGGTCGTCTACCTGTTCAACCTCCCCGCCTTCCTGGTCTGCGCCGCGCTCGCCACTCCTGCTCGTGCATCGGCGTCTCGGAACGCGCCAAGTTCAACAACGCCATCGTCGCCATCAAGGTGACCGTGCTGGTCGCCTTCATCGCCGTCGGCGGCTTCATCATCCTTTCGAACCTGCCCGACCTACACGCCCAACTGGGACCCGTTCATCCCCGAGCCGACCGGCAAGGACGGCGAGTTCGGCTGGAGCGGAATCCTCCGCGCCGCCTCGATCGTCTTCTTCGCCTATATCGGCTTCGAGGCGGTCTCGACGGCCGGCCAGGAGGCCAAGGACCCGGGCAAGGACATGCCGTTCGGGATCATCGGCAGCCTCGTCGCCTGCACGATCATCTACATCCTGGTGTCGATCGTCCTGACCATGATCGTCCCCTACAACTCGCTCAACGTGCCGGATCCGGTCGCGGTCGCGGTCGACGCCTTCGGGCCGGAATGGGCGTGGTTCGCCAAGACCGTGAAGGTCGGCGCGATCATCGGCCTCACCTCGGTGATCCTGGTGCTGATGTACGGCCAGACCCGCATCTTCTACACCATGGCGCGCGACGGCCTGCTTCCCAAGGTCTTCGCTCGGGTCCATCCGAAGTTCCGGACGCCGTGGATCAACACCCTGCTGGTCGGGATCATCGTCGCCCTGGCGGCCGGCTTCTTCGACATCAACAGCCTCGGCGACATGACCTCGGTCGGCACCCTCGCCGCCTTCGCCGTCGTCTGCCTGTCGGTGATGTGGCTCCGCCGCACCCATCCGGAGATCCCGCGCGGCTACCGGGTGCCGCTCTATCCGGTCGTTCCGATCCTCGGAATCGCGTCGTGCCTGTGGCTGATCACCACCGTGCCGACCTACGTTCTGATCATCTTCGCCTGGTACACGGCGGCGATGATCGTCCTCTATTTCGTCTACGGGATGCACAATTCGGAGCTTCAGAAGGGCCGGCCGGTCATGGCCGACGACGAGACTCCCTATTTCCCGGAGGACGCGCCCACCGGCCCGGACGGCGAGCCGACGATCCGGCCGTAGCGGACTAAGCCTTGAGGTCAGCCTTTCCCTCTCCCTTAAGGACGGGAGAGGGGCTTTAGCCGAGCCGTTCGTCCACCAGCGCCTTGAGGTCCGCCTCCGGCCTCGCCCCGTAGTGCGAGATCACCTCGGCGGCGGCGATCGCGCCCATGCGCAGGCTGTCGGCGTTGGAGCGGCCCTGCGCCCGCCCGGTGAGGAAGCCGGCCGCGAACAGGTCGCCCGCTCCGGTCGTGTCGACGATCCGCTCGACCGGCTCGGCCGGCACCTCGACCCGCTCGCCCTTCTCGACCGCGACCGCGCCCTTCTCGCTTCGGGTGACGACCAGCACCGGCACCCGCCGGCGGTCGCGGCCACCGCCGAGTCGAAATCGGCCGCGCCGGTCAGCGAGACGATCTCCGCCTCGTTGGCGAACAATATGTCGAGCCGGCCGCTGTCGATCAGAGCGTTGAAGCTGTCGCGGTGGCGCTCGATGCAGAAGCTGTCGGAGAGGGTGAAGGCGACGTCGCCGCCGGCGTCGCGGACGATCCCGATCGCCCGCTCCATCGCCGCCCGAGGCACCTCCGGGTCCCACAGATAGCCTTCGAGGTAGAGGATCTTGGCGCGCCTGAGCTGGCCCTCGTCGAGCGCCTCGCCGCTGAGATTCTGGGCGGCTCCGAGGAAGGTGTTCATCGTCCGCTGGGCGTCGGGGGTGACGAGGACCAGCGAGCGCGCGGTCGGCGCCTCGGCCTGCGGCCGAGCCGGCGTCGTGAACTCGATCCCGAGCGAGGTGATGTCGTGGCGGTAGACGTCGCCCAACTGGTCGTCGGCGACCTGGCCGATGAAGCCGGCGCGCCCGCCCAGCATCGCCACTCCGGCGGCGGTGTTGCCGGCCGAGCCGCCGCTGATCTCGCGGCCGGGCCCCATCCGGCCGTAGAGCCGGGTCGCCTCGTCGGCGTCGATCAGCCGCATCGAGCCCTTGTCCAGCCCCTCCCGGGCGAGGAAATCGTCGTCGGCGGCGGCGATGACGTCGACGATGGCGTTGCCGATGCAAAGGACGTCGAGGCGCTGGTCGGTCACGGGTTTCTCATCTGCTGGGAAAGGAGCGCCGGCCCTAGCCGCGCCGCGCGTGGCGCGTCAATTGCGCCGAGGCGAGGCAGGGACGAGGCGGGCGGGCGCGCCGCCGCGTGGCCCTGCCGCCCCGGCTTTGCCACTCTGCGGCGGCAGGGGAGGAAGGTCATGGCCATGGCGGTTCGAACGAAGGCGGCTTCGCTGGCGGCGATGCTCTTCCTCGCCGGCTGCGCGTCGACCGCGACCGAGGCGCCGCCGGTGGCTCCGAAGGCGGTCCAGCGGCCGATCGCCTCCTACCATTCGACCGGCCTCGAGAACGTCATCGGCCGAACCGCCGCCACCCTCGAGGCGCAGTTCGGCCGGCCCGGCCTCGACGTCCGCGAGGGCCCGGCGCGCAAGCTCCAGTTCGCCGGCCCCGCCTGCGTGCTCGACGCCTATCTCTACCCGCCCAAGGGCGGCGGCGAGCCGATCGTCACCCATCTCGACGCCCGCCTCCCCGACGGCCGCGACTTCGACCGCGCGAGCTGCGTCGCGGCGCTGGCGAGAAGGTAGGGGGAATCCCTCCCCCGCTTTTCGCGGGAGAGGAGGGGCCCAAGCCAAAGGCTTGGGAGGTGAGGGTCTTGCCGACTCATTGCTACAGACCCTCACCTCCCACCGCTACGCGGCGGGCCCCTCCTCTCCCGTGAAAGACGGGAGAGGGGCAAGTTTGGCCAGCCCCCACGCCGCCGCCTCGGCGACCACCGGATCCTCGTCCGCGGTCAGCCGCTCGAGCGCCGGCGCCAGCTCCGCCATCCCGCTGTTGCCCGCCGCGATCGCGGCGTTCCGCACCATCCGCCCGCGTCCGATCCGCTTGATCGGAGAGCCCGCGAACACCTTGCGGAAGGCCGTATCGTCCAGCGCCAGCAGGTCGGCGAGCCTCGGGGCCGCCAGCTCGGCGCGGGGCAGGAACGCCTTGTTGGCCCGGGCGGCGTCGGCGAAGCGGTTCCACGGGCAGACCGCGAGGCAATCGTCGCAACCGTAGATCCGGTTGCCGATCGCTTCCCGGAACTCCTCCGGAATCGGCCCCTTATGCTCGATCGTCAGATAGGAGATGCAGCGCCGGGCATCGAGCCGGAAGGGAGCCGGGAAGGCGTTTGTGGGGCAGGCGTCGAGGCAGGCCCGGCAGCTTCCGCAATGGACCCGGTGCGGCGCGGCCGCCTCGGCCAGCTCCAGAGTCGTGTAGATCGCCCCGAGGAACAGCCAGCTGCCGTCGCTTCGGCTGACCAGGTTGGTGTGCTTGCCCTGCCAGCCGAGCCCCGCCGCCTCCGCCAGCGGCTTCTCCATGACCGGCGCGGTGTCGACGAAGACCTTGAGCTCGCATTCGGCTTCCTCGACCAGCCAGCGGGCGAGCGCCTTCAGCGCCTTCTTGACGACGTCGTGATAGTCGGCCCCCTGGGCGTAGACCGAGATCCGGCCGAGATCGGGACGCCCGGCCAGCGCCAGCGGGTCGCCCGCCGGGGCGTAGCTCATGCCGAGCGAGACGATCGAGCGCACCTCCGGCCACAAGCCGGCCGGCGAGGCGCGCCGCTGCGCCGTCTCCTCCATCCAGATCATGTCGCCATGGGCCCCGTCGGCGAGCCACTCGCGCAGCCGTTCGCCGCTCGCCGGCGCGCAGTCCGCGGACGCGAAGCCGACGGCCGAGAAGCCGAGCTCCTCCGCTTTCTCCCGAAGCCGCTGGCCAAGGTCCGGCTTGCCTTCGAACATCGTCGCTCGCTACCACGGACCCGAAGCAGGGGACACCGGTGACAAGCGGCTTGGCGATCGAGGCGAAAGGCCTCTTCAAGGCCTTCGACGGCAAGACGGCGGTCGACGGGGTCGACCTGGCCGTGCCCGAGGGCAGCATCTACGGGATCCTCGGCCCGAACGGCGCCGGCAAGACGACCACCTTGCGCATGCTTCTCGGAATCATCGACCCGGACCGGGGCGAGCGCTCGCTGCTCGGCCACGCCCGGCCGCTCGAGGCGGCGCGGCTGGTCGGCTATTTGCCCGAGGAGCGCGGCCTCTATCCGGCGATGACCGCGCGCGAGGCGGTCGCGTTCATGGGTGCGCTTCGCGGCCTGCCGCTCAAGACCGGGCGGGCGCGCGCCGCCGAGATGCTGAGCGCCAACGGCCTCGCCGACTATGTCGACAAGCCGATCCGAAGCCTCTCCAAGGGCATGGCCCAGACGGTGCAGCTGTTCGGGACCATCGTCCACCGGCCCCGTCTGATCGTCCTCGACGAACCTTTCTCCGGGCTCGACGCGATTAACCAGGGCCGGCTCGAGCATCTCATCCGGGCCGAGGCGGCGGGCGGGGCGACGATCATCTTCTCGACCCACGTCATCGCCCACGCCGAGCGGCTCTGCGAGCGGATCGCGATCATCGCCGGCGGCAAGGTGCGCTTCGAGGGCCGGGTGTCGGAGGCGCGCGACCGCCTCCGTCCCCAGGTGCGTCTGCGCACCCGCCTGGCCGAGGGCGGCTGGCGCTCGGCCCTTCCCGCCGATGCGAACAGCGAGGACGGCCTGTGGTCGTTCGAGCTGCCCAAATCGGGCATCGAGCCGCTGCTGACCGCGTTGATCGACGGCGGCGCCGGGATCGAGGAATTGTCGATCGAGCGGCCCGGCCTCCACGACGCCTTCGTCGCCATCGCCGGCGAGCAGGCGGCGCGCGAGCTGGCCGAAAGCGCCGAAGGGGACGAAGCGGCATGATGGGTTTCTTCCACGCCGCCTGGGTGATCGCCCGCCGCGACTTCGTCGCCACCGTCTGGTCGCGGACCTTCCTGTTCTTCCTGGTCGGCCCGCTCCTGATCATCGGCTTCTCGCTCGCCTTCGGGACGATCACCAGCCGGATGGCGCGCGCCGACGTCCACGCGACCGTCGCAATCGTGTCGAGCGACCGCGACTTCGCCGAGATCCTGGCCGCTCATGAGCGGCTCAACCCGGCCTTCGGCCAGCGCGCCCTGCCGAGCCTCGTCCACGAGCGCGCCGAGGCCGACGAGGTGCGGCAGATCCGGACCCTGCTCGGAAGCAAGGCCAAGCGCTTCATCGCCGTGCTCAGCGGCGGCCTCGACCGGCCGACCCTGACCGGGGCCGACGATCCCGATCTTCGCAAGCGCATCGCCCTGATCGTCGACGAGGCCCGCCAGCAGCGCGCTCTGGCCGAGGGCGGCCGAGCGCTGGCGCCGGTCCGGCTGAGGCTGGTCGAGGTCGAACGCTCGCAGGGCGCGCTCGCCGTCAGCCGCTCGCTGACCGCGCGCTTCGGCCAGCTGCTCTTGTTCATGCTGACCGTGCTTCTCGCCGGAATGCTGCTCTCCAACCTGCTCGAGGAGAAATCGAACAAGATCATCGAGGTGCTCGCCGCCGCTTTGCCGATCGACGCCATCTTCCTCGGCAAATTGGTCTCGATGCTGGCCATCTCGCTGGTCGGGATCGCCGTCTGGGTGAGCGGCGCCCTGGCCGCGCTCGCCTTGTGGCCGGGCCCGGCCGCCGCTTTGCCCGAGCCGGCGGTCGGCTGGCCGCTCTTCATTCTCCTCGTCCCGCTCTATTACAGCGCCAATTACCTGCTGCTCGGGGCGCTCTTCCTCGGCATCGGCAGCCAGGCCAATTCGGTGCGGGAGGTGCAGACCCTGTCGATGCCGGTGACCGTCGGCCAGATGCTGATCTTCCTGTTCGCCTCGTTCGCGGTCGGAGCGTACAACAGCCCGATGGGCCTCGCCG
The DNA here is from genome assembly GCA_963716155.1 of uncultured Alphaproteobacteria bacterium. Taxonomy (GTDB): domain Bacteria; phylum Pseudomonadota; class Alphaproteobacteria; order Sphingomonadales; family Sphingomonadaceae; genus Allosphingosinicella. The sequence continues at coordinate 3,181,980 of OY970297.1, forward strand.
CGGCGATCTTCCCGTTCAGCTCGCCCCTCGCGATGGTCGCCCGGGCGGCGCAGTCGCCGGAATTGTGGCCGCACCTCGCGGCCCTGGCCTGGCAGGCCTTGTGGGTCTGGCTGACCGTCTGGCTCGGCGCCCGGCTGTTCCGCCGGAACGTGCTCAAGTCGGGCGGGGGCGCGGGGGCGATGATTCGGCGGTTCAAAAAGACCTGACGCCGACCTGATGACCACGTATTCGTGGACAATATAGCCAGAGCCGAATCTCAAACGGAGTCTATTGAGACTCTACCGATAATCTATGTTAGATTTCATTCCGGTGCCGCCCTGGCATTGGCAATTATGCACTTGGTATCGCGTCATTCTATCAAGCTTTTCATAGAGATGGAGAATAGCGATGGCGAACGTTACTTACAAAGGATTCGCATTCGAGTCGGCGTCGTTCCCAGGCATCTTCTTGCGTATGGAGGCTGATGGCGTTGTTGGACCGGTGGCCCTTGGCATGGGAACAGTTAATTGTCAGGCTTATGCGGGGTTGTGGGAACGTTTTCAGTTTATCCAGCAGCCGGACGGTACGACGGCAATCAACTCCATTGCATTTCCGCAAGCTTACCTGCGCATGGACGGCACCGACATCACGGAATTCATGCCTGGCGGAGGCGGAGACGTAAATTGCCAGGGCTTTGTCGGCGCCTGGGAGAAGTTCAAAATCGACGTTGATCAGACGACCTTGGATCTCACGATCGAGTCGGTGGCCTTTCCCGGCAGGTTCCTGCGCATGGATGGCAACGGTGTCGTGTCCAACGGCGGTGGGGGCGTTGTGAACTGTCAGTTCGGCGCCTTCGGGTGGGAGCATTTCGTTCTGCGGATCCCCTGACGGAAGCGCGGGATCGGGGCCGTGGCCTTCTCCTGGACTCTCCCGTCCCGGAGGGGCCCGCCTATTCCGGCGCCGGTCCCACCTGCTGCCACAGCTCGACCTTGATCCCGTCGCAGTCGAGGATCCAGGCGAACTTGCCATATTCCTCGTCCTGGCGGCCGAGCATCTCGATCCCCTTCGCCTCCAGATCGGCGGTCATCGCGTCGAGGTCGTCGACCCTCAGGTTGATCATGAAGCCCTTGTCGCTCGGCGCGAAATAGTCGCTCGTCGCCTTGAACGGCGACAGGTTCGCGTAGCCGCCCGGGTCGCCCGCGAACGCGAAGGTCGCCCCCCATTCGCCGCCCACGCCGAGCACCTCCTTGTACCAGCGCGCCGTCGCTTGCGAATCCTCGACCTTGTAGAAAAGGCCGCCCAATCCCGTCACCTTAGCCATAGATCGCCTCCGCCGCCTGCTTGAGTGCCTGCATCGCCAGCTTGTGCGGGAAGGGCCCGTGGCTGATCCGGGCCACTCCGGCGGCCGCGACCGCGGCCGAGTCCGGCGCTCCGGGGAAGGCCATGAAATTGACCGGCAGCGGCGAGGCCGAGCAGATCTGGGCCAGCTGGTCGAGATCGACCAGGCCGGGCACGAAGAACCCGCTCGCCCCCGCCTCCGCATAGGCCCGCGCCCGGGCGATCGCCTCCTCGATGGCGGCGGCATCGTGGGTGGCCGCGCGGGTCTTGAGGAAGATGTCGGTCCGGGCGTTGATGAAGAAATCGGGGCCCACCGCCGAGCGCGCCGCGCTTATCCGCGCCGTCTGGGCCTCGGCCGGGTGAAGCCCCTCGCCGCCGACGATCTGGTCCTCGAAATTGCAGCCGATGGCGCCGGTCTCGGCCAGCCTGGCCATGTTCGCCGCCACCGCATCGGGCTGGACCGCATAGGCGCCCTCGAAATCGATCGTCACCGGCAGGTCGACCGCCTTCGCCACCCGCGCCGCGTTGGCGAGGACGAGATCGAGCGGGAGCGCCTCTGCATCCTCGAACCCGTGGGCGGCGGCGACCGAGGCGCTGCCGGTGGCGATCGCCTTCGCCCCCGCTTCGGCCACGGCCCTGGCGCTGCCGGCGTCCCAGGCATTGTAGAGGATGACCGGATCGCCCGGCCGGTGGAGCGCGGCGAATGCCCGCGCCTTGTCGCTCGATGTCGCCATGCGCCCGGTTCTAGGCCGGGCGCATGGCGGAGTCTATCGGTTGACCCGGCGCGAGCTGACGATCCGGCCGGCGCTGTCGGTGACGACCTCGAGCAGCTGCCCGGCCCGGTCGCGGACCGTTCGAACCGTCTGGCCGGAGGCGTCCACCGTCTGCGACACGGCGGTGAGGCCGGAGGCGGCGAGGTCGAGAAGCTGGCCGTTCCTCAGCGCCGTCCCGGCGATCCCGCCGACCGTCCCGACGGTGTTGTTGGCGACCCCGCCGACCGTGTTGACCGTATTGTCGACGGTCGAGAGCAACTGGGTCACGAGCTGCGGATTGTTGTCGAGCGTCTGGAGGGTCCGCTCGATGATCGCCCGGACGTTGTCGAGCCGGACGACCAGGGTCGCGGTCGCCTGCACGCCTTTGATCCCGATCTTGACCTGGTCGATGCTGGCGTCGGCCCCCGCCGTCAGCTTGAGCAAATTGGCGAGCCGCGCGTCGAGGGCGATATGGACCTGGAGGTTGTTCACCTCGAGGGTGATCTCGTCGACCGAGAGATTGGGGATGTCGAGGAGCACGTCGGGCTGGTCCTGGCCCTGCGACACCGCCTGGGCGAGCGCCGTCGACTGCGCGCCTCGGGTCGCGGCAGCCCGGCGGTCGGGGCGGTCCTGAGCGGCGGCGGGCGAGGCGGCGACGGCGAGCGCGGCGGCGGCCGCGAGAAGCGGGTAGAGACGCATGCTGGACTAACTCCCTGTTTACGGGGAGCGAAACGTTACTGCGGCGTGTCGGTTTCAGCCTCGGCGTCGATTTTGACGCCCTCCTCCACGGAGGCTTCGGCGTGGACGTCGACGGTGACGTTCCGAAGCTCGGTCCGCCCTTCCGCCTTCGGCTCGATCTTCACCTCGACCCGGTTGCCGGGACCCTCGCCGTGCACCTCGAGCCTGGCCTCGCCCTTCTGCTCGATCCGCACGGATTTGGCGCGCAGATTGAGGTTGAGCTCGATGTCGGGGGCCTGGGTTGTGGCGGCCTGGAGGAGGATGAGGAGGATCATGAGGCTTTAACGGTTGCAATGGAGCGGCGGTTTCACGCCCTCTCCCATGAAGGACGGGAGAGGGGTTTAGTGAACGAACCTCGCCACCACGTCCCGATAGCTCCGGCTCACCTTCACCTGGCTGCCGCTCTCCAGCACCAGGAAGCATTCGCCGTTGGTGTGCGGCTTGACCTGCCTGACCTGGTCGAGGTTGACGATGCAGCTCCTGTGGACGCGCTGGAAGCGGCGCGGGTCGAGGCGCTTCTCGAGGTCCTTCATCGTCTCGCGAAGGATGAGCGTGTTGTCGCCCGTGTAGATGCACATATAGTCGCCGGCGGCGTCGATCTTCTCGATCGAATCGACGTCGACCCGGAAGATCTGGCCGCGGTCCTTGATGTTGATCAATTTCTCGTAGCGGTTCGAGGCATGGGCGTCGTCGAACTGCCCGCCGACCTGGTCGACCGCGTCGGGCGCGACCTCGGCAAGCACCTCCTTCAATTTCTCAGCCTCCTCGACTCCCCTTTTCTCCTGGAGCCGGAGCCGCACCCGGTCGAGCGTGTCGGCCAGCCTGTCCTCCTCGACCGGCTTCATCAGATAGTCGACCGCCTGAGCCTCGAACGCTCGGATGGCATGATCGGTGTAAGCGGTGACGAAGACGAACAAGGGCGGCTCCACCTCCATCAGCCCCTGGATCACCGAGAAGCCGTCGAAGCCCGGCATCTGGATGTCGAGGAAGACGAGGTCGGGCTTGTTGGTCTTGATCGCCCGGATCGCCTCGCGGCCGTTGGAGCAGGTCTCGACGATCTCGACGTCGTCATGCTTTTCCAGGCGCAATTGCAGGCCCTGGATGGCCAAGGGCTCGTCGTCCACGAGAATCGTGCGGATCGTCATTTCGGTTCCTCGACAGGTTCAAGCTGGTACGGGATTTCTATGGTAACGCGAAAGCCCCCCTGGTTGTTCGATTCAGTCTCGAAACGATGGTCGGCGCCATAGGCTTGCGCCAGACGGTCCCGAATGTTCGCCAGTCCGACCCCCGTGGACTGCTGCGCCTTCACCCAATGGTCCTCCGCCCCCGGCCCGGTGTCGCGCACCGTCAGGACCACCCGGTCGATGTTGAGGCGCGCGGAAATCTCGATGTCGGCGCCTTCCTCCTGCGGGGTCACCGCATATTTGATCGCATTCTCGACCAGCGGCTGGAGCAGAAGCGACGGAAGCCGCGCCCGGGCGACGTTCTGGTCGATGTCGAAGCGCGGCCTCAGGCGGTCCTCGAAGCGCATCTTCTCGATCTCGAGATAGAGCTTCAACGTCTCCACTTCCTGGGCGACGGTGACGTGGCCGGTCGGCTCGTTGACCAAAGTGTAGCGCAGAAAGGAGGAGAGGCGCGACAGCATCGCGTTGGCGCGCTCGGTCTGCTTCAGCAGGACCAGGGTCGAGATCGAGTTCAGGGTGTTGAACAGGAAATGCGGGTTGAGCTGGTAGCGAAGCATCGCCAGCTGGGCCGAGCTCGCCTGGTGCTCGAGCCTCAGCAGCCGGTCGCTCTGCTCCTCGAGCAGGAGATAATAGTTGATGCTGTAATAGAGCGCCGACCAGGCGACCAGCAGGGTCACGGTGAGGATGATCGAGCCGAAGAACTGCAGCCCCTCCGGAGTGATCCCGGGCCGCACGAAGGTGGCGTGGCTCCAGGTCTCGATCGCCGAGAAGGCGGCCGAGGCGACCATCACCAGCACGATCGAGGTCACCCAGGTGATGATCGGCCGCATCTTGATCAGCCGACGGTAGGCCGAGGACATCAGAAGGGTGATCGAATAGCCGGTCGCGGTCAGCAGGGTGATGTGGATGACGAGGCTGAAGCCGAAATTGTTGGCGATGCCGGACAGCGTCCTCAGGAAGAAATAGCCCGCCCATCCCGCCGACTGCAGGATCCAGAAGGCGCGGTTCTTGTCCTCGAAGAAAGGCTGCTGCTGGAACCGGAACGGCTTCCAGCCGCTGCTCGCGGCCTCGCGGGGACGGGCCGTATTCGCCTGGACTGCGCTAGTTGACACTGGCGCCCGTTTTAGCGGGCAAAACCAGGATCGACCAGTCGCCCTCGTCGGCGACCCATTTCTTCACCGCCGAACGCACCTCGGCCGGGGTCAGCGACTTGTAGTCGGACAAGATAGGTGCGGGCATAGTCGATCGTCCACGGCTCCCTCGACCAGCCCTCCATCGTCCCCGCCCAATAGGCGTTGGTCCTCACCCGCCGCTCGATTCCGGTCACCACCGGGTTGATCCCGCGCTGCCATTCGTCGGCCGAGATCGGCGCCGAGGCGAGCTCGGCGACGATCTGGCGGGCCAGCCGGAAGAACAGGTCGGCGCGTTCCGGGCGAATCTCGGAGCCGGCGAAGAACACCCCCCAGTCCCTGAATTCGAACGAGGACTGGACGCTCGCGGCCGGCGAGTAGCTCGCCCCCTCGCTGTCGCGCAGCCGCTCGACCAGCCGCGCCTGGGCGATGTTGGCGGCGACGCTCAACGCCCGCCGCTCGCGCCGGCGCTCCGGCCCGCCGAAGGTCGTCCAGCCGAGCGCCGCGTAGGCCTGGGCGGAATCGCCCTTGTGGGTGAAGCGCGCCGGCGCCTTCGAGGCGGGCGGCGGCTTCACCGCCAGCGAGGCCGCCGGCGCCGGCGCCTCGGGCCGCCGGGGCAAGGCCGCCACCGTCTTCAGCATCGCCGCCACCGCCGTCTCGAGATCGACGTCGCCGACGACGATCGCCTCAATGGGTCCCTCGGCCAGCAGCGGGGTCATGAACGCCTCGAAATCGGCCGCCGTCAAAGTCTCGATCTCGGCCTTCTCCCACGGCGCCCAGCGCGGGTCGCCGCCCCGGGCGACCGCCCCGAACTCGCGGCCCATCCGCGACGAGGCGGAGGAGAAAGCCAGCTCGTAATTCTCCAGCGCCGCGATCTTCGAGCGCTGGAACAGGGCCGGGTCGAAATGCGGCGCGACGATCTTGGTGGCGAGAAGCCTCATCTGGTCGCCCAGCTCCTCGGCGCGGGTCACCCCGCGAAGCTCGAGCGAGTCCTCGGCGATGGCGAAGCTCATCGTCATCCGCCGCCCGGTCAGAAGCCGCTCGAGCCCGTCGAGGTCGAGCGGCCCGATCCCGGTCGAGCCGAGCAGCGGCCCCATCCAGGCGAGCGACTTGCGGTCCGCCGGAAGCCCGGCCATCCCCCGCCCGAAGCGCAAGGTCGCCGCGACGCTGCCCTTCTCGAAATCGGTCTGCTTGAACACCAGGCTCGAGCCGTTGGCGAAGCGCACGATGGTCGCGTCCAGATCGGCGATCCGCTCGCGCGACACCTCCCGGCCGGGCGGGCCGAGCGGCGGCAGATCGTCCATGCTGACCCGGCGCTCGGCCTGGCGCTCGGCCGGGGTCGCGGCCTCAGCCGCCGCGAGCGCCTGCTCGAGCCCGGCCACCGGCGCCGGCGACAGCATCGCCAGGCGCGGCCCGGCGCCGGTGAACAGGTCGCGCATCGCGGCGCCGACGGCCTCGGGAGTCATGGCCGGCGCAAGCTCCTCGAACAGGGCGAGCTGAACCTCGGCGCTGGAGATGACTCCGTTGCCGTCGATCGCGTTGATCAGCCGTGCGGCCCGCTGCTGCGAGCGCTGGGTCGGATCGCCCTGCAGGGCGGCCCGGCCGGCGGTGCGGATATTCTCGAGCTCGCGGGCGATCTCGGCCTCGCTCGGCGGCGCCTTGAGGGCGTCGGCGAGGATCGCATAGGCCTGGTTCAGGGCCTCCTGCCAGCGCCCCTCCTTCGCCATCACCGACATCTGGGTGTAGTCGGCGACGTTGACCGATTCCTCTGACTGGATCTGGGCGTTGAGGAAGGCGGCCTCGCCGCGCGCCTTGGCCTCGAGCCGGCGGTTGAGGATCCGCCTCGCCAGCGAGCGGGCGAGGTCGCGCCGCTCGCGTGCCCTGGTCGGCGGCGCCGGCGTGTAGGGCCGGACCCAGCTCAGCGTCGCGAAATGCGGGGAGCCCGGATAGGAGAGCGCCGCGGTCCGCTCGGGAACGTCGGCGATCCGCCCGTAATCGGGCTCGCGGGGCGCCGGGCCGCTCGCCTTCCAGCCGCCGAAGCGCCGGGCGATCAATTCCTCCATCAGCTTCGGGTCAGCGTCGCCGACCATCACCAGGGTCGCCCGGTCGGGCCGGTACCAGCGCTCGTAAAAGGCCTTGAGCCCGGCCGCGTTCGCGCCCTTCAGCGTCGCCTCGGTGCCGATCGTGTCGCGCTCCGCGAATTTGAGGCCGCCGAAGAAGAGCGGCATCATCAGCTCGCGAAGCTTGACCGCCAGCTCGGTGCGCCGGCCATATTCGGAGAGGACGACTCCGCGCTCCGAGTCGACGATCTTCGGGTCGAAGACCGCCGTGTCGGCCATGTCGGCGAGCAGCCGCAGCGAGGTGTCGAGCGAGGCGCGGTCGGCGTGCGGAAGATCGAGCATGTAGACGGTCTGGGTCGGTTCGGTCGAGGCGTTGGTGTCGCTTCCGAAGCTGGCGCCGAGCCGCTGCCAGGTCTCGCGGACCTCGCCGTCGCCGAAATCCTTCGTTCCCCGGAACGCCATATGCTCGACGAAATGCGCCCAGCCGCGCTCCCGATCCTCCTCGTGGAGCGATCCGGCGTCGATCCTCAGGCGGACCGACACCTGCCCCTCCGGCAGAGCGTTGCGCCGCACCGCGTAGCGAAGGCCGTTGGGCAGGGTGCCGAACGTCCAGGCCGGATCGGGGGCGATGTCGCTGTCCTTGTAGAACCAGCTCGAATCGCCCGCCGCCTGCAGCGGCGCGGCGACGAGGAGGAGAAGGACGAGGAGGCAGGAGCGGAGGAGGGGCATGGGGTTCCGGGATTTAAAGAGGAGGGGGTGCCTAACTTGTCCCCCTCCCTGAGTACAGGGAGGGGTTAGGGGTGGGTGGGTCTCCGCCGGCAATGAGCTTTCGGAGACATACCCACCCCCATCCCCTCCCTGCGTGCAGGGAGGGGGGTCTACCTCCCGTTCTCCAACTTGACTCTTGCTGAACGAGGTGGGAACATTCAGCGAACACAAGAGTTCGAGTCGCCCGTGACCCCCAGCCCTGCCCGAGCCGAACGCCTGGCCGCCCTGCGCGCGGAGGTGCGGGCGCTCGAGTCCGCCGGGGCGGCGGAGGGACGCGAAACTCTCCCCTTCGGAATCGACGGCCTCGATTCGCGCCTCGCGGGAAACGGCCTGGCGGTCGCCGCGCTCCACGAGGCGGCGGGCGAGCGTCCCGGCCCGGGCGACGAGGCCGCCGCCGCCTTGTTCCTCGCCTCGATCGCCGCCCGCCGCCCGGGCATCGTGCTCTGGGCGCTCGGGAGCCGCGACCTGTTCGCGCCGGGCCTCGCCGCCGCCGGCCTTCCCCCCGGCCGGATCCTCTACGCCGAATGCGGCCGCGACGACGACGTCCTGGCGGTGATGGAGGAGGGGCTTCGCCACGGCGGCCTCGCCGCGGTGGTCGGCGAGGTGGGGCGGGCGGCCATGCCCGCGACCCGCCGGCTCCAGCTCGCCGCCGAGGAGGGAGGGACTCTCGCCCTCATGCTCCGGCGCCGGCGCGGCAACGGCGAGGATCCGCTCGCCGTCCCCTCCGCCGCCGTCACCCGCTGGCGCCTCGCCTGCGTCCCGTCCTCGCCTCTGCCGGTGGCCGGGATCGGCCGCCCCCGCTGGCGCCTCGCCCTCGCCCGCCAGCGCGGCGGCGCCCCGTTCGACCTCATAGTGGAGACCCCCGATGCCGAGGCTCGCCTCGCTCTACCTGCCGAATTTGAGCACCGACCGGGTGAGGGCGAGCGAGCGAGACGGGCGGCGTGAGCGGGGGCAGGGGAACGCGGCGCCTCTGACCTTGCCTTTGGACGAAGCGAAAGACGGCCGCGAGCCCTGCTCCTGCCCCCGTGGCGGCCACTGGCGGCCGGGGGCGAGGTGGGCTCGGGAAGGCGGAAATTCCTCCCCGGCATTTGCCGGGGAGGGGGACCGCGCGAAGCGCGGTGGAGGGGTTCTTTCGGAGTCGGCAAGAACCCCTCCACCAGGCTCCGCCTGGTCCCCCTCCCCCGGAAATCCGGGGGAGGAATTAGGGGCGCCCCTCCTCCTCTCCCGCCGCTCCGGCAACAAGCTCGAGATCGCCGCCGCCTCGCCCGAAGCCCGGGCGCTCGGCCTCCACCCGGGCATGGCTGTCGCCCAGGCCCGCGCCCTCGTCCCCGGCCTCGACATCCGCGACCACGATCCGGAGGCCGATTCCGCCCTGCTCCAGCGCCTCGCCTTGTTCGCCGCCCGCCGCTGGACCCCGCGCGCCGCCGTCTCGCCCCCCGACGGCCTGTTCCTCGACCTCAGCGGAGTCGCCCACCTGTTCGGCGGCGAGGAGAATATGTGCCGTCGGATAATCGCCTTCTGCGTGCGCGCCGGCTTCGCCGCCCGGATCGCGGTCGCCGGGACCGCGGGCGCCGCCCACGCCCTCGCCCGCTTCGGCCCCGGCGGCCTGTGCCCGCCCGGCGGCGAGGCCGCCGCCCTCGCTCCGCTCCCGCTCGCCGCGCTTCGGGTCGACGAATCGGTCCTCGCCGCCGCCCGCCGCCTCGGCCTCGAGACGGTCGGCGATCTCCTGCCCCTGCCGCGCGGCCCGCTCCAGCGCCGCTTCGGCAAGACCCTGCTCGCCCGCCTCGACCAGGCGCTCGGCCGCTCCGGCGAGCCGATCGAGCCGGTCGTTCCCGAGGAGCCGCCTTGCGCTATCCTGCGCTTCGCCGAGCCGATCGCCACCGCCGAGGCGATCGCCGAGGCGCTCGGTGTGCTGATGGAGCGCTTGGTCGCGGACCTCGGCGAGGCGGGGCTGGCGGCGCGCCGGCTCGACCTGCTCTGCGACCGGGTCGACGGCCGGGTCGAGCGGATCGCCATCGGCACCGCCCGGGCGACCCGCGACGGCGCCCATCTGCTTCGGCTGCTCGCCATGAAGATCGAGACGATCGAGCCCGGCTTCGGCCTCGATTCGATGCGCCTCGTCGCCGGCCGGGTCGAGCCGCTCGCGCCCGAGCAGCTCTCCGGCGACAGGCCCGAGCCCGATCTGGCAACGCTCGTCGACCGCCTCGCCGGCCGGCTCGGGGCCCGCCGCCTCTACCGCGCCACCGCCGTCGAGAGCGACGTCCCCGAGCGCAGCGTCGCCCGGGTCGGACCGCTCGACCCGGCCCGGCCCTGGCCGAAATGGCCGCGCCCGGTCCGCCTCCTCTCCCCGCCCGAGCGGGTCGAGAATGTCGTCGCCTTGCTCCCCGACCTTCCGCCCCGCCGCTTCACCTGGCGCGGCCGCGCCTATCGCGTCGCGCGCGCCGACGGCCCCGAGCGGATCCACGGCGAATGGTGGAAGCGCGCCGCCGAGGCGGAGGGCGTCCGCGACTATTTCCAGGTCGAGGACGAGGAGGGGGCGAGGTTCTGGCTCTACCGCAGGGGCGACGGAGTCGACCACCGCACCGGCGACCTCAGCTGGTACCTCCACGGAGTGTTCGGGTGAGCGAGTCAGAGACGCGCGTCGATCGCGGTAAGGTGCCCGGTTGCGGCATAATCGAGGATGGCGCCGTCGGCCGTCAGCAAAGGACAGCGGAGAATGCGCGCCGTGGTCATGATGATCCGATCGCATGGATCGCCGTGCGGCCTGCCAGGCAGGCCGCCGGCCTCGACGGCTATTTCGTGTCCGACCGGAGCGAGAAAGATACCGGGCTGCGACAGGGTTTCATTCATCCAGGCCCGGATTCCCTGCCGAAATCCCAGCTTTCCCCGGTCTACGAGCATCGACACTTCCCAACAGGTCATGGCGGAGATGTAAGCTCCATCGGACGCGGTTGCCTCATCGATCAGGGCAGCGGCCTCGACGCCCAAAGAGCGGTCGTTTTCCATGGCCCAGACCAGGACATGGGTGTCGATGACGATCATTCATCCGGGTCCAGAATTCCGAGTTCGGCATTCCAGCGCTGCTCATATGGTGGGCTGATGATGTCGCCCATCAGGGTTACGGAGCCCTGTAGTGCGCCGATCACGGAACGTCGTTCGGCAGCCTTTACAGGCGTCACTTCCACTACCGGCTTGCCGCGCTTGGTGATGGTGACACTTTCGCCGCTGCGCTGGACCTCGTCGAGGATGCGCAGGCAGTGGGCCTTGAACTCGGCCGCTCCGATCATCTTGCCCATGGCCGGCTCCTTCAATGTGGTCACTTCATATAGTCATTTCGGCGGGTGTCCACAATCGCGCAGCAAAGCCTCATCCGGCTTGTCCGTAAAGACGAAGCATCCTTTACATATTCCACTATTTTCATGGAATGAAAGAGGAGCATTGGCAACCCTCAACTTCCTCAACTTATTTCCGCGCGACCGCACCGTTCGCCCTGAGCCTGTCGAAGGGCTTTCCTTCCCCCTTTCCGCGCAAAGGAAAGGGGAGGGCTTCGACAGGCTCAGCCCGAACGGCTTTCTTTCGCTTTCGGCCCTCGTCCCATGACCTACGTCGAGCTCCAGGCCTGCACCCATTTCTCCTTCCTGCGCGGGGTCTCCAGCGCGGAGGAGATGTTCGCGGCCGCCGCTTTGCTCGGCTATCCCGCGCTCGGAATCGCCGACCGCAATACGGTCGGCGGCCTCGTCAAGGCGCTCCGCGCTGCCGACGAGACCAAAGTCCGGCTGATCGCCGGCTGCCGGCTCGACCTGATGGACGGGACCGGCCTGCTGGTCTGGCCGGAGGACCGCCCCGCCTGGTCGCGCCTCGCCCGGCTGCTCACCGCCGGCAAGGGCCGGGCCGACCGCGCCAAAGGCGAGAAAGGCCAGTGCTTCCTCCACTGGGAGGACGTCGCCCGCTGGAGCGAGGGCCTGGTCGCGGCGCTGGTTCCCGACGAAGCCGATGCGGCGACCGAAACCGCGCTCGCCCAGATGGCCGAGATTTTCGGCCCCCGCGCCCATCTCGCCCTCAGCCATCGTCGCCGCCCGGGCGAGGCGGCGCGCCTGCACGCGCTCGACATCATGGCCCGGCGCTTCGGCGTGCGCGGCCTCGCCACCGGCGACGTCCTCTACGATTCGCCCGACAGGCGCATGCTCCAGGACGTCGTCACCGCGATCCGCCACAAATGCACGATCGACGATCTCGGCTTCCGCCGCGAGCTTTATGCCGACCGCCACCTCAAGGGCCCTGAGGAGATGGAGCGGCGGTTCCGCGACCATCCCGACGCCGTCCGGGCCACGGCCGAGGTCGCCGAGCGCTGCACCTTCTCGCTGAGGGAGCTGAGCTACCAATATCCCGACGAGATCGTCATGAGCGGCCGGACCCCGCAGGAGGCGCTCGAGCGGCTGACCCGCGGAGCGCTCGCCGCCCGCTTCCCGGAAGGGCCGCCGCCAAGCCATGTCGCCCTGCTCGAGAAGGAGCTCGCCCTCGTCGCCAAGCTCGAATACGCGCCTTACTTCCTCACCGTGAACTCGGTCGTCCAGTTCGCCCGGAGCCAGGAGATACTCTGCCAGGGGCGCGGCTCGGCGGCCAATTCGATGATCTGCTTCGTGCTCGGAATCACCTCCATCGATCCGGTGAAGCACACTCTCCTTTTCGAGCGATTCATCTCCGAAAGCCGCAACGAGCCGCCCGACATCGACGTCGATTTCGAGCATGAGCGGCGCGAGGAGGTGATCCAGTGGATCTACGAGCATTACGGCCACAGCCACGCGGCTTTGACCGCGGTGGTCAGCCGCTACCGCACCCGCGGCGCGGTCCGCGAGGTCGGCAAGGCGCTCGGCCTGCCCGAGGATCTCACCGCGATGCTCTCGGGCCAGGTCTGGGGCTGGTCGGAGGACGGCGTGCCCGAGCGCCACGTCGACGATCTGGGCCTCGATCGCAACGATCCGCGCCTGGCGCTGACGCTCGAGCTGACCCGCCAGCTGGTCGGCACCCCCCGCCATCTCAGCCAACATCCCGGCGGCTTCGTCCTCACCCGCGACCGGCTGGACGATCTCGTCCCGATCGAGCCGGCGGCGATGGTCGATCGCCAGGTGATCGAATGGGAGAAGGACGATCTCGAAGAGCTGAAGATCATGAAGCTGGACGTGCTCGGCCTCGGCATGCTCGGCTGCATGCGCCGCGCCTTCGACCTGCTGCGCGAGCATAAGGGGATCGACATGACCCTGTGGGACCCGATCCTCCAGGAGGAGGATCCGGCCGTCTTCGCGATGATCCGGAAGGCCGACACGATCGGCACCTTCCAGATCGAGAGCCGGGCTCAGATGTCGATGCTTCCGAGGATGAAGCCGCAGGACCTTCTACGACATCGTCATCCAGGTGGCGATCGTCCGGCCGGGTCCGATCCAGGGCGACATGGTCCATCCCTATCTGAGGCGCCGCGAGGGCAAGGAGAAGGTCGACTATCCGTCCGAGGCCTTGCGGGCGGTGCTCGAGAAGACGCTGGGCGTGCCGCTCTTCCAGGAGCAGGCGATGAACGTCGCCATCGTCGGCGCCGGCTTCACCCCGGCGGAGGCCGACCGGCTGCGGCGTTCGATGGCGACGTTCAAGTCGACCGGCGGGGTCAGCGGCTTCCAGGACAAGATGATCGAGGGCATGGTGGAACGCGGCTACACCCGCGACTTCGCCGAGCGCACCTTCCGCCAGATCGAGGGCTTCGGAAGCTACGGCTTCCCCGAGAGCCACGCGGCGAGCTTCGCCAAGATCGCCTACGCCTCGAGCTGGATGAAATGCCACCACCCCGACGTCTTCTGCGCGGCCATCCTCAACGCCCAGCCGATGGGCTTCTACCAGCCCTCCCAGCTGGTGAGGGATGCCGAGGCGCACGGCGTGGAGGCGAGGCCGGTCTGCATCAACGCCAGCCGGTGGGATTGCACTTTGGAGGGGGGAATTCCTCCCCCAGCTTGCTGGGGGAGGGGGACCAGGCGAAGCCTGGTGGAGGGGAAGGGCTGACTCCGAATTGCCCCTCCACCGCGCTTTCGCGCGGTCCCCCTCCCCGAGGCAAGCTCGGGGAGGAATTAGGGAAGCTATTGCCCCTCCGCCTCGGCCTGCGCATGGTCCGGGGCCTCTCCAACCTCCACGCCGCCCAGATCCTCGCCGCCCGGAGCGAGGGCCCGTTCGATTCGATCGAGGACGTCTGGCGCCGCTGCGGAGTGCCGGTCGCCGCGCTCGAGAAGCTCGCCGACGCCGACGCCTTCGCGTCGCTCGGCCTCGACCGGCGCCAGGCCTTGTGGCGGGTGCGCGGGCTCGGCGAGGCGCCTCTGCCTTTGTTCGCCGCCGCCGACGCGATGGGCGCCGAGCCCGAGGTCGCTTTGGTCCCGCTCACCGGCGGCCGCGAGGTGGTCGAGGATTACCGCTCCGTCCAGCTGTCGCTTCGCGGCCACCCGCTCGCCTTCCTCCGGCCGGAGCTTGAGCGGCGGCGGATCGTCCCCTGCGCCGCCCTCGCCCGCCTCAAGGACGGCGCCCGGGTCGAGGTCGCCGGGCTCGTCCTCATCCGCCAGCGGCCGGGCAAGGGCAACGTCACCTTCATCACCCTCGAGGACGAGACGCGGAATCGCCAACGTCATCCTGTGGCAGCGCCGGTTCGAGGCGCAGCGGCGGATCGTGATGGGGTCGGCGATGATCGCGGTGAAGGGGCAGATGCAGAAGGAGGGCGAGCGTCATCCACGTCGTCGCCGACCGGCTCGAGGACCTGACGCCGCTATTGCACCGGGTCGGAGCGATGGACGCGCCGGCCGGCGCGGCCGCCGCGCCGGTGATCAGGGTGAAGTCGAGGGACTTCCATTGAGGAGGAACGGCGCCGCCTTGCTCCCCGGCGAAGGCCGGGGTCCAGTCTTCCAGCGGCGCCGCTGGGCCCCGGCCTTCGCCGGGGAACAACGCCTAGAATTTCTGCTGGCGCTCGTAGAGGCTCTTGTAATGCTGGATCCGGGTGACCCGAAGGCCCGGCATTCCGGAGCGGTCGACCGCGCGCTGCCAGGACGGCGAACTCCTCGAGGCTGAGCGTGTAGCGCTGCGCAGGCCTCGTCGACGGTGAGCAGCCCGCCGTTGACCGCGGCGACGACCTCGGCCTTGCGGCGGACGACCCAGCGGGTGGTCGAAGGCGGCGGCAGCGAATTCGAGCGTCAGCGGCTCCCCGAGAGGGCCGATGACCTGGGCCGGACGCGGCGTCCGGGTCTCGATCGTGTCGTATTCAAGGACATTCACAGTCATTCGTCTCCTGCCTCCCTTCGGTCCGCCTTAGCGGGCGGCCTTGAAGGAAGGCTGAAATGCCAAGGTAAACACGCCGGTCATCAGTTGAGCGCTCCCTGGCGCGCGACCTCGGGGTTGAAGCAGCCGCCCTGCGCCGCCACCGCCTCGCGCCAGGCCGGGCCGGCCAGCAGGATCTCGGCGATCGGATCGGCCAGGCGCGGCGCCGCCGCCCGGGCCGGCGCCGCCGGCAGCACCTCGCGCTGCGAGCGCAGGGTGGCGACGAGCATGCCGAAATCGAGGCGCGCCGGCGCCCGGCTCGCAAACCTCTGCTCGGCCCGTCGGAAGAAGCTCAGATCCATGGCCGACCTTCTAGCCGCGAGGGTCTAAGACGCGGTTAAGGGGCCGTTAGCCTAGGCTTTACCGAGGTTAATCCGCGCGCGGCGCTGGGCTTCGGCCGGCTTCCTCCCTATGTAGCGCCCGCCATGATCGCCGATTTCCAGCTCGACCGGCCCGCCGCCGAGGCCCGGATCGTCGTCGCCATGTCGGGCGGGGTCGACAGCTCGGTGGTCGCCGCGCTCGCCGCCGGCACCGGCGCCGAGGTGATCGGGATCACCCTCCAGCTCTACGACCATGGCGAGGCGATCGGCCGCTCGAAGACCTGCTGCGCCGGCCGCGACATCTACGACGCCAAGGCCGTCGCCGAGCGGCTCGGGATCGCCCATTACGTCTTCGACTACGAGACCCGCTTCCGCGATTCGGTCATCGAGCGCTTCGCCGACGAATATGCCCGCGGCCGAACCCCGATCCCCTGCGTGTCGTGCAACCAGTCGGTCAAGTTCACCGACCTGCTCGCCCTCGCCCGCGACCTCGGCGCCGACTGCCTCGCCACCGGCCATTACGTCCGCCGCCTGGCCGGGCCGAACGGGCCGGAGCTCCACCGCGCCGCCGATCCGGCCCGCGACCAGAGCTACTTCCTGTTCGCGACCACCCGCGACCAGCTCGATTACCTGCGCTTCCCGCTCGGCGACCTGCCCAAGCCGGCGGTGCGCGAGCTCGCCCGCGAGCTCGGCCTGGTCGTCGCCGACAAGCCCGACAGCCAGGACATCTGCTTCGTCCCGAACGGCGATTACGCCTCGGTGGTGAAGAAGGTCCGGCCCGAGGCGGCGCAGCCGGGCGAGATCGTCGACCTCGAGGGACGCGTGCTCGGCCGGCATCGCCGGCCTCATCCACTTCACCGTCGGCCAGCGCCGCGGCCTCGAGATCGGCGGCCAGGCCGAGCCGCTCTACGTCGTCCGCCTCGAGCCGGAGGCGCGCCGGGTGGTGGTCGGCCCGAGGTCCGCGCTGGCCGTCCGGGCCGCCCGTCTGTCCGGCCTCAACTGGCTCGGCGAGGGCCAGCGGGACGGTCTCGCCGCCAAGGTCCGCTCGATGGCCCGCCCGGCTCCGGCCGCGTTCGACGGCGAGTCGCTCCGGTTCGACTCGCCCGAATATGGCGTCGCGCCCGGCCAGGCGGCGGTGATCTACGAAGGGTCGCGCGTGCTCGGCGGCGGCTGGATCGAGGAGACGATGCCCTTCCGCGCGGCGACCCTCGCCGCGGCGTAAAGAAGGGTTCCGACGACCGCCAACGCGGCGAGCACGCTCCACAGAACGACCGGCGGATAATTGGGGTTGGTGGTGCGGATCGCCGCCCAGACGCAGACGGCGACGCCTGCCGCCATCATCGCCCACACCAGGGCCGTCGGCCGCTCGTGCCTGGGCAGCGAGGCGATGCAGATCGAGTAGACGGATGAGGCGGGCCAGAGTGCTCACCGCGGCCAGCACGGCGAAGCTGCCGCTCACCGCGAGGACGGCGATCAGCGCGCCCATGAAGGCGATCGAGTTGACCGGAGTCGCATGGCGTTCGTCGACCCGGCCGAACCATGCGGGGAGCAGCCCGTCCCGGCCCATCGCGTAGGTCGTTCGGGTCGTTCCGGTGATCCCGCCGCTGACATTGCCCAGGATCGAGCAGACGGCGACGATGGTCAGCGCGAGACCGCCGGCCGCGCCGAACAGGGCCGTTCCGAAGGCGAGCAGCGGCGCCTCCTTGCCCTCGCCCGGCTCCATCACCGCGACGAAGGCGAGCTGGATCAGGAAGTAGAGAGCGGCGGTCGACACGATCGTGGCGACGAGGGCGCGCGGGATGGTGCGTTGCGGGTCGGCCGTTTCGCCGGCGGGGACGACGCTGTTCTCGAAGCCGACGAAGGCATAGAGAACCAGGAGCGCCGCCGCCTCGAACTGGGTGAAGGTCGGCGGACCCTCGACCGGATCGATCGAGGCTCCGGCGACGACCAGCCCCGCCAGCGCCACGACGAGCAGGGGCGCCGCCTTGAGCAAGGTGAGCGCGTCGAGCAGCCGAACCGCGCGTTTCACCCCGACGGCGTTGACGAAGACCAGGGCGGCGACCACGGCGACGATGATGGCGCCGCGGGGGACGGGGTCGGCCAGCGGCGGCCAGAGCTTGCCGAGGTAGGTGACGAGGACCGTCAGGTTCGCGGCCAGCGCGGCCGACCGAGCGACGTAATAAAGCCAGCCGGCCTGGAAGGACGCGACGGGGCCGAACACCGCGACGTAGACGACCGGTCCGCCGGAGACCCGATGATGGGCGGCGACGCGCGCGAAGGGCAGCGCGACCACCAGCACCAGCAGGCCGAAAAGCGGGAAGAGGTAGGGGCTGAAGGCGCCGAACTTTTCGTACAGCGTGCCCGGCAGCGCGAAGATGCCGGCGCCGACGACTCCGTTGAACGACAGGAAGGCCGAGCCGAAAAAGCCGATGTCGCGGCGAAGCGGTTCGTCCTTGGCCACGCTCATCCAATTACCCCTCGGCAGTCACGCCGGTTCTGGCCGCGACGCGCTTGCGCCGCAAGCCCGGCAATCGGGACTGGCCCCAACCGACCCCCTGCATCGCGTTCAAACAATTGATTCCACAGCCTAACTTCAATCAGGTGGGTTCCTGTGGCCGCGGCGCGGCGGATTGTGGTAGCCACCCGCCAAGGGGGAATGGGGTGAAGAGGCTCGTCACCATCGATTTGCCGCGACGTCTGTCGCGCCGGCTGCCGCGGCCGGTGACGGAGCTCATCGTCGGAGTCGGCATCACGGCGATCTTCGTCGGCCTTCGCATCGCCATCGCGCCCTTCGTCGGGGAGGTGGCGCCGTTCGCTTTGTCGATCATCGCCGTTCTCCTCGCCGCGCTCATCGGCGGCTGGCGGGCCGGCCTGGTCTCGATGGTGCTGGGCACCGGGCTGATCTGGTATTTCATCCTTCCGGTCGAAGGGAGCTTCGCCCTCAAGGACGCCCGCAGCGCTCTCACCCTGGCCGCCGGCCTTCTGACCGAAGGCGTAATCGTCCTGGCGCTCGGCCTCTACCAGCGCGAGGTCAGGGCCGGGCAGCTCGAGCGGGCACGGCGGATCAACTTCCTCGGCCATGCCCTGCGCGAGATGGATCACCGCACCAAGAACAATTTCCAGATCGTCACCAGCCTGCTGACCCTGCAGGCGTCGCGCTCGACCAGCGCCGAGGTCAAGGCGGCGCTCGGCGAGGCGGCGGAGCGGCTCAAGGCGGTCGCCGCCGTCTACGACGCCCTGGCCCCGAGCAGCCAGGGCCTCGCCACGGTCCGGCTCCAGGACCAGCTCCAGGAGATATGCGACCAGATTCAGCGCGGCATCATGCCCGACGGGATCGCTTTGTCGACCGAGCTCGAACCGATGGTGGTTCCGAACGAGGCGGCAGTGGCGATCGGGATCATCGTCAACGAGCTCGTCACCAACGCCTGCAAGCATGCCTTCGGCGACGGCGGCGGCGCCATCAAGGTGCGGGCGTGGCGCGAGGACGGCGCCGCCTATATCGAGGTCGAGGACGACGGGCGCGGCTTCGTCGCCGGCGAGGCCAAGCCCGGCCTGGGCAGCCGCCTCGTCACCGCCTTCCTGCAGCGGCTGAAAGGCCGCAGCGACGTTCGAAGCTCGCCCGACGGCACCGTCCACCGGCTGCGCGTGCCGCTGTCCTGATGGCGGCCCGAAGCGCCGGCATCCTCCTCTACCGGCGCGATCCCGACTCGGTCCGGCTGCTCCTCGTCCATCCCGGCGGCCCGTTCTGGCGCGGCAGGGACGAGGGCGCCTGGATGATCCCCAAGGGCCTGATCGAGCCGGACGAGGCGCCGCTCGCCGCGGCCCTGCGCGAGTTCGAGGAGGAGCTGGGCGCCAGGCCGGAGGGCGAGCCGATCGAGCTGTGCACGGTCCGCCAGGCCGGCGGCAAATGTGTCGACCGCCTTCGCGCTCGAGGGCGATTTCGACTGCACGGCGCTGAAGAGCAACGAATTCACGATCGAATATCCGCCGAAGAGCGGCAGCTTCCGCGCCTTTCCCGAAGTGGACGAGGCGCGCTGGTTCAGGCTGGCCGAGGCGCGGCCCAAGATCCTCAAGAGCCAGGCGCCGATCCTCGACGCGCTGCAGCGTGCCCTCACCCTCCCACCGGCCTGACGGCCGGCCCATTGCGAAGCAATGGGAGGGTGAGGCAAGGTCAGAACCGGAAAACCCCCTCGATCACCGTGACGCAGCGGCCGCCGAGGACGGCCCGGTCCCCGTCGCGGCGGCATTGGACCCGGCCGCCGCGGCGGCTCGCCTGGAAGGCGGTGAAGGCCTCGCGGCCCAGCCGGTCGCACCAGAAGGGGGTGAGGGCAGCATGGGCGGAGCCGGTGACGGGGTCCTCGTCGACGCCCCAGGCGGGGACGAACACCCGGCTGACCACGTCAGGCCCGCCGGATCCGGCCGCGGTGGCGATGACCATGAGGTCGATGCCGGCGAGCGCCTTCATGTCGGGGGCGAGGGCGCGGACCGCCGCCTCGCCGTCGAGCAGGACGATCGAAGTCGACTCGGCGCCCTGCGACGACAGGAACAGCTCGGCCGACGGCGCTCCGAGGACGGCGAGCAGCGACTCGTGCTCCGCGGGCTCCACCAGGGTCTGCGGCAGATCGAGCGCATAACCGTCCCCGTCGCGCTCGACGACGAGGATTCCGGCCTTGCGGGTGCGGAAGCGCAGCCGCTCGCGCCCGCCGAGCAGGACGTGGCCGCTGGCGAGCGTGGCGTGGCCGCACAGGGCGACCTCGACGGTCGGCGTGAACCAGCGCAGCTCGTAATCCGCCTCGCCGTCGGTGGCGGGGACGGTGAAGGCGGTCTCCGCGAGGTTGTTCTCCTCCGCGATCGCCTGCATCGTCTCTTCCGGAAGCCATTGCTCCAGCGGCATGACCGCCGCCGGATTGCCGGTGAACGGCTTGTCGGCGAAGGCGTCGACCTGGACGAAGCGCAGCTCAGGCATCGGATGTCTCCTCCCCGATATTGGTCAGATCGGTTTCGGCGAGCGGGTTGCCGGGCTGGTCGACCTGGCCTTCCGGATCGATGTGGATCAGGATCTCGCAGCCGGGGAATTCCTTCTCCAGCTTGGCCTCGACCTCGTCGATCACCTTGTGGGCGGCGGCGACGGTCATCGCCGGGTCCATCCAGACGTGGAACTGGACGAAGTCGCGGGCGCCGCTGGTCCGGGTCCTGAGGTCGTGAAGGCCCTTCAGCTCGGGGTGGCGGGCGGCGACCTCGACGAAGCGGCGCCTTTTCTCCTCGGGCCATTCCTTGTCCATCAGCTGGTCCACCGCGCGGCTCGACGCCCGCCAGGCGCCCCAGGCCAGCCACAGGGCGATGAGGATCCCGAAGATTGGATCGGCGCCGGTCAGGCCGGCATATTGGTCGAGGACCAGCGCGGCGATCACCGACAGGTTGAGCAGGAGGTCGCTCTGGTAATGGACATGGTCGGTCTCGATCGCCACCGAGCCGGTTCGGGCGATGATCCGGCGCTGGTAGGCGAGCAGGCCGAGCGTGACGGCGATCGCCACCAGCGACACTCCGATGCCATATTCGGCGCCGGCCGTCGGCTCGGCCCGGAGCAGCCGGTCGATCGCCCGCCAGCCGATTCCGAAGGCCGAGAAGGCGATGATTCCGACCTGGGCGAGCGCCGCCAGCGCCTCCGCCTTGCCGTGGCCGAAGCGGTGGTCGCGGTCGGCCGGCTCGGCGGCGATCCGTACGCCGTAGAGGGTGATGAGCGAGGCGAGCACGTCGAGGCCCGTGTCGGCGAGCGAGCCGAGCATCGCCACCGAGCCGGTCGCCCAGGCCGCATAGGCCTTGAGCCCGAGCAGGAACAGGGCGACCGAGACGCTGGCCAGCGCCGCCCGCCGGGTCAGCGCGGCGTGCGCGGCGTGGGCGGGATGGCCGTCGCTCACGGGTAGAGCAGCCCCTCGCTCCAGCCCTCCCCGCTGCGGGTGAACAGGCGGCGTTCGTGGAGCCGGTGGTCGCGGTCGATCCAGAATTCGATCCGCTCCGGCACGACCCGCCAGCCGGACCAGCGCGGCGGCCGCGGCACCTCGCCGCCCTCGAAGCGGCGGCGGGTCTCCTCGTAGCGCGCTTCGAAGGTGGCCCGGGCGTCGAGCGGCCGCGACTGGTCGGACGCCCAGGCGCCGAGCTGGGAATCGCGCGATCGGGTGGCGAAATAGGCGTCCGCCTCCGCCTCGCTCACCGGCTCGACCGGCCCCTCGATCCGCACCTGGCGGCGAAGCGACTTCCAGTGGAAGAGCATAGCGGCGCGGGGATTGGCGGCGAGCTCCCCGCCCTTGCGGCTGTCGAGGTTGGTGTAGAAGACGAAGCCGCGCGCATCGTGCCCCTTCATCAGCACCATCCGGAGCGACGGCCGCCCTTCGCGGTCGGCGGTGGCGAGCGCCATCGCCGTCGGGTCGTTCGGCTCGCCCAGCCGGGCCTCGGCCAGCCATTCGTCGAACAGGGCGTGGGGGTCGTGGGCCATGGCCGCGTCTTGCCGATTGTGCACGGGGTGCACAAGCGCGCAACCCCTCTCCCGTCCTTTACGGGAGAGGAGGGGCCCAAGCCCAAGGCTTGGGAGGTGAGGGTCTTGCCGAGTCCGGTGTACAGACCCTCACCTCCCACCGCCGCGCGGCGGGCCCCTCCTCTCCCGCGAAAAGCGGGAGAGGGGTTGTTCGCGAGACGCTTGCACCCCGCAGGTGCGTTACCCATCTGATACAGCGTTGCCGCACGACAACAGTGGACATTTGCCGCAGCCTGGAGAACGAAGCGCTGAGATGGCCGACCTCTATTCACAGCTGGGCGTGAAGCGCGACGCGAGCGAGGCCGACATCAAGAAGGCCTATCGCAAGCTCGCCAAGCAACTCCACCCGGACAAGAACAAGGACAATCCCAAGGCCTCGGAGCGCTTCTCGAAGGTCACCCAGGCCTACGACATCCTGACCGACAAGGACAAACGCGCCCGCTACGACCGCGGCGAGATCGACGACGACGGCAATCCGCGCGCTCCGTTCGGCTATGGCGGCGGTGCAGGGGGCGGGCCGAGGCCCGGACCGGGCGGCTTCGGCCGCTCGCCGGGGCCCGATTTCGGCGGCGGCGAGGAGATCGACCTGTCGGACCTGTTCGACGGCCTGTTCGGAAACGCCGGCCAGCGGCGCGCCGGCGGGGGCTTCGGCGGCTTCGGCCGGGGACGGACCGCGCCGCCGCCCCAGAAAGGCGCCGACATCGCCTATCGGCTGCCCGTCGCGTTCGAGGACGCCGCGACGCTCAAGGAGCAAAGGGTCACCCTCGCCGACGGCAAGACGGTATCGATCAAGCTCCCGCCCGCGGTCGCCGAGGGCGCCCGGATCCGACTCGCCGGCCGGGGCCAGCCCGGACCCGGCGGCGCCGGCGACGCGATCGTCACCATCTCGATCAAGCCGCACCGTTTCTTCACCCGCGACGGCGACCATATCCGCCTCGACCTGCCGATCTCCCTCGACGAGGCGGTTCTCGGGGCGAAGGTGAAGGTGCCGACGGTCGACGGTCCGGTCATGCTCGCCATCCCCAAAGGCTCGGCCTCGGGCAAGGTGCTCCGACTCAAGGGCAAGGGGTTCACCGGCAAGGCCGGCCAGCGCGGCGACCAGCTCGTCACCTTGATGGTCGACGTGCCGGCCGACGATCCCGAGCTGACCGGCTTCGTCGAGGGCTGGAGCGGCCGGGGAAAAGGCAACCCCCGGGCCCATCTGGGCGTCTAGCCCCTCATGACCCACCGTCATTGCGAGCGAAGCGGGCCGATGTTCCCCGGCGAAGGCCGGGGTCCAGCGGCACCGGCGCTTGAGCTGGGCCCCGGCCTTCGCCGGGGAACCTCGGCCTGATGCAGGACATCTCCCCGCAATCGCCGGAAGCCAGGCGCAAGCGGCTCGCCCGGGCGAAGGCGCGGTTCGGAAGGATCCGCCATGGGATGAAGCCGGGCGAATATCCGTTCGAGGTGATCAAGCGGGTCTCGGTGGGAGTGTATAACGACGGCTTCATCCACGCCGGCAACCTCGCCTACCTCGCCCTGATGTCGCTCTTCCCGTTCGTCATCGTCGCCGCCGCGGTCGCCCGTCTGTTCGGCCAGACCGAGGAGGGGCTGGCGGCGGTCAACGGCATCCTCCAGACCATGCCCCCCGACGTCGCCGAGGTGCTCCGCAAGCCGATCAGCGACGTCATCAACGCCCGCTCGGGCAGCCTGCTCTGGCTCGGCGCGATCGTCGGGCTGTGGACCACAGGCAGCTTCATCGAGACGATCCGCGACATCATCCGGCGAGCTTACGGAGTCTCGTTCAGCCGCCCCTTCTGGGAATATCGGCTCGGCTCGGTGGGAATGATCATCGCCGCCGTCATCGTCGCCATGGTCGCCTTCAGCCTCTCGGTGCTGCTGTCGGGCGTCCAGGAGTTCATCGTCGGCCTGATCCCGCGCGGCGAGGAGCTGGTCGGCCTCGTCACCCTGTTCCGGGTGGTCCCGGCCCTGATGCTGTTCGGATCGCTCTATCTGATCTTCTATTCGCTCACCCCCAAGCGCTATCGCACCAAAGGCTGCCCGAAATGGCCGGGCCCGCTCTTCGTCACCCTCTGGTGGCTGGCGACGACGGCGCTGCTCCCGGTCGTTCTCTCCAGCCTCGGCGGCTACGACCTCACCTACGGCTCGCTCGCCGGGGTGATCATCGGCCTCACCTTCTTCTTCATCGTCGGCCTTGGGGTGGTGATCGGCGCGGAGCTCAACGCCGCGCTGGCGGAAACGCCCGAAGAGGCCCTAAAGGAGGGCGAAGAGCCCTTCTACAAGCGGGAAAGCCTATGACCGGATTGATGGACGGCAAGCGCGGACTGATCATGGGCCTCGCGAACGACAAGTCGCTGGCCTGGGGGATCTCCAAGCGGCTCGCCGAGCAGGGGGCCGAGCTCGCTTTCTCCTATCAGGGCGAGGCGCTTCAGAAGCGGGTCGGTCCGCTCGCCGCCGAGGTCGGCTCCGACTTCATGATCGAATGCGACGTCGCCGACATGGCCGATCTCGACCGCCTGTTCGAGAGCCTCAAGGCGCGCTGGGAGACGATCGACTTCGTCGTCCACGCCATCGGCTTCTCCGACAAGAACGAGCTTCGCGGCAAATATGTCGACACCAGCCTCGACAATTTCCTCATGTCGATGAACATCTCGGCCTACAGCTTCACGGCCGTCGCCCGCCGCGCCCGGGAGATGATGCCGAACGGCGGTAGCCTGCTCACTTTGTCCTATTACGGCGCCGAGAAGGTCATCCCCCACTACAACGTGATGGGCCTCGCCAAGGCGGCGCTCGAGACCAGCGTCAAATATCTCGCCATGGACCTCGGCCCCGAGAACATCCGGGTCAACGCCATCTCGGCCGGCCCGATCAAGACCCTGGCGGCGAGCGGCATCGGCGACTTCCGCTACATCCTGAAGTGGAACGAATATAATTCCCCCCTTCGCCGCAACGTCACCATCGAGGACGTCGGCGGCGCCGGCCTCTACCTGCTCTCCGACCTCGCCTCGGGCGTCACCGGCGAGATCCACCATGTCGACGCGGGCTACAACGTCGTCGGAATGAAGGCCGAGGACGCCCCCGACATCGCGACGACGTGACCCTCACCGTCAGGCCGGAGAGCGGCGACGATTCCGAAGCGGTCCGGGCGGTCCATCTCGCCGCCTTCCCCACCGCCGCCGAGGCGGACCTGGTCGCTCGGCTGCACGAGGATTTCGATTCGGAGATCTCGGTGGTCGCGGAACAGGCCGGCGGGGTCGTCGGCCACGTCATGCTGAGCCGGATGAGCGTCTCCGGCGACGGCCGGGCCTTTCGCGCGCTCGGCCTCGGCCCCGTCGCGGTGAAGCCGGGGATGCAGGGCCGCGGAATCGGCTCGGAGCTGATCCGGGCTGCGCTGGCGGTCGCCGGGGCGCTCGGGGAAGAGGTGGTGTTCGTCCTCGGCGAACCGGTTTATTATGGTTTCGGCTTCTCGGCGGAGGCGGCCGCGCCGTTCGAATCGCCTTATGCGGGACCCTTCCTGATGGCCCAGTGGCTCCGTCCCGACGTCGCTCCGCCGGCCTCGGGCTCGGCCGCCTATGCCCCGGCCTTCGGCCGGCTCGGCGACCCCGAATGAGCTGGAACAGCTTCGGCCGGGCGTTCCGCTTCACCACCTGGGGCGAGAGCCATGGGCCGTCAATCGGGGCGGTGGTCGACGGCTGCCCGCCCGGCCTCGCCCTGACCGAGGACGACATCCAGCCCTGGCTCGACCGACGCCGTCCCGGCTTGTCGAGCCAGACCTCGCCGAGGCGGGAACCGGACCGGGTCCGGATCCTCTCCGGCACCTACGGCGGGCTCACCACCGGAACCCCGATCAGCCTCATCATCGACAATGTCGACGCCCGCCCGAAGGACTATGCCGGCCAGCCGCCCCGAGCCGGTCATGCCGACGCCGCCTATGATTCCAAATACGGCCTTCGCGACCCGCGCGGCGGCGGCCGGGCCTCGGCGCGGGAGACCGCGGCTCGGGTCGCCGCGGGCGCCATCGCCCGCCTCGTCCTTCCCGAGGTCAGGATCGAGGCAAGGATCGCCGAGATCGGTGGCTCGGCCGACCCGTCGGCCTGGGAGGCGATGCTCGATTCCGCCCGCGCGGCCGGAAGCTCGCTCGGCGCGGTCGTCGAATGCGTCGCCGAGGGAGCCCCCGCCGGCTGGGGCGCGCCGGTCTACGCGAAGCTCGACTCCGAGCTCGCGGCCGCGCTCATGTCGATCAACGCCGTCAAGGGCGTCGAGATCGGCGCTGGCTTCGAGGCGGCCCGCCGCCGCGGCGAGGACAATGCCGACCCCGCCCTCGCCGGCGGCATTACCGGCGGCATATCGACGGGCGGGCCGATCGTCGTCCGGGCCGCCTTCAAGCCGACCTCGTCGGTCGCCGCCCTCGGAGTGGAAGGACGCCACGACCCCTGCGTCGGAATCCGCGGCGCCCCCGTCGTCGAGGCGATGGTCGCCCTCGTCCTCGCCGACCACAAGCTCCTCCACCGGGCTCAGTGCGGATGAGCGGCGTCAGGGTCCGGGTGCGCGGCCGGGTCCAGGGCGTCTTCTTCCGCAACTGGACGATGGACCGCGCCCGGGCGCTGGGCGTCCGCGGCTGGGTCAGGAACCGCCGCGACGGCACCGTCGAACTGGCCGCGTTCGGCGAGGAGGAGGCGGTCGAGGCGCTGGTCGCCGCCTGCCGCAGCGGCCCGCCCGCGGCCAAGGTCGAGCGGATCGAGGTGGAGCGTGAGGAGGGGGAGGGGCCGCCGGATTTCCGGGTGGCCGCGACGGTCTAGACGAGATCCGCCAGGTAATCGCTGAGGCGATCCATGCCATGGTCGGTGAGCAGCACCGCGTTGCCGCGATTGTGGCTGCGGGCGACGAGGCCGGAGGCGATCAGCTTCTCGATCAGCGTCGGGCCGTGGCGCTCGTCGACCCGGGCAGCCTGATAGGCTTCCGAAAAGGTGACGGCGCGGCCGTCGTCGCGGGCGATGAACAGAGCGAGGAGCAGGTCCCAGGCCGGCTCGCCGAACAGGGCCGCCGGGAAATATTCGTCGCGCTTGCGACGCTCCGCGTAGAGACGCTCAGCCACGGCGCGCAACGTCTGCCCGGCTTCGGGCGAATGCGGATCCTGAAGCAGTAGGACGCGAAGCCGGGCCTGCTCCAGGATGGCGACGGCGGCTTCGACTCTTGCAGAATTCGTTTCTACCACGGACTCTTCCCCGCGGGCAGACTATCGCATTTTTCGGCGATGCATAGAGGTTTATTTCAAGACCGGTCATGCCGCCCTCGCGGGCTGAAGCAGGCCCATGGCCCGGAAGCTCGACCAGCCGGAGCGGGCGACGATGACATGGTCGTGGATGCAGATGTCGAGCGCCCTCCCGGCCTCGGCGATCCGCCGGGTCGCGTCGACGTCGCCCCGGCTCGGAGTCGGGTCTCCCGAGGGGTGGTTGTGGGCGAGGATCAGCGCCGTCGCCCCCACTTCGAGCGCCCGCCGCATGATCTCGCGCGGATAGACCGGCGCCTCGCTGACCGAGCCCTCGGCGAGCGTCTCGTCGTGGAGCAGCCGGTTGCTGGTGTTCAGGAACAGGACACGCAGCCGCTCGGTCGGGAGCAGCGCCATGTCGAGGGAGAGATAGTCGATCAGCGCCTGCGAATCGTCGAGCGTCGGGCGGGCGAAGGCCTCCGTGCGCAGGGCGTGAAGCATGGCGTCACGGACGATGCCGAGATAGCCGACCGCCGCCGCCCCATCGCCGAGCACCCGGGCCTGGGCTGAAGGCGGCGCCGCCAGCGCCTCGGCGAGCGACCCGAACTCCCGGACTAGGAGATCGGCCCACCCGGCCGCCGCCGGTCCCAGCGGCCGAAGGAGGTCGACCAGGATTTGTCGACACCGTTCCTGGCCAGCCGACGCTGGTGGTTCCAGGTGCCTAGGACGATCAAGAACCACATCGGATAGCTCCAGATCGCCATTGCGAACGCATAAGCCGCTCTGAGGACCTCCGCGTCCAACAGTTTTACGGCGTGACCAGCCGTGCCCACTATCTGCAAAGCGGTCACGCATAGCGGCCAAAACCTTTCAGCCCGCAGCGATAGAAAAAGGAACGCGATGAGGGCGGCCCCATCGACGAGGAGGGCACCGATTTCGACAGCCGCGTAACGACTAGTAGGCCCGGACATTCCGGCCGTAGTGAGAGCTGACCCGACCAGAATGACGGCCGCGCCAATCCTTTCCGGCGCTCCTCCCTTGATTCCGGCATAGATCGAACACGCGACTGCGAAGGCATAATAGAGTTCGATCGGCAGCATACCGAAACCGGACCACGCAGTTGGTTGGCGGTCAAGCCGTTGAACCGCCGCCTCGCCCGGCCAGTAGAGCTCTTGATGAGCAACAGAGGTAAGCGAAACGCCACGGGGAGGCGGCTTTACGCAACAACCTGGAGGTGCCGAGTGTCGGCCATTGGCGGTTTGCCTTGGTCTCCGATGGACACCGTGCGGAGCCCAATCTGGACCTTCGTCTCGCTAAGGGTGTTGTGCGTCTCGACGATGTCGCACCGCGCGCGGGCGAGTGCCGCGAAGGCCGACGCCGCGCCTTGGAACGCTTCCTGACCTACCACTGCGGACAGCTTCGCTTCCATCCGGGCGGTGGCCAGGGTGCCATTGAGCTCGGCGACACGGGCGAGCGCCGCATCGATGGCTTCTTCCGCGGCGAACAGGCTCTCAGCCACCTTCAGCGCGGCGGCGCGGCGTTCTTTGAACATAAATTCTCCCCATCCGCGGAGCAGCACTCCGCGGTTTTGCGTCCGATAATTTGGATGCCGGACTAGCTCTGGGTGAGTCTGCCTAGCGCTTCGATCGCGGAGACCAGGGCTCCGAACGCCAGTGCCACCCCGATGGCAATAGCCGCGATCCACGCCAGCCTTGTCAACCAGTTGAGGTCGCCCGGCCTTGTCGTGCCGATCGGGAGCGGTAGCGTGGGAGCCCCTCCCGACGTTGCGACCCGGAACGCAGCTTGCTGCTCCCTCATCGCCCCGCCGGACAACCCGCTTGGTTGCCACCCGCTCTCGATCGGTGGTCCGAATGTGGACGAATCGGGCGCCGCGGCAATGTCCGGCGGTTGGTATACCAATGGCTGGATACCCTGGGCGGCCTCTTCCTCGGCGAGGATCTTCGCCGCGCTTCGCCGGTCGCCGACTCCGAGCGTCCGCATCGCCGCCTTGATATGCTGGTCGACCGAGCCGGGCTCGATCCCCATCAGCGGAGCGATCTCTTTCGAAGTCATGTGCGCATAGACGAACCTGAGGCAGGTCCGTTGTTGCTCGGTCAGCCTGGCGATGCGTTTCCGGTCCATGGCGGAACAACGTTATCGCTTAGGTCGGGCTCCCGCACAATGGGGGAGGGACTGGCCGACCCGTTCAGGCGGCGAAGCCGGTCAGGAATTCGGCGGTGGCGGCGCGGAACCGGCTCAGCCGGTCGTCGACATAGGCGAATCCGCTCTCGACGGCGTCGATCTCGCTGGCTACCGATTCGGTGTCGCGGCGGATCGCGGCGATGGTCGCGGACATCGAATCGGCGGCCAGCGCGGTCTCGTCGACCGCGGCGGTGATCATGGTCACGGTCTGAGCCTGCACCTCCATCGCCTCGCGGATCCGGTCGGCGCTGGTCTGGACGTCCTCGACCGTCTTCTGGATCGAGCCGTTGGCTTCGACCGTCTGGCGGGTCGCCTGCTGGATGGCGGTGATCTTGGCCGTGATGTCGTCGGTCGCCCGGGCGGTCTGGCTGGCCAGGGACTTCACCTCCTGGGCGACGACCGCGAAGCCGCGGCCGGCGTCGCCGGCCCGGGCCGCCTCGATGGTGGCGTTGAGCGCGAGCAGATTGGTCTGGCCAGCGATGTCGCGGATCAGGCCGAGGATCGATTCGATCGCCTCGACATGGCCGGACAGGGCCTGGCTCGCCGCCATCGCCCCGCACGCTTCCTCGCCGGCCCGGACGGCCACTCCGGCGGCGGTCTCGACCTCGCGCCTCGCGTCGTCGATAGCCCGGATCAGTCCCGCCGAGGTCTCGGCGGCGTCGCGCATCGCCAGCGCCGACTGCTCGGCGGCCGAAGCCACTTCCGAGGTCTTGCCGAGCATGCCGCGGGCCGCCGCGGCGGTTTCGCCGGTTCGGGCGCGAAGCTTGGCCGACTCGCCGGTGGTGGCCTCGACCAGAGCGGTGACGCTCTGCTCGAACTGCTCGCTCCGCGCCCCGCGGGCCGCCGCGGCCTCGTTGGCCTCGAGCAGGGCGAGCTGGGCGAGGATGATGTCGCTCTCATAAGCGGCGAGCCGCTGCAGCGCCTCCACGGCCCGGCAGAAGCCGGCCTCGTCGAATCGCTCGCGGAAAGCGGCGCAGAGCGAGCCGACCAGCCGAGCCCGCCGGTCCATCTCCTCGGGCACCGACAGGCCCTCGGTGTAAATTTGGAAGCCCAGGCCGGCGACGGCGTGGATCCAGGCCGAATCGACCGGCCGGGTGAAGCTCTCGCGGGTGCGGCTCGCCGCCGCTTCGCCGCCGCTGGCCAGCACGGCGCCCTCGATCAGGTCGCCGGCCTCGCTCCACAGCCAGGCCAGCTCGCGCTCGAAGCCGCCATCCCCGTTATAGGCGCGCAGGCGGTTGGCGACCTGCTTGTCGGTCAGCTTCTGCAAGAGCGTCCCGTCCTTGTCCCGCTGTTCGTCGGCCATGCTGCCGCCCCGAAGCTGTGTCGCCCCCGGGCTAGCACCGCCGTGGTAAAGGAAGGCTTAGGCCGCGAGGCGCTTGACGAACTCGGCCGCGGCCGCCTTGAACCGGGCCATCTCCTCGTCGACATGGCCGAAATTGGACGTCACCCCGTCGATCTCGCGGGCGACATTCTCGGTGTCCTCCCGGATCGCGGCGATGGTCGCGGACATCGAATCGGCGGCCAGCGCGGTCTCGTCGACCGCGGCGGTGATCATGGTCACGGTCTGAGCCTGCACCTCCATCGCCTCGCGGATCCGGTCGGCGCTGGTCTGGACGTCCTCGACGGTCTTCTGGATCGAGCCGTTGGCCTCGACCGTCTGGCGGGTCGCCTGCTGGATGGCGGTGATCTTGGCGGTGATGTCGTCGGTCGCCCGGGCGGTCTGGCTGGCCAGGGACTTGACCTCCTGGGCGACGACCGCGAAGCCCCGGCCGGCGTCGCCGGCCCGGGCCGCCTCGATGGTGGCGTTGAGCGCGAGCAGATTGGTCTGACCGGCGATGTCGCGGATCAGTCCGAGGATCGATTCGATCGCCTCGACATGGCCGGACAGAGCCTGGCTGACCCGGGCGGCGTCGGCCGCCTGGCCGCCGGCGCGGGTCGCGACCTCGCCGGCCAGCTCGACCTCGCGCCTCGCATCCTCGATCGCCCGGATGAGGCCGGCGGCGGTGTGCGCGGCGTCGCGCATCGCCAGCGCCGACTGCTCCGCCGCCGCGGCGACCTCGCTGGTCTTGCCGAGCATTCCGCGGGCGGAGGTGGAGGCTTCCGATGCCTGGGCTCGGAGCATCCGGCTGTCCGAGGCGGTGCGCTCGACGGCGCTGACGACATCCTCGGTGAACAACTTGCCGTGAGCGCGGCGGCTCTCGCGCTCGGCCCGCTCGTGGAGAAGGCTGAAGTGGGCGGCGAACATGTCCGCCTCGAGCAAGGTCGCCTGGGTCAGGCAGCGCGCCAGCCGGCCAAGTCGCTCCGGATCGCCCGGCAGCTTTTCGACGAGGATGTTGTGGCCTTCCTCGGCGGCGGCGCTGATCGACGAGATGAGGGTGGTCAGCGACACGTTGGAAGCCTGCGCCTCGAGCACGTAGCTGCCGACCATGTCGGCCCAGCCCTGGCCTCGCACGTCGGTATATTTGGCGGCGAGATAGGGCAGGATCTTGCGCACGTTCTCGTCCATCTCGGAGTCGGAATAAGCGGCGTTGACGTCCGGCGCGGCGGCGAGATGGCTCCAGAAGCGCCGGGCGACTCGGACGCTGTCGTTGGCGAGCAAGGCGGCGACCTCCCGGCAATTGCCCTCAAGGCTGCCGTCGGTGTCGAAGAGGCCGATTCGGTCCGCCACCTTCACCTGCGTGAATTCACCGCTCATTCGAAGTGCCTTTTCGCTTCCGCGCCATTGCAAGGACGGTTTTGGCGGCCAAGGGTTAACATCGCGTTAGCCATTCGATCCGGTGGCGGCACGATTACGCCGCGGCCGGGATCGCCGCACTGCAACAATCGAAACCATAAAGCCGGCGCGGCGGCACAGCCCGGCCATGGACGGGACCTAGACGGCGGCCACGGTCACTTCCGGCCGGAACCCGCGGGCGAGGCCCGCCAGTAAAGAGTTGCCGCCATGAACCCGCTCGCCGCCCGCACCGCCTTCATCGCCGCCAGCGCGCTGCTGGTCGCCTTCACCCCGATCCGCTCGGCCCAGGCCGAGATCGTCGGGCCCGCCGTCGCCGCCGCGGAGCCCGCCCCCGCCGCCGTGGAGCAGGCGGTGCTCCGCCCCGGCGAGTTCGTCTGGCAGCCCGAGCGGGCTCCGGCCGGCGAGGTCGAGATGGTCGTCTCGATCCCGCTCCAGCGCGCCTACGTCTACCGCGGCGGAGTCCTCATCGGAGTGACCACCGTGTCCACCGGAAAGCCCGGCCACCGCACTCCGACCGGCAAGTTCGACATCCTCCAGAAGCGCGCCCGCCACTTCTCCAACAAGTATAACAACGCGCCGATGCCGTTCATGCAGCGGCTGACCTGGGACGGGATCGCGCTCCACGCCGGCCAGATCCCCGGCCGCCCGGCCTCGCACGGCTGCGTCCGGCTGCCGCTCGAGTTCGCGCGCCAGCTGTTCGACGTGACCCGGATGGGGGGGGGCGTCCACATCGTCGACACCTCGCCGACGCCGCAGGTGGCGCTGGCCATGATCCGCGGCAACGGCGCCTTTGCCGGAATGGGCGGGCCGCTCGAGGACGTGCCGGCCGGGACCGACTAAGTCCCGGGCCGGGACCGCGGATTTGACGCGGTCCCGGCGGCGTGACACCTTGCCCGGAGGGGGGCAGGCGATGCGGCGCAACCAGACGGGGCTCAAGGTCTCCAACGTCCTGCTCTCGCTCCTCGTCGTCGCGATCTTCATGTACCTTTTGATCCTCGCCATGGCCCAGGACCAGGTCCTGGCCAAGCTGAACCGCGCCGCCGATTTCGCCAACTACAGCTCCTCCCTGCTCGATGCCCGCAAGGCCAAGGAGACGTCCGAGCTGATCGATCGGCTGGCCGAGGAGCGACAGAAGCTCCGGGGGCAGCTCGCCGAGCTGAGCCATCAAGGGGCGGTGGCGGAGCTGGGATATCGGCGCGAAGCGGCACGCCTCGATTCCATCTTCGCGAAAATCCACGGCACCGGCGGCTGCCGGATCGGCGTCGGGCCGGGACCCACCACCGCCGCCGGCCCGGCCCGGCGGCAAGCGGAGCTGCAGGCGAAACGGATCGAGCTTGCCGCGGCGCAGCTTTGTCTCGAGGTCGATCCGCAGCTGGGCGGGGAGGGGCGCAAGGTTTACCTGGCCCATCTCGCGAGCGCGCAGGCGCTTTCCGACGACCTCGTCCGGATCGAGATCGCGCGCACCCAGAAGGACCAGGAGATCAAGATCCTCCAGGCCGAGATCGACCGCCAGGTCAAGGACCGGAACAGGATCGATCCGGCGCGAGTCCATTTCACCTTGTTGGAGCCGCTGGAGACGCCCGACTGGTTTCCGACCAACTTCGTCAATTACCCGCCGTTCATCGTCCACGTCCTCTTGACCTTCTTCTCGGGGATGTTCGGAGCGTTGCTGATCACGATGGTGTTCGTCGTCTACCCGAGCAAGCTGCGCGAGCGCGTGTCCGCCAAGCTCTATTACAAGAGGGTGTTCCTCGGCGGGCTGGTCGCCGTCACCGTGTTCATCGTCCTCACCGGCGGAGCCTCGATCCTCGGCGGCAGCGAGGTTTCCGAGAATGATGCCAACGTCATGTCGTTCACCGCGATCGGCCTGCTCGCCGGAATGTTCTCCGACACGGTCGCCGACTGGCTGAGCGCGCGCGCCAAGACCATGTTCAGCTCGGACGACGACGACGGAAAGGACGGCGGGGACGACGGCGAAGCTCGGGCCGCCTGACCGCGGCGGGCGGCCGGTCAGCTCTACGCGGCAGCGACGTCGAAGGCGACCGAGATGCGCTCGGCGCCGTCGCCCGGCGGCACCGTCTCGTGGGGCACGAACGAAGGGAAGAGGAGGAGGGTGCCGGGCACCGGCTCAATCTCCAGCACCGGCCAGGGCGGTTCGATGCCCGAGCATTCCGGCAGGATTCCGATGCGGATGGCGCCCGGGTGAGCGGCGCCCGACCCCGGCGATTCGCGGCGCGCGCTCACATAATAGACGCCGGTCAGCCAACAGCCCGGATGATGGTGCGCCACCTGGTGCCCGGCTCCACGGAACAGCAGCGCCCACGGAGTGAAGGTGGCGCGGTCCGGGCGTCCGCGAACGAAGGGATGGCCTCCGGCCAGGGCGTCGGCATAGGCGCTCACGGCGTTTCGGATCGACTCGATCAGGGCGGTGGCGGCGCGGTCGCCGGGGGCGGGGAAGACGCGGGTCCTGAGGCCGAAGCGGGTCGCATGGCCGACCGGATCGGGATGGAGGCTCGAATTGGCCATTATTTCCGCCCGAAGAACCTCGCGAAAAACCTCGGCGCCGCCGAAGCCCGGCGGAGTCGGCAGCGGCGCGACGCTCAGGAAGCGGTCCAGCCCCATCAGCTCGGCCGCTTCGCCGCGGCGGCCGAGCTGCGCCAGCGCTACCGCTTTGTGATGGAGTGCGTGGGCGGAGGCGGGGTCATGGCTCAACACCTCCTCGCTTAGGTTCAGCAGGGCGAGGGGATCGCCGCGTACCCGCTTGGCGCGCGATTCGAGCAAATTGGGATCGGCCGGGCGGACGGCCGCGACGGCCGCCTCGAGCTCGGCCGTCTCGGAACGGCGACCGTGACGAGCGAGGAGCGCGAAGGCGAAGACCGGCGCCCAGGCCGCCTCCCGGCCGCGGGCGCAAGCCAGCGCCGCCTCGACGTCGCCGAGACGCGCGAGGGCGTGCGCGAGCTCCTCGTGCAGGGCTTCCGTCTCCGGAAATCGGCGGCAAGCCCGGTCGAGGAGCGAAGCGGCTTCCTCGAGCTCGCCGACGCCCGACAGCGCTCTCGCCAGCGCAAGCTGCGGCGACGGCTTGTCGGGGGCCGCGGCGACGGCGGAGCGCGCCAGCGCGACCACCGCAAGCCGATGCCTCGGCGAGCCGGGGCTGGCCCAGCGAATCGCCTTCACGCCCGGGTCAGGAGAGGCCGTCCAGGCCCTCGACGTCCGCGCCGGCCGCCGCCCCCGCGCCGCCCGCGACGAGCTTGTCCACTTGCGGCGCCGTCCATTCAACCTTGGGTTCGGCCAATTCGGCGCCGCCGGCCCGTTCCGAATTCCGATGGTCCACGATTCACCTCCTCGGAAGGATGTTGCGCGATTCCAGAGAGCGGCGCGCCTGCCGGCCCCGCTCGCAGGCGATCAGGAGAAACCCGGCTGGGCGTCCGTGTTGGAGACGTCGCCGAATTCCGCCGCGCCGGCTTCCAACCGGCACAGCTCCGGCCGGACCCAGTGCGACACGGGTCGTGCCGACTTCGAATGGTCGATCTTGTTCTGACGCTGCTCGTTCACCTGGTCGCTCCCTCGGCAAGAATACCACTCCTCTAACAAGCCCCGAAACCGCTCACAACCGCGTTTGAGGGGCGCCGGCAACGCCCAGGATTGTCACTAGCGATTGTCCCGAGCGGCGGTCCCCGGCTAGGAGCCTTGGCGAACGAACACGGAGCCTGCCCGATGCGCCATTTGCTTGCCGCCCTCCTCCTCGCGGGAGTCGCCGCCCCCGCGGCGGCCGAAAGCGTCGTCGTCACCGCCGACCGGATGGTCGACGTGCTCGCCGGCAAGGTGATCGAGGAGCCGGTGGTGGTGATCACCGACGGGCGAATCGCCTCGGTCGTCGGCAGGGGCGGCGCCCGGCCGGTCATCCCGGCCGGAGCGAAGACGGATCGACCTGCCGGGCAAGACGCTTCTTCCGGGCCTGATCGACATGCACGTCCACCTCGATTCCAATCCGCGCTACGGCGGCTATACCGGCCTCCAGTTCACCGACAGCTTCTGGATCGCCCAGGGCGTGCAGAATGCCCGCGACATGCTGGAGGCGGGCTTCACGACGGTGCGCAACGTCGGTTCGGACAATTATACCGACGTCGGCTACAAGCAGGCGATCGACGAGGGGCTGATGGTGGGGCCGCGGATCGTTCCGGCCGCCCATGCCTTGTCCGCGACCGGCGGCCATTGCGACCAGACCTATCTGCCGCCCTCGTTCAACGCCAGGGGCAAGGCGGTCGGCGACGGTCCGCAGGAGCTTCGCACGCGGGTACGCGAGCAGCGCAAATACGGCGCCGAGGTGATCAAGGTCTGCGCCACCGGCGGAGTCTTCTCGCGCAACACCGAGCCGGGCCAGCAGCAGCTCTCCGAGGAGGAGTTGCGAGCGATCGCGGACGAGGCTCACCAATGGGGCCTCAGGGTCGCCGCCCACGCCCATGGCGCGGCCGGGATCAAGGCGGCGATCCGCGCCGGAATCGACACGATCGAGCATGCCTCGCTGATCGACGCGGAGGGCATACGGCTGGCGAGGGAGCGCGGCACCTGGCTGTCGATGGACATCTACAACACCGAATATACCCAGGCCGAAGGGGCCAAGAACGGAGTGCTCGAGGACAATCTCAGGAAGGACCGCGAGATCGCCCAGCTCCAGCGCGACAATTTCCGGGCCGCCCATCGCGCAGGGGTGAGGATGGTCTACGGCACCGACGCCGGAGTGATGCCGCACCGCAGCGCCGGCGGCCAGTTCCGCTGGATGGTCCAGTACGGAATGACCCCGATGGAGGCGATCCAGTCGGCGACCCGCAACGCCGCCCAGGCGCTCGGGCGCGAGAAGGACGTCGGGGCGATCGCGGCCGGGCGCTGGGCCGACATCATCGCCGTCGACGGCGACCCGCTGGCCGACGTCCGCCGGCTCGAGCATGTCGACGTGGTCATCAAAGGCGGGGAAGTGGTGAAGCAATAATCCTCCTCAATGCGGGTGCCTGGGGAGGATGATGAGCCTGGACCGACCGAAGATCGCCGCCGATTTCGCCGGCGCCGTCAACATGGACGCCGACGAGCTCGAAGCTTGGCTGGCGACTCCGGAAAGCCGCAAGGTCGGATTCAAGCGCGGCGGCGGCGAATCCGTTGGCCACGCTTCCGGCCGGAGGATCGTCGACCTGCTCCGGCTCGGGCCGAGCGGCGAGGAAGATTATCGCCATATGCGCAAGGTCGTCGGCTTCATCCGCCGGCATCGTGCCCAGGAGCCGGCGAACATGGTGTCGTCGCGGTGGCGCTACAGCCTGATGAACTGGGGCCACGACCCGCTCAGGTAGGACGGGCGCCTTCGGCGGCGAACCCGGCCATCAGCGGCTCCCAATCGGCCATGTCCGGCGAGCCCGGATAGCTGCTGGGCGCCCCGGTTTCGGCGAACGGCAGCTTCTCCGCCGTCCAGAGCTCCACATAGGGCCGGAACCAGCGAGGGTCGTCGAGGACCGACGCCCGCAGGTTGACGAACCAGTCGAAGCCCTCGGCGCGGGTGAACATCCAGGTCAGGCAATCGGGGCAATGGTGATGGTGCGACACCGGGCCGCGGAGCCCGCCGAGGATCGGCTCTCCGCTGATGACCTCGAAGCCGTCGGCGGGCACCGTCACAGTGAGGGAATAGGCGCTCGCGGTCATCTTCTGGCAGCCGGTGCAATGGCAGGCGCCGGTCAGCAGCGGCGGCCTGGTCACCCGGACCCGCACCGCGCCGCATCGGCAGCCGCCGTCCCACGGCAGTCTCCATTCGTCCATCGCGCGCTCCCTTGCGTGATCCGGGAAGGAACGCAAACGCGCCCTGTGCGGTTCAGGATGCATAAGGAGGGCACGATGAAGGGCTATTGCGACGATATCGAGAAGGCGACCCTGGCGAACGAGGATTTCCGGCGTGTGCTCTACACCGGCAAGAACCTCCAGCTGGTGCTGATGACCCTGCCGCCGGGCTGCGACATCGGCGAGGAGGTGCACGAGGATCGCGACCAGTTCTTCCGGATCGAGGAGGGGCGGGGCACCATCTATATCGACGGGGCGCCGAACCGGGTGGAGGACGATTTCGCGGTGATCGTTCCGGCCGGCGCCCGCCACAACGTCGTCAACGACGGCGACGCGCCGCTCCGGCTCTACACGATCTACGGCCCGCCCGAGCATCGCGACGGCGTCGTCCACAAGACCAAGGAGGATGCCGAGCGCGACCACGACAACGACCATTGGGACGGCGGGACGACGGAATGAGGGCTCAATGTTCCCCGGCGAAGGGACCCCATCAAAGTAGTACTTTGATGGGACCCGAGGCCGGGGCCCAGCCGCCCCGAAATAAGAACCGGGTCCCGGCCTTCGCCGGGAAACCGGAATGACCTATTGCGTGGGCCTGCTGCTCGACGCCGGGCTGGTGATGATCGCCGACACCCGCACCAATGCCGGGGTCGACAATTTCTCCTCCTACCGCAAGCTCCACGGACTCGCCGACGGGCCCGATCGGCAGATCTTCCTGTGCACGTCGGGCAGCCTGTCGATGACCCAGTCGGCGATCGGCCAGCTGACCGAGCCGCTGCCGGCGCCGATCGGCGACGAGAATGCGCGTGACGCGTGGCGACGGCGCCGTCGATGTTCCGGGTCGCGGAGCTGGTCGGAGAGGCGGTCCAGAACGTCAACCGCACCGTCGGGTCGGTGCTCGCCGAGGCCAATATCTCGAGCTCGGTGTCGCTGCTGCTCG
Source organism: uncultured Alphaproteobacteria bacterium (assembly GCA_963716155.1). Classification (GTDB taxonomy): domain Bacteria; phylum Pseudomonadota; class Alphaproteobacteria; order Sphingomonadales; family Sphingomonadaceae; genus Allosphingosinicella. The sequence goes on from OY970297.1 coordinate 3,221,021, forward strand.
GCGGCCGGATCGGGGCCGAGCCGCCGTCGCTCTACCTGGTCTATTCGGCCGGCAACTTCATCCACTGCTCGCCCGAATCGCCCTTCCTGCAGATCGGCGAGACCAAATATGGCAAGCCGATCCTCGACCGGGGCATCCGCCGCGACACCCCGCTCGACGAGGCGGTGAAGGTCGCCCTGCTCTCGTTCGACAGCGCGATGCGCTCGAATCTCGGCGTCGCCCGGCCGCTCGACCTCGTCGTCATGCCGTCCGATCCGGCGCGGCCGGTGCTGACGCCGGCGGATCGAGCCCGACGATTCCTATTTCAACGACCTGTCGCTGCGCTGGGCGGTGCTCCTCCACGAGGCGACCCAGCAGATCCCCAACCCGCCGTGGATGGAGGAAAGTGACAGTCACTAGTGACAGTCGACTAGTGACTGTCACTTCATGCGAAGCCTGGATCAGGCGGCGGCGGCCGCGTTCCGCCGATCAGCGTTGAGCTTGGGCGCGGCGAGGGCGGCGGCGGCTTCGGCGTGGAGCGGCGGCGAGAGCAGATAGCCCTGGCCTTCGCGGCAGCCCAGCTCGCGCAGCAGGCGGAGCTGCTCGTCGGTCTCGATATGCTCGGCGACCGACGGCAGGCCGAGGGCGGCGCAGAGATCGAGCACGCCCTTGAGCAGGCGGCGGCTGCGCAGCGAATCGGCGACGCTGGCGATCAGCGCGCCGTCGAGCTTGACCCCGTCGAACTGCATCTCGCGAAGATAGGAGATCGAGGCGTGGCCGGCGCCGAAATCGTCGAGGACGATCCGCGCCCCGGCGCCGCGAAGCGCCTGGAGATTCTCGCGGGCGACCTCGAAATCGGCGAGCAACGCGGTCTCGGTCACCTCGACCTGGAGCCGGCCCGGGGCGAGGCCGGCGCGATCGAGCAGGGCGAGGATGCGCGCGGCCGAGCCGGTCGTGCACAGCTGGACGGCGCTGACGTTGAACGACAGGCGCACCGCCGACGCCCAGCGCGCCGCCTCGGCCGCGGCCTGGGCGAGCAGTTTGTCGCTGATCGGCTCGATGACGTTGATCTGCTCGGCGATCGGGATGAACTGGTCGGGCGGGATCCGGCCGAGCGTCTCGTCGTGCCAGCGCGCCAGCGCCTCGAGCGCCTTGAGCTCGCCGGTGGCGAGATCGGTGATCGGCTGGAAGACGAGGCCGATCCGCTCGAGCGTCTCGGGCTGGCGAAGCGCCTTCTCGACGAGGATCCGGCGGCGGTGGATGTCTGCATCTCCTGGGTGAAGACGGCGACGCCCGGAGCGGCCGCTCTCCTTGGCCCGGTAGAGCGCGGTGTCGGCCCGGATCAGCGCCTCCTCGACGTCGCAATCGCCGCGGCGGAGGAGGGTGACCCCGCAGCAGCCGGAGATCCGGAACTCGCGGCCGTCGACCAGGAACGGCTCCTGGAGCGCGGCGCAGACCGCCAGCGCGGCGCCGTTCGCGCCGGCGCATCGCTGCGCACCCTGGGAAGCAGCAAGGCGAATTCGTCGCCGCCGGTGCGGGCGATCAGGGCACCGTCGCCGGCGGCCTTGGCGAGGCGGCCGCCGATCCCCTCGAGCACCCGGTCGCCGGCGGCGTGGCCGAACGTGTCGTTGATCGGCTTGAAGCCGTCGAGATCGACCATCGCCAGGGCGAAGCCGCCGCCCGAGCGCGACGAGCGCGGCCGCCCGGCGGCCGAGGGCGCGAAGGAAGGCGCGGCGGTTGGCGAGGCCGGTCAGCGGGTCGGTGTCGGCGATCCGCCGGGCCTTGGTCTTCTCGGCCTTGGCGAGCCGCTCGGCGCGGCGCGCCCGCTCGCGCTCGAGGCTGATCGCGGTGCGCGATTCGACCAGCTCGATGAAGCTTTCGTCGTGGAGGCCGATGAAGCGCAGGAGGACGAGGAGGATCGAGCCGAGCCCGACCCCCATGGCGATATGGGCGGCGTCGGAGCTGAAGACGAGCCGGCCGGCCAGCGGCAGCCCGAGCAGGAGCGAGCGGGGTCCGCGCCGCCGCCGGATAGCGGCTGACGCCGTAGGCGCAGCCGATCGCGGCGAGGCTGGCGAAGAGGATGACGAAATCGTGCTGCTCGGGCCCGCGGGTGTGAGCAGATGGAAGCTACCAGCCGCAGAAGGCGAGGCTGAAGACGACGGCGATAGGCCCACATCCGGCGGAGCTCGCGCAGGATCCGCTCCGGCGGGAGGGTGCGGTGGCGGACCCGGAGCCAGTGGCCGAGGCGGAAGACGATCAGAGCGGCGACCAGGGCCGGGAAGTCGAGGGTCGCGTCGAACCGGCCTCCCGAGGCGAGATAGAGGCCGATCATGTTGGCGAAGATGACGATGTAGAGGAGCGGGATCTGGCGCTGAAGGGCCCGGAAACGCTCCTCGAGGAGGATGCGCCCGCCGACGCTCTCCACCTCCCCGGCGTCGATCAGCCGGACCAGTCGCCTCATGCCCCACCCCATGAGGCTGGAACTAGGGGGAAAAGATTAAGAGGTGGTTGGCGGCCTTGCCGCTCTCCCGTCCTTTACCGGAGAGGGTTGTTCAGCGGTTGAGCGGCAGCTCGCGCTGGTCGGGGTCGAAGCGGTGCCAGCCGCCGGGGCCGAGCCGCTCGAGCGGGCGGAAGCGGGCCTTGTAGGCCATGCGCCGCGAGCTCTCGACCCAATAGCCGAGATAGACGTAGGGCAGGCCCGCCTTGCCGGCGCGGACGATGTGGTCGAGGATGATGTAGGTGCCGAGCCCGGGCCGGGCCGGATCGTCCGGCTCGAAGAAGCTGTAGATCATCGACAGGCCGTCGGCCTGCTGGTCGGTGAGGCAGGCGCCGACCAGCTTGCCGGGCCGGCCGCCGCTCGACGGCTCGCGATATTCGATGACGTAGGTCTTGACCGGGCTCTGCTCGATCATGTCGGCAGAAGTCGCTCTCGTCCATCCCGACCATGCCGCCGTCCGGGTGGCGGCGCTTCAGGTAGCGGCGCAGCAGCGCATATTGCTCCTCGGTCGCCCAGGGCTTGCAGGCGGTGACCTCGAGATCGCCGTGGCGCTTCAGCATCCGCCGCTGGGTCGCGCTCGGCTGGAACTCGCCGGCGACGACCCGGACCGAGACGCAGGCCGAGCAATCGAGGCAGCACGGCCGGTAGGCGACCGCCTGGCTGCGGCGGAAGCCGATCCGGCCGAGCGCGTCGTTGAGGTCGGCGGCATGCTGCCCGGCAAGCTCCGTGAACACCTTCCGCTCGGTCTTGCCCGCGAGATAGGGGCAGGGCGCGGGGCTGGTCACGAAGAAGCGGGGAAAGCGGAAGGGTGCGCTCAACGGGGCTCCAGGAGTTTAAAGGGCGTGGTTGAAGCTCGGTTTATGCGTCTTTGTAGGCGGCTTGGAAAGGGCAAGGCGCCGCCAAAACGGCGTTAACCATCATGCTGTTCCGGCGCGGGACGAACCGTCAGCGAATCTCTACCGGATGGACGTAGAAGCCGGCCTGCTCGAGCGCCTCGACCAGCGCTTCGAGATGCTCGGCGTCGCGCGCCTCGCATTCGACGTCGATGAAGGCGTCCTTGGCCGGCAGCGTGGTGAAGACGCGCTGGTGGTAGATCTCGATGATGTTGGCGCCGTAGCGGTCGAACAATTTCACCACCGCGAGCAGGGCGCCGGGCCGGTCCTGGAGCTGGATGCGAAGCCGCGCCATCCGGCCCGAGCGGGCGAGGTCGCGGAGCAGGACGGTGGCGAGCAGGCGGGTGTCGATATTGCCGCCGGTGAGGATCGAGCCCGACCTTGCGGTCCCGGAAGCGCTCGGGATGGGCGAGCAGGGCGGCGAGGCCCGCCGCGCCCGCGCCTTCGGCGACGGTCTTCTCGATCTGGAGGTAGAGGCTGACCGCGGTCTCGATCTCGCGCTCGGGGACGAGCAGGATCTCGTCGACGACGCGCTCGATGATCGCGGCGGTCAGCCGGCCCGGCTTCTTGACCGCGATGCCCTCGGCCAGCGTGTCGCCGGCCGACGGCAGCTCCTTGCCGCTGATCCGGCAGTACATGCTCGGATAGAGCTCGGCCTGGACGCCGACCACGGTCGATGTCGGGGCGGAGCGCCTTGGCGGCGGTGGCGACGCCGGAGATCAGCCCGCCGCCGCCGATCGGGACGACCAGCGTGTCGATCTCCGGCGCGTCGGCGAGCAGCTCGAGCGCCGACCGTCCCCTGGCCGGCGATGATCTCGGGATCGTCGAACGGATGGACGAAGGTCAGGCCTTCCGCCTCGGCGAGCCGCAGCGCCTCGGCATAGGCCTCGTCGTAGATCTCGCCGTGGAGGACGATCCGGGCGCCGTGGCCCTCGGTCTGCGTGACCTTGATGCTCGGCGTGGAGGTCGGCATCACGATGGTGACCGGCACGCCGAGCCGGGCGCCGTGATAGGCGACGCGCCTGGGCGTGGTTGCCGGCCGAGGCGGCGATCACGCCGCGCGCGCGGGTCGCCGGATCCATCAGCAGCAATTTGTTGAGGGCGCCGCGCTCCTTGTAGGCGGCGGTGAACTGGAGGTTCTCGAACTTGACCCAGACCTCGGCGCCGGTCGCCTCGGAAAGGGTGCGGCTGAGCAGGGTCGGGGTGCGCACCACCGCGCCCTCGATCCGCGCCGCCGCCGCCTCGATGTCGGCGAGGGTCACGGGAAGCTCGGCCATGGCGGCGCCGTCTAGACCATCTGGCGCCGCCGGCGAAACAAGCCTTATCGCCGCGGGATGATCCGTAAGCTTATCGCCGGGCTCGCCGCCCTGTTCCTCGCCGCTCAGCCCGCTTTCGCCGCCCTGCTCGTCGACAACGTCAACGGCTATACGATCGGCGCCGACGGCCGTCTGGTCCGTTTCGGAGCGATGCTGGTCGGCGACGACGGCAAGGTCGAGCGGCTCTACCAGCGCGGCGAGCGCCGGCCGGAGCGGGCCCGCTACCGCTTCGACGGCAAGGGGCGCACCCTGCTGCCCGGCCTGATCGACGCCCACGGCCATGTCATGGCGCTCGGCCTCAACGCGCTCCAGCTCGACCTGTCCGACACCAAGACGCTCGCAGGAGGCGCAGGCGAAGATCGCCGCTTATGCCGCCGCCAACCCGACTCCGCGCTGGATCGTCGGCCGCGGCTGGAACCAGGAGACCTGGGGCCTCGGCCGCTTCCCGACCGCCGCCGAGCTCGACTCCGTCGTCGCGCGACCGGCCGGTCTGGCTCGGGCGGGTCGACGGCCATGCCGGCTGGGCCAACAGCCTGGCGATGAAGGAGGCCGGGATCACCGGCAAGAGCCAGTCGCCCGCCGGCGGCCGGATCGAGATGGCGCGCGGCCAGCCGACCGGCATCTTCGTCGACTCCGCCGCCGAGCTGATCGACAAGGTCGTTCCGCCGCCGCTGCCGCGAACCCGCGACCAGGCGCTGGAGCGGGCCCAGCAGATCATGCTCTCCAACGGCCTCACCGCCGCCGCCGACATGGGCACCAGCCCCGACGACTGGCTGGTCATGCGCCGCGCCGGCGACGAGGGACGGCTCAAGGTCCGGATCCTCGCCTACGGCTCGGGAGTCGACAGCGCGCTCGCCATCGCCGGCACCCGGCCGACGCCCTGGCTCTACGGCGACCGGCTGCGGCTGATCGGGGTCAAGCTCTACGCCGACGGAGCGCTCGGCTCGCGCGGGGCCTGGCTCAAGCAGCCCTATCGCGACAAGCCCGGCGACCGCGGCCTCGGCTTCGTCACCGACACCGAGATTGCTCAATCTGATGAGCCGGGCGGCGATGGACAATTTCCAGGTCGCCGTCCACGCCATCGGCGACGCCGCCAACGCCCAGCTCCTCGGCGCGATCGAGGAGCTGGCCGACACCTACAAGGGCGACCGGCGCTGGCGGATCGAGCATGCCCAGATCGTCGATCCCGGCCGACCTGCCGCGCTTCGGCCGGCACGGCATCGTCGCCTCGATGCAGCCGGTCCACGAGACCAGCGACTGGAGGATGGCCGAGGCGCGGATGGGGATGGAGCGGCTCGGCGGCGCCTATGCCTGGCGAAGCATGATCGCCAACGGCTCGCGCGCTCGCCTTCGGCTCCGACTTCCCGGTCGAATCGCCCAATCCCTTCCCCGGCCTCGCCGCCGCGATCAGCCGCCAGGACCCGCAGGGCCAGCCGCCCGGCGGCTGGCTCCCCGAGCAGCGGCTGACGCCTCGAGCAGGCGCTCGCCGCCTTCACCCGCGGCGCCGCTCATGCCGGCTTCGCCGAGGACCGGATCGGAAGCCTGGAGAAGGGCCGCTGGGCCGACTTCATCCTCGTCGACCGCGACATCTTCGACGTCCCGACGCCGCGCCAGCTGCGCGAGACCAAGGTCGATGGAGACCTGGATCGCGGGCAGGAAGGTCTGGCCGAACTAGCGAAATTCCTCCCCCAGCTTGCTGGGGGAGGGGGGCCGCGCGAAGCGGCGCGGTCCCCCTCCCCGAGACGAGCTCGGGGAGGAACTCGAAGATAAGGCGCTCACCCGCCCGACCGTCAGGATCTGCGGCAGCACCTCCGCCGGCTTGCCCGGCGCGTACCAGAGATAGAGCGGCACGCCGGACCGTCCCTGCTTCTCCAGGAACCGGCCGATCGCCGCGTCGCCCCGGGTCCAGTCGCCGACCAGCACCGCCACCTTCTTTCGCGCGAAGGCGGCGGCGACCTCGTCCTGGTCGAGCACCGCCGCCTCGTTGACCTTGCAGGTGAGGCACCAGTCGGCGGTGAAATAGACGAAGACCGGCCGCCCCTCGGCGCGCAGCCCGGCGAGGCGCGCCTCGCTGAACGGCTCGGCCCGGAGCGACGCCGCCGGCGCGGGCGTCGGCGGGGGCGGGCGCGACGGGGAGGAAGGCGATCGCCAGGCCGGCGGCGAGCGCGGCCGGGGCCAACGGCCAGCCAGCCCTGCCGGCGCCCGCCCACCACAGGAGCAGCGCCAGCACCGCCGCGGCGGCGACGCCGACGGCGAGGCCGGCGAGGCCGATCTGCCGCTCGAGGATCCAGGCGAGGCCGAGCGCGGTCAGCCCCATCGGAACGGCGAGGATGTGGCGGAAGCGCGACCATCCACGGCCCCGGCTTCGGGAGTCGGCGCCGCAAGCGCCGGGACGTAGCCGAGCAGGAGGAAGGGCAGAGCGAGGCCGAGGCCGAGGCCGGCGAACACCGCCAGCGCCGCCGCCGGCGGCAGGATCAGGGCCGCGCCGAGGGCGGCGCCCATGAACGGCCCGGTGCAGGGCGTCGCGACGAAGGCGGCGAGCGCGCCGGTCCAGAAGGCGCCGGTGCGGCCGCGCGCGAGCCGGCCGCCGAGCGACGGCAATTCGAACAGGCCGGCGAGGTTGAGCGCGATCGCGGTGACGAGCAGGAGCAGCAGCAGGATGACCCGCGGGTCCTGGAGCTGGAACGCCCAGCCGACCGCCGCTCCGCCGCCCGGACGGCGAGCAGAACGGCGCCGAGCGCCAGGCAGGCGAGGACCGCTCCGGCCGCATAGGCGAGCGCCTCGCGCCGCGCCGCGCGCTCGTCGCCGCCGGCGCGGGCGAGGCTCAGCGCCTTGAGGCTGAGGATCGGGAAGACGCAGGGCATGACGTTGAGCAGAAGCCCGCCGAGCAGCGCTCCGGCCAGGGCGAGGAGGAGGGCGCGGGCGTCGCCGGCCGCCGCCGCCGTTGCCGGCTCGACCGCAATGCCCGCCGGCCCGACCGGACCGGGCGCCGCCCGGACCGCCAGGCCCAGTCCCGGCCCGATCTTCAGGACCCCCTCGACGGCGGGCGCGGCGGAATCGCCGGCCGGGACCTCGACGATCAGCCAGTCGCCGCGCCGCGAGACGGCCTGCGGCGCCGAATAGACGAGCGCCGCCTCGGTGAGCGGGAAGAAATAGGGATCCTCGACCGCGGCCGCGGCGGGCAGCGGGATGGCGAGACGAAGCGCTCCGCCGCTCCGCTCGAAGCGCGCGGTCTCGGGCAGCGGCTTCGGCAGGGCCTGCCGGTAGCGGTCGAAGCTGGCGGCCTTGCCCTCGCCGCGGCCGACGGCGAGGTCGGCCGCGATCTCGGCCAATTCCGGGACGCAGATCTTGTCGGTGCAGACCAGATAGTCGACCTTGCCGCGCACCGGCAGCCTCGTCCCCGGAGCGAGGCCGCGAGGCAGGGCGAGATCGACGAGCAGGGCATGCTCGCCCTCGTAGACATAGTTCATCAGCCCCTGGATGATCAGCCGCCCCGGCACCGGGAAGCGGATCGGCCCCGCGGAGGCGCCCTCGGGCAGCCGCCAGGCGATCCGGGTGCCGACTCCCGCGTCGCCCGGATTCTGCCAATAGCCGTGCCAGCCGGGACGAGGGGTCATGACGAGGGCGAGGGTGACCTTGGAGCCGGCGGCGGGGTTCGAGGTTTCGGGGACGAGGCGGACCGACATCGCCTTCTGCCCCGGCGGGAGCTGGGCGGCGGCCGGCCAGGGCAGGAGAAGCAGCAAGAGGAGGAGGAGGCGATTCACAAAGGGGGTATAGCCACTGCCTCCCCGCGAGCGAAGGGATCGCTGCCCGTCACCCCGGACTTGATCCGGGGTCCACCTTCTCTGAACGGCGCGCGTGAAAGGAAGGTGGATGCCGGATCAAGTCCGGCATGACGGTCAGTCGAGATTCGGCCGCAGCCAGCGCTCCGCCTCCTGCAGCGAGACCCCCCGCCGCCCGGCATATTCCTCGAGCTGGTCGCGGCCGATCCTCGCCACCCCGAAATACTGGCTGTCGCGGTGGGCGAAGTAGAAGCCGGAGACGGCCGAGGTCGGAAGCATCGCCATGCTCTCGGTGAGGGTCACCCCGGCCGGATCGCCGCCGAGCATGTCGAACAGGACCGGCTTGAGGCTGTGGTCGGGGCAGGCCGGATAGCCGGGCGCGGGACGGATCCCGACATATTTCTCGCGGATCAGCTGCTGATTGGTGAGATGCTCCTCGGCATAGCCCCAGACGCTGTTGCGGACATGGGCGTGGAGCACCTCGGCGAAGGCTCTCGGCCAGGCGGTCGGCGAGCGCTTTCAGGAGGATGTCGGAATAATCGTCATTCTCCGCCTTGAAGCGGGCGAGGTGCGGCTCGAGGCCGTGGATCCCGACCGCGAAGCCGCCGATCCAGTCCTCGCCCTCGGGCGCGATGAAATCGGCGAGGCACATGTTGGCCCGCCCCTCGCGCTTCTTGACCTGCTGGCGGAGGAAGGGGAGCCGGGTCCAGTCGTTGCCGGCGAGGACGAGGACGTCGTCGCCCTCGCGCCTGCAGCGCCACAGGCCGACGGTGCCGCGCGGGGTCACCCAATGCTCGGCGATCATCCTGTCGAGCATCGCCTTGGCGTCGTTGAACAGGCTGGTCGCGCTTTCGCCGACGATCGGGTCCTCGAGGATGGCGGGGTAATTGCCGGCCAGCTCCCAGGCGCGGAAGAAGGGCGTCCAGTCGATCGAGGCGCGAAGGTCGCGAAGCGGCCATTCGCCGAACTGGTGGAGGCCGGGGCGCTGCGGCGGCGGCGCCTTGCCCTCCGGGTCGAAGGGGAAGGCGTTGGCGCGGGCTTCCTCGAGCGTCGCGAGCTCGCTCTGGCCGCCGCGGGCCCGGGCCTGGCGGGTCGCCTCATAATCCTCGGCGGTCTTGGCGATCAGCGGCTCGGCCTGGGTCTCGGAGACGAGCGAGGAGGCGACCCCGACGGCCCGGCTGGCGTCGAGGACGTGGAGCACCGGGCCTTCATAGGCGGGGTCGATCCGGATCGCGGTGTGGACCTTGCGAGGTGGTGGCGCCGCCGATCAGCAGCGGCAGGGTCATGCCCGGCGCGCTGCATCTCGCCCGCCACCGTCACCATCTCGTCGAGCGAGGGGGTGATCAGGCCGGAGAGGCCGATCATGTCGGCGTCGTTCTCGTTGGCCGCCTTGAGGATGTCGGCCCAGGGCACCATCACGCCGAGGTCGATCACCTCGAAGCCGTTGCACTGGAGGACGACCCCGACGATGTTCTTGCCGATGTCGTGGACGTCGCCCTTGACGGTGGCCATGACGATCCGGCCCTTGCCCGCGGTGGCTCCGGTCTTCTCCTTCTCCGCCTCGATGAAGGGGATGAGGTGGGCGACCGCCTTCTTCATCACCCGCGCCGACTTGACCACCTGCGGCAGGAACATCTTGCCCGATCCGAACAGGTCGCCGACGACGTTCATCCCGTCCATCAGCGGTCCCTCGATGACGTGGATCGGGCGCTCGGCGGTCTGGCGCGCCTCCTCGGTATCGTCGACGACATAGGCGTCGATGCCCTTGACGAGGGCGTGCTCCAGCCGCTTGCCGACGTCCCAGCCGCGCCATTCCGCCTCGGCCTTCTCGCGCACCGGATCGGAGCCGAGGAATTTCTCGGCGAGCGTCACGAGCCGTTCGGTGGCATCGTCCCGGCGGTCGAGGATGACGTCCTCGCAGGCCTCGCGGAGCTCGGGGTCGATCGTGTCGTAGACGTCGAGCTGGCCGGCGTTGACGATCGCCATGTCGAGCCCGGCGGGAATGGCGTGGAAGAGGAAGATCGAGTGCATCGCGCGGCGGACCGGCTCGTTGCCGCGGAAGGAGAAGCTGAGGTTCGAGAGGCCGCCCGAGATGTGGACGTGCGGGCAGCGCGCTTGATCTCGCGGCAGGCCTGCGATGAAGTCGAGGGCGTAGCGGCGATGCTCCTCGATCCCCGTCGCGATGGCGAAGATGTTGGGATCGAAGATGATGTCCTCGGGCGGGAAGCCTTCGCCGACGAGGAGCTTGTAGGCGCGCTCGCAGATCTCGACCTTGCGCTCCTTGGTGTCGGCCTGGCCGACCTCGTCGAACGCCATGACGACGACGGCGGCGCCATAGTCGCGGACCTTGCGGGCGTGATGGAGGAACTCCTCCTCGCCTTCCTTCATGCTGATCGAGTTGACGATCGGCTTGCCCGAGACGCATTTCAGGCCGGCCTCGATCACCGTCCATTTCGAGCTGTCGATCATCACCGGCACCCGGGCGATGTCGGGCTCGGCGGCGATCAGCTTGAGGAAGGTGGTCATCGCATATTCGGCGTCGAGCAGGCCCTCGTCCATGTTGACGTCGATGACCTGGGCGCCGTTCTCGACCTGCTGGCGCGCGACCTCGACCGCGGCGGCATAGTCGCCGGCCATGACCAGCTTCTTGAACCGGGCCGAGCCGGTGACGTTGGTGCGCTCGCCGATATTGACGAAGGAGGAGGAGGCTTGGGTGGTCTCGGGCATCGGTGCGGTGGCCATTGTGTACTCGGTTCTTTGATTTTCCCGTCATGCCGGACTTGATCCGGCATCCACCTTCCCTCGCTGCGTCGAAGGGAGAAGGTGGACCCCGGCTCAAGTCCGGGGTGACGACCTGGGGTTAGGCGGCGAGGACCATCGGCTCGATGCCGGCGAGGAGGGTTCGGCGGATCGGCTCGGCGATCTTGCGCGGCGCAAACCCCTTGGCCGCCCCGGCGATCGCCGCGATGTGGGCCGGAGTGGTCCCGCAGCAGCCGCCGACGATGTTGACGATGCCCTGCTCGCACCATTCGCGCACCTGGGCGGCGGTCTCGGCCGGGCCCTCGTCATAGTCGCCGAGATCGTTGGGCAGGCCGGCATTGGGATAGGCCATGATCAAAGTGTCGGCGATGGCCGACAGGGCGGCGACATGGGCGCGAAGCTGGCCGGCGCCGAACGAGCAGTTGAGGCCGATCGACAGCGGCCGGGCGTGGCGGACGCTCGCCCAGAAGGCCTCGATCGAATGGCCGGAGAGGTTGCGGCCCGGAAAGGTCGGTGATCGTCATCGACAGCATGATCGGAAGGTCGCGGTTCGACCCGGTGGGCGGCGTGGATCGCGGCCTTGGCGTTCAGCGTGTCGAACACCGTCTCGATGAGGACGATCTCGGCGCCGCCCTCGACCAGCCCCTCGATCTGCTCGACATAGACGTCGGAGAGGGTGTCGAAGTCGATCTCGCGATAGCCGGGATCGTTGACGTTGGGCGACAGCGACAGGGTCTTGTTGGTCGGCCCGAGCGCGCCGGCGACGAAGCGCTTGCGGCCGTCCTTCTGGGCTCTCGCGGTCGGCGACGTCGGCGATGATCCGCGCGGCGGCGCAGTTGATCTCGCGGACCAGCTCCTCGGCGCCGTAATCGGCCTGGCTGATCCGGTTGGCGTTGAAGCTGTTGGTGGCGAGGATTTCGGCGCCGGCGTCGGCGAAGCTCTGGCAGATGTCGCGCGACCAGCTCGGGCTGGGTGAGGTTCAGGAGGTCGTTATTGCCCTTCTGGTCGCGCGACAGGCCGAGCGCTGCCGGCATAATCGGCCTCGCGCAGGCGGCGCGCCTGGACCTGGGTGCCGTAGGCGCCGTCCTTGATCAGGATCCGCTCGGCGGCGGCGGCCCTAAGCTGCTGTGCGACGTTCATTTTCATCCTTCGGGCGGAGGCCGAGCAGGTGGCAGATGGCGTAGGCCAGCTCGGCGCGGTTGAGGGTGTAGAAGTGGAACTGGCGGACTCCGCCGGCATAGAGCTGGCCGCACAAGTTCGGCCGCGACGGTGGCGGCGACCAGCTGGCGGGCGGCCGGGAGGTCGTCCAGCCCCTCGAACAATTTGTCCATCCAGGGCGGGATGGCGGCGCCGCACATCGCCGCGAACTTGCGGGTCTGGGCGACGTTGGAGACGGGCAGGATGCCCGGCACAAGCTCGGCGTCGATCCCGGCCGCCGCCGCTTCGTCGCGGAAGCGGAAGAAGCAGTCGGGCGAGAAGAAGAACTGGGTGATCGCCCGGTCGGCGCCGGCGTCGATCTTGCGCTTGAGATTGTCGAGGTCGGCGGCCCGGGTCGGCGAATCCGGGTGCATTTCGGGATAGGCGGCGACCGAGATCTCGAACGGGGCGACCCGCTTCAGGCCGGCGACCAGCTCGGCGGCATTGGCATAGCCGTCGGGCCGGGCGCAGAAGCCCTTGCCGGGCTCGGGCGGATCGCCGCGAAGCGCGACGACGTGGCGGATCCCGGCCTGCCAATAGGCGAGGGCGACCTCGTCGATCTCGCTCCGGCTCGCCTCGACGCAGGTGAGGTGGGCGGCGGCGTTGAGCGACGTCTCCTGCTGGATCCGGACGACCGTGTTGTGGGTGCGCTCGCGGGTCGAGCCGCCGGCGCCGTAGGTGACCGAGACGAAGCGCGGCGCGGAGCGGCTCGAGCGTCTTCACCGATTCCCAGAGCGTCTCCTCCATCTTCTCCGTCTTGGGCGGGAAGAATTCGAACGAGACGCCGATGTCGCCGGCGACGTCGGCGAAGAGCGGCTCGCGCCAGCGGCCGATGTTGGGGGCGAGCGGGCTCATGCGACCACCTTCAGTTTCTCCTGGGGACGCTCGCCTTCCCACAAGGTGACGGTCAGCTCGCCGCCTTCGAGATGCTCGACGACCCGGCCGCGAAGTCCGGCGCCGTCCAGATATTTGAGCATCGCCTCGTCGGCGAAGCCGAGCCGCAGATGGGCGTCGCGGACCGCGCAGTTCCTCGCGCTCGTGCGGGGCGAAATCGACGATCAGCAGCCGTCCGCCCGGCGCGAGCAGCCGCGCCGCCTCGGCGACGGCCGCGGCGGGCTGCTGCGCGTAATGGAGCACCTGGTGGAGGATCACCGTGTCGGCCGAGCCCGCGGCGAGCGGCAGGGCGTACATGTCGCCCTGGCGAAGCTCGGCGGCGGCGAGGCCGGCCTGGGCGAGCTTGACCCGGGCGAGGCGGAGCATCTCCGGCGAGCGGTCGACCCCGAGCGCGCGCTCGGCGCTGGCGCCGAACAGTTCGAGCATCCGGCCGGTGCCGGTGCCGATGTCGACCAGCCGGCCGACCGGCCGCGCGCCGAGCGCCCGGCCGATGGCGGCCTCGACCTCGCATTCGGCGATGTGGAGCGAGCGGATCTCGTCCCAGTCGCGCGGCATGGGCGGCGAAATAGCGCTCGGCGGCGGCGGCGCGGTCGGCCCGGACCGCGGCGAGGCGGGCGGCGTCGGCGGCGGCCCAGGGATCCTCGCCGTCGAGCTCGGCCCAGCGCTCGAGCGCGGCGAACAGAGGCTCGACCCGGCCCGGATCGGCGAGGCTGAGGAACACCCAGCTGCCCTCCTTGCGACGCTCGGCGAGGCCGGCCTCGATCAGGATCCGGACGTGGCGCGAGACCCGCGGCTGGCTCTGGCCCAGCACCTGCGCGAGCTCGCCGACCGACAGCTCCATCGCCCTCAGCAGCGCGAGGATGCGCAGCCGCGTCGGATCGCCCAGGGAGCGGAAGATTTCGGCGGCGGCGGGGGCGGTCGGGAACATGGGGATAAGGATATAAAGATATCTTTATATGCGGGTCAAGCATCAACGGCTGCCGTCGCTGGGACGGCGGCCTCGCGACGCCCGCAATCCCAACGGAACCTACATCAATTGACTCTCGGCCGCGGCCTCTCCAGTCTCCCCGCTTCGGTTCGGCGCAATTGCTTACCAAACTAGTAGACATACCGCCGCGCCTCCGATAATCTCCGGAAGCCGCCGGACCTCGCCCGGCACGCTCAAGTTCTCCCAAGGAGTGAATGTCATGAAGAAGATCGCCATCACCGCCGCCGCCGTCCTGGCGCTCGGCGTCGCCGCCTGCAACAACAGCCGCCAACGACGCCGGCAACAACGCCACCGACTCAACGTCACCGAGACCGAGGCCGGCAACGACGTCAACGGCGCCGCCCTCGACGTCAACGGCGCCGCCGCCGTCAGCTCGACCGACAACGCGCTCGACAGCATCGGCGACGCCGCCGACAACACCGCCAGCGACGTCGGCAATGCCGCCACCGACGCCGGCAACGCGGTTGCCAACGCCGTCGACTAAGGCGAGCGGTTCAATACCGATTGGAAAGGGTCGCGTGCTCCGGCACGCGGCCCTTTTTATTTGCCCGCGCTTGCGGCAAGCTGCCGCCGAAACGTTTTTCCGGGAGGTCGTCGAAGATGAACAAGAAGCTCGCCATCGCCGCTCTGCTCGCCGCGCGCCTCGCTCGCCGCCGCCTGCAGCCAGGCCGACGACGGCAGCCCGACCGCGGCCGAGAACGAGCAGCTCAACAACATCTCCGAAGTGCTCGACACCTCGGCCGACAGCCTCGTCCCGGAGGACGGCACGCTCGGCAACGGCGAGGCGCCCGCCGAGACCGGCGAGCTGCCGGTGGTGGCCAATGAGGTCGCCAACGACGCTGCGGCCAACGGCATGTAGTCAGGCGAGGGGCGGAGCGGCACTCGTCCGACCCGCTCCTACCGCTCCGGCTTCGTCTCGGGGAGCACGAACGGCGGGATCGGATCCGCCGCGACGCAGCCGGCGTCGAGCCCCTTCACCGAGCCGGTGGCGAAGAGCTTCCGGGCGAGCCTTTCGATGCAGGGGCTGCTCGGCGTATGCGTGCCGCCCGGAGCGACGACATGGAGCCCGTTCGGGAAGCGGCGCAGCGCCACCTCGCCCCATTCCGGCGGAGTCACCGGATCGAGATGGCCCGAGACGAGCAGCACCGGCACACGCGACACCGGCGGCCGGTAATAGCCGGCGGGCACCTTTCCCTTCGGCCAGACCGAGCACGCCGCCAGTTGGGCCTTGACCCGCAAGGTCCCGAGGAAGCTCCCCGCGCTCTCCCGCTCGATCTCCTCCGGCCGGATTCGCCACGTATCCTCGGCGCAGGTGAAGGAGAGGAGGAGACCGGTTCGGATCGCCCCCGAGAAGCGCCGATTGTTCGCCAGTCCGGCGGCCGCGAAGGGCGTGTAGTCGCCGCCGAGGGCCCCGGCGAGAAGCAGCGGGACCCGCCGCTCGTTCTCGATCCCGTAGAGCATGACCCGAAGCGCGTCGGCGAAGCCGGACGCGGTCAAGGTCACCTCGACCGGCTGCCCGGTCGCCGGGTTGGGGATCGTGACCCGCGCCGGCTGCGCCTCGAGGCGCTTCATGATCGTGGCGGCGTCGCTCCTCAACTTGGGGTAGGCGGCTCGGCAGGGCGCCTCCGCTTCGCACTGGGCGACCATGAGGTCATAGGCGCGCTGGGCGGCACGGGCGTGGAACAGCGGCGCCCGGTTCTCGACCGGAACCAGGCTGTAGAGGACGGCGGAATGGACCCGGTCCGGGAACAGCCGGATATATTCCATCGCCGCCCGGGTTCCGTAGGAGCCGCCCTCGATGGCGATCCGCCGGTAGCCGAGCGCCTCGCGAAGCTCGTCCACGTCCCGCATGGCGATCGTCGTGGTATATCGGGTGAGGTCGGCGCGCTTCGCCAGCGCGTCCCGGCAGGCGGCGAAGCCGGTGCCCAGCGAGAGATAGGGGCGCAGATAGCTTTGCGGATCCGAGTCCGATCCGCCGCTCGGGCAGTCGAGGGCCGTGCCTTCGCCGGTGCCGCGCAGGTCGACCAGCACGACGTCGTGCGTATCCCGGTGCCAGGAGCCGGCGAGCCAGGTCGCCTCGGTCGCCGCCTGGCCCGGGCCGCCGGAGAAATAGAAGATGGGCGCCTTGGTCGCCGCCCGCGGCGCGAGCGAGGGGAAAACGATCACCTTGAGCGGGAGCATCCGTCCGCGTCCGGTCGTCCGGTTCTCCGGGACGGCGAAGGTGCCGCAGCGCGCCGCGATCGTCTCGCCCGCGACGGGGCCGTTCTCGTCCTGCTTGGGGATGGCGCAGTCGGCGAGCGAAAGGCGGGAGGCGGGGCCTCCGGCGCGGGCCGCGTCCGCCGAGACCGGAAGAACGAGAAGGAGGCTGAGCAATGCGGCCGCTCTGAGCATGTTCATCCTTTCGAAGCTGCAATCTCAACAGGATCAGGAGCAAGAAGCATGCCGTGTCCGAGCCCCTCGGCACGCCCCGAAATCGCCCGCCGAGTAGCCCAATTCTGATCGAAGGCGCACACCGCCGTCCGCCAACGGACAGAAAATCCACCATCATTCGGGGAGGGAACCAGTTGAAAACGGGCGGTAAGAACCCCCTCTCCCTGCAGGGGAGAGGGAGGGGCCGCCCGGCGGAGCCGGGTGGGAAGGTGAGGGACTATCGTCCATTCGCCGCGGCCCTCATCCTGGTTCGCTTCGCGGACCTGTCCCTCTCCCCTGCAGGGAGGGCGGGATAGAAAAGGGCCGGGGAGTCGCCTCCCCGGCCCTTCTTTCCTTTGAGCAGGTCGGTCGGACTTAGAAGTCCATTCCGCCCATTCCGCCCATTCCGCCGCCGGGCATTCCGCCGCCGGCCGGCTTGTCCTCCGGAGCCTCGCTCACCGCCGCTTCGGTGGTGATCAGCAGGCCGGCGACCGAGGCCGCGTCCTGGAGGGCGGTGCGGACGACCTTGGTCGGGTCGATCACGCCGGCCGGTGACGAGATTCTCGTAGACCTCGGTCTGGGCGTTGAAGCCCATGCGTCTCGTCGTCGCCGTCGATCAGCTTGCCGGCGACGACGGCGCCGTCATGGCCGGCATTCTCGGCGATCTGGCGGATCGGCGACTGCAGCGCGCGGCGGACGATGTCGATGCCGCGGGTCTGGTCGTCATTGACGCCGCTCATGCCCTCGAAGCGCCTTGGTGGCGTAGAGCAGAGCGACGCCGCCGCCCGGAACGATGCCTTCCTCGACCGCGGCGCGGGTGGCGTGGAGGGCGTCGTCGACGCGGTCCTTGCGCTCCTTGACCTCGATCTCGGACGAGCCGCCGACCTTGATCACGGCAACGCCGCCGGCGAGCTTGGCGAGACGCTCCTGGAGCTTCTCCTTGTCATAGTCGCTGGTGGTGTTCTCGATCTGCTGGCGGATCGCCTCGACCCGGGCCTTGATCCGGTCGCCCTCGCCGGCACCGTCGACGATGGTCGTGTTGTCCTTGTCGATGGTGACGCGCTTGGCCTGGCCGAGCATGGCGACGGTGACGTTCTCGAGCTTGATGCCGAGATCCTCGCTGATCATCTCGCCGTTGGTCAGGATCGCGATGTCCTCGAGCATCGCCTTGCGGCGATCGCCGAAGCCCGGCGCCTTGACCGCCGCGACCTTGAGGCCGCCGCGCAGCTTGTTGACGACGAGGGTGGCCAGGGCCTCGCCCTCGATGTCCTCGGCGATGATCAGCAGCGGACGGCCCGACTGGACCACCGCCTCGAGGATCGGAAGCATCGCCTGGAGGTTGGAGAGCTTCTTCTCGTGGATGAGGATGTAGGGGTCGGTGAGCTCGACCTGCATCTTCTCCGGGTTGGTGATGAAGTAGGGCGAGAGGTAGCCGCGGTCGAACTGCATGCCCTCGACGACGTCGAGCTCGAACTCGAGGCCCTTGGCCTCCTCGACCGTGATCACGCCTTCCTTGCCGACCTTCTCCATCGCCTCGGCGATCTTCTCGCCGACGACGGTGTCGCCATTGGCCGAGATGATTCCGACCTGGGCGATCTCGTTGGAGCCGGAGACCGGCTTGGAGCGGGCCTTGAGGTCCTCGACGACCCGGGTGACGGCGAGGTCGATGCCGCGCTTCAGGTCCATCGGGTTCATGCCGGCCGCGACCGACTTCATGCCCTCGCGGACGATCGACTGGGCGAGAACGGTGGCGGTGGTGGTGCCGTCGCCGGCCAGGTCGTTGGTCTTCGAGGCGACCTCGCGCAGCATCTGCGCGCCCATGTTCTCGAACTTGTCCTTGAGCTCGATCTCCTTGGCGACGGTGACGCCGTCCTTGGTGATGCGCGGGCGCGCCGAAGCTCTTGTCGAGGACGACGTTGCGGCCCTTGGGGCCGAGGGTGACCTTCACCGCGTCGGCGAGGATGTCGACGCCGCGCATGATGCGCTCCCGGGCGTCACGCGAAAAGCGAACGTCTTTCGCTGCCATTTTGAACTTCCTTTCAATCGAAATAAGTTGAGGAAGTTGAGGGTTGCCGAGAGGCGTCCCCAAGCTCAGCCGACGATCCCGAGGATGTCGCTTTCCTTCATGATCAGCAGGTCCTCGCCGTCGAGCTTGACCTCGGTGCCGGACCATTTGCCGAACAGGATCTTGTCGCCGGCCTTGACGTCGAGCGGCGTGATCGTGCCGTCCTCGCCGCGGGTGCCGGTGCCGACCGCGACGACCTCGCCCTCCTGCGGCTTCTCCTTGGCGGTGTCGGGGATGATGATGCCGCCGGCCGTCTTCTCCTCGGCCTCGACGCGGCGGACGAGCACCCGATCATGGAGCGGACGAAAGTTCATGCGCGTCACCTCTTCTTTGCTGTTGCGGCGGCCGGCCCCCCGAAGGCGCCGCGCCGACATGTTGAAACTGTTAGCACTCGCCCATGGCGAGTGCCAGCAACGCTGATCTAGGGCTTGTTCATCGCGGGTCAAGGGTCCGATGGCGGGATTTTCGATCCGACGCCTGCCCTGCGTCCGGGGGGAACGGCCCGGATTTACAGGGGGCGGGGGCTGGTCTAGCCGAGAGCGCAGGCAACGGAGAGTGAGACATGAAGTTCGCGGGCAAGGTCTGGAAGCTGCTCGTCGGAATCAAGGACGGCCTCGTCCTGCTGTTCATGCTGCTCTTCTTCGCCTTGCTCTACGCGGCGATGACGGCTCGGCCGACCCTCGGCGCCGGCGACCGCGGGGCGCTTCTGCTCGACCTCGACGGCCCGATCGTCGAGCAGCCCGCCCAGGCCACGGCGAGCGAGCTGCTGAGCGGCGGCGGCCCGCGCCAGTATCGGCTTCGCGACGTCGTCCACGGCCTCGAGCTCGCCGCGAAGGACGACCGGGTGAAGGCGGTCGCGCTCGACCTCGACATCTTCTCGGGCGGCGGCCAGGCGACCCTCGCCGCGGTCGGCGAGGCGCTCGACTCGGTCCGCAAGGCGGGCAAGCCGGTCCTCGCCTTCGCCACCGCCTATGACGACGACAGCTACCAGCTCGCCGCCCATGCCAGCGAGCTGTGGCTCAACCCGATGGGCGGCGTGCTCGTCACCGGGCCCGGCGGCGCCAACCTCTACCTGAAGGGCCTGCTCGACAAGCTCGGGGTCACCGCCAACGTCTACAAGGCGGGGACCTACAAGGCGGCGGTCGAGCCCGTTCACCCGCAACGACATGTCGCCGGAGGCGCGCGAGGCCCTCACCGCGGTCTACGGCTCGATGTGGGAGAGCTGGCAGCAGGAGGTGCGCCGGGCGCGGCCGAAGGCGCAGCTCGGCGCCCTATGTCGCCGACATGCCGGGGCGGATCGAGGCGGCCGGCGGCGACATGGCGCGGGCGGCGCTCGAGGCGGGGCTGGTCGACAAGATCGGCGAGCCGCGAGGCGTTCGGCCGCCGGGTCGCCGAGATCGTCGGCACCCGCTACGCCGCGGTCCCGGCCAGCTTCCGCCGAATACCCTACCGGGCCTGGATCGAAGCCAATCCGGCGGGCGACGAGGAGCGGCAGGATCGGAATCCTGACCGTCGCCGGCGACATCGTCGACGGCGAGGCCAATGCCGGCACCGCCGGCGCCGAGACGATCGTCCGGGCGCTCGAGAAGGGCCTCAGGGAGCGCGACCTGAAGGCGCTGGTGCTCCGGGTCGATTCGCCGGGCGGCTCGGCGCTCGCCTCGGAGCGGATCCGCCAGGCGGTGCTCGCCGCCAAGGCGCAAGGGGCTGCCGGTGGTCGTGTCGATGGGCAGCCTCGCCGCCTCGGGCGGCTATTGGGTGGCGACCGCCGGCGACAAGATCTACGCCGAGCCCTCGACGATCACCGGCTCGATCGGCGTGTTCGGCATCCTGCCCAGCTTCGAAGGGACGATGGCCAAGCTCGGGCTCGGCGCCGACGGGGTCAAGACGACCCCGCTGTCGGGCGAGCCCGACCTGCTGCGCGGCCCCTCGCCGGAGGCCGACCGGCTGCTGCAGATGGGCGTCGACGGCACCTACCGGCGGTTCCTCGCCTTGGTTTCGGCGTCGCGCAAGATGCCGGTGGCCGAGGTCGACAGGATCGCCCAGGGCCGGATCTGGGACGGCGGCACCGCCCGCCAGCTCCGCCTGGTCGACTCGTTCGGCGGGCTCGACGACGCGATCCGCGAGGCGGCGCGGCTGCGCCAAGCTCGACGGCGGACGAGGCGGAGGCGGTGTGGCTCGAGAAGCAGCCCGATTTCGCCGACCAGCTGCTTCTGGCGCTGGCCGGCGACGGCGAGGAGGAGGCGTCGCCGGACGCGTTCAGCCGACTCGCCGCGAAGCCGCGGCTGGCGATGCTCGCCGCCGTCGGCGAGGCGGAGCGGCTGGTCTCGGGCGCCGCGATCCAGGCGCGCTGCCTCGAATGCGGCAGCCAGGTCGCGGCCCGGCCGCGGCTGTCCCAGGGCGGATTCGCCGGCTGGCTGGCGCGCCTGCTGGGCGCATGAGGCTCCGCGCCGCGACGCCCGACGACGCCGCGGCCATCGCCGAAATCTACGCGCCGTTCGTGACGGAGAGCGCGGTCTCGTTCGAGACCGAGCCGCCCGACGAAGCGGCGATGCGGGCCCGGATCGAGGCCGGCGGCGGGCTTTATCCGTGGCTGGTAGCCGAGGAGGGCGGGGAAGTGGTCGGCTATGCCTATGCCGCCCGCTTCCGCGAGCGACCCGCCTATCGCTTCGCGGTCGAGACGACCGTCTATCTGCGCCGCGAGGCCTGCGGCCGGGGGCTGGGACTCGCCTCTATTCACCGCTGCTGGCGACGCTCGAGGCGCAGGGCTTCACCCAGGCGATCGCCGCGATCACCCTGCCCAACGAGGCGAGCGTCCGCCCTGCACGAACGGCTCGGTTTCGTTCCGGCGGGGCTCTACCGCCAGGTCGGGTGGAAGCTCGGCCGGTGGCACGATGTCGGCCTTTGGCAGTGCCCGCTCGCGCTGGCGGAAGCGGCGCCCGATGAGCCGCGGCCCCCGCGTCTCGCCGACTTCCTTTAGTCGACTCGGGTATAGCGGACGATCCTGCTGCCGGTCGGATCGGCGCCGGAGCGGCTGATCGTCTCATAGGCGTCGGCGCCGGCCTTCCGCCACAGGGTCGAGATGGTCATCTTGCGGCCGTCGGCGCCGGTATAGGTCTCGTTGCCGAAATCGAGCCCGCCGGCGGTCGGCGCCATCGTTCCGCGGCTGACTCCGCCGGACGAGTTCCAATAGGCTATATTCGACCTGCCTCGACGCGCCGTTCCAGCTGTAGAGAGTCTCGCCGCGATAGAGGCCGTCCGGCCCCTTCACCTCGTGCCGGTCGCGTATGTGGCGGCCGCCATAGACGCTCTCGAAGCAATGGGTGTCGAGAGCGCCGTTCCTGAACTCGCCGCGCCAGCAGCCGCCGACGAGGAAGCGCAGCGGCTCCAGCTCGGCACGGAGCGGCGCCGGAGCGGATTTGGCGAAGCGGGCCTTGAGAGCGTCGAGCGACGCCTGGTTGCCGCCCTCGAAGAAGGCCAGCAGCCGCCTTCCGGCGTCGGTGTCGGCATAGCCCGTCCCGGTGAGGCGGACGCGAGTCCGGCCCTCCCCGGCCGGCTCGAGCTCGAACGCGCTGACGACCTTCGAATAGGTGTCGAAGTCGGGGAACCGCTCGGGCGCCTTGACGGTGCGGAAGACCATCAGCCGCTCCGGCACCCGGATGAGGACCTGCTGGCGGATCGTCGAGGAATCGCCGGGCTTCGCCGTCGGCGTGTAGCTGGTTTCGATCAGATCGGGGGCGGGGGACCAGGCGACGGGCACCGCCCAGCTCTTCCAGCCCTCGACGGTCGAGATCGCCGCCCAGACCTCCGAAGGCGGTGCGTCGACCAGCACTTCGTGAGTCATCAGATGGGTGCCGTCGGGCGCGAGAGCCTTCGTCGCCGCCGGCAAGGGCGCCGCCGCCGCCAGGCCGAGCAGCAAAGCCGCGATCAATCTCCTCATGCCGCCTGCCCCTCCTTCACCCGAAGCGAATCGAAATAAGTGCGAAGCTGGGCCACCGAACGGTCGAAATGGCCGACGTCGCGGTGGGTCCGCGCCTGCATGACGCCGCCCTCCATCACGGTGAGCGCGAGCTCGGCGAGCGCCCTGAGGTCCGTTCCGGCGGGAAAGCGGCCTCGCGCCTCTTCGAGACAGCCCGCGACGGCGCCGACCCAGGCCTCGAAATTCTCGGCCAGAAGCCGCCGGACGGCCGGATCCGCTTCGTGAAGCTCGAGCGCCAGGCTTCCGATCGGGCAGCCATATTGGCACTCCGTCGCGACGATCAGCGACCGGTATTTGGCGAGCAGGGCGAAGACCTTCTCGACCGGATCGTCCACTTCCGCCCAGGCCGGCTCGAGCAGCATCGACGCGATTCCGTCGCGATAGGCCTCGAGCACCGCGATCAGCAGGTCCTGCTTGCCGGGGAAGAAATGGTAGAGGCTGCCGCTATTGACCTGGCTACGGCTCAATATGTCGGCGATCGAGGTCGATCCGTAGCCCTTCAGCCAGAAGAGCTCCATCGCCGCCTCGATGATTCGCCCGCGCGTGTCCTGGCCACCCATGGGTGACATTGTTGATTGAACGTTCAATCAAGTCAAGCCTCCTCGCGCCGGTAGGCGGGAAGCTTCCAGCCGAAGTGGATCGCTCCGCCGCGCAGCGCGAACCCCGCCGCTGCGGCGACGAGGCCGGCGAGAGCCGCCGGAACTCCGGCCAGCAGCAAGCCGACCATCAGCGCCGCGGACAGCGCCGCGGCGGTGACGTACAGCTCCGGCCTCATCAGCGTCGAGGGCTCGCCGGCGAGCACGTCGCGGATGATCCCGCCGAGGCAGGCGGTCAGCACGCCCATCGCCATGGCCGGGAGCGGAGCCAGGCCGAAGGCGAGGCCCTTGGCCGCTCCGAACGTCGCGTAGGCGGCGATCCCCAGCGCGTCGAGCCAGAGCAGTGCCCGTCCCTGCCAGAGGCTCCCGGGCAGCGCCCAGACCGCCAAAGCGGCGGCGAAGCAGACGATGAGGTGCCCGTTGGCATGCACCCAGAAGACCGGCGCTCCGATCAGCATGTCGCGGGCGGTGCCGCCGCCCACTCCGGTGACGACGGCGAAGAAGATCAGGGTCACCAGCGTCTGCTTCTTCGCCGCCGCGACCAGCGCGCCCGAGCAGGCGAAGACCGCGACTCCGGCCCAGTCCAGATAGGGCAAGGCGGTGCCGAGCAGGGCGGCGGGGCCGGTCACCGGCGGCGGCGCCTCAGGGTCAGCGGAAGCATCACCAGGGCGAGCAGGGTGGTCACCATCGCCGCGATGCCGAAGCCGATGACCAGCGGGTTGTGGGCGTCCTGCCGAGTCTCGAGGTCCATGATGTGGAGGCCCCACATGAAGTCGTAGAAGCGCCACCAGCGTTTCCGGCGGGCGAGGATCTCGCCGGTCGCGGAGTCGAGGTAGAAGCGGGTGCCGTCGCTCATCGTGACCCGCCAGGCGGCGATCTTGCGGCGGAAGTCGAGCGGCGGCGACTCCGCCGAAATGCGGTCGACCGCGGCGACCCGCGCCTTGCCGGTGTAACGGACCTCGACGATCCGAGCGGCGTCGGCCGCGGCGAGCGGCGGCAGCAGCCGCCCGGTTCGGGCGTCGGCGAGGCGGCTGCCGCCGTCGGCATATTTGACCAGCCATTTCGGCCCGTCCGGCCTCGGTTCCAGCCGGAGCGTCGCCACGGCTCGCGGCCCGATCGCGGGCGGCACCGCCGCGAGCCCGGCCGGCAGCGCCGGCGCTTCCGCGATCAGGCCTTCGCCGCGAACCTCCTCGATCGGCCGAGCCACCATGACGAGGCCGGACAGAGTCCAGGCGAGCAGGGGAAGGCCGACGATCCAGCCCAGCCAGATGTGCCAGCGCCTGAGCCTTTGCCGGATCCGACCCATCCCTCCTCCGTCGCGCCCGCGGGTGCCGCGGCTATCTGAACCGCTCGGCGCATTTGTCGAGGGCGGCGATCGGCGAGCCCAGCTTGGCCGCGGCGGCGAGTGCCCGCTTGCGCTCGCGGGCCTGAGCCTCCAGCCCGGCGCCGGCGCGGGCGCGAAGGCCCGGCCCCATGGCGTCATTGAGCTCGCTGCGCATGCGCCGGTAGGCGGCGAGCTCGTTGCCGTAATGGACCTCCTCGCCCTCGAGCGCGACGCTGGCGAACTCGGCCAGCTCCTCGCAGGCGAGCTGCGCGTCGAGGCGGTTTTCCGGAAGCGCGATTTCGGTCTTGCCGGCCGTCGGGAAAGCGGAGTCGCAGGCGGGGGCCAGGTCCTGCCACTTGCCGCCGGTGATGCTCTCCTGGAGCGCTCGCATCCGCTGATTGACCCGATTGGCGGTCTCGGCCTCGAAAGTCTCCCCGGTCGAGGCGGCGAGCAAAGCGTAGTGGACGATCTTGCCCTGCGCCGCGAGCGGCAGCGGCGCCTTGATGTCGGCCACCGACGTCCGCGCCGAGGCCGCCGCGACCACTCCGCAGGTCGCCGCGCGGTCGACGGGGTCGGCGGGGAGGGTGAGCGACTTCGGGCCGCATCCGGCGAGCAGCAAGGCGGCGCCGGCAAGTCCGCAAACAGCTTTCAACGTCCGCGCTCCCATCGTTTCGGCCTCACAACGGCAGAAGACGCCCGAGCCGGGCCGCCGTCAATCCCGTTCAGATGTGGATCGGCTTGCCGGTCACCGCCATCGCCGCTTCCTTGATCGCTTCCGAATGGGTCGGGTGGGCGTGGCAGGTGTAGGCGATGTCCTCGCTGGTCGCCCCGAACTCCATCGCCTGCGCGGCCTGGGCGATCATCGTCCCCGCGACCGAGGCGATGATATGGACCCCGAGCACCCGGTCGGTGCGGGCGTCGGCGATCACCTTGACGAAGCCGTCCGTGTCGCGGTTGGTCTTGGCCCGGCTGTTGGCCATCATCGGGAACTTGCCGGTCTTGTAGCTCGACGCCCGCTTCCTTCAGCTCCTCCTCGGTCTTCCCGACCGAGGCGATCTCCGGATAGGTGTAGACGACGCCGGGGATGACGTCGTGATTGATGATTCCGACCTGGCCGGCGAGGATCTCGGCGACCGCAATGCCTTCGTCCTCCGCCTTGTGGGCGAGCATCGGCCCCGGGGTGACGTCGCCGATCGCATAGACGCCGGCGACCCCGGTCCTGAAATCGTGGTCGACCTCGATCTGGCCGCGCTTGTTGAGCTGGATCCCGGCCGCCTCGAGGTTGAGGCCGTCGGTGTTGGGCCGGCGGCCGATCGAGACCAGCACCACGTCCGCCTCGATCGTCTGGGCCTCGCCGCCCTGCGCCGGCTCGACGGTGAGGGCGACGCCCGCCGCCGTCTTCTCGGCCTTGGTGACCTTGGTCGAGGTGCGGATCTCGAAGCCCTGCTTCTTGAAGATCTTCGCCGCTTCCTTGCGGACCTCGCCGTCCATCCCGGGCAGCATCTGGTCGAGATATTCGACCACCGTCACCTTGGCGCCGAGCCGCCGCCAGACCGAGCCGAGCTCGAGCCCGATCACTCCGCCGCCGATCACGACCATATGGCCGGGCACCTTCGCCAGCTCCAGCGCTCCGGTCGAATCGACGATCCGCTCCTGGTCGATCTCGACTCCCGGGAGCGGAGTCACCGAGGAGCCGGTGGCGATGACGATGCTCTTCGCGGAATAGGCCTGGCCGGCGACGTCGATCGCGTTCGGCCCGGTGAACTTCGCATGGCCCTTCAGCCAGGTCACCTTGTTCTTCTTGAACAGGAACTCGATTCCGCCGGTCAGGCCCTTGATCGCCTCCTTGCGGCCGGCGTGCATGACGTCGAGGTCGAGCTCGACCTCCTTCGCCTTGATCCCCCATTTGGCGAGGGTGCCGTGGGCCGCTTCCTCGAACAGCTCGGAGGCGTGGAGCAAGGCCTTGGACGGGATGCAGCCGACGTTGAGGCAGGTGCCGCCCAGCGTCTCCCGGCTTTCGACGCAGGCCGTCTTCAGCCCGAGCTGCGCCGCCCGGATCGCCGCGACATAGCCGCCGGGCCCGGCCCCGATCACGATCACGTCGAAATTGGTTTCAGTCATTCGTCTCTCTTCCTGGAAACGGACGGGTCCGCGTTTCGACAGGGCCTATGACGACCATCTGGCCCAACAGCAATTCGTTGCGTGTGAGATCAACGATGCGAAGAGCGAGCGGTGCCAAATCCGGTGGTTCGAAGCGGATGTACAGAACGGCTGGAGGAGCGGCCATGCCGTCGCGAAAGATGAGGTCGGTGAAATCGCTATCGTAGCTGACGAGGATACGCTCCTCCCGCACGGCCCAATCAAGAATGGCATCGTCCCGTTCGCGACGGGTCAGTAGCCCTACCCTTACGACCTCGTGACCGGCCTCCGTCAGCGCCTCGGCGATTGTGGTGCCGACATTGACGTCGAGCAGGAACCTCAAGCCGCGCGGGCCTGGGCCACAAATTTTTCGTCACGTAGCATTTCAGCTGCGAAAGCCGCCGCGGCTTGCACGTGCCGTGCTTCGATGCCCGGAAATTCGTAGGCCATTTTCTCCAGGTCCCACCCCGCGGCGACCAGCTTCAACACGTGTTCGACCGACAGCCGGGTGCCCTTGAATACAGGTTTCCCGCCCAGGATTCCGGGGTCGGAATGAATGTGCTCGCGCCAGTCCATGATCACAAGTCTATCAGAAGCCGCGTCGGGTCTTCCAGCGCTTCCTTCATCCGCACCAGGAAGGTGACCGCCTCGCGGCCGTCGACCAGGCGGTGGTCGTAGGACAGGGCCAGGTACATCATCGGCCGGACCACCACCTGTCCGTCGCGGACCACCGGCCTTTCCTCGATCCGGTGCATTCCGAGCACCGCCGACTGGGGCGGATTGATGATCGGGGTGGATAGGAGGGAGCCGAACACGCCGCCGTTGGAGATGGTGAAGGTGCCGCCCTCCATGTCGGCCATGGTCAGCGAGCCTTCCTTGGCGCGCTTGCCGAAGTCGGCGATCGTCTTCTCGATCTCGGCGAAGCTCAACGTGTGTGCGTCGCGTATGACCGGGACGACGAGGCCGTTCGGCGCCGACACCGCGACCGAGACGTCGACATAGTCGTGATAGACGATCTCATCGCCCTCGATGTAGGCGTTGACCGCGGGGACGTCGCGCGCGGCCAGCACCGCCGCCTTCACGAAGAAGCTCATGAAGCCGAGGCGGATGCCATGCTTCTTCTCGAACAGGTCCTTGTAGCGGCTGCGCGCCTCCATCACCGCCGTCATGTCGACGTCGTTGAAGGTGGTCAGAATCGCCGCGGTGTTCTGCGCCTCCTTGAGGCGGCGGGCGACGGTCTGCCTCAGCCGGGTCATCCTCACCCGCTCCTCGCGCCGCTCGCCGGGAGCCGCTCGGGACGGAGGCGGAGGGGGCGGGGGCGGCGCGGCGGCGGGGGGGGCGGCGGAGCCGGCGCCGCTTCCTTGGCCTTGGCCGCGGCGAGGACGTCGTCCTTGGTCAGGCGCCCGTCCTTGCCGGTGCCCTTGATCCGCGACGGATCGAGATGATGCTCGAGAACGATCCGCCGGACCGAGGGCGACAGAGTCAGGTGGGGGCTGTCCTCCTCCTCGCCCGTTTCCCCGGCGCGAAGCTCGACATTCTCGCCCGGCCCCTTCGGGATTGACCGGGACGTCGGCCGGCACCGCTTGGTCCGACTGCGGGGTGGCCGGCATTCCCGAACCGCTCTCGATCCGGGCGATCGCCGCCCCGACCGCGACCGTGTCGCCGACCGCGACGAGCTGGTCGCCCATCACCCCGTCGACCGGCGAGGGCACCTCGATGGCGACCTTGTCGGTCTCGAGGCTGGCCACCGGCTCGTCCGCCTTGACGGCGTCGCCGGGCATCTTCAGCCACTGGCCGAGAGTCGCCTCGGTGATCGATTCCCCCAGCGTCGGGACTTTGACTTCGGTCGCCATCAACGTTCCTTTATCCGGCCTTGCGCTGGGCCGGCGCGTGCGTGCTATGGCCGAGCGCGTCGGCGATCAAGGCCGCCTGCTCGGCGGCGTGGCGCTTGGCGAGGCCGGTGGCCGGCGAGGCGGCCGGCGGCCGGCCGGCGTAGAGGGGCCGCTTCGGCTTCAGCCCGGCCTCGCCGAGGCGGCGCTCGATCCGCGGCTCGACATGGGCCCAATAGCCCTGATTCTGAGGTTCCTCCTGGGCCCAGACCAGCTCCTCGAGATTGGCCATCCGCTTCAGGCGCGCCAGCAGGGCCTCGCCGGGGAAGGGGTAGAGCTGCTCGATCCTGACGACGCTGGTGTGGCGGTCGCCGGCGCGGTCGCGCGCCTCGATCAGCTCGTAGGCGAGCTTGCCGGTGCACAGGACCAGCCGCTTCACCGCCTCGTCCGCCGGCGCGTTCGGGTCGGAGAGGATGCGCTTGAAGTGGCTCTCGCCGGTGAAGTCGGCGAGGCTCGAGACCGCAGCTTGTGGCGGAGCAGCGACTTGGGGGTCATCAGCACCAGCGGCTTGCGAAAGTCGCGGTTCATCTGCCGCCGGAGGATGTGGAAATAATTGGCCGGGGTCGTGCAGTTCGCCACCTGCATATTGTCCTCGGCGCAAAGCTGCAGGAAGCGCTCGGGCCGGGCGGAGCTGTGCTCGGGGCCCTGGCCCTCGTAGCCGTGCGGAAGCAGCAGGACGAGGCCGCTGGCGCGAAGCCACTTCGCCTCGCCGGCGGCGATGAACTGGTCGATGCATCACCTGGGCGCCGTTGGCGAAGTCGCCGAACTGCGCCTCCCACAGGACGAGGGTCTGCGGGTCGGACGAGCGAATAGCCGTACTCGAAGCCCATCACCCCGAATTCGGAGAGCGGACTGTCCCGAACCTCGAAGCGGGCCGGGCCGACCTGGGTGAGCGGGATATATTTGCGGCCGTCCTTCTGGTCGACCCAGACGGCGTGGCGCTGGCTGAACGTGCCGCGGCCCGAATCCTGGCCGGAGAGCCGCACCGGATGGCCCTCGCGAAGCAGGGTGCCGAAGGCGAGCGCCTCGGCCGTCGCCCAGTCGAAGCCCTCGCCGCTCGCGAACATCTCGCGGCGCGCGTCGATGATCCGGGCCAGGGTCTTGTGGACGGCCAGGTCCTCGGGGATGGTGGTGAGGATCGTCCCGACCTCGCGCGCCGTACCTTCCGAAACCCCGGTGGGGACGTTGCGGCGCTCGGTGATCGCTTCCTGCGGCCGGTTGAGGCCGGCCCAGGCGCCTTCGAACCAGTCGGCCTTGTTGGGCAGATAGGATTTGGCCGCCTCGAACTCCCCTTCGAGCAGCGCGGTGAAGTCGGCGATCTCCTTCTCGATCCAGTCGGCCCCGATCACGCCCTCTTTCACGAGCCGATCGGCGTAGAGCTCGGGAAATTGGAGGATGCTTCCGGATCGCCGCATACATGAGCGGCTGGGTGAAGCTCGGCTCGTCGCCCTCGTTATGGCCGAAGCGCCGGTAGCACCACATGTCGATGACGATGTCGCGATTGAAGCGCTGGCGATATTCGATGGCGAGCTTGCAGCAGAAGGTCACCGCCTCGGGATCGTCGCCGTTGACGTGGAGGATCGGCGCCTGGATCGCCTTGGCGACGTCCGAGGGATAGGGCGAGGACCGGCCGAACTGGGGGCTGGTGGTGAAGCCGACCTGGTTGTTGATGATGTAGTGGAGGCAGCCGCCGGTCGAATAGCCCGGGATCCCCGAGAAGCCGAGGCATTCGGCGACGATGCCCTGGCCGGCGAAGGCGGCGTCGCCGTGGAGCAGGACCGGAAGCACCCGGTCGCCGTCCGAATCGCCGAGGGCGACCTGCTGCGCCTTCGCCTTGCCGAGGACCACCGGATCGACCGCCTCGAGATGGCTGGGGTTGGGGACCAGCGACAGATGGACCTTGATCCCGTCGAACTCGCGGTCGGACGAGGTGCCGAGATGGTATTTGACGTCGCCCGAGCCGCCGACGTCCTCGGGATTGGCCGAGCCGCCGGCGAATTCCGAGAAGATCGCGCGATAGGGCTTGGCCATGACGTTGGCGAGGACGTTCAGCCGGCCGCGGTGGGCCATCCCGAGCACGATCGAGCCGACCCGGTCGGCGCCGCCATATTTGATCACGGCCTCGAGCGCCGGGATCATCGATTCGCCGCCGTCGAGGCCGAAACGCTTGGTGCCGACATATTTGCGGGCGAGGAACTTCTCCCACTGCTCGGCCTGGACGACCTTGGCGAGGATCGACCTCTTGCCCTCGGGCGTGAAGCGGATCTTCGCCTCGGCCCCTTCCATCCGCTCCTGGAGGAAGCGGCGCTCCTCCACCGCGTTGATGTGCATATATTCGAGGCCGACATTGCCGCAATAATTGCGGCGCAGGATCTCGACGACCTCCCGCACCGTCGCCTGCTTCAGGCCGAGCGCTCCGCCCAGCCAGACCGGCCGGTCGAGCGCGGCGCCGGTGAAGCCGTGATATTCGGGCTTCAGATCCTCGGGCATGTCGCGCTTGGCGAGGCCGAGCGGATCGAGGTTGGCGGCGAGGTGGCCGCGCACCCGGTAGGTGCGGATCAGCATCATCGCGCAGATCGAATCGTTGGCCGCCCGCTCGACGTCCGCGCCGCTCGCGCCGGAGGCCGCGGCGGCTTCCTTCGCCTTCGCCGCGACCTTCTCGATCGTCATCAAGGTGGGATCGAGGCCGGCATTGAGCTCGTCGAGCTCGGCCACGGGCCAGTTGGCGCGCGCCCAGCTCGGTCCCTGCTCGCGTTCGGTGCCGATGCTGTCCAAGTCCAATCCGCCTTCCCAGTCGTTGCGGGGAACGCACCGCGTCCCTTGCCTATCCATCAGCGTCATGCCGGACTTGATCCGGCATCCACCTTTTCTTCCCGGAGCCGGTTGGAAGAAGGTGGACCCCGGATCAAGTCCGGGGTGACGGCTCAGCGCGATCGACCCGTCCCTATCCCTTCAAAAGCGCGGCGAGGGTCGATCCCAGCTCAGATGGGCTCGGCGACACGGTAATTCCAGCCGCCTCCATCGCCGCGATCTTGTCCTCGGCGCCGCCCTTGCCGCCCGAGACGATGGCGCCGGCATGGCCCATCCGCCGCCCCGGCGGCGCGGTCCGGCCGGCGATGAAGCCGACGGTCGGCTTGCCGCGCCCGGCCCGCGCCTCGTCGGCGAGGAACTGGGCGGCGTCCTCCTCGGCCGAGCCGCCGATCTCGCCGATCATGATGATCGACTGGGTCTCCGGGTCGGCGAGGAACAGCTCGAGCACGTCGACGAAATTGGTGCCGTTGACCGGATCGCCGCCGATCCCGACCGCCGTCGTCTGCCCCAGGCCCGCATTGGAGGTCTGGAACACTGCCTCGTAGGTGAGCGTGCCCGAGCGGCTGACCACGCCGACCGAGCCCTTCTTGAAGATGCTTCCCGGCATGATCCCGATCTTGCACTCGCCCGGAGTGAGAACGCCCGGGCAGTTCGGCCCGATCAGCCGCGACCTGGAGCCGGAGAGCGCCCGCTTCACGCGGACCATGTCGAGCACCGGAATGCCCTCGGTGATGCAGACGATCAGCGGCACCTCGGCGTCGATCGCCTCGAGGATGGAATCGGCCGCGAAGGGCGGCGGGACGTAGACGACGCTGGCGTCCGCGCCGGTTTCCCGCACCGCCTCCTGCACCGTGTCGTAGACGGGAAGCCCGAGATGGGTCTGGCCGCCTTTGCCCGGGGTGACTCCGGCGACCATCTTCGTCCCGTAGGCGAGCGCCTGCTCGGTGTGGAAGGTGCCGGTCTCACCGGTCATCCCCTGGGTGATCACCTTGGTCGACGTATTGACGAGGATCGACATTCAAAAGCCTCCGATGGCCTGGGCGACGAGGATGTTGCCGCTGAGGCCGTATTGCTGTCCGAGCGGGATGGCCCTGCGCGACGTGCGATGATTTCGAGCGAGATGCCGTCGCGCCAGCCGGGCTCCCAGAGCCGTTTCGACAGGCCGGGCGCGGGCGCCTGGACGGCGGTCGGCGGCTTGCCCATCCAGGCTTTTCCAGCGCCGGCCCGTCGAGCGGCGCGGTCGCCTCGAAATCGTAGAGCCGGCAGCCGGCGCCCCAGAAGCCGCTCTTGTCCTCGTAGCGCGACACGATGAGGAAGATGTCGCGCCCGCCCAGAGTGCGGCGGAAATTGGCGCCGGCGACCTTGCCGTCCGCCTCGGCGGCGTCGCGCCCGAGCTTGACCAGTCGTGCGATGCGCGCGTCGCCGTCGTCGGGCATGGCGGTCCAGCCGGAGGCGGCCGCATCGGCCTTCATCGCCTCGATGTCGTTGCCGGTCCGCGAGCAGGCGGCCTTGAAGGCGTCCAGCATCTCCCGCTCGGGCGGAGGCGCAGGGGTGGCGGCCGCGAGAAGCGCAACAAGGATCATCGCCCTGTTCCTGCCGGGCTCGACGAAGCGGCATCCGGGATTCGGTTCAGGACTTCGGTCCGAAGGCTGACGAGGCTGGGCATTTGGGATGCGCTTCTTCTGGAGTGGAGCGGGATCAGGCGCCGAGCTCGTGCTCGCGGTTCATGATGTCGTCCCAGCTGTAGGGACAAGTCGTCGGGAACGTTTGCAGGGGCAGGCCGGACTCACGAAAAGCGCGCGGAGCTGCCGTACGATAGGCTCTCGTGACCGCCTCCTCGAGGCGGGCCGAGTAGCTGGGGCAGTCCTCAAGCTCCTCCTCGATTCGACGGCGGTGCTCCAGGATCGAGCCTTGCCAGCTTCGGCTTCGCCTCTCCGGCTGGTAGTCCCATTTCAGCATATGGACGAGGACGGTTTCGATGGCGCTGACGAAGCTCCTGAAGTTCGATCGTCCCAAGCTCTCCACCTCATCGATGAGATTGTCCTTGTCGACGTCGCTCCAGCGATCCGCCTTGAGTAGCGCGACCTGGTGGTCAAGCCACGCGGCGTAATCGGCCTCGTAGCCCGGAGCGGCCCGCCTCAGCTTGGTGATATGCTCTTTTTCCGCCATCGCGCTCGCGTGTCTACCAGTTTTCCGCGTTTCAGGCGAGCGACCCGTCGATCGCCCTGCACGCTTCGAGCAGCTCCTTCACCGCGTCGACCGACACCTGGAAATTCGCCTTGGCGGTCTCGTCCAGCTCGATCTCGACGATCCGCTCGACCCCGCCGGCGCCGATCACCACCGGAACCCCGACATAGAGGTCGTCGACGCCGTACTGGCCCTGGAGATAGGCGGCGGCCGGAAGCAGGCGCTTCTTGTCCTTGAGAAAGCTCTCGGCCATCGCCAGAGCCGAGGTCGCCGGGGCGTAATAAGCCGAGCCGGTCTTGAGCAAAGCGACGATCTCGCCGCCGCCCGAGCGGGTGCGCTGGACGATGGCGTCGATCCGCTCCTGGGTCGACCAGCCCATCCTGATCAGGTCGGGAACCGGGATTCCGGCGACCGCCGAATAGGCCGGCACCGGCACCATCGTGTCGCCATGGCCGCCGAGCACGAAGGCGGTGACGTCCTCGACCGAGACCTTGAACTCCTCGGCGAGGAAATGGCGGAAGCGGGCGCTGTCCAGAACGCCGGCCATTCCGACCACCCGTTCGTGGGGCAGGCCGGAGAATTCGCGCAGCGCCCAGACCATCGCGTCGAGCGGGTTGGTGACGCAGATGACGAAGCTGTCCGGCGCGTGCGCCTTGATGCCCTCGCCGACCGCCTTCATCACCTTGAGGTTGATGCCGAGCAGATCGTCGCGGCTCATCCCGGGCTTGCGGGCGATTCCGGCGGTGACGATGCAGACGTCGGCGCCGGCGATGTCGGCATAATCCTGGGTTCCGGTGAGCCTGGCGTCAAAGCCTTCGACCGGGCCGGCCTGGGCGAGATCGAGCGCCTTGCCCTGGGGAATGCCCTCGGCGACGTCGACGAGGACGATGTCGCCCATCTCGCGGATGGCGGCGAGGTGGGCGAGGGTTCCGCCGATCATTCCGGCGCCGATGAGCGCGATCTTCGTGCGAGCCATGGGGCTGCTCCAGCCTTTCTCTAATCCGTCAAAGCAGGGCCGGCGGCAGGACGCCGCCAAATGTGGCGCCCGCTTAGCCCCGAAGCCGGAAGGGGGCAACCGGTGGCAGGGAAAATGCGCGGCTTTGCCTTCCTCTCCCGCTTTCCGCGGGAGAGGGGGACCCAAGCCGAAGGCTTGGGTGGTGAGGGTCTTGCCGAGTCCGGAATACAGACCCTCACCTCCCACCGCTTCGCGGCGGGCCCATGACCCGCCGCTAAGGCTGCTTCCGGGGGAAGCAGCCAGGCGGGTCATTCTCCCGCGAAAAGCGGGAGAGGAAATTCGGGGGCCTCAGGCCCCCTGGAGATCCTCGTAGAGCATCAGCGCATTGTCGTCGGGATCGTAGAAGGTGAGCAGCCGGACCAGGCCGGGAATGTCGCGGATCGGGCCGTCCTGGCGGACCGAGCGGGAGTCGAGCTCGGCCTTGGCCGCCTCGATATCCTCGACCCCGAAGGTCAGGGTCGCGCCGCCCCTGCCGCCGGCTTCCTCGACCTGGGAGAGGCCGACGTTGACCCGCTCGACTCCGGTTTTCAGCTCGCACCAGGCATTGTCGTCGAGCCGGTAGAGCAGGTCGAAGCCGAGCACGTCGCGATACCAGGCGATCGATCGGTCGAGGTCGGTCACGCCCAGCGCGCAGGTCAGCCCGCCGTCAAATCCCATTGCCATGCCGATTCTCCCGGTTTTGGACTATTTTTATAGCAACTATCTTTTCAGTCAAGTATGGGGGGATCATGCTTCCCGAAGAGGATCTGCGCTGGCTGGTCGGGAGCCGCTGGTTCGTGCCGCTGCTCGCCCTCGCCAGCCGCGAGGAGGGCGTGCGCTTCGCCCCGCTCCTCGCCCGGCTCGGAATCTCGCGGAGCATGCTGACCGGGGTGATCGGCCAGCTCGTCGCCAAGGGCTGGCTGATGCGCAATCCCGGCCACGGCCATCCGCTGCGCCCGGAATATGTGCTGACCGAGGCGGGCCGCCCGGTCGGCGCCTGGTGCGAGCCGGTGATGGCGGCGAGGCTCGACCTCGGCCTCGGACGGGCGGCCCTCGGCCGCTGGTCGCTCCCCGTGCTGCGCCGCCTCGACCGGCGCTGGGAGCGTTTCTCCTGGCTCGAGGCGCAGCTCAGGCCGATCAGCCCGCGCTCGCTGTCGCTCGCCCTCAAGCAGCTGCTTCAGGCCGGGCTGGTCGAGCGCCGCCTCGAGGAGTCCTTCCCGCCGACTTCGCTCTACGGGCTCACCGGCCGGGGCCGGCGGCTGGCAAGGGTTATGACCTAGGGATACGCATCCGGAACCGCAGCCTCTCCCGGCTCGTTCGATTTTATTCCCAGAGAAAAGGAAGTAGTCATGCGTACGTTCGCGATGATCGCGGCCACGGCGGCCATGGCGGCGGCCATGCCGGCCCTCGCCAAGCCCGGCAAGGGCCAGGGCCAGGGCTCCGCGCCCGCCGTCCACGCCAAAGGCAAGTCCTCAGCGCACGGCCACCATGGCGGCGCGCATGTCGTCAAGGCCAAGGGCAAAAGCTACGGCTCGAATGCCTGCCCGCCGGGCCTCGCCAAGAAGCGCAACGGCTGCCTGCCGCCGGGCCAGGCGAAGAAGCTGTTCAACGTCGGCCAGCGGATCCCGACCGGCTACGGCTATTACACGCCCTATCGGGACATCCCGGCCGCCTATCGCGACCGGTACGGGCTCAGCGACGGCTACCGCTACATCTATCGGAACCAGTCGGTCTACGTCGTCGATCCGAGGACGAGCCTGGTGACCCGGATCATCGACCTGGTCCTCTGACCGGGCGGAAGGCGCCGGCGGGGGTCATTTCCCCGCCAGCGCCTTCAGCATGTCGACCCAATGGTCGACATCGTCGTACAGCGCCTTGACCGGAAGCCGCTCGTCGCGGCCGTGGGCGCGCTCGTCGTCGGGCGAGATCCCCCAGCTGCCGTCGACCCCGTAGACCGGAATTCCGGCCGCCCGGAAATAGAGGCCGTCGGTCGCCCCGGTCGACATGCTCGGGATGATCGCCGCGCCCGGATGGCGCTTGCGGACCGCGTCCGTATAGGCCCGCACCACGTCCGGGCGCAGCGGCGAGGCCGGAGTCGGCACTCCGGGATCGCTCACCGCCACCTCGATCCCGGCGCCGGCGACCCGCTTCAGCTCCGCCTCGACCTCCTTCGGATCGACCCCGGGCATGATCCGGCAGTTGACCGTCGCCCTGGCGAGCTGGGGCAGGGCGTTGTCGGCATGGCCGCCCTCGAGCCGGGTGGCGACGCAGCGGGTCCGGGTCGTGCCCACCTCCAGCTCGCTCGCCTCGACCGCGTCGGCGGCGGCGCCGTCCTTGGGATCGGCCACCCAGCGCCGCATGGCGTCGCCGAGCGGGCCCTTCTCCATCTTCGCCCGCTCGGTGAAATAGGCCCGGGTCGTCTCGTTCAGCATCGGCTCGAAGCGGTGCGCCTCGAGCCGCTTGAGCGCCCCGGCGAGGTCGTAGATGGCGTTGTCGGGGCGCGGCCGCGAGCTGTGGCCGCCGCGGTTCTTCGCCGCGAAGGTGAAGCTCTGGTAGGTCTTCTCGGCGGTCTGGATTCCGAAGCCGAGCGACCGGCCGTCGCGGGTGAAGGCGCCGCCGCCGGCGTCGGAGTTGAGCGCGAACTCGGCGTCGGTCCACTCGCGCCAGTCCTTCGCGCCGAGCGCGGCGCCCTTGCCTTCCGTCTCCTCGTCGCCGGTGAAGAAGACGATCAGGTCCCGGGTCGGCTCGAACCCCTCCGCCCGGAGGCGGAGCAAGGCGGTGGTGATCGCCACCATCCCGGCCTTGTTGTCCATCGCGCCGCGGCCGTAGAAATAGCCGTCTTCCTCGCGGAACTTGAACGGATCGGCCGACCAGTCGGCAGCGAGCGCCTCGACCACGTCCATATGGGCCAGGAGCAGGATCGGCTTCTTCCCCGAAGGCCTGGCCGCCCGCCAGCGCACGATCAGCGCCGCCGTCTCGTCTCCCGGCCGGGCCTGGTAGGGCATGACCTTGATGTCGCTCTCCGGGAAGCCGGCCGCCTTGAACTGCTCGGCGAGATAGCCCGCCTGCGCCGGCATCTGGCCGCGGCCCGGGACGGTCGGGATCTCGATCGAGCGGGCGAAGATCTCGCGCGCCTTCAGGTCCCATTTGTCGGGCGCGGGCTCGGCGGCGAGGGCCGCCGAGGAGATGAGGCCGAAGGCGAGGACGGCAAGGCGCATGAACGGGCTCCCGCTGGTTGAGGCGGGCGGAAGCTGGACCGGGGATGGCGGCGATTCAAGCCCCTCTCCCGTCCTTCACGGGAGAGGAGGGGCCCGCCCGCGGAGCGGGTGGGAGGTGAGGGTCTGTACACCGGAGTCAGAAAGACCCTCACCTCCCAAGCCTTCGGCTTGGGCCCTTCCTCTCCCGCGAAAAGCGGGAGAGGAAGAACTCACTCCTCGCCGTGGCCCGCCGCGAGATAGTCCTGCGACTGCATCTCGATCAGGCGCGACGCGGTGCGCTGGAACTCGAAGGCGCCGTCGCCGGCCGGATAGAGCCCGTCCGGCGGCGCGTCGGCGGCGGCGAGGAGCTTCACCTTATGCTCGTAGAGGGCGTCGATCAGGGTGACGAAGCGCGCCGCCTCGTTGCGCCGGTCCGGGCCCATGACCGGAATCCCGACGAGGATCACGCTGTGGTAGCGGCGGGCGATGGCGAGATAGTCGGCGGCGCCGCGGGCCTCGCCGCACAGCCGCCGGAACGAGAAGACCGCGACCCCCTTCAGGCTCTTGGGGACGTGCAGGGTCCGGCCGCCCTGGACCGGGATGTCCTCGCTCGGCACCTTCGCCCGGTCCTCCACGGAGAAGTCGGTCAGCCGGAAGAAGGCGGCGCTGAGCGCCTGGGTCGCCTCCGGGCCGTTGGGCACGTACCAGGTCGGGAAGCCGCCGAGCCGCTCGAGCCGGTAGTCGGTCGGGCCGTTGAGCGGAACCACGTCGAGCTCGCGCTCGATCAGGTCGATGAAGGGCAGGAACAGCTCGCGGTTGAGCCCGCCGAGATAGAGGTCGCGCGGCGGCCGGTTCGAGGTGGTGACCACCGTCACCCCCTGGTCGAGCAGCTGGCCGAACAGCCGCGACAGGATCATCGCGTCGGCGGCGTTGTTGATCACCATCTCGTCGAAGGCGAGCAGCCGCGCCTCCTCGGCTATGGCCCGGGCGACCGGCGGGATCGGGTCGCCTTCCTCCTTGGCGCGCTCGGCGCGAAGCCGCTCGTGCACCTCGAGCATGAATTCGTGGAAATGGACCCGCCGCTTGCGCTCCGCCGGGATCGCCTCGAAGGCGAGGTCCATCAGCATCGACTTGCCGCGCCCGACCCCGCCCCACAGATAGACCCCGCGCGGCGGCGGCGGCGCCTTGCCGAACAGCCGCGCCCAGGGCGCCCGCGCCGGCTTCGGCCGAAGCTCCGCCGCCGAGCCGGTCGAGCACCGCCACCGCCTTCGCCTGATCGGGGTCGGGCCGGAGCTCCCGGGCATCCAGCAGCGCCCGGTAGCGGTCGGCGACCTCGCTCATCGCGACAGCTTCCTCAGCGTCCCCGACCAGGAGGCGACGATCTCGCCCTCCTGCTCGACGAGGCCGCGCATCACCGCCAGGCGCTTGCTCTCGCGAAGCAGCTCGACCGTGCAGTCGAGCGGCGCCCCGAGCTTCGCCGCGGCGAGGAACTGGGCGGACAGGTCGAGGGTCACCGACGGCCCGAGGCTCGCCCCGGCGGCATAGCCGCCGGCGAACATCGCCATGTCGATGAAGGTGAGGATCGCGCCGCCGTGGACGATGTTGCCGAGGTTGCTCTGGCGCCCGTCCGGGAACATCCGGCACCGCGCCTTGCCCGCGCCCTCGCCGCGGACGAGCAGCTTGCCGATCGTCGCGTTGAAGCGGGTCTCGTCGCTCGGCAGGTCCCAGGTCATCCAGCCGGGATGGTCGGGATCGGGCTGGTGGCGGATGCGCGGATGGAGGGCCATGGCGGCGTGAGTGGCGGGAAAAGACGGAGCGGGCAAGCCACGCCTCGCCCCCGGATGCGAGACATTCGTGCCTTACATGCTGATATCCATTTTTCGGCTCTGGACACTTGCCGCTCGCAGGTCACTCTGGCCGCCTCGGGCACCGCCGGGGGGACGAGTCGCTTCGCGAAGACGTCAAAGAACGGTCACGCGTTGTTCCGCTTTTCAATCCGTCGGTCTGAACAGAACGGGAAGAGATCGGGAGCGGCCGCGCCAGCATCATGCAATTTCTGATTAGCTTTATGTCGCGGGAATGCGTGCGCTGCGCCTGGTCGTCGAAGAGGGGAAGGAATTCCACGTGACGACGCATATCGGCACCAGCGGCAATGACCTGATCGACGGCGGCAACGGCACGGACATCATCTACGGCCTCGGCGGCGACGATATCATCTACGGCGGCAATGGTGGCGATACGCTCGATGGCGGCACCGGCAACGACCAGCTCTACGGCGAGAATGGCAACGAGCATCTCTTCGGCGGCGACGGCGACGACCTGATCGACGGCAATAACGGCTTCGACATCGCTTATTATTCCGGGCTGATCAAGGAATATACCTTCCTCGCCAGCGCCGGCTATCTGCACATCGTGCACCAGGGCGGCGCCGGGCTCGACGGCCACGACCAGGTGATCCGGGTCGAGCGCCTCGTCTTCGCCGACCGGGTGATCAATCTCGGCAGCGGGCAACAACGTGCCGGTCGCCGGCGACGATTATGTCAACATCACCGAGGACACGGGCGTCTACAGCAGCGGCGCGGCGAGCGTCCTCGACAACGATTACGATTTCGACGGCGACGCGATGACGGTGACCGCCGGTATCTTCACCGGCGCCTACGGCACTCTGACGCTCAATTCGAACGGCACCTACAGCTACACCTTGTCCGCCGCGGCGCAGGCGCTCGCTCTCGGCGCGACCGCCCAGGACAGCTTCAATTATATCGTCACCGACAATGACGGCAGCGCCACCGGAGCGCTGACCTTCACCATCGCCGGCCTCAACGACGCCCCGACCGCGAACCCCGATACCCCCACGACGAGCGAGAATGCGGTCGTGCTGATCGACGTCCTCGCCAACGACACCGACGTCGACAATGGCGCGGTGCTGACCGTCACCGCCGCCTCGGCGCCGGCCGGCAAGGGCGTCGCGACGGTGGTCGGCAACCAGGTCCAGTTCGCTCCGGGCACCGCCTTCGACCACCTGGCCCAGGGCGCCAGCGAGGTCGTCGTCATCGCCTACTCGATCGCCGACCAGCATGGCGCGACGTCGAGCTCGACGGCGAGCGTCACCGTCACCGGCACCAATGACGCCCCGGTCGCCAATTCCGACTCGGCGGCCGGCCATGAGAACCAGCTGCTCACCATCGACGTCCTCGCCAACGACACCGATGTCGACGACGGCGCGGCGAAGACGGTCGTCTCGGCTTCGGCGCCGGCCGGCAAGGGAAGCGCCTCGGTGCTCGGCAACCAGGTCCTGTTCAGCCCGGGCACCAGCTTCGACAGGCTCGCGGCCGGCGAGACCGAGACGATCGTGGTCAGCTACACCATGCAGGACGAGCACGGCGCGACTTCGTCCTCGACGGTCACGATCACGGTCACCGGCACCAACGACGGTCCGGTCGCCAATCCCGACACCCGAACGACGAGCGAGAGCTCGGCCGTCGTGGTCGATGTCCTGGCCAACGACGTCGACGTCGACCATAACGCCGTGGTCAACGTCGTCGCGGCCTCGGGCCCGGCCGGCCAGGGCAGCGTCACGATCGTCGAGAACCAGGTCCGCTTCGACCCGGGCACCGATTTCGATCATCTCGGCACCGGCCAGACCGCCGTGGTCGTCATCAACTACACGATCGAGGACGAATTCGGAGTCCAGTCCTCCTCCACCGTCACGATCACCGTCCAGGGCCGCGACGAAGGATCCACCAGCACCGGCACCGAAGGCGACGATATGCTGATCGGCACGCCCGGCGACGATACGATCAGTGCTCTCGGCGGCGACGATGCGGTCTTCGGCCTGGAAGGCGCCGATCTCATCGACGGCGGCGCCGGCAGCGACAATCTGAACGGCGACGAGGGCGACGACGTCATCCTCGGCGGCGACGGGATCGACCAGCTGTCCGGCGGGGCCGACAACGACGTCCTCGAGGGCGGCAACGACGGCGACTCCCTGGCCGGCGGCGACGGCGACGACGAGCTGTCGGGCGAGGCCGGCAACGACGTGCTCTCAGGCGACAGCGGCAACGATCAGCTGCTCGGCGGAGGCGGCAAGGACAGTATCGACGGCGGCGAGGGCAACGATATTGTCAACGGCGGCGCCGACGATGACAGTCTCACCGGCGGCGAGGGCGACGACTCGGTCGACGGCGGCGACGGCAACGATACCCTGTTCGGCGGCCTCGGCACCGACCTGCTGAACGGCGGTGGCGGCAACGACTCGTTCCGCCTCACCGGGCGGTCCTTCGCGACCACGGTCACCACCGGCCTAGGCAGCGACACGATCGAGATCGCCCATGCCGATGTCGGGACGGAGGCGATCATCGTCACCGACTTCACCCCCGGCGCCGGCGGCGACAAGTTCCAGCTCTCCGGCGACGACGGGGCACTGCTCGGGCTGCTGTCGGGCTGGGACGGAAGCTCCAACCCGTTCGGCGCGTCGGGCTTCCTTCGGCTCGAGCAGAGCGGCTCCGACACCCTGCTGCAATGGGATTCCGACGGCGGCGGAGATAGCTGGGAAACCCTCGTCGTCTTCGAGAATAGCGATGCCGGCGACTTCACCGACGCGAATTTCGTGCCCGGCTACCATCCCGACGGATCCGCGCCGGCGGGCCAGACGATCACCGGCACGGCCGACGCCGAAACGCTGACCGGCACGATCGGCAACGACATCATCAATGCCCTCGGCGGCGACGACTTCGTCGGCGGCGGCGGAGGCGCCGACCAGATCGACGGCGGCGAGGGAAGCGACTTCCTGAACGGCGAGGGCGACAACGACGTCATCGCCGGGGGCAATGGCGGCGACTTCCTGTTCGGCGGAAACGGCTCCGACCAGCTGTCCGGCCAGGCCGGCGATGACGGCCTCTTCGGCGAAGCCGGAGACGACCAGCTGTCCGGCGGGGCCGACAATGACAGCCTCGACGGCGGCCAGGGCGACGACGACCTCGACGGCGGCGACGGCGACGACTTCCTGTCCGACACGTCGGGCACCAACAGCTTCGTCGGCGGCATGGGCGGCGACCAGATCTTTGCCGCCTCCTCCGACGGGGCGCAGACGATCGACGGCGGCGGCGGCAACGACACCATCCGCCATTATTACCGGTCCTCGGCGAGCACGATCACGACCGGTGCCGGAAGCGACACGATCGAGCTTGCCCATGCCAATGTCGGAACCGCGGTCATCACCGTCACCGACTTCACCGCCGGCGCCGGCGGCGACGTGCTCCGGATCTCCGGCGGCGACGGGTCGCTGCTCAGCCTGCTCTCGGGCTGGGACGGCTCGAACCCGTTCGGCTCGGGCGGCTTCCTCCGGCTGGAGCAGGATGGCGCCGACACCCTCCTGCAATGGGATTCCGACGGCGGCGGCGACGACTGGGAGACGCTGGTCGTCTTCGAAAATACCGATGCCCTCGACTTCACCGACGCCAATTTCTCGCCCGCATACCATCCCGACGGATCGGCGCCCGGAGGCGGCACGATCGCCGGCACCGCCGCGGGCGAAACGCTGAGCGGGACGATCGGCGACGACACGATCGACGCGCTTGCCGGCGACGACCTCGTCTTCGGCCTGGCCGGAGCCGACACCAT
This sequence comes from uncultured Alphaproteobacteria bacterium, assembly GCA_963716155.1. Lineage (GTDB taxonomy): Bacteria > Pseudomonadota > Alphaproteobacteria > Sphingomonadales > Sphingomonadaceae > Allosphingosinicella. The sequence continues at coordinate 3,264,536 of OY970297.1, forward strand.
CAACGGCGGCGACGGCTTCGATCAATTGTTCGGCGACTCGGACGACGACGTCCTCAGCGGCGGCAATGACGAGGACTTCCTGTTCGGCGGGGACGGCGGCGACGAAATCTCCGGCGACGCCGGCAATGACGGCCTCTTCGGCGAGAGCGGCAACGACGTTCTGGCCGGCGGCGACGGCGACGACAGCCTCGACGGCGCCGACGGCGACGATTCGATCGTCGGTGGCGCCGGGAGCGACTTCCTGTCCGGCGGCCTCGGTTCCAACACGCTGAGCGGCGGCCTCGACTCCGACCAGATCGTCGCCGATTCGAGCGACGGGGCCCAGACGATCGACGGCGGCGACGGCAACGACATCATCCGCCATTATTACCGGTCCTCGGCGAGCACGATCGCCACCGGCGCCGGCAGCGACACGATCGAGCTCGCTTATGCGAATATCGGGGCCGCGACGCTCACCGTCACCGACTTCACGGCCGGCGCCGGCGGCGACGTGATGCGGCTGACGGGCGACGAGGGGTCGCTCCTCGGCCTGCTCACCGGCTGGGACGGAAGCTCCAACCCGTTCGGCTCGGGCGGCTTCCTGCGGCTGGAGCAGGACGGCGCCGACACCCTGCTGCAATGGGATTCGGACGGCGGAGGCGATGATTGGGAGACCCTGATCGTCTTCGAGGATACCGACGCCGGCGACTTCACCGCGGCCAATTTCGAGCCCGGCTACGACCCGGGCGGCGACGCTCCGGCGGGCGAGACGATCACCGGCACCGCAGAGGGCGAAACGCTGACCGGGACGATCGGCGGCGACACGATCGACGGGCTCGGCGGCGACGATTCCATCCTGGGCCTGGCCGGAGCCGATACCCTGCGCGGCGGCGACGGCGTCGACCAGCTCCACGGCGGCGCCGACGACGACGTCCTCGAGGGCGGCAACGACCGCGACTTCGCCTTCGGCGGCGACGGCCATGACGATCTGTCGGGCCAGGCCGGCGACGACGGCCTGTTCGGCGAGAATGGCGACGATCTCATGTCGGGCGGCGACGGCGACGACAGCCTCGACGGGGCCGACGGCGACGACACGCTCGACGGCGGCGCCGGCAGCGACTTCCTGGCGGGCGGGCTCGGCGCCGACTTCCTGCTCGGAGGCCTCGACGGCGACTCCTTCCACTTCCAGGTCGCCGGGGAAGGAGCGGACGAGATCGGCGACTTCGTCAGCGGGGTCGACCGGATCGTCATCTCCGCGAGCGGCTTCGGCGACGACCTGTTTCCGGGGGGTCCGGTTTCGCTGGTGTCCGGATCGGACCCGGTCGTCGAGGGAAGCTCGGGCCAGTTCCTCTACGATACGGACGACGGCTCGCTCTACTGGGACGCCGACGGAACGGGAAGCGGCGAGGCGGTGCTGATAGCCACTCTCACCGACGCCCCGTCGCTCGAGGTTTCCGACTTCCTGGTCGTCTAGCGACCAGACGGATCAGACCGCGCGCTCGGCGAGCAGCTTCTTGGTCTCGGCGATCGCCTTGGCCGGGTTCAGCCCCTTGGGGCAGACGTTGGCGCAGTTCATGATCGTGTGGCAGCGGTAGAGGCGGAACGGATCCTCGAGCTCGTCCAGCCGCTCGCCGGTCAGCTCGTCGCGGCTGTCGGCGAGCCAGCGGAAGGCCTGGAGGAGGATGGCCGGGCCGAGGAAGCGGTCCGAATTCCACCAGTAGCTCGGGCAGGAGGAGGAGCAGCAGGCGCACAATATGCACTCGTAGAGCCCGTCGAGCTTCGCCCGGTCCTCCGGCGACTGGAGCCTCTCCTTGCCCGACGGCGGCGGGGTCACCGTCTTAAGCCAGGGCTCGATCGAGGCATATTGGGCGAAGAAGTGGGTGAAATCGGGCACCAGGTCCTTGATCACCTCCATGTGCGGCAGCGGGGTGATCCTGATCTCGCCCTTGTAATCCTCGATCGCCGTGGTGCAGGCGAGGCCGTTGCGGCCGTTCATGTTCATCGAGCAGGAGCCGCAAATGCCCTCGCGGCAGGAGCGGCGGAAGGTCAGGGTCGGGTCGATGTCGTTCTTGATGCGCAGAAGCGCGTCGAGCACCATCGGCCCGGTCGCCTCGAGGTTGAGCTCGTAGCTGTCGTAGCGCGGATTCTCGCCGCTGTCGGGATCGTAGCGGTAGATCCTGAACTTGCGGGTGCGGCCCGAGCCGGCCGGGTCGGTGAAGGCGCGCCCCTTGCCCTTGATCACGCTGTTCTTCGGAAGAGTGAACTCGGCCATTCCCAATCCTTTGCTGGCGCCCGCTTAACGGCTCGGGCGCGCCGGCTCAATCCTGTTCCCCGGCGAAGGCCGGGGCCCAGCTCCTCGGTCAGCGCCGCTGGGGAATGGGGACACGTACTTTTTGCCCCAAAAAGTACGTGTCCCCTTTTAGAGCAGTCCGTGCCGCCTCAGGCTCTCGGCGAGGATGGTCTCGATCAGCTGCTCCTGGCTGAGGCCGGCGAGCGCCGCCGAGCGGCCGTAGACCTTCTGCGACCAGAGGTTGGCGTTCAGATTGACCTCGAGGAACTGGACCTTGCCGCCCTCGCGGTCGAAGCGGAACTCGAAGCGGCCGTAGTCGAACGGCCGGAATTCCTCGGCGATGCGCCGGGTGTAATCGGCGATCACCGGCATCCATTCCGCGTCGTCGAACTCGACGAGCTGGTATTTCTGGCTCCGGTCGACGAGGTCGCGCTTCTCGTAATAGGTCCTGAGGTGCGACGGATCCGCCTGCTCGAACAGCATCATCGGCATGATCACCGGCTCGCCGTCCACCGTGATCACCGGAACCTCGACGTCGCTGCCGTTGAGGAAGGGCTCGACGATCGCGTCATGCCCCTCGGCGTGGATGGAGGCGATCGCCGCCTCGACCCCGGCCCAGTCGCGCGCGTCCTGCACCCCCCAGCTCGCCGAGGAGGCGTTGGGCTTGATCACCATCCGCCCGCCGGCGGGGCAGCGCGACTGATCGACCGGCGCTCCGCGGCGGTAGATCGCCCAGGGCGCGGTCGGGATGCCGCGGGCGGCGGCGGCCATCTTGGTCAGATGCTTGTCGTCCGACATGCCGCGAAGGATCGGGCTGGCGCCGAGGAAGGGAAGGCCGTGGCGGGTGCACAGCAAAGGCAGCATCATCTCGCTGTTGAGGAAGCCGCCGCGGTTGAGCAGCGGGAAGACGAAGTCGACGTCCGGCTTGTCGAACAAAGCCTCATATTTGTTCGCCAGCTCGAGGTTGAGCCCGAGGCCCTTCAAAATCTCCCGCACCTCGACATGATAGAGCGCGTGGTTGCCGTCCTCGGGGTGAAGGCCGCCTTCCCACAAAGCGTGCTTGGCGATGAACAGGATGCGCAGCCGCTCCCTGGCTTCCGGGGGAATGGTGAGCGGACGGAGGTTTGACACGCGGGACTTGGCCTTTCAGGGGGGAGGGCGCCGCGCACATAGGGCGGCGCGAGCCTCAGGCCAAGAGCGTAGCATTGACCGCGTCCGACCTCACCCGATTGTTGACGACCGGCGGCGACGCCCGAATCGTGCTGGACCCGGAAACCGGCCTCAACCGCTATTTCTCGGCGCCGCGGCCGAGCGGCGTGCTGGCCTACGCCTCGTCGACCGCCAACGACATCTCGCCCGAGGCCTTCGAGCATCTGATGACACTGCCGGTTGGCCCGGGGCTCTCCGCCGCCGCTTATGCGGACGGTCTCGAGGCGCTGCGCGGCCGGATCCGAAGCGCCTATGCGGTCGCCGAGGAGGTCGACATCGTCTTCTCGCCATCGGGGACGGATCTCGAATATGTCGCTCTGGCCTGCGCCGCCGGGCGCGGCCGCGGTGGCACCCACAACATCCTGCTCGGCGCCGACGAGGTCGGCAGCGGCTGCATCCATTCCGCCTTCGGCCGCTATTTCGCCCGGGAGACCGCGCTCGGCTTCGCCACCCGCCCCGGCGACCCCGTCCTGGGGCTCGGCGAGACCCATGTCGAGATGATCGACGTCCCGGTCCGCGATCCCCACGGCCGCGCCCGCCCCTCGGCGGAGATCGCGGCGAGGATGGAGTCGGCGATCCGCTCGGCGGAGGGCGAGCGTCGCCACGTCCTCGTCCACGTCGTCCACGGCTCCAAGACCGGCCTGATCCTGCCCTCGCTCGAGGATATCGACCGCCTTGCAGGCGATCACCCCGGCTCCGTCACCTTCGTCGTCGACGCCTGCCAGGCCCGAATCACCAGCCCCGCCATCGCCGATTATCTGGCCCGCGACGCCATCGTCTTCGTCACCGGCTCGAAGTTCATGGGCGGCCCGCCGTTCAGCGGCTTCGCCCTCGTCCCGCCCCGCTTCCGCCGGCAAGCCCGGCCGCTCGCCCCGGGCCTCGCCACGATCTTCCGCCGCGGCGAATGGCCGGCCGGCTGGCCGGGCGCGGAGAGCCTTCCGGAGACCGCCAATCCGGGCCTGCTGCTCCGGCTCGAAGCCTCGTCTTCGAGCTCGAGCGCTTCCAGCGGCTCAGCATCGGCGGCCGTCACCCGGGTCATCCTCAGCTTCCACCAGGCGGTGCGCGAGGAGATCATCGAGCGGACTCCGGCCCACCGCGTCGCCCCCTATCCGCCCGGGGAGAAGGAGACCGCCGACACCCACCCGATCGAGATGCGGACCCTCTCCACCCTGGACCTGAGCGAATATGGCGGCGGCGGCGCCACGTTCGAGGATTCGACCCGCTGGCACAAGGCGATGCTCGCCCACGGGGTGCGGCTCGGCCAGCCGGTCAAATGCGTCAGGCTGGCCGACGGAAGCTGGGGCGCCACCCTTCGCATCGGCCTTTCGATGCCGCTGGTGACGGAGCGCTCGGCGCTCGCCGACGAGGCCCTCCGGCAAAGCTTCGCCTCGGACATGGCGAGGATCCGCGAAGCCCTTGAGGCGATCGCCGGCTAGAGCGTCGAGGGATAGGGTGAATCCGCTCGCCCTGAGCCTGTCGAAGGGCTTTTCTTCTTGCTTTACAAGGGGAAGGGAAGGGCTCCGACAGGCTCAGCCCGAACGGAGACAGGGCGATGTGACTACCTAACGCCCTAGACGTCGACGAAGCCGAAGTCCCAGCTCCGGGCCGGATCGCGCGACCTGAGGTCGATGCCGAAATCGACCGCCGCCTTGCAGGCCAGCAGGACGCTGACCCAGCCCGCGTAATTTTCGAGCGGCTCGGGCGCGTCGGCCTCGCGAAGCCGCAGGTCGCAGCCGCTCGCGCCGTCGGACGAGATTTCGACGGTGACGGTCGAAGCTCCGAAATAGCGGAAGACCAGCCGCTCCGGCGCGCGCGCCTCGACGATCTCGACCCGAAGCCTCTCTCCGTTGACGAAGGCGAGGTCGAACCCGGCCTCGTCGCCGCTCGACTCCTCCGCCCAGAACGTCTTCCGCCCCTCGTCGGTCGTCCAGGCCCGCCAGACCGCCTCGGGCGGCGAAGCGAGATGGACCCGCCAGTCGATGGCCGGCCCGCTCACCGCAGCGGCCGGCAGAATTTCTGGCGCTCGGCATGAGGCGCGCGCAGCCTCGTATCGAGATAATAGCCGACCATCTCGTCGATCCGCCGGTCCCCGGCCGGGATGAAGGCGGCCGCGTCGCGCCGCCAGCCGGCGATGCACTCGTCCCTGGCCTTGTCGGCGACCGCGCAGTCGAGCAGATGGCCGAAGGCGGTCCGCCACTGGAGGAATTGCGGCCTGGTCATCGGCGCGCCGTGGCCGGGGATCAGGGTGGCGAACGGCCTGGCGGCGAGGGCCGTCAGGGCCTCGCGCCAGCCCTCGGGGCAGCCGGTGTCGAAGAACGGCACCGGCCCGACCACCAGGTCCCCGGCGATCAGCAGCTTGGACTCCGGGTCGTAGATCCAGACGTCGCCCTCGGTGGCCGCGAGGCGGGCCAGGTTGAACTCGAGCCTGCGGCCCGCCACCCGGACCTCGCCGGAGCTTGTCACCGGCCGGGTCGCCCGCAGCGAGGCGACGTCGTCCATCGCCGCGAAGTCGTGCCGGATCTCGGCCTCGAGCTCCGGCGAGGCCTTGCCCGAAGCGAGGAAGTCCTCGGCGGCCTTCCGGCTGGGCGGGAAGAAGCCGGTCAGAGCCCCGTCGACGGCGGTGCTGGCGAACAGCCCGGCGCCCGGATAGGCGGCGCGGATCTCGGCATTGCCGCCGCTGTGATCGAGGTGCCAGTGGGTGTTGACGATCGCCGCGATCGGCCGCCCGCGCGCCTTCGCAAAAGCCAGCAGCTTCTCCTGATGCGCCGGATGGCGGCCGGTATCGACGAGGATCAGCCCGTCGGGCGCGTCGAGCAAGACGCTGTTCCCGTCGGGTCCGCGCCCCGGCTCGAAGCTTCCGCGGACGAGGTGCCAGCCGTCCGGCTCCGACGCGGGGGCGGCGGGAGCGAGCGCGAGGACCAGCAAGGCGAGCAGCCTTCGCATGCGGGATTAGTGCCCCGCCGCGCGACTTGGGACAATGGCCGGCCGCGAATCACGCAACATCGGCCAATCCGGAGCCCAGCCGCCACCGCAGCAACCCGCCGACCGCGAGCAGCAGCGGGGAAAAGGGGACACGTACTTTTTGGGCGAAAAGTACGTGTCCCCAATCCTCCAAAACAAAGGTTCTCGTCAGGCTCGGACGATGAAAGGGCTGAAGTCTCTTTGGTCCTTTGGCGCTTTGGGTGAAACGACTCGGCTCAATCGGGGCCCGGAGGATGAGGGCGCGCCAGCCGCCGCCGTCGCTAGTCCGCCCTGCGCAGTGCTCGAAGCTTCCCAGTCGTCCGACATGTGAACGGATCCCCCGGACCGCCCACGCCCACCCGTTCGACCAAGCCTAAACTGACGAGCAGGCGACAGTCCGGATTGACGGACTGTTGTATTGCATTCGGGAAAAGGGGACACGTACCTTTTTGGGCGAAAAGTACGTGTCCCCAATCCTCCAAAACAAAGGTTCTCGTCAGGCTCGGACGATGAAAGGGCTGAAGCCTCTTTGGTCCTTTGGCGCTTTGGGTGAAACAACTCGGCTCAATCGGGGCCCGGAGGATGAGGGCGCGCCAGCCGCCGCCGTCGCTAGTCCGCCCTGCGCAGTGCTCGAAGCTTCCCAGTCGTCCGACATGTGAACGGGAAAAGGGGACACGTACTTTTTCGGGCGAAAAGTACGTGTCCCTAATCCTCCAAAGTACGTGTCCCCAATCCTCACACGTACTTTTTGGGCGAAAAGTACGTGTCCCCAATCCTCCAAAACGAAGGTTCTCGTCAGGCTCGAACGATGAAAGGGTTGAAGCCTCTTTGGGCCTTTGGTGCCTTGGGTGAAACAACTCGGCTCAATCGGGCTCGGAGGATGAGGGCGCGCCAGCCGCCGCCGTCGCTAGCCCGCCCTGCGCAGTGCTCGAAGCTTCTCAGTCGTCCGATATGTGAACGGATCCCCCGGACCGCCCACGCCCACCCGTTCGACCAAGCCTAAACTGACGAGGAGGCGACAGTCCGGATTGACGGACTGTTGTATTGCATTCGGCCCAAACAATTCGCGAGCAATTTCCAGTTCGGTCATTCCCGGCCGGCGTTCGATGAGGTCGAGCAACCGGTTCGAAATATCCGCCATCAGTAAACCCGCGGCTTCGGCTTGATGTACTGGATGTCGTCGGTCAGCGTATATTCGTGGACCGGGCGGTAGTCGATGCGCACGCCGCCGCCCCGGCCGCCCCAGCCGTCGAACCAGACCGCACTGTGCTTCATCCAATTCTCGTCGTCGCGCTCGGGATAATCCTCATGCTTGTGGGCGCCGCGGCTCTCCTTGCGGTTGGCGGCCGAGTGCATGGTCACCACGGCCTGGGCGAGGAGGTTGTCGAGCTCGAGCGTCTCAATGAGGTCGGTGTTCCAGATCAGGCTGCGGTCGGTGACGGCGACGTCGGCCATCTGCCGGTAGACCTCGTCGATCCGGCCCTTGCCCTCCTCGAGCGTCGCCTCGGCCCGGAAGACGGCGCAATCGGCCTGCATCACCCGCTGCATCTTCTCGCGGATCCGGGCGGTCGGGCTCGATCCCGCGGCGAAGCGCAGCTTGTCGAGCCGGCCGAGCGCCGCCTCTTCGCCGCCCTTGGGCAGCGGCCGCCTGGCGCCGTTCGGCTTGATCAGCTCGCCGACCCGATAGCCGACGGCGCGGCCGAAGACGACGAGGTCGATGAGGCTGTTCGAGCCGAGCCGGTTGGCGCCGTGCACCGACACGCAGGCCGCCTCGCCGACCGCGAACAGGCCCGGCACGACCGCGTCGGGATTGCCGTCGCGAAGGGTCACCACCTCGCCGTGGAAGTTGGTCGGGATCCCGCCCATGTTGTAATGGACCGTCGGAACCACCGGCAGCGGCTGCCGGGTCAGGTCCACCCCGGCGAACACCTTCCCCGTCTCGGTGATGCCGGGAAGGCGCTCGGCCAGCACCTTGGCGTCGATATGGTCGAGGTGCAGGTAGATATGGTCCTTGTCCCTGCCGACCCCGCGGCCTTCCCTGATCTCCATCGCCATCGAGCGCGAGACGACGTCGCGGCTCGCCAAATCCTTGGCGGACGGGGCGTAGCGCTCCATGAAGCGCTCCCCTTCCGAATTGGTCAGATAGCCGCCCTCGCCGCGCGCGCCCTCGGTGATCAGAACCCCGGCGCCGTATATCCCGGTCGGGTGGAACTGGACGAACTCCATGTCCTGAAGCGGCAGCCCCGCCCTCAACACCATCGCATTGCCGTCGCCGGTGCAGGTGTGGGCCGAGGTCGCGGTATAATAGACCCGGCCGTAGCCGCCGGTCGCCAGCACCACCGCCTGCGAGGCGAAGCGGTGCACCGACCCGTCCTCGAGGCAGAGCGCGACCACGCCGCGGCACTCGCCCCCCTCCATGATCAGGTCGATCGCGAAATATTCGATGAAGAAGTCGGCGTCGTACTTCAGCGACTGCTGGTAGAGCGCGTGGAGCATGGCGTGGCCGGTCCGGTCCGCCGCCGCGCAGGTCCGCTGCGCCGGCGGCCCCTCGCCCATGTTCTGCATCATTCCGCCGAACGCGCGCTGGTAGATCCGCCCGTCCGGCGTGCGCGAGAAGGGCACCCCGGCATGCTCGAGCTCGTAGACCGCCGCCGGCGCCTCGCGGCACAGATATTCGATCGCGTCCTGGTCGCCGAGCCAGTCCGACCCCTTGACGGTGTCGTACATGTGCCAGGTCCAGTGGTCGGCGCCCATGTTGCCGAGGCTGGCCGCGATCCCGCCCTGAGCGGCGACGGTGTGCGACCGGGTCGGGAAAACCTTGGTGATGCAGGCCGTCTTCAGCCCCTGCCCGGCCGCCCCCATCGTCGCCCTCAGCCCCGACCCGCCGGCGCCGACGACGACGACGTCGTAGCTGTGGTCTATGAGCTTGTAGGCTTTGGGCGTGGTGGCCATTGGGGGCGCTCGCGGGCTGGGGGACTTGGCGGGGCTTTTAGGACGAACCCCGGCCGTTGCAAGCGCGAGCTGTCGGCGGCGGCGCCCGGCCCGCCGGCGCTCTACGTCCAGGCGAGCTCGTCGACGGCCTCGCCGGTGCGGTCGTCGTAGCAGGCGCGGTAGCCGAAGACGGGCCGGGGCGCCGCGGCGAGGGTGATGCAGGTCCGTCCGGCGAAGCGGGCGACCCGCGGGCGGGTCCGCCACCTTATGTCTTCGGCCGTCGTGTCGGCGAAGCTCGCCGCGGCGGCGGCGAGGGCGCGCTCGACCGCCGGCCGGTCGCGGGCGGGGATGAAAAGCCAGGCGGCGCGCGGCCACAGGAAGGCCTGGGCGACGAGGAAGGCGATCAGGAGCGAGACGGCGAGCGCCGCGGAGCGCGGCGGCCCGGCTGCGGCGGAGCCTTCGGCCGGAGCGGTCTTCATTCCGGCCGGCAGCCGATCCGGCGGCTCAGCCGCGCTGCGGCGAGTCTCCGCGCCGGCGGTCGCCGCCGGAAGCCGAGACGATCAGCCGCGACTCGGCGGGAGACGGCTCCCGGCGCATCATCTCCGCGACGCTTCTTCCGGTCACAGGGGCAATGGGCACGGCCGATCCTCCATCTCCCCGTCTCAACGAGCGAGGGAGAGGCTCGTTCCGGACCGGCAACGGACCCTAGGCCGCCCCGCCCGCGAGCGCGACCTTCAGCACCGCGAAGGCCGCGAAGGCGGCGCCCGCCCAGGCGGCGAAGGCGAGGAGGAGGAGGGCGAGGAACTTGCTGCCCTCGTCGTGGACATAATCCTCGACGATCACCTGGAGGCCCATCCTCAGATGCCAGAAGGTGGCGGCGACGAGCAGAAGCATCGGCACCGCGGCGCTCGGCTGCCTCAGCCATTCGGTGACGGCGCGATGGTCGAGCGCCGGCAGGGTGAGCAAAGCGACGAGCAGCCAGACGTAGAGGATCAGGCAGGCGACCGAGGAGAGCCGCTCGTGCCACCAATGCTCGGCGCCGCGGCGGGCCGAGCCGAGGCCGCGGGCGCGGGCGAGCGGGGTCTCGGCGGCGGCCGGATCGGTCGCCGGGCTCGCTCCGGGCTCGCCGCTCATGCCGCCCTCCCGAGCGCGATCCACAGCCACAGGGCGGCGGTGAGCAGCAGCGCCCCGGCGAGGGTCATCGTCGCCCAGAATTTGTTGCGCTCGATCTCGAAGCCGGCGCCGATGTCCATGACGAAATGCCTCAGGCCCGACAGCAGATGCTGGAAGAAGGCCCAGGTCAGGCCGACCCCGACGACGATCCCCGGCCACGACGTCGCCCAGCCCTGGAAGTCGCGATAGGCCTCGGGCCCGCCCGCCGCGGCGGCCAGCCACCAGACCAGCGCCGCGGCGCCGACGGTGGCGAGCCCCGCCCCGGTCATCCGGTGGAGGATCGAGACCAGCATGTGCGGCCCCCATTTGTAGACGGTGAGATGCGGCGAGAGCGGCCGGTCGGGGCGAGTGGACATGAAGGCTCCTGTTGGCCCGCGCTTTTAGGGCGTCGGCCCGGGGATGCAAGGGCGACCGGCGGAGTCGGTGCCGCCCCGGCCGAAACCCCTCCTCACCGGACCCGGATGCGCGGCTCGGCGCGGCGCTTGCCGACCAGCGGCCCGGCCGACGCGGAAATGGGGAAATGGGGACACGTACTTTTCGCGCCAAAAGGTACGTGCGCGGAAATGGGGACACGTACTTTTCGCGCCAAAAGGTACGTGTCCCGTTTTCCGCCGGCCGGCTCGGCCGCCCGCCGGCGGCGGCTCAGAGGATCCGGATGCGCGGCTCGGCCCGGGGCTTCCTGACCAGCAGCTCGGTCAGCGCCCAGACCATCGCGTCGGCCCGGTCGGGCGACCGCCCCGGCGGAAATGGGGACACGTACTTTTCGTTTTCGGCGCGCCAGCGCCCACCCACCTGACCGGTCGGCAAGATCGCAGGCTGTCTGTCCACGCGAAGGCGCGAAGGCGCGAAGGGTCTTCCGTCGCGCCCATCGTCCGTGCCTCCACGCCGGCCGTCGGACAACCTGCTTCGCGCCTTCGCGCCTTCGCGTGCCCATCCGCTGCCAGTCACCGTCCCCTATGCAGCAGGTGGATAAAGTGACTGTCACTAGTGACAGTCACCGGCCAAGGGGGCCGAGCGGGACAGTCTCGGCGGATAAAGTGGTCGGATAAAGTGACAGTCACTAGTGACAGTCACTAGTGTGTCACCCGCCTGGTGACCGTACCCCAGCAGTCACCCTGTTCCCACGTCGTGCCGGCGGCGAGCGGGTTTATGGCGGCAACTCTGTTACTGGCGGGCCCTGGGCCCGTCCGCGCACCGAATAGCGCCCGGCTTGGTTTCACCCAAGGCACCAAAGCACCAAAGTGGCGGGCGCGCTGCATCGATCCGGTGCGCTTCCACCTGCGCTGACGGCAATAAGGAGCGACCAGGTCGCTCAACAGAGGGGTTACAATCCAGCACCGGCCCGCACGCTGCCGCAGCCCCTTTGGTCCTTCGGGGCTTCGGGTGAAACGACGGCCGCGACGCCGCCTCGGCCTCAATAATGCACCGCCCGCCCATAAGCATCGAGCACGCTCTCATGCATCATCTCGCTCAGCGTCGGATGCGGGAACACCGTGTGCATCAGCTCCGCCTCGGTCGTCTCCAGCTGCCGGGCCACCGCATAGCCCTGGATCAGCTCCGTCACCTCCGCGCCCACCATGTGAGCGCCCAATAATTCCCCCGTCTCCGCGTCGAACACCGTCTTGACGAAGCCCTCCGCCTCGCCGAGCGCGATCGCCTTGCCGTTGCCGATGAAGGGGAATTTGCCGACCTTGACCGTCCTGCCGGCTGCTTTCGCGGCGGCTTCGGTGAGGCCCACCGACGCCACCTGCGGCCGCGAATAGGTGCAGCCCGGGATGTTCCAGGTCTCGAACGGATGCGGCTTCTTCCCCGCGATCGCCTCGACGCACACCACCCCCTCGTGGCTCGCCTTGTGGGCCAGCCAGGGCGGGCCGGCGACGTCCCCGATCGCGTAGATCCCCCCGACGTTGGTGCGGCCGAAACCGTCGACGACGATATGGCCCCGGTCGGTCTTCACGCCGAGCGCCTCGAGCCCGATAGTCTCCGTGTTGGGGACGATCCCGATCGCGACGATGGCGTGGGAGAAAGTGTCCGTCGTCCCGCCCTTGAGCGTCGCCTTCACCCCGTCCGGCCCGGCCTCCAGTTTCTCGACCCCCGACGAGACGTGCAGCTTCATCCCCTGCTTGGTGAGCGCCTTGTGGACGAAGGCGCTCACCTCCTCGTCCTCGACCGGCAGGATGCGGTCGAGCATCTCGACGATCGTCACCTCGGCGCCCATGTCCGAATAGAAGCTTGCGAACTCGACCCCGATCGCGCCCGAGCCGATCACCAGCAATTTCGTCGGCATGACCTTGGGCACCATCGCGTGCCGGTAGGTCCAGATCCGCTCCCCGTCCGCCTTGGCGAAGGGCAGGTCGCGGGCCCGCGCGCCGGTGGCGATCAGGATGTGCTTCGCTTGAAGCTCCGAGCCTGCCCCGGACCCCGATCCGGGGCCGACCCTCAAGGTCCCCTTGCCGGCGAGCTTGCCCTCGCCCTCGACGACGGTGACCTTGTTCTTCTTCATCAGCCCCTTGACTCCGGCGTTCAACTGGCCGGCGACCTTGCGCGAGCGGTCGACGATCTTCGCCAGGTCGAAGCCCGGCTTCTCCGCGCTCAGCCCATAGGCGGAGGCGTGGGTCATATAATGGTAGATCTCGCTCGTGCGCAGAAGCGCCTTGGTCGGGATGCAGCCCCAGTTGAGGCAAATCCCGCCCAATTTCTCGCGCTCGACGATCGCCACCTTCATGCCGAGCTGCGAGGCGCGGATCGCGGCGACATAGCCGCCGGGGCCGGAGCCCAGCACGATGAGGTCGTAGGTGTCAGCCATGTCTTCTCCTCAAGCCGGTGGCGAACAGCCACCACAAGCCGCCGGCGGCGAGCCCGGCGCCGCCGCCGAGCGCGACGATGAACCGGTCGCCCCTCGCCGCGCCCCCGAGGAGGGCGGTCGCCAGCGCGATCGCGACGAGGATCCCGCCGACGAGGCCGGCGGCGAGCAGCGCTTCCGGGCGGCGGTGCAGTCCGAGCCGGCGAAGGCCGGCCAGGACGGGAAGGCCGATCGCCAGCCCGGCGAGGCTCGTGACCGCCCAGAAGGCGGCAAAGGCGATGACGACGAAGCTCAAATCGCGGTCGGTTTCGAAGCCGGCCGTTCCGTACATCCTGAGCAGGAAGGCGAGGGTGACCCCGGCGGCGGTGATCGTCGAGGTCAGCAGGAAGGTCGAGCCGGGCCGCTCGCCGCCGAGGCGGCGCTCGTCCCGCGGCGGAGCGCGGAGCTCAGCCATGAGCGGGCGCGGCCTCCCTGGGCGCCGGCCGGAGCAGTGCCCAGAGCAGGGCGACGGTGCCGCCGAGCCTGAGGAAGAGGGTCATGGTCTCGGCGAGGCGGTGGCCGGGCGAGAGGAGCGCGGCCATGCCGGCTCCGGCGGCGAGGCCGGCGGCCGTCATGGCGAGCGCGAAGAGGGGCCGGCTGAAGCGGCCTCTGAAGGCTCGAAGGACGAGGGCGTCGAGGGCGGCGAGCAGGGCGGCGGTGGGGATTGCGTAGAGCGCGACGACGAAGAGCAGCAGCGCGAGGAAGGGGCTGGCGAGGTCGGCGGCGCCGGTCGCGAAGACGGAGGGGCCGAACAGGGCGAGGGCCGGGCCGAGCGCGGAGGCGGCGGCGAGGGCGAGGGCGTAGCGCATCTCAGGCCGGCCCTCCGGGCGGGCTCCGGGTCATTTCTCCGCCCAGGAGAGGAACAGCCAGGCGAACAGGGTCACCGCGGCGAAGAGCGGGAGCGACCAGCCGAGCGGCGTGTCGCCGAGGGTGAAGCGGACGAGGCCGATCCTCGACCATTCGCCCAATTGGCCCATGTCGTTGCGGAAGACGTAGGGGATGGCGAGGGAGGCGACGAGGCCGCCGAGCACCGCCTTGCCGAGCGCCATGTCAGGCCGGCCTTTCCGGCCGGTCGGCCAGGACGTCGGCGTTGAACAGCAGCCAGATCGCGGCGGTGATCCCGCCGGGGGCGAATCCGTACCAGGCGCCGCGCGGGTCGCCGCCGCCGACCAGCGTCGCCAGCAGGCCTCCGCCGGCGAGTCCGGCGAGGAGGATGAGGGCGGCTCTCACCGGCCTCGGCGCCGGCAGCCGGGCGATCGCCGCGGCCGCGGGCCAGCCGATCAGGGCGAGGCCGGCGAAGGCCAGCGCCGCCCAGAGCAGGAGCGAATTGGGGGTGAAGGTGAGGCGGGTGAAGCCCGGCGGGCCGATCAGGGCGAGGCCGAGGCTCCACCCGACGGCGGGGCCGGCGACGAGGGCCGGGAGGACGAGCCGGCGGAGCGCCTTCAAGCCAGCATCCCCAGCGGCTTCTCGACGAGGCGCTTGAACGCCTGCATCAGCCGGGCGCCGTCGGCGCCGTCGATGGCGCGGTGGTCGAAGCTTCCGGTCGCGCTCATAACCGTCGCGATCTGGAGCGCAGTCGTCGACGACGTAGGGGCGCTTCTCCCCCGCCCCGATCGCCATGATCATCCCTTGCGGCGGGATTGATGACCGCCTCGAACTGCTTGATCCCATACATCCCCATGTTGGACAGCGACGCCGTCCCCCCTTGATATTCCTCGGGTTTTAGCTTTCCGTCACGCGCTCTGGCGGCCAGGTCCTTCATGCCCGTCGCAATCGAGGACAGGCTGCGGGTGTCGGCCTCCGTGATCACCGGTGTGATCAGGCCGTTGGGGATGGAGACGGCGACCGAGATGTCGGCGCGCTTGAAGCTGATCAGATCGTGGCCGGTGAACTGGACGTTGCATTCGGGCACCTCGATCAGGGCGGCGGCGAGCGCCTTGATCATGAGGTCGTTGACCGACAGCTTGACCCCGCGGCTCTCGAGCGACGCGTTGAGCTCGCCGCGAAGCTTGAGCAGGGCGTCGAGCCGGACGTCGACGGTGAGGTAGATGTGCGGGACGTTCTGCTTCGACTCGGTGAGCCGGCGGGCGATCGTCTTGCGCATGTTGGAGAGCTTGGCGACCTCGTGCGGGATTTCGGGCACGGCGTAGGTCGGCGCCGGCGCCGGGGCCGGGGCGGCGGCCCCAGCCTGAGCGGGAGCGGCGGCGGCTGCCGCGGCCGGCTTGCCGGCGGCGCCGTCGACGTCGACCTTGACGATCCGCCCGCCCGGGCCGGAGCCGGTCAGGCCGGCGAGGTCGATGCCGCGCTGCTCGGCTAGGCGGCGGGCGAGCGGGCTCGCCTTGATGCGGTCGCCGGAGTCGGCCTTAGGCCCCGGCGCCAGCTCGCTGTGCTGGACCGGGTTGATGCCCTTCGACGCGGCGGCGGGTGCGGCCGGGGCCGGAGCGCCGGCCTCGCGGGCGGGCTGGCCGGCGCCGGTCTCGCCGCCGTCCTTCGCCACCGGCTCCCCGGCCGCCTCCGCAGCCGGCGCCGGGGCGGCCGCGCCGGCCTCCTCGCCCTCGGCGGCGATCAGGGCGATGACGGTGCCGACCTTCACCTCGTCGGTGCCCTCGGCGACGAGGATCCTGGCGATCGTGCCTTCGTCGACCGCCTCGAACTCCATCGTCGCCTTGTCGGTCTCGATCTCGGCGAGCAGGTCCCCGGCGGCGACGCTGTCGCCCTCCTTGACGAGCCATTTGGCGAGCGTGCCCTCCTCCATCGTCGGGCTGAGCGCGGGCATCTTGAGCTCAATGGGCATAAGCGAAGCGGCTCCTGGCTGCCGTCACCGGCGTGCGAGTCCAAAGACCATGTCGAGGGGCCGGGTCAAGCCCGTCCTGAGCGGCCGGACGGCCCGCCGTGCCGGGCGCCCGCTTGCGCGCCGCACCGATCTGGCGCAGCATCGCCGGCGAGGACGGGGACCCCGAATGCGCTCGTATCTGGTGGTGATCGACGACACGGGCGAGGCGCGCGCCGCCCTGCGCTATGCGGCTCGGCGTGCCGCCGGCACCGGCGGCGGAGTGATTCTGCTCGCAATCATCCCGCCCGCGGAATTCGTCGAATGGGGCGGGGTCCAGGCGGCGATGGAGGAGGAAGCGAAGCTCCGCGCCGAGGCGATGGTGCTCGAGGCTTCGGGCGCGATCGTCGAGGAGGCGGGGATCGAGCCGACCATCCTCGTCCGCCAAGGCGAGCCGGTGAAGGCGATCGCCGACCTCCTCGCCGAGCGCGACGACGTCGCCGCCCTCGTCCTCGGCGCCGCCGCCGAGGGCGGGCCGGGGCCGCTGGTGAGCCACTTCTCAGGAGCGGTCGCCGGGAGCCTGCCCTGCCCCCTGGTCATCGTCCCCGGCCGACTGACCGGCGAGGCCCTCGACCGGCTGAGCTAACCGCGCTCGCCAGGGCGCGGCGCCTGCTTGACGAAGGTGCGCCTGGCCGGGGCCGGCTTGCGATAGGCGGGCTTGGCATAATGGCGCCGGGCCGGCTTCTCGACCACCGTCTCGTAATAGGTGCGATATTCGACCGTCGGGGCGGTGGTGGTCGTGGTCTCGGTGATCACCACTCCGCCGCAGCCGCAGCCGGCTCCATATCCGTAGCCGTAGCCGTAGCCATAACCATAACCGTAACCGGGCGGCGGGGGCAGCGGCCGCCTCATCGCCTTACCGCCGTGGCCATAGCCCTTCACCATGCGCTTCATCCGGTGGCCGTCGCCGTCGCCGTGGCCGCGCCCGTCGCCATGGCGCGAATAGCCGTCACGGTCGCCGTGGCCGCGTCCGTCGCCATGGCGGGAATAGCCGTCACGGCCATCGTCGCCGTCATGGCCGGCATAATCCTCGTCGTCCCGGCCGTAATCGTCGTCGCCATGGCCCATCGGACCGCGGTCCTCGCCCCAGCGGCCGGGACGGACGTCGACGACCCGTCCCTCATGGTCGAGCAGCAGGGCGTCGTCATGATGGCGGATCCAGCGGCCGCCCGGGATCGGCGCCGGGAAGCCCATCGTCCGCCAGTCGTGGATGATGAATTGCGGGCCCATGAAGGCCGGCGGAAGCATGACTCCGCGGGCGATCGGATGGGGATGGCCGCCATGCGCGTGAGGCGGCATTGGCGGGGCGACGACGCCATGCTCGGCCTGCGCCGCCGCGGCGGGAATGAGGGCGGACGACGCCGCCAAGCCGATCAGCCAGATCTTGCCCATGTTCGTTCCCCTGTGCGCCGAAGCCTTCGCCCCGACGCGGCGTCGAGGCTCGTTAGGACATTTTTAACGCTTCGCCGGGGCCTTTGCTACCGGCGCCCAGACGTGGCGCGAGCAGATGTGCCAATTCGAGACAGCCGGCCAGGTCGTCGAGAGTCGAAGCGCGCCGGGCGCGGGCTGTCGAGATCGATGACGCCGAGCAGCCGACCCTCGTGCACCAGCGGCACGACCAGCTCCGAACGCGACGCGCTGTCGCAGGCGATGTGGCCCGGGAAGGCATGGACGTCGTCGACGAGCTGAGGCTCGAGGCTCGCCGCGGCCGTCCCGCACACGCCCTTGCCGAACGGGATCCGGATGCACGCCGCGCGCCCCTGGAACGGCCCCAGCACCAGCTCGCCGCCGACGTTGCGGTAGAAGCCGGACCAATTGATCTCGGGCAGAGCCTCCCAGAGGAGGGCCGCGACATTGGCCATGTTGGCCACGCCGTCGGGCTCGCCGGCGGTGAGCGCGTCGGCGGCGGCGATGATCTGGCGCCAGCCCTCCGCCTTGTCGGCGGTCTCGATCCTGAAGTCGTACATTCCGGCCATGTCGTCATTCAAGCTCGGCTGCGCAAGCGGATGGCGGCTGGCGGCGGCGATGACGTCCCGCAGGGCCGACGCCCGCGTTTCGCCACCCGCGCGGCTATCCGGCACGCCACCCTCCTGATACGAAAGAAGGATGCTGAAGCTTAGCTGCCTCTGCGGCCAGATCCGCGTCGAAACCCGCAAGCCGGAGTATATCCACGAGTGCAATTGCACGCTGTGCCGCAAATCGGGCGCGCGCTGGGGCTATTTCCATCCGTCCGAGGTCGGCGTCGAGGGGGCGGCCGAAGGCTATTGCCGGGAGGACAAGGAGGATCCGGGGGCTCTGCTTCAATTCTGCGCGACATGCGGCGTGACGACCCATTTCGTCCTGACCGAGCCGGCGGCGGCCAAGCACGGGAACGTCGTCATGGGCGTCAACATGCGGCTCGCCGACGAGAGCGATCTCGCCGGGGTGGAGCTTCGCTTTCCCGACGGCCGCGCCTGGTCCGGGCAGGGCGGCTTCGGCTATGTGCGGGAGGCGGAAATCCTCGGCCGGATGGGCACTTCCGACTGAGCGGTCGCCGCCGACCGTTGCGCCACGCAAGGGCCTAATCCAGCCTGACCTTCCCGCGCCCCTCCTTCACCTTGCTCCGCCCCTTCTTCTCGTCCACCCGCCTCGCCTTGGCGGCCCGGCTCGGCTTGGTCTTCACGCGCCTGCGCGGGGCGACGTGCGCCCTGGCGATCAGATCCGCCAGCCTCGAGCGGGCTTCCTCTCGGTTCGCCTCCTGGGTCCGGTGGGTCCGGGCGGTGATGACGATCTCGCCCTCTTCGGTCATCCGGCTTCCGGCCAGGGTCTTCAGCCGCGCATAGACGGGCGGGGCGAGGCGCAGCTTGAAGACGTCGCAGCGCAGCTGGCAGGCGGTGGCGACCTTGTTGACGTTTTGGCCGCCGGGGCCGGTCGAGGCGAGGAACTTCTCCTCCAGCGCGTCTTCGGGAAGGACGAAGGGATCAGGCGTCGAGGACATCGCCCAAGCCCAGGCTGACGAAGGTCGGGGGCAGGGGGGCCGATCGCCTCGACTGGCGGCTTGCCGTCGCGCTCGACCCGGATCGACAGCGCGTGGAGGAGCATCGGCCCGTTCGAGCCGCCGTAGACGGGATCGCCGGAGATGGGGATGCCGAGCCCATCGGCGGCATGGACCCGGATCTGGTGGGTCCGGCCGGTTTCGGGAGAGAAGAGGATCACCGCCCGGCCGTCGCGGACCGCGACCCTGCGCCAGCGGGTCAGCGAGGGCCGGCCGCTCTCGTCCGCGACCATCCGCCAGCCTTCGGCCTCGCTCGAAATCTTGGCGAGCGGCATGTCGATCACGCCTTCCTCGACCTCCGGCACCCCGTCGAGGACCGCCAGATAGGTCTTGGTCACCTTCTTCGCCTCGAAGGCGCGCTGGAAGCGCTTGTGGGCCTTGGGGTTGCGGGCGAGGAGAAGGCAGCCCGACGTGTCGCGGTCGAGGCGGTGGACGGGGAGGGGCGGGCGCTGGAAGCCGAAGCGGAAATGCTTGAGATAATCCTCGAGGCTCTCGGGCGTCCGCGATCCAGGATGGACGGCGAGACCGGCCGGCTTGTCGATGACGATCGCCTCGCCGTCGATGAACAACACATATTTATCCCACACGGGCTTTTTCTTTCGTCGAGGGGGCCGCCCTGCCACGCCTGTTGCGGCCGCGCAACGTTTGCGGCGTTGTGATTGTGAATCCTCGTTTAATTCGAAATTAACCTTTTGCGTTCACATCTCCCATGGTTAATGAACTCATCAGGGGCAGCCGGGGCGTCACGCCGCTTCGGATCGCTGAGCAAAGGGGCCCGGTACCATGCGCGTTCTGCTGATCGAAGACGAGCCGACCACCGCCAAGAGCATCGAGCTGATGCTGACCGGCGAAGGCTTCAACGTCTATACGACCGACCTCGGCGAGGAGGGCTTGGACCTCGGCAAGCTCTACGATTACGACATCATCCTGCTCGACCTGAACCTGCCCGACATGCACGGCTACGACGTGCTCAAGAAGCTTCGGCTGGCCAAGGTCGGAACGCCGGTCCTGATCCTCTCGGGAATCAGCGAGATGGACAGCAAGGTCCGGGCGCTCGGCTTCGGCGCCGACGATTACGTGACCAAGCCGTTCCACCGCGACGAGCTGGTCGCCCGGATCCACGCGGTGGTGCGCCGCTCCAAGGGCCATAGCCAGAGCGTGATCCGCACCGGCAAGCTCGCTGTCAACCTCGACGCCAAGACGGTCGAGGTCGACAGCGCCCGGGTCCATCTGACCGGCAAGGAATATGCGATGCTGGAGCTGCTCTCGCTCCGCAAGGGCACGACGCTCACCAAGGAGATGTTCCTCAACCACCTCTACGGCGGGATGGACGAGCCCGAGCTCAAGATCATCGACGTCTTCATCTGCAAGCTGCGCAAGAAGCTCAGCCTCGCCTGCGGCGGCGACAATTACATCGAGACCGTCTGGGGCCGCGGCTACGTGCTTCGCGATCCCGAGGAGATCGAGACCGCCCAGGTGGCGTGACAGGTACGAGAGTGGGGCAACAGGGGCGGCGCCCGCAGCGATGCGGGCGCCGTTTCGTTATTTTCGGCAGCCTCTTCACAGGCTCGGAAAAATCCATATGTTGAACCAATAGTTTCCTTTGTTGAACACGAGTGTGACGATGGCGCAGGAGAAGCATCCCGAGAAGCGGACCGTCGCCACCCGGCCATCCACGCAAGTTCCAACCGGACGCATATACTGGTGGGTAGTCAAAACGCCCGACGGCACGGGCGGGAAATATTACACCAGGATCGAGGCAGTGATGTCAGCTGCGGAGCGATCCGGTTTGCTGCAGGAGAAAAGCGGCCGGATTGGAGGCCGCGTCAGCATCGAGCTCGTGGAAAAGGCAAAGGCCAGAACTGGCATCCAGGCCGACACGGATTTAATCGAGTTCGCTCTTGCCAACTTGGCCGTTGAGGACAAGTTTGCGGAAGCCTTCAAGGCCGTGCGCGGTAGCGTAGATCCCGACCTTGATCTCGGATTATAGGTGGCTGGCTTCGATTTCGACGCGGCGGTCCAATGGGCGCGCCTTGATCCGGGCCGCACCCTCTCCAGGCGATCCGACGGCGAGCTGCCCTTTGTCCAGAAGGAGGAGCTCGCCGGCCAACCGCTTCTTCTCGACACCTGTGTTTATATTGATCAGATGCAGGGCCGTGCGCCCGACATCGTCGAGCAGCTGATCGAGGCACGTTTCGCCAATCATTCGACCGTCGCGGTTCAGGAGCTGATGCACACAGTCGGCGTCCTCAAGCCCGACGACCCTCGGACTCCAGCCGTCCACGCAGCGATCGAGACGCAGATCAAGGCCATGCCGGAGCACCGCCTGTTCGCGCCCGACGTTGAGGTGCTAGGGCGCGCGGCCATCCTTGCGGGCATCCTCGCGCGATCCCAGGGCTATGCGCGCGATGCCAGGCTGAAGGCGCTTCAGGACTGTGTCCTTTTTCTGCAAGCGCAAAAGCTCGGCTTCGCGGCGCTCACCGGGAATATCGCGGAATTCGACCTATTGCTGCAGCTGGTTCCGACCGGTCGCGTACTGTTCTACCGGCGTTAGCGACACCAGCGTTCAGGGCCCGAACTGAAGGGCCGTCCCGTGCAGGCCTTTAAAATCTCCCCCGTTGACCCATATGCCTCTCGCGGCTATAGGCCGCCTCGCCCGCGGAGCCGCCGCGTTCCTGGAGCGGGCAAAGAGCTTGAACATTGCTGTTGCGTCGCAAGGGCCAGGGGGCCGTGAGGCACCCCGGTTTTTTGCGTTTTTTGCGCCTCGGTAAAGTAACTTAGAGGAAGTGAAGGGCTTCATGCCGACGATCAACCAGCTGATCCGCAAGGGTCGCGAGCCGCAGAAGGCCAAATCCAAGGTCCCTGCGATGGAGCAGAATCCGCAGAAGCGCGGAGTCTGCACCCGCGTCTATACGACGACCCCGAAGAAGCCGAACTCGGCGCTGCGCAAGGTCGCCAAGGTCCGCCTCACCAACCAGCGCGAGGTGATCAGCTACATCCCCGGCGAGGGGCACAATCTCCAGGAGCACTCGGTGGTCCTGATCCGCGGCGGCCGAGTCCGCGACCTTCCCGGTGTCCGCTACCACGTCCTTCGCGGCGTGCTCGACACCCAGGGTGTCAAGGACCGCCGCCAGTCCCGTTCCAAGTACGGCGCCAAGCGTCCGAAATAAGCCGCCGCGCAGTAAGCCCCGGAGCCATTCCGGACCAGGCTGAAGAGAGAAGGAAAGCTAAATGTCCCGTCGTCGTCGCCCCGAGAAGCGCGAAATCCTCCCCGATCCGAAGTTCGGGGACATCACGCTTCAGCAAGTTCATGAACTCCGTCATGCTCGACGGCAAGAAGTCGGTCGCCGAAGGCATCGTCTACGGCGCCTTCGACACGATCGAGACCCGCGCCAAGCGCGATCCGCTCGGCGTGTTCCACGACGCGCTGAACAACGTGAAGCCGGGCATCGAGGTCCGCAGCCGCCGGGTCGGCGGCGCCACCTACCAGGTGCCGGTCGAGGTCCGCCCCGAGCGCGCCCAGGCGCTGGCGATCCGCTGGCTGATCGGAGCGGCGCGCAGCCGCAGCGAGAACACGATGTCGGCCCGCCTGTCGGGCGAGCTGATGGACGCCGCCAACAATCGCGGCAATGCGGTCAAGAAGCGCGAGGACACGCACCGCATGGCGGAAGCCAACCGCGCCTTCTCGCATTACCGCTGGTAACAATTTTTGAACGCCGGGCCGCTTGCCCGGCCTGGAGTGAATAACGTGGCCCGCAGTCATCCGCTCGAGCGCTATCGCAACATCGGCATCATGGCGCATATCGACGCCGGCAAGACGACGACGACCGAGCGCATCCTCTATTACACCGGCAAGTCCTACAAGATCGGCGAGGTCCACGAGGGCACCGCCACCATGGACTGGATGGAGCAGGAGCAGGAGCGCGGGATCACGATCACGTCCGCGGCCACCACCTGCTTCTGGAAGGCGGAAGAGGGCAACGGGCCCCGAGCACCGCATCAACATCATCGACACGCCCGGCCACGTCGACTTCACCATCGAGGTCGAGCGCTCGCTGCGCGTGCTCGACGGCGCGGTCGCCTGCTTCGACGGAGTCGCCGGCGTCGAGCCGCAGTCGGAGACCGTCTGGCGCCAGGCCGAGAAGTACAAGGTGCCGCGGATGTGCTTCGTCAACAAGCTCGACCGCACCGGCGCCAATTTCGAGATGTGCGTCGGGATGATCAAGGACCGCCTCGGCGCCCGCCCGGCCGTCCTCTATCTCCCGATCGGCATCGAAGGCGGCTTCAAGGGCCTCGTCGACCTGGTCGAGAACCGCGCGATCATCTGGCTCGAGGAGAGCCTGGGCGCCAAGTTCGAATATCAGCCGATCCCCGACGACCTGAAGGACGCCGCCGAGGCCGCTCGCATGGAGCTGATCGAGATGGCCGTCGAGCAGGACGACGAGGTCATGGAGGCCTATCTCGGCGGCGAGGAGCCCGACACGGCGACCCTGAAGAAGCTGATCCGCAAGGGCACCCTCAACTTCTCGTTCGTTCCGGTGCTGTGCGGCTCGGCGTTCAAGAACAAGGGCGTCCAGCCGCTGCTCGACGCGGTCGTCGATTATCTGCCGTCGCCGCTCGACGTGCCCCCGATCCAGGGCCTGAAGCTCGACGGCGAGACGACCGACGAGCGCCCGGCCGACGACGACGCGCCGTTCGCCGCTCTGGCGTTCAAGATCATGAACGATCCGTTCGTCGGAACCCTGACCTTCGCCCGCATCTATTCGGGCAAGCTGGAGACCGCGAGCCAGGTGACCAATTCGGTCAAGGACAAGAAGGAAAAGGTCGGCCGCATGCTGCTCATGCATGCCAACGACCGCGAGGACATCCAGGTGGCCTATGCCGGCGACATCGTCGCTCTCGCGGGCCTCAAGGACACCACCACCGGGGATACGCTCTGCGCCCCCAACGCGCCGATCATCCTCGAGCGGATGGAGTTCCCCGATCCGGTGATCGAGCTCAGCGTCGAGCCCAAGACCAAGGCCGACCAGGAGAAGATGGGCGTCGCCCTCAATCGCCTGTCGCGCGAGGATCCGTCCTTCCGAGTGTCGCTCGGACGCCGAGAGCGGCCAGACCATCATCAAGGGGATGGGCGAGCTCCACCTCGAGATCCTGGTCGACCGGATGAAGCGCGAGTTCAAGGTCGAGGCCAATGTCGGCGCTCCGCAGGTCGCCTATCGCGAGTATCTCAAGCGGCCGGTCGAGCTGACCTACACGCACAAGAAGCAGTCGGGCGGTTCGGGCCAGTTCGCCGAGGTGAAGGTGAAGCTTGCGCCGGGCGAGCGCGGATCGGGCTTCCAGTTCATCGATTCGGTCAAGGGCGGCAACGTCCCGAAGGAATATATCCCCTCGGTCGAGAAGGGCATGCGCGAGACCGCCGAGACCGGATCGCTGATCGGCTTCCCGATCATCGATTTCTCGGTCGAGCTGGTCGACGGCAAGTATCACGACGTCGATTCCTCGGCGCTCGCCTTCGAGATCTGCGCGCGCGGCGCGATGCGCGAAGGCGCGCAGAAGGCCGGCATCACCCTGCTCGAGCCGATCATGAAGGTTGAGGTCGTGACCCCGGAGGACTATCTGGGCGACGTCATCGGCGACCTGAACAGCCGCCGCGGCCAGATCCAGGGTACGGACAGCCGCGGCAATGCGCAGGTGGTCGAGGCGATGGTGCCGCTTGCCAATATGTTCGGCTACGTTAATGAGCTGCGGTCCTTCAGCCAGGGCCGCGCCCAGTACTCGATGCAGTTCTCGCATTACGACGAGGTGCCGGCGAACGTCGCGGAAGAGGTCAAGGCGAAGCTCGCCTGACCGGCTAAGACTTTGAGTTAAGTGCAAAAAACGAGGATTAGGGAAAATGGCGAAAGCTAAATTCGAGCGGACGAAGCCGCACTGCAACATCGGCACCATCGGTCACGTCGACCATGGCAAGACGTCGCTCACCGCGGCGATCACCAAGGTCCTCGCCAAGACCGGCGGCGCGACCTACACGAGCTATGCCAATATCGACAAGGCTCCCGAGGAGCGCGAGCGCGGCATCACCATCTCGACCGCCCACGTCGAATATGAGACCGAGGCGCGCCACTACGCCCACGTCGATTGCCCGGGCCACGCCGATTATGTGAAGAACATGATCACCGGCGCCGCCCAGATGGACGGCGCGATCCTGGTCGTGTCGGCCGCCGACGGCCCGATGCCGCAGACCAAGGAGCACATCCTGCTCGCCCGCCAGGTCGGCGTGCCCGTCGATCGTCGTCTACATGAACAAGGTCGACCAGGTCGACGACGAGGAGCTGCTCGAGCTCGTCGAGCTCGAGATCCGCGAGCTGCTCTCGTCCTACGACTTCCCGGGCGACGACATTCCGATCGATCAAGGGCTCGGCGCTGGCCGCGCTCGAGGACAAGAATCCGGAGATCGGCGAGAACAGCGATTCTCGAGCTGATGAAGGCGGTCGACGACTACATCCCGCAGCCCGAGCGTCCGCTCGACAAGCCGTTCCTGATGCCGATCGAGGACGTCTTCTCGATCTCGGGCCGCGGCACGGTCGTCACCGGCCGCGTCGAGACCGGCATCGTCAAGGTCGGCGAGGAAGTCGAGATCGTCGGCATCAAGGACACCAAGAAGACGGTCGTCACCGGCGTCGAGATGTTCCGCAAGCTGCTCGACCAGGGCCAGGCCGGCGACAATATCGGCGCTCTGCATCCGCGGCGTCGGCCGCGACGAGGTCGAGCGCGGCCAGGTTCTCTGCAAGCCGGGCTCGATCAAGCCGCACACCGACTTCTCGGCCGAGGTCTATGTCCTCTCGAAGGACGAGGGCGGCCGTCACACGCCGTTCTTCGCCAACTACCGTCCGCAATTCTACTTCCGCACGACCGACGTGACGGGCGAGGTGGTTCTGCCGGAGGGCACCGAGATGGTCATGCCCGGCGACAACGTGAACCTCGGCGTCAAGCTGATCGCCCCGATCGCCATGGACCAGGGCCTGCGCTTCGCCATCCGCGAAGGCGGCCGGACCGTCGGCGCGGGGGTTGTCGCGACGATCACGAAGTAGTAAGGGCACGCGCAGCCGCCCGGATCGGGAAGATTCGGGCGGCTTCGCTTTCGCCAAGGCTTCAGCGGACAAGCGCTAGTTTTAGTATGTTTATGCCTCGCTGAGATCAGGCGGCTTGCCCGCCGAAGCTTCAGCGAAGGCGGGCTCTTTGCATCGGTAAGCAGGTTATGGAAACGCAGAATATCCGCATTCGCCTGAAGGCGTTCGATCATCGAGTGCTCGATCAGGCCACGGGCGACATCGCCGACACCGCTCGGCGCACGGGTGCTCTCATCCGCGGTCCCATTCCGCTGCCGACGCGCATCGAGAAGTTCACCGTCAACCGCTCGCCCCACGTCGACAAGAAGTCGCGCGAGCAGTTCGAGGTGAGGACGTACAAGAGGCTGCTCGACATCGTGCAGCCGACGCCGCAGACGGTCGACGCGCTGATGAAGCTCGACCTGGCCGCCGGCGTCGACGTCGAGATCAAATTGGCCTAAAGGCCCGGCACGGCACGCGAATTTCGCAGCGCCGAGCCAATGAAAACTGGGATACCGCGGAGGCTGAGCCTCCGGTCCTGCGTCCCCGCCGTTTCGCTTTCGGCGAAGCACGAGCCCAGGCGGGGCACGCATGATATTTGGGCTTGCACGCCCTCGGAATGGTCCGGGGGCCTCTGTATAAGGAGTATGATCATGCGCACTGGCGTGATCGCGAAGAAAATGGGGATGACCCGCCTGTTCCAGGAGGACGGCCGCCACGTGCCGGTCACCGTCCTGGCGCTCGACAATGTCCAGGTCGTGGCCCGCAAGGAAGCGGATCGCGACGGCTATGCCGCGCTCCAGCTCGGCGCCGGCACCGCCAAGGCGAAGAACGTCGCCAAGCCGCAGCGCGGCCATTTCGGCAAGGCCGAGGTGGAGCCGAAGGCGCGGGTCGCCGAGTTCGTCGTCGCCGAGGACGCGCTGCTCGACGTCGGCGCGGAGATCACCGCCGACCATTTCGTCGCCGGCCAGTATGTCGACATCCAGGGCTCGACCCAGGGCAAGGGCTTCCAGGGCGGAATGAAGCGCTGGGGCTTCGGCGGCCTTCGCGCCACCCACGGCGTCTCGCTCTCGCACCGCTCGCTCGGCTCGACCGGCCAGCGCCAGGATCCGGGCCGCGTCTTCAAGAACAAGAAGATGGCCGGCCATATGGGCGCGAAGAACCGCACCCAGCAGAATCTCGAAATCGTCCGCACCGACGCTCGAGCGCGGCCTGCTCTTCGTCAAGGGCTCGGTGCCCGGCCACAAGGGCGGCTGGCTGCTGGTCAAGGACGCGGTCAAGGTCGCCGCGCCCGGAAGCCGCGCCTTATCCCGCCGGCATCCGCGCGATCGCCGACGAGATCGAGCATGAGGAGGCTCCGGCCGGAATGGTCGAGGCCGCCGCCACCCACGAATTGCCGCCGCTGCCGGGCGCCGAGGAAGTCGCCGCCGGCGTCGCCGAGTCCGACGCCCAGGCCGACACCGCCGGCGAGACCCCGGCGGCCGACGAGAGCAAGGAAAGCTAAGCCATGAAGGTCAAGGTTCAGACCCTGGACGGCGGCAAGCCGGGCAAGGACATCGAGCTCTCCGACGAGATGTTCGACGTCGAGCCGCGCGCCGACATCCTCCACCGGGTCGTCACCTGGCAGCTCGAGAAGCGCCGCGGCACCGCCCGCGCCGCCCGCGAGCGCTCGGACGTCGCCCGCACCGGCAAGAAGTTCGGCCGCCAGAAGGGCGGCGGCACCGCCCGCCACGGCGATCGCCGCGCCCCGATCTTCGTCGGCGGCGGCAAGGCGCACGGCCCCCGGGTCCGCGACTTCAATCCGTCGCTGAACAAGAAGGTTCGCGCGCTCGGCCTCAAGATGGCGCTGTCCGTCCAAGGCCCGCGACGGCAAGCTGGTCGTGATCGAGAATCTCGACCTCGAGCGAGGCCAAGACCAAGGCGCTGAAGGAGCAGCTCGGCAAGCTCGGCCTCGGCCAGCAACGCCCTGGTGATCGACGGCGACGCGCTCAACGTCGGCTTCGCCCAGGCGGCCGGCGAACCTTCGCGAGATCGACCTGCTCCCGGCGATCGGCGCCAACGTCTACGACATCCTCAACCACGACACGCTGGTGCTGACCCGCGCCGCGGTCGAGACGCTGGAGGCCCGGTTCAATGGCTAAGGCCGCCAAGAAGCAGCAGGTCGACATCAACCATTACGATGTCGTCCTCGCGCCCGCACATCACCGAGAAGTCGACCATGCTCTCCGAGCATAATGCGGTCGTCTTCAAGGTCGCGAACGACGCCACCAAGCCGCAGATCAAGGCGGCGGTCGAGGCGCTGTTCAACGTCAGCGTGACCGGCGTGAACACGCTCACCCAGAAGGGCAAGACCAAGCGCTGGAAGGGCCGTCCCTACACGCGCTCGGACGTCAAGAAGGCGATCGTGACCCTGGCCGAGGGCCAGTCGATCGACGTCACCACCGGTATCTGAGGCGAGGCAGATGGCACTCAAGACCTACAACCCGACGACCTCGTCGCAGCGCGGCCTGATCCTCGTCGACAAGTCGTCGCTGTGGAAGGGCAAGCCCGTCAAGGCGCTGACCGAAGGCAAGAAGCAAGACCGGCGGCCGCAACAACAAGGGCCATGTGACGTCGCGCGGCATCGCCGGCGGCCACAAGCAGCGCTACCGCTATATCGACTTCAAGCGTCGCAAGTGGGACATGCCGGCCACCGTCGAGCGGCTGGAATATGATCCCAACCGCACCGCCTTCATCGCCCTGGTGAAGTATGAGGACGGCGAGCTCGACCTACATCATCGCGCCGCAGCGTCTCGCCCCGGGCGACACCGTCGTCGCCGGCCGCAAGGTCGACGTGAAGCCGGGCAATGCGATGGAGCTGGGCCAGATGCCGGTCGGCACGATCGTCCACAATGTCGAGATGAAGCCGGGCAAGGGCGGCCAGCTCGCCCGTTCCGCCGGCACCTATGTCCAGGTCGTCGGCCGCGACCGCGGCATGGTCATGGTCAGGCTCAATTCAGGCGAGCAGCGCTATATGCGCTCGGACTGCATGGCCACCGTCGGCGCCGTCTCCAACCCGGACAACCAGAACCAGAATTTCGCCAAGGCCGGCCGCACCCGCTGGATGGGCCAGCGTCCGCTGACCCGCGGCGTCGCCAAGAACCCGGTCGACCACCCGCACGGCGGCGGCGAAGGCCGCACCTCGGGCGGCCGTCACCCGGTCACCCCGTGGGGCAAGCCGACCAAGGGCGCCCGCACCCGCAACAACAAGGCGACGGACAAGATGATCATCCGGTCCCGTCACGCGAAGAAGAAGAGGTAATCATGGCCCGCTCCGTCTGGAAAGGTCCGTTCGTCGAGCTGTCGCTGCTGAAGAAGGCAGAGGCCGCGCAGGATGCGAAGACCCGTGCGCCGATCAAGACCTGGTCGCGCCGCTCCACCATCCTGCCGCAGTTCGTCGGCCTCACCTTCAACGTCTATAACGGCCGGAAATTCATTCCCGTGTCGGTCAACGAGGACATGGTCGGAATGAAGCTCGGCGAGTTCGCGCCGACCCGCTACTTCCCCGGCCACGCCGCCGACAAGAAGGGCAAGAGGTAAGCCATGGGCAAGCAGGCATCCCCCCGCAAGGTCGCCGACAACGAGGCGCTCGCGGTCGGCACCCAGATCCGCGGTTCGGCCCAGAAGCTGAACCTCGTCGCGGCCCTGATCCGCG
Organism: uncultured Alphaproteobacteria bacterium; assembly: GCA_963716155.1. Classification (GTDB taxonomy): domain Bacteria; phylum Pseudomonadota; class Alphaproteobacteria; order Sphingomonadales; family Sphingomonadaceae; genus Allosphingosinicella. The sequence continues at coordinate 3,294,585 of OY970297.1, forward strand.
GCAAGAAGGCGGAAGACGCGCTGCAACATCCTCTCCTTCTCGACCAAGGCGATGGCGGTCGACGTACGCAAGGTGCTCGCCGCGCGCGATCGCCAATGCCGAGAACAACCACAATCTCGACGTCGACGCGCTCGTCGTCGCCGAGGCGTCGGTCGGCAAGAGCCATCTCGATGAAGCGCTTCACGCCGCGCGCGCGCGGCCGCGCCAGCCGGATCGTCAAACCGTTCAGCCGCGTGCGCATCGTCGTCCGCGAGCAGCAGGAAGCTTAAACATGGGTCAGAAATCCAATCCGATCGGTATGCGGCTGCAGATCAACCGCACCTGGGACAGCCGCTGGTATGCCGAAGGCGCCGATTACGGCCGGCTGCTGCTCGAGGATCTCAAGATCCGCCAGTTCATCATGAAGGCGCTGCCGCAGGCGGCGATCTCCAAGGTGGTGATCGAGCGTCCGGCCAAGCTGTGCCGGGTCTCCATCTATGCCGCGCGCCCCGGCGTGATCATCGGCAAGAAGGGCGCCGACATCGAGAAGCTGAGGAAGCAGCTCGGCGCGATGACGTCGAGCGACGTGTCGCTGAACATCGTCGAGATCCGCAAGCCCGAGATCGACGCCAAGCTCGTCGCCCAGGGCGTCGCCGACCAGCTCGAGCGCCGCATCGCCTTCCGCCGCGCGATGAAGCGCGCGGTGCAGTCGGCGCTCCGGCTCGGCGCCGAGGGCATCCGCATCACCTGCGTCGGGCCGTCTCGGCGGCGCCGAGATCGCCCGCACCGAATGGTATCGCGAGGGCCGGGTGCCGCTGCACACGCTGCGCGCCAACGTCGATTATGCCGAGGCCACCGCCCACACCGCTTATGGCGTGTGCGGCGTCAAGGTGTGGATCTTCAAGGGCGAGATCCTCGGCCACGACCCGCTCGCGCAGGACCGGCTGATGATGGAAGCGCAGACCTCCGGCGTCCGCCCGGCGCGTTAAGGAAAAAAGAAAATGCTGCAACCCAAACGCACCAAGTTCCGCAAGGCCTTCAAGGGCCGGATCCACGGCGACGCCAAGGGCGGCACCGCGCTGAACTTCGGCGCCTATGGCCTGAAGGCGATGGAGCCGGAGCGGATCACCGCCCGCCAGATCGAGGCGGCCCGCCGCGCGATCACCCGCCACATCAAGCGCCAGGGGCGCTTGTGGATCCGCATCTTCCCGGACGTGCCGGTCTCGTCGAAGCCCGCCGAGGTCCGCATGGGCTCGGGCAAGGGCTCGCCCGAATTCTGGGTCGCCCGGGTCAAGCCCGGCCGCATCCTGTTCGAGCTGGACGGAGTTCCCGGCCCGCTCGCCAAGGTCGCCTTCGAGCGCGCCGCGGAGAAGCTGCCGATCAAGACCAAGGTCGTCGCCCGCCTCGGCGAGATCGCTGCTCGAGGACGCGTAAGATGGCCAAGATCGACGATTTGAAGACCCGCACCGACGACCAGCTCATGCGAGCAGCTGGGCGAGCTGAAGCGCGAGCAGTTCAACCTGCGCTTCCAGGCCGCCACCAACCAGCTCGAGAAGCCGTCCCGGATCCGCGAGGTGCGCCGCACCATCGCCCAGATCAAGACGCTGCAGACCGAGCGCGCCCGCCGCCGCCCAGGCCGAAGGCATAAGGAGTAGACGAATGCCGAAGCGCGTTCTCACCGGCACGATCGTGTCGGACAAGACCGACAAGACCGTGGTGGTCAAGGTCGAGCGGCGGGTGAAGCACCCGCTCTACGGCAAGATCATCAAGCGGTCGAAGAAGTATCACGCCCATGACGAGGGCAACGAGTTCAAGGCCGGCGAGACCGTCCGGATCGAGGAGACCCGGCCGATCTCGAAGCTGAAGACGTGGAAGGTGCTCGACCGCGTCGACACCCACGCCACGCCCGAGAAGGCCGACGTCGCCTAGTTTGTTGAAGCTGATCGCCGGGCATGTCCCGGTTGAAGTGAAGAAGGAATTGGATCGATGATCCAGATGCAGTCCAACCTTGAGGTCGCCGACAATAGCGGCGCCAAGCGCGTCCAGTGCATCAAGGTGCTCGGCGGGTCGAAGCGCCGCTTCGCCGGCGTCGGCGACATCATCGTCGTCTCCGTCAAGGAGGCGGCGCCGCGCGGCCGCGTGAAGAAGGGCGACGTCCACAAGGCCGTCATCGTCCGCACCGCCAAGGACATCCACCGTCCGGACGGCTCGACGATCCGCTTCGATTCGAACGCGGCGGTGCTGGTCAACAACAATGCCGAGCCGATCGGCACCCGCATCTTCGGTCCGGTCGTGCGCGAGCTGCGCGCCAAGAAGCACATGAAGATCATCAGCCTGGCGCCGGAGGTCCTGTAACCGTGGCTATGAAGATCAAGAAGGGCGACCGGGTCGTCGTCCTGTCCGGCAAGGACAAGGGCAAGCATGGCGAGGTCACCAAGTCGATGCCCAAGGAGGGCAAGGTGATCGTCTCCGGCGTCAACGTCGCCGCCCGCCACCGCAAGCCGTCGCCAGACCAATCCGCAGGGCGGGATCGAGCGCCGCGAGGCGCCGCTGCACGTCTCCAAGGTGGCGCTGGAGGATCCCAAGACCGGCAAGCCGACCCGCGTCCGTTTCGAGGAGCGCGACGGCAAGAAGGTCCGCGTCGCCGTGAAGTCCGGGGAGCTGATCAATGGCTGAAGCCAAATACACGCCGCGCCTGCAAGCGCGACTATGACGAGCGCATCGTCTCCGGCGATGACCGAGAAGTTCGGCTACAAGAACCGGCTCGAGGTCCCGCGGCTCGAGAAGATCGTCCTCAACATGGGCGTCGGCGAGGCGACCCAGGACAAGAAGCGCGTCGAGACCGCCGCCGCCGAGATGGAGCTGATCGCCGGCCAGAAGCCGGTGATCACCAAGGCCAAGAAGTCGATCGCCCAGTTCAAGCTGCGCGAGGGCATGCCGATCGGCGTCAAGGTCACCCTTCGCCGCGAGCGCATGTACGAGTTCCTCGACCGCCTGGTCACGATCGCGCTGCCGCGCGTCCGCGACTTCCGCGGCCTGAACCCGAAATCGTTCGACGGTCGCGGCAATTACGCGATGGGCCTCAAGGAGCAGATCGTGTTCCCCGAGATCAACTATGACCGCATCGAGAAGGTGCGCGGCATGGACGTCATCGTCACCACCACCGCGAACACGGACGACGAGGCGCGCGAGCTGCTGCGCCTCTTCAACTTCCCGTTCCCGGTCGAAGAGGATCAGAAGCAGGCGGCCTGAGGCCGTCCGCTTTCCGACAAGAGGAAGAGAGCTTAAGTCCATGGCGAAACTGAGTTCGATCAACAAGAACGAGCGTCGCAAGAAGCTCGTGAAGAAATATGCGGGCCGCTATTCGAAGCTCAAGGCGATCGCCGAGGACGAGTCCCTCGACGACACCGAGCGGCTGATCGCGCGCCTGAAGATGGCGGAGATTCCGCGCAACGGGAACCCGACCCGGGTCCGCAACCGCTGCGGCCTCACCGGCCGTCCGCGCGCGAACTATCGCAAGTTCGGCCTGTCGCGGATCATGATCCGCGAACTGGGCAACAAGGGCCTGATCCCCGGCCTCACCAAGTCGAGCTGGTAAGGACTAGCTATGCCATTGACCGATCCCCTGGGTGATATGCTCACCCGCATCCGCAACGGCCAGCAGGCGCGCAAGGACAGCGTGATGTCCCCCGCGTCGAAGCTGCGCGTGCGCGTGCTCGATGTGCTCCAGCGCGAGGGCTATATCCGCGGCTATCGCGAGGAGGCGCTCGGCGCCCATGCCGGCCTGCGCATCGAGCTGAAATATTTCGAGGGCCAGCCCGCGATCCAGCACGTCTCCCGGGTCTCGAAGCCCGGCCGCCGGGTCTATTCGGGCGCTCAGGAGCTGCCGCGGGTCCGCAACGGCCTCGGCATCACGATCGTCTCGACGCCACGCGGCGTTCTGTCCGACGCGGAAGCGCGCGAGCAGAATGTCGGCGGCGAGGTGCTGGCGGAGGTGTTCTGATGAGCCGCATTGGAAAAGTGCCGGTGGCGTTGCCCGACAGACGTCACCGCGACGGTCGAAGGATCGGATGCTGTCGGTGAAGGGGCCCAAGGGCACCTCGTCGATGCCGATGCTCGACGACATCAGCTACGGCATCGAGGACGGCCGGATCGTCGTCAAGCCGGCCAACGACAGCAAGCGGGCGCGCTCCTTCTGGGGCATGCACCGGACGCTGGTGCAGAATCTGGTGACCGGCGTCACCGAGGGCTTCACCAAGGTGCTCGAGATCACCGGCGTCGGCTATCGCGCCGCCGCCCAGGGCCGCAACCTGCGCCTCCAGCTCGGCTACAGCCACGACGTCAACATCGCCGGTGCCCGAGGGTCTCGAGGTGAAGACCCCGGATCCGACCACGGTCGAGATTTCGGGCAACGATCGGCAGCGCGTCGGTCAGCTCGCCGCCGAGATCCGCCGCTGGCGCAAGCCGGAGCCCTACAAGGGCAAGGGCATCAAGTATCGCGGCGAGTATATCTTCCGCAAAGAAGGCAAGAAGAAGTAGCCATGGCGAAACTCACCCTCTTCGAGCGGCGCCGCCAGCGCGTCCGCACCTCGCTCCGCAAGCGGGCCGGCGCGCGCGCGCGCCTGTCGATCCACCGCTCCGGCCGCCACATCTACGCCCAGGTCATCGACGATTCGGAAGGCCGCACCGTCGCTTCCGCCTCGACGCTCGAGAAGGACGCGCGCGGCTCGACCGGCGCGACCGTCTCGGGCGCCCAGGAGGTCGGCAAGCGGGTCGCCGAGCGCGCCAAGGCGGCCGGGCGTCACCCGGGTCGTGTTCGACCGCGGCGGTTTCCTGTTTCACGGCCGCGTGAAGGCGCTGGCCGATGCCGCCCGCGAAGGCGGATTGGAGTTCTAAATGGCTGACGAAAACACCATCGAAGGCACCGAGGTCTCTCCCGACGTCGTGGCCACTCCCGAGGCCGAGGCCGGCGCCCCGGCGCGCCGAGGGCCGCGGCCCGCGCGGCGGCCGCGGCGGACGCGGCGGCGGCGGCGGACGGGGCGGCGGCGATCGCGGCGGCCGCGGCCGGCGCGACGAGCGCGGCGGCCGCGGGCGCGGCGGCGACGACGACGGCGGCGAGGAGCTGATCGAGAAGCTCGTCCACATCAACCGCGTCTCCAAGACGGTGAAGGGCGGCAAGCGCTTCGGCTTCGCGGCGCTGGTCGTCGTCGGCGACGGCAAGGGCCGCTGCGGCTTCGGCCACGGCAAGGCCCGCGAGGTGCCCGAGGCGATCTCCAAGGCGACCGCCGCGGCCAAGAAGGCCATGGTCCGGGTTCCGCTCCGCGAGGGCCGCACCCTGCACCATGACGGCCTCGGCCATTTCGGCGCCGGACGGGTCTATGTCCGCTCGGCTCCGGCCGGGACCGGGATCATCGCCGGCGGCCCGATGCGCGCCGTGTTCGAGAGCCTCGGGGTCGCCGACGTGGTGACCAAGTCGATCGGCACGTCCAACCCCTACAACATGGTCCGGGCGACCTTCGAGGCGCTTGAAGGAGCAGACCAGCCCGAAGGCGGTGGCCCAGCGCCGCGGCCGCAAGGTCGCCGACCTGATGGCGCGCCGCGAGGGCCTGACCGGCGCCGAGGCTTCGGCCGAGGCCGAAGCGGTGACGGAGTAAGAACGATGGCGACGATCAAGATCACCCAGACCGGATCGCCGATCCGCCGCACGCCCGACCAGCGCAAGACGCTGATCGGGCTCGGCCTCAACAAGATGCACCGCACGGTCGAGCTGACCGACACCCCCGAGGTGCGCGGCATGATCCGCAAGGTGCAGCATATGGTGTCGGTGGAACGTTAACCTCCTCTCCCTGCAGGGAGAGGAAAGCCGGCGCGAAGCGCCGGCGAGGTGAGGGCCCGAGGTAGGTGACTGTCACTTACTTCAGTCCCTCACCCCCAGCCCCTCTCCCCTACAGGGAGAGGGGAGTTAGGCGCGACCAAAGCGAAAGCGAGTGCAAGACATGAAACTCAACGATCTCAGGGACAATAAGGGCGCCCGCAAGTCGCGCGTCCGGGTCGGCCGCGGCATCGGCTCCGGCCTCGGCAAGACCGCCGGCCGCGGCCAGAAGGGCGCCAAGTCGCGCTCGGGCGTGTCGGTCTTCGGCTTCGAGGGCGGCCAGATGCCGCTCCACATGCGGCTGCCGAAGCGCGGCTTCAACAACATCTTCGCCAAGGATTATGCCGAGGTGAACGTCGGCATGATCCAGAAGGCGATCGACGCCGGCCGCTTCGCGCCCGAGGGCACGATCGACCAGGAGGCGCTCCGCGCCGCCGGCCTGTCGCGCGGCGGCAAGGACGGCGTCCGCCTGCTCGGCAAGGGCAGCCTGACCGCCAAGCTCGCCTTCAAGGTCGCCGGCGCCTCCGCCGGCGCCCGCAAGGCGGTCGAGGACGCCGGCGGCTCGATCGAGCTGATCGAGGTGGTCCCGGCCTCCGAGAAGGCGGCCGCGAAGAAGAACAGCGTCAAGAAGCGCAAGGACGCCTAAGCCGCTTCCCGCCGGTTGAAAGGCTGACAAGCCGAATCCGGCCACTATATGAGGCGGCGGGGGTCATCATTCTCCGCCGCCTCGCGTCTTTTTCCGGGATCGAACCACTATGGCATCCGCAGCCGAATCGATGGCTTCCAACCTCAGCCTGGCGAATTTCGCCAAGGCGACCGACCTCAAGAAGCGGCTGTGGTTCACCCTCGGCGCCCTGGTCATCTTCCGGCTGCTGAGCTTCATTCCGCTGCCCGGCATCGATCCGCGCGCGCTCGCCAATTTGTTCGACACGACCCGCGGCGGAGTGCTCGACTTCTTCAACATGTTCTCGGGCGGAAGCCTCGAGCGGATGAGCCTGATCGCATTGGGCGTCATGCCCTACATCACCGCCTCGATCGTCGTTCAGCTCGCCACCTCGATGTCGCCGACGCTCGCGGCGCTCAAGAAGGAGGGCGAGAGCGGCCGCAAGAAGCTCAACCAATATACGCGCTACGGCACCGTCCTGCTCTGCGCCATCCAGGGCTATTTCATCGCCGTCGGCCTCGAGGGCTGGGGCCAGGGCAGCACCGGCTCGGCCGTGCTCGATCCCGGCATGATGTTCCGGATCACCACCGTCGTCTCGCTGATCGGCGGAACCATGTTCCTGATGTGGCTGGGCGAGCAGATCACCAGCCGCGGCATCGGCAACGGCGTCTCGCTGATCATCATGGCCGGAATCGTCGCCCAGCTTCCGACGACGCTCGTCCAGGTGTTCGAGAGCGGCCGCACCGGCACCCTGTCGCCGCTGCTCATCATGGCCGTGATCGCCCTCGTCGCGATCCTCATCCTGTTCATCTGCTTCATGGAGCGGGCCCAGCGCCGGGTGCTGATCCAATATCCCAAGCGCCAGACCGCGCGCGGCCAGATGCAGGCGGAAAAGTCGCATCTGCCGCTCAAGATCAACACCTCGGGCGTGATCCCGCCGATCTTCGCCTCGTCGCTGCTGCTGATGCCGCTGACCATCGCCCAGTTCGCCGGCAACCGGACGACCGACGGCGAGAGCATGTGGGACAATGCGCTGATCACCGTCACCCGGCGCTTCAGCACGGCGCCCCGCTCTATCTGGCGCTCTACGCCGCGGGCATCATCTTCTTCTGCTTCTTCTACACCGCGGTCGTGTTCAACCCGGAGGAGACGGCGGAGAATCTGAAGCGCTACGGCGGCTTCATCCCCGGCATCCGCCCGGGCAAGCGGACCGAGGAATATCTCGACTACGTCCTCACCCGGATCACCGTCATCGGCGCCGCCTATCTGACGCTGATCTGCCTCGTGCCGGAATTCTTCATCGCCCGGGCCGGAATCCCCTTCTATCTCGGCGGCACCAGCCTGCTCATCGTCGTCAACGTGACGATGGACACGGTGACCCAGATCCAGAGCCACCTCATCGCCCACCAATATGGCGATCTCATCAAGAAGGCGAAGCTCAAGGGGGGCTCGCGCAGGTGAACATCATCCTGCTCGGGCCTCCGGGCGCCGGCAAGGGGACCCAGGCGGCTCGGCTGATCGCCGAGCGCGGCCTGGTCCAGCTCTCCACCGGCGACATGCTGCGCGAGGCGATCAAGACCGGCAGCCCGATCGGCCTTCGCGCCAAGGCGATCATGGAAGCCGGCGAGCTCGTCCCCGACGAGGTGGTCGACGAGCTGATCGCCAACCGGCTCGACCTGCCCGAGCGCTATTCCGGCTCCGGCTTCATCTTCGACGGCTATCCGCGCACCGAGGCCCAGGCCAGGTCGCTCGACCGGCTGCTCGCCGACCGCGACATGAGGCTCGACCATGTCATCGAGCTCGAGGTCGACGCCGACGCGCTCGTCGACCGGATCACCGGCCGCTTCTCCTGCGCCAAATGCGGCGAGGGCTATCACGACCGCTACAAGCTTCCCAAGGTCGAGCGGCTGTGCGACGTCTGCGGCGCGGAGGACCAGTTCAAGCGCCGTCCCGACGACAATGAGCAGACGGTGCGCACCCGGCTCGCCGAATATCGCGCCAAGACCGCGCCGATCCTCCCTTATTACGATGCCCGCGGCCTTGTCCGCCGGGTCGACGGAATGGCCCCGATCAAGGAGGTCGAGCGCGCGATCGAGGCGATATTGGACGGCGCCTCTCGCTGATCTCACCCCCGGGAGGCCGGGGAGGAATTTGACCCGCTCCACCTTCTGACGCACGTTCTCCGAGCGACTCCGGCCAACGGAGCGCAATCGAGGGGATGCGCGATGAACCGAGGGCGCGGCGGGCATGTCGACCTCGAAGGCTTCATGGACGGCGTCAAGCGCCGCAACCCGCACCAGCCGGAATTCGTCCAGGCCGTCTACGAGGTCGCCCAGGACATCTTCGAGTTCACCGCCGGCAAGCCCGAATATCACGAGGCGCAGATCCTCAGGCGAATGGCCGAGCCCGACCGGGTGGTGTCCTTCCGGGTCTGCTGGGAGGACGACAAGGGCAATATCCGGGTCCAGCGCGGCTACCGGGTCCAGAACAACAATGCGATCGGCCCCTACAAGGGCGGGATCCGCTTCCACCCGTCGGTCAACGAATCGATCCTCAAGTTCCTCGCCTTCGAGCAGACGTTCAAGAACGCCTTGACCGGCCTGCCGATGGGCGGCGGCAAGGGCGGCGCCAACTTCAATCCCAAGGGCAAGAGCGTCAACGAGATCATGCGCTTCTGCCAGAGCTTCATGACCGAGCTGTTCCGCCACATCGGCGCCAATGTCGACGTGCCCGCCGGCGACATCGGGGTCGGCGAGCGCGAGATCGGCTACATGTTCGGCCAGTACAAGCGGATCACGAACAGCTGGGAAGGGGTCCTCACCGGCAAGGGCCTCGAATATGGCGGCTCGCTGATCCGAACCGAGGCGACCGGCTACGGCGCCGTCTATTTCCTCGCCAACATGCTGGCGACGCGGGGGCTCGACCTGGTCGGCAGGCGGGTCGTGATTTCCGGCTCCGGCAACGTCGCCACCCACGCGGCCGAGAAGGTCGTCCAGCTCGGCGGCAAGGTGCTGACCTTCTCCGACAGCGAGGGCTTCGTCCACGATCCCGCGGGGATCAACCAGGAGAAGATCGACTGGGTCAAGGCCCACAAGACCAAGCGGCGCGGCCGGATCTGCGAATATGCCGAGGAGTTCAAGGGGGCGACCTTCCATGCCGGCGGCCGGCCCTGGGCGGTCGAGTGCGACATCGCCTTGCCCTGCGCGACCCAGAACGAGCTGCTCGGGGACGACGCCCGCACCCTCGTCGCCAACGGCTGCATCGCCGTGTCGGAAGGCGCCAACATGCCGACCGACCTGGAGGGCGTCCGGGTCTTCAAGCAGGCCCGCCTGCTCTACGCGCCCGGCAAGGCCGCCAATGCCGGCGGAGTCGCCGTCTCGGGGCTGGAGATGAGCCAGAACAGCGCCCGCCTGAGCTGGAAGGAGGAGGAATTGCAGCGCCTCCTCAAGGACATCATGGACGGAATCCACGAACGCTGCCTCGAGCACGGCCGGGTTTCGGACGCCTATGTCGACTATGTGAAGGGCGCGAACATCGCCGGCTTCAAGAAGGTCGCCGACGCGATGCTGGCCTTCGGGGTGGTTTAGCAGTCATCCCGGCGAAGGCCGGGACCCAGGAACTCAGGGATCCGTGTCCTTGGGTCCCGGCTTTCGCCGGGATGACGGCTATTTCCCCAGAACCCCCATCGCCGCCGTCACCATCGCCTCGGTGCCGGTCGCGATCACCGTCTCGGCCTCGGGGGCCCAATAGGGGCTGTGCAGCGAGGGCAGCTTCGAGGTGTCGCCGCCGGCTTCGTCCCATTTCGCCTTCGGCACTCCGCCGACCCAGAAGATCAGGCTCTCGATATTCTGGTCGGCGAGGTGGTAGCGGCCGAAATCCTCGCCGACCATCGGCGGCGGAACGGCGCGCACCCGGTCGGCGCCGAAACGCTGGCGGAAGAGGGCGGCGGTCGAGGCGCTGAGCTTCTCGGTGTTGACCGCGGCAGGCGTGAACTCGCCCTCGCGGATCGTCACCACCGGCATCCGGTCCTCCGGCACCCCGGCCGCGATCGCCTCGCCTCGGGCGATCCGCTGGATTCCGTCGAGCAGTGCGCGGCGGGTCTTCGGATTGTAGCTGCGCACGGTCAGAAGCAGCGTCGCCTGGTCGGAGATGATGTTGTGCTTGGTGCCCGACTGGAAGCTGCCGACCGTCACCACCGCCGCGTCCTGCGGGTCGAGCTCGCGGCTGACCAGGGTCTGGAGGGTGCCGACGATCCGGCTGGCGAGCACGATCGGGTCGCGGGTGTTCTGCGGCACGGCGCCGTGGCCGCCGACGCCCTTGACGAGGATGTCGACCGTGTCGACGTTGGCGAAGGCCGGGCCGACGGTGATCCCGAGCACGCCGGCCGGGAGCGAGGCGCTGTCGTGGAAGGCGAGGGCGTGGGTCGGCTTGGGGAAGCGGGTGAACAGGCCGTCGTCGAGCATCGCCCGGGCGCCCTCGCCGGTCTCCTCGGCGGGCTGGAGGATCATCACCAGAGTCCCCGACCACTGGCCCTTCGCCGCCGCCATACGCCGGGCGGTGCCGAGCCAGGCGGTCATGTGGGTGTCGTGTCCGCAGGCGTGCATCACCCCGCTCTCGGTCCCGGAGACGCTCATCGCCTTGACCTTGCTGGCGAAGGGCAGGCCGGTCTGCTCGACCACCGGCAAAGCGTCCATGTCGGCGCGCATCAGCAGCACCGGCCCGGGCCCGTTCTTCATCACCGCGACGACCCCGGTCTTGCCGACTCCGGTCGTCACCTCGAAGCCGAGCTTCCTCGCCTCGGCCGCCAGCTTCGCCGAGGTCCTGACCTCCTGCAGGCTGAGCTCGGGATTGGCATGGAGGTCGCGGTAGAGGCTCATCAGCGCCGGCAGGTCCTGCCTCACCTCGTCGGCGAGCGGATCGGCGGCGGCGGGCGCGGCGCCAAAATAGAGGGGGGCGAGCAGGGGCAGGAGCGCGAGGCGTTTCATCCGGGTCATTCCTTGGGCAGCAGCTCGATCACGTCGAGCGTCGATTCGAAGGCGGGATAGGGGAATGCGAGGCGCCAGCGGCGCTCGCCGATCCGCTCGAGCAGGCCGATCATGTCGCGCTGGCGGTCGTGGCCGTAGCGAAGCAAGCCCTCCTCGTCGCCGAGCTGGAGGGTGCCGAGGAAGATCAGTCGGCGGGCGCCGTCGGGGAACAGCCGCCCGACCGGCCGCTGCGAGCCGGTCAGCTTGACGAAGTCCATCGCTCCCGCGACGGCGGAAATGCGGCAGTCGAACTGCGGATAGGCGACGTAATCGAGCATGCCCTCGCTTTTGGCGCCGATCTTGAGGACCCGGCAGCGATAGTCGTCCGGCCGGCGGAGCGACGCCGCGCAGCGCCGAGTCCGGGTCGAGCAGCGCGCCTTCGCGGGCGATCTCCGCCGAGTGGCCGGCGGCCCGCGCCTGGCCGACCGCTCGCACCCAGGCGGTCCGCCACTTGCGCGCCCGCTCGCGGTCGAAGTCGGTGGCGACCGAGCGCCAGCTCGCCACCGCCGGCACCGCCGCCGAATCGTCCGTCGCGCAGGCGGCGAGCAGGAGCGGGGCGAGCAGCGGTAGAAAGCGCTTCATCGGCCGACCATAGGAGGGCGCACCGCCTCCGATCAATCCGCCGCGTCCGGCAATCGGCAAAGGTCGACCCAGCGCTCACCGACCAGCTCGAACAGGCGCCCGGGCGTCACCTCGACCGAGCTGTTGAGCGATCCGGCCGCCGGATAGACAAGGTCGAAAGCCGCGCAGCGAGACGTCGCAATAGACCGGCAGGTCGGTCGCCAGCCCGAACGGGCAGACCCCGCCCACCGGATGGCCGGTCAGCGCCAGAGTCTCCTCCGGCCCGAGCATCCGCGGCCGGGCGTGGAATTCGGCCTTGGTCTTGCCGTTGTCGAGCCGGGCATCACCCCGGGCGACGAGCAGGAAGACGGTCTCGCCCACCCGAACCGCCAGGGTCTTGGCGATCCGTCCCGGCTCGACCCCGAGGGCGCGGGCGGCGGTCTCGACCGTCGCGGTGCTCTCCTCGACCTCGATCAGCGGAAGCTCGGGCGCATGGGCCGCGAGCCAGGCGCGGACCGATTCGAGGCTCATCGGCTCATTCCCCGATCAGGTGGAGCGGCGAGGCTGCGCCGGTGCGGCCGGCGGCGGTGCTCGAACAGGTAGAGGCCCTGCCAGGTGCCGAGCGCCAGCCGCCCGCCGACCAGCGGCACGGCGAGCTGGACCTGGGTGAGGATCGTCCGCAGATGCGCCGGCATGTCGTCCGGCCCCTCGTCGCGATGGGCGTAGGCGGCGGGGTCTTCCGGCGCCAGCCGCGCCACCCACGCCTCGATGTCGGAGCGCACCTCGGGCGCCGCATTCTCCTGGATGATCAGCGAGGCGGAGGTGTGCCGGCAGAAGAGGGTGAGCAGGCCTTCGGTCATGCCCTGGGCCGAGGTCCAGGCGGCGACCTCGCGGGTGATCTCGAGCAGGCCCTGGCGCGAGGTGTGGAATTCGAGGGTCCCGGTGGCTTGCCGCATGGCCGCGGATTAGCGACGACGGGCAGCGAGCACAAATTCCTCCCCGAGCTTGCTCGGGGAGGAATTCCATCTGACGCGCTTTGGATGCCGCATCGCAACAGGTGACTGTCACCTGCTGCATAGCAACATGTACCTGTCACCTTGTGCGCTGCAGCAGGGCTTCGGGCGGCCATCGAGCGAACGGACTCGCCGTGTCGGTGCCGAGGCAGCCCCGGGATTGCCGCAACGCAATAGGTGACTGTCACCCGCTGCATGGCAGCATGTACCTGTCACCAAGCTTGGTGGAGGGGAAAGGCTGACCCGAAATCCCCCCTCCACCGCGCCGCTTCGCGCCGCGGTCCCCCTCCCCGAGACAAGCTCGGGGAGGAATTCCCTCTGACGCGCCTTTGCCCTATCGCCCTCGTTCGAGGAGACCCGCCATCGCCGACGACAAGCCCAAGTCCAACCTGATGTGGGGCGGCCGCTTCGCCGGCGGGCCGGCGGCGCTGATGCGCGAGATCAACGCCTCGATCGGCTTCGACAAGAGGCTGTGGCGCGAGGACATCGCCGCCTCGCTCGCCCATGTCGCGATGCTCGAGACCCAGGGCATCGTCCCCGAGGCCGACGCCTCCGCCATCGCCGAGGGGCTCGAGCGGATCGAGGACGAATATGCGCGGATCGGCGTGCAGGAGGATCCCGCGCTCGAGGACATCCACATGCATGTCGAGGCGCGGCTCGCCGAGCTGATCGGCGCCGGCCGCCGGCCGGCTCCACACCGCGCGCTCGCGCAACGACCAGGTCGCGACCGATTTCCGCCTCTGGGTCCGCGGCGCGATCGACGAGGCCGACGGCGCGCTCGCCGCCTTCCAGCGCGTGCTCGTCGCGCGCGCCGACGAGCATGCCGAGACGCGTGATGCCGGGCTTCACCCATCTCCAGTCCGCCCAGCCGGTCACCCTCGGCCATCATCTGATGGCCTATTACGAGATGCTCGCGCGCGACCGCGTCGCGCTTCGCCGACGCCCGCGCGCCGGCTCAACGAATGCCCGCTCGGCGCCGCCGCGCTGGCCGGAACCGGCTTCCCGATCGACCGCGAGGCGACCGCCGCCGCGCTCGGCTTCGACCGGCCCTGCGCCAACTCGCTCGACGCCGTCTCCGACCGCGACTTCGCGCTCGACTATCTGATGGCGGCGACCCAGTGCGCGCTCCACCTCTCCCGCCTCGCCGAGGAGCTGATCATCTGGGCGAGCCAGCCCTTCGGCTTCGTCCGCCTGCCCGACGCCTACAGCACCGGCTCGTCGATCATGCCGCAGAAGCGCAACCCCGACGCGGCCGAGCTGGTCCGCGGCCATTCGGGCCGGATCGCCGGAGCGATGGTCGCGCTGGTCATGACGATGAAGGGGCTGCCGCTCGCTTATTCGAAGGACATGCAGGACGACAAGCCGCCGGTCTTCGAGGCGCACGACCTGCTGATCCTGTCGCTCCAGGCGCTGGCCGGCATGGTCGAGGCGACGACGTTCGACGCGGACCGGATGCGCGCGGCGGCCGAGGCCGGCTTCTCGACCGCCACCGACCTCGCCGACTGGCTGGTGCGCGAGGCGGGCCTGCCGTTCCGCGAGGCGCATCATATCGTCGGCCGGGCGGTCGCGGCGGCGGAGGAGCGCGGCGTCGGGCTGGCCGAGCTCGACCTCGAGACGCTCCGCGCGATCGACGCGAGGATCGACGAGCGGGTCTACGACGTCCTCACCGTCGATGCCTCGATCCGCAGCCGCACCAGCTACGGCGGGACGGCGCCGGAGCGGGTGAGGGAGCAGATCCGGCGCGCGAAGAAGGCGCTGGGCTAGTCCCTGCTCGACCGTCATCCCGGCGAAGGCCGGGACCCAGGAACTCGGCCATTCGAAGCGATGCGAGCTCGCCGCTCCGACAGCCGGCCGCAACGTTCCTGGGTCCCGGCCTCCACCGGGAAGACGAGGGCCTTGACGCGACCTAGTGTTCGTGCTATGTTCTATTCGCGCCGGGCTCTTTGAACCGCCGCCCCGTTGCGGGCGGTGGGATGAATCTCTTTTCCGCGGACGGCCCGAACGAAAAGAGGCGTCATCCGTCCACTTCGTCCACTTCGTCCGGAAACGGACAGGGGGCGGGGTTCGGGAATCGCCGTTGTCGCGTCCACTTCGTTCACTTCGTCCGGAAACGGACAGCCGGACGGAGCCCGGCGGCAGCGGGTCAGCCCTGGCGCGCGCGTTTCGCGGCGATCCGCAGCCTCAGCGCGTTGAGCCGGATGAAGCCCGCCGCGTCGCGCTGGTCGTAGCTCGACGAGCCTTCCTCGAAGGTGACCAGGTCCTGGTCGTAGAGCGCGAGCGGGCTCGTCCCGGCCGATCACCGTCGCATTGCCCTTGTAGAGCTTCACCCGGACCGTGCCGGTGACATGCTCCTGGCTCTTGTCGATCAGCGCCTGCAGCATCTCGCGCTCGGGCGAGAACCAGAAGCCGTTGTAGATCAGCTTGGCGTAGCGCGGCATGATCTCGTCCTTGAGATGCGCGGCGCCGCCGTCGAGGGTGATCGATTCGATGCCGCGATGGGCGGCGAGCAGGATGGTGCCGCCGGGCGTCTCGTAGACGCCGCGCGACTTCATGCCGACGAAGCGGTTCTCGACCAGGTCGAGCCGGCCGATGCCGTTGTCGTGGCCGAGCTCGTTGAGCCGGGTCGAGCAAGCGCCGCGGGCGACAGCGCCTCGCCGTCGATCGCGACCGGATCGCCGCGCTCGAAGCCGATCTCGATCACCGTCGCCTTGTCCGGCGCGTCCTCCGGCGAGATGGTGCGCTGGTGGACATATTCGGGCGCCTCGACCGCCGGGTCCTCGAGCACCTTCCCCTCCGACGAGGAGTGGAGGAGGTTGGCGTCGATCGAGAAGGGCGCTTCGCCGCGCTTGTCCTTCGAGATCGGGATCTGGTGCTTCTCGGCGAAGTCGATCAGCGCTCGCGGCTGGCGAACTCCCATTCGCGCCACGGCGCGATCACCCGGATGTCGGGCTCGAGCGCATAATAGCCGAGCTCGAAGCGGACCTGGTCGTTGCCCTTGCCGGTGGCGCCGTGGCAGACCGCGTCGGCGCCGACCGCCCGCGCGATCTCGATCTGGCGCTTGGCGATCAGCGGCCGGGCGATCGAGGTGCCGAGCAGATACTGGCCCTCGTAGACGGTGTTCGCCCGGAACATCGGGAAGACGTAGTCGCGGACGAACTCCTCGCGCAGATCCTCGATGAAGATGTTCTCCGGCCTGATGCCGAGCAGCTCGGCCTTGCGCCGCGCCGGCTCGACCTCCTCGCCCTGGCCGAGATCGGCGGTGAAGGTGACGACCTCGGCGCGATATTCGGTCTGCAGCCATTTGAGGATGATCGAGGTGTCGAGCCCGCCCGAATAAGCGAGCACGACCTTCTTGGGGGGAGGGAGGTTCATGCAGGATTCCTGGGACAGCTTGCGGAAGCGGTCGGCCATGATCGCCGGCGACGACTCCGTCGCGCAGCGCCGACGAACAAGGTGTCGTCGCCGGAGATCGTGCCGGCGACTTCGGCGAGCTGCGCCTGGTCGATGGCGCGAGGCGACGAGATGGGCCGAGCCGGGCGGGGTCTTGATGACGAGCAGATTGCCGGCCGCCTCGATCGACAGCACCCATTCGGCGAGGATCCGCTCGAGCCGCGCCGCGCGCCCAGTCGCTGCCGCCGATCTGGTCGGGCAGGGCGTAGGCGAGGACGCCGCCGCGCTTCACCTTGACCGCGCCGAGCTGGTCGAGGTCGCGCGACACCGTCGCCTGGGTGACCGCGAAGCCGATCGCGCCGAGCCGCGCGGTCACCTCCTCCTGGCTGCCGAGCGGCTCGGCCGCGGATCAGGTCGGCGATCGCCTTCTGCCGCCGGGTGCGGGCGTCGGTCATCGGTCACGCCCGATCATCCAGGCGAGCGCGCCGCGCGCCGTGTGCATGCGGTTCTCGGCCTGCCGCCAGACCGCGCTTCGCGGGCCGTCGATCACCCCGGCGCTGACCTCCTCGCCGCGGCGGGCGGGCAGGCAGTGGAGGAACCAGGCGTCGTCGCGCTGCGCCATCAGCGCCTCGTCGACCCGGTAGGGCGGCGAAGGCCTGCGTCCGCGCCTCGCTCTCGTCGTCCTGGCCCATCGACACCCAGACGTCGGTGTAGACGATTTCGGCGCCCTCGACCGCCTCGGCCGGATCGGCGACCTGGCGTCACGCCGTCGGGCGCGTCGCCCAGCCCATAGCCTTCCGGGCTGGCGAGCGTGAGCTCGACCCCGAGCAGCGAGCAGGCCTCGGCGAGCGAGCGGCAGACATTGTTGTCGCGTCGCCGACATAGGCGATGCGCGCGCCTTCGAGCCGGCCGAGCAGCTGCCTGACCGTCAGCAGGTCGGCGAGCGCCTGCAGCGGATGGTCGCGGTCGGAGAGCATGTTGAGCACCGGCGTGTCGGTCGCCGCCGGCCATCGCGCCCAGGTCGCGATGGTCCATCACCCGGGCGGCGATGATCGCATGATAGCAGGCGAGGGTGCGGGCGACGTCCTCGGCGCTCTCGCGGGTGCCGAGGCCGACCTCCTCCTTCTGGATGTAGACCGGATGGCCGCCGAGCTGGACGACCGCCATCTCCATCGAGTTGCGGGTTCGGGCCGACGGCTTCTGGAAGACCAGGGCGACGCCCTTGCCGGCGAGCGGCCGGCCGAGGTCGGGCGCTCGGACAGAGCGAGGATCTCGCTCGAGCGCCCTCGCGGCCGAGATCGGCGATGGTGAGGAGGTCGCTCACCAGCTCTTCTCCCTCTTGACCATCGTGCCGATGCCCTCGTCGGTGAGCAGCTCGATCAGCAAGCGCGTGCGGCACCCGGCCGTCGATGATGTGGGCCGTGCCGACGCCGCCGTCGACCGCGTCGGCGCAGGCCCGGAGCTTGGGGATCATGCCCGCGCTGACACGCTGTCATGGTCGATCCGCTCGCGCAGCTCCGCCGAGGTCAGGCGGGGGACGAGGCTGGCTTCGTCGTCGACGTCCTCGAGCAGGCCGGGCGCGGCGGTCAGATAGACGATCTTCTCCGCCCCCATCGCCACCGCGATCGCCCGCGCCGCCTCGTCGGCATTGACGTTGTAGGGCTGGCCGGTCTCGTCGGCGCCGATCGTCGAGACGACCGGGGCCAGGCCCTCGTCGAGCAGCCGCTCGAGCACCGAGGCGCGGACATGGCTGACGTCGCCGACGAAGCCGAGCGCCGGATTCGCGCGGCGTGACGGTGAGCAGCCCGGCATCCTCGCCCGACACGCCGACCGCGACCGGATCGTCGAGCGCCTCGCGGTTGATCGTCGCGACGAGGTCGCGGTTGATCTTGCCGACCAGCACCATCCGGACGATCTCGAGCGTCTCGGCGTCGGTGACCCGCAGGCCGTCGCGGAACTCCGGCTCCTTGCCCATCCGCCTCATCAGCGCGTCGACCTGCGGCCCGCCGCCATGGACGAGGACGCAGCGCACGCCGACGCTCCGCAGCAGCAGCACGTCCTGCGCCAGCGCCCGGTCGAGCGCCTTGTCGATCGCCGCCCCGCCCAGCTTCACCACCACCGAGCTTGCCGGGAAGCGCTGGATGTAGGGCAGGGCCTGGACGAGGATCTCGGCGGTCTCGGTCGGGCTCCTCATGACGTCCTCGCATTCTCTTTGATGTAGCCGGGGCCGAGATCGATGCCGATCACCTGCGCCCGGCCCTTGCCGAGGCCGAGCGCGACCTCGATCTCGATCCGCTCGCCGGCCATGTGGCGCGACCACGGCGTCGTCGTCGTGCTCGGCATCGGTGCCGCCGCGCGCGACGATCGTGCCGCCATAGGCGACGCTCGTCTTCTCGGGCTCGAAGGCGATGCCCGCCGAGCCGGCCGCGGCGAGCAGCCGGCCCCAATAGGGATCGCCGCCGTACCAGCTGCATTTGACGAGATTGTTCTCGGCGATCGATCTTGGCCGCGATCCGCGCCTCGGCGTCGGACTGCGGCGCCGGTGACGCGAGAGCGCGACCATCTTGGTCATCCCCTCGGCGTCGCGCGCCATCTGCAGGGTCAGGTCCTCGCAGACCTTGTGCACGGCGTCGGCGAACTCGCCCAGGTCCGGCTGCCCGCGCCGGCCGCTGGCGAGCAGGATGACGGTGTCGTTGGTCGAGGTCGCGCCGTCGACGTTCAGGGTGTTGAAGGTCCGGTCCGCGGCGTCGCGCAGGATGCGGCGTCAGCTCGTCCGGCGCGACGTCGGCGTCGGTGGTGAGGAAGGCGAGCATCGTCGCCATGTTGGGCGCGATCATGCCGCAGCCCTTGGCCATGCCGCCGAGGGTGAAGGTCGAGCCCTCGACCAGCGCCTCCTTGGCATTGTGGTCGGTGGTGAGGATGCCTCGGGCGGCGTCGTGCGCCGCCGTCGACCGACAGCTTCTTGGCGAGCTTCGGGGTCGCGGCGAGGATGACGTCCATCGGCAGCGGCGTGCCGATGATCCCGGTCGAGCAGACCAGGACGTCGGCCGCGGCGACGCCCAGCGCCCGCGCCGCCTCCGCGCCCATCGCCTCGGCGTCGGCGAGGCCGGCGGCGCCGGTGCCGGCATTGGCGTTGCCGCTGAATTGACGATGATCGCCGCCGCCCGGCCGCCATTGTCGGCGAGCCGCCGGCGCGACAGGCATCGACCGGCGGCGCGACGAACTTGTTCTGGGTGAACACCGCCGCCGCCGGCGACCGGCCGGCGGTCGTCGGTCGCGACCAGCGCCATGTCGAAGCGGCGCCGCTTGATCCCGGCATGGCAGCCGGCGGCGACGAAGCCCTGGGCGGCGGTGACGCTCACGGCTACATCCCCGCGACCGGAAGGCCGGCCGTCTCGTCGAGGCCGAGCATCAGATTGGCGCACTGGATCATCTGGCCGGCGGCTCCCTTGACGAGATTGTCGAGCGCGGCGATCGCCAGCACCCGGCCGGTGCGCTCGTCGTAGCGCGCGGTGAGGTGGACGGCGTTGCGAGCCCAGGGTCCATTTGGTCGCGGGCGGTCGCTCCGAGACGTGGACGAAGGGCTCGCCGGCATAGGCCTCGCGCAACGCCTCGAGCGGGTCGCAGGGTCCCCTGGCGGTGGCGTAGCAGGTGGCGAGGATGCCGCGGTTCATCGGCGCGAGATGCGGCGTGAACAGCACCTGCCCGCCGAGCGCCATCTCCATCTCGGCGGTGTGGCGGTGGGTGAGCAGGCCGTAGGCGGCGAAATTCTCGTCGACGCGTGTTGAAATGGGTCTCGTCCTTGAGCGCCCTTGCCGGCGCCGCTGACGCCCGGAGGCGGCGTCGACGACGAGCGAGCCGGGCTCGACCAGGTCGATCAGCGGCTTCAGCGCGAGGATCGCCGCGGTCGGCGTAGCAGCCCGCCGCCGCCACCGCCGCCGAACCCGCGATCGCGGCCCGGTTGAGCTCCGGAATGCCGTAGACGAAGCCGGCCGAGCAGCGTCGGGCGCGCGGTGCGGCTCCCGGTACCAGCGCTCATAGTCCGCGGCGTCGTCGAGCCGGAAATCGGCGCCGAGATCGACGAAGGGAATGCCGCGCGGCGAGGATTTCCGGCGCCAGCGCCTGCGATTGGCCGTGCGGCAAGGCGGCGAAGACCAGATCGACGCCGTCCAGCGCCTCTGGTGCATAATTATTCACCATCGCCCCGGGATAGGCCAGGCCAGCTGGGGATGGACCGACGCCAGATCTTCGCCCGCTCGGCGGCTTCCGAACAGCTTGACGGCTTCCATTCGGGGGTGCTGGGCGCAGAGCCGCAGAAGCTCAGCGCCGACAAAGCCCGAGGCTCCGAGGATGGCGATTCGAATCATCGGCGGCCGCCATGCCGACTAATGCATAATTATGCAATAGCGTCGATTTTATGCATCCGGCTCCGGCGGTGGGGCGGCGGGCGGCGCGAACAGGTCGATGCGCGGTCGCCTGGCATGCCGCCGGTGGCGCCGCCGCCGCCGCGCCTTGGGCCGGAAGACGAAGACGGCGATCGCGACCAGCGCGATGACCACGCAGGTGCCGACGATCGCAAGGCCGCTTATGATGATATGCTCCATCGCGGGGCAGCTTAAGCCAAGCCGCCGGCCGGTTCCACCCCGGCGGTTGCCATGGCCTCGGCTCGCGCTGCCGGCTTGCAGGGCGGGTGGTCGCGGCGTTCCCGGCTCTCGCCGGGCGGAGGGTCAGCTTTGCGCGGGGATCACCGCGGGATCGAGGACGAAGGCGCCGGCCTGGCGTTCGGCGCCGCCGCCGCTCTCCGGAGCGGCCGGCACCGCGCCGGCGGCGAGCAGGAACAGGGAGACGAGGAGGAAGAGGCTGGCGCCGATGGCGCCCCGCGGCGGGGAAGCGGACAGTCTCGCCATTTCCCCCCTGAAGGCCTGTCCGGCCGTCCGCCGAGCCTCGAAAGCAGTTACTGTCCTCATCTCCATGCTCCTGCTCACGAGCCTGGAGTAGGCCCTGCCGGGATCGTTGCGCCACCATCATTAAAGCCAATTTTCCGCACAGGACGGCGCGCCTCCGGCTGGCATCGGCGGCACCGTGCGGATATGTGCGGATTTGTGCGGACCGCGATGGCGAGCGACGGCAGGATCCGGGTCGGAGTCGGCGGCTGGGACTATGATCCGTGGCGCGAGAGCTTCTATCCGCCGGGGCTGGCGAGGGCGAAGCAGCTGGAGCATCTGGCCTCGCGGCTGACCGCGGTCGAGATCAACGCGACCTATTACAAGCTGCAGAAGCCGGAGCTGTTCGCGCTCTGGGCGAAGGCGGCACCGGAGGACTTCCGCTTCGCCCTGAAAGGCTCGCGCTTCTGCTCGAACCGCAAACTACTGGCGACCGCGGGCGAAGCGGTCGAGCGCTTCTGCGGCCAGGGGCTGAGCGAGCTCGGCGACAATCTCGGGCCGATCCTGTGGCAGTTCATGGCGACCAAGCGCTTCGAGCCCGACGATTTCGCCGCCTTCCTCGACCTTCTGCCCAGCGAGGCCGGCGGCGTGAAGCTTCGCCACGCCGTCGAGCCGCGCCACGAAAGTTTCCGCAACCCCGCCTTCGTCGCGATGGCGCGCAAGGTGGGGGTGGGGATCGTTTTCGCCGAATCGGACGAGTACCCGTCCTTCGCCGACCTGTCCGGCGACTTCGCTTATGCCCGGCTCCAGCGCAGCCGCGAGGAGGTGGCGACGGGGTATTCGGAGGCTGAGCTGGATCGGTGGGCCGAACTGGCGAAAGCCTGGGCGAGGGGCGAGAGCCCGCCGGGCCTGCCCTACGCCGCGGAGCCGGCGGAGGCGCAGGCGAGGGAGGTCTTCGTCTTCTTCACCTCCGGCGCGAAGCTGCGCAATCCGGCGGCGGCGGAAGCGCTGATCCGGAGGCTCTGAATCTCTCGCCCGCTTTTCGCGGGAGAGGAGGGGCCCGCCGCGAAGCGGTGGGAGGTGAGGGTCTGTAGCACTGACTCAGCAAGACCCTCACCTCCCAAGCCTTCGGCTTGGGCCCCTCCTCTCCCGTAAAGGACGGGAGAGGGGTAAGGGGGACGGATGAACCCGCTCTTCGCCAATCTCCCGACCACCATCTTCACCCGCATGTCGGCGCTGGCGGTCGAGCATGAGGCGGTGAACCTGGGCCAGGGCTTCCCGGATTTCGGCTGGCCGGACGACGTCGTCGCCCGGGCGGCCGAGGCGCTGATCGCCGGCTCCAACCAATATGCGCCGATGCCGGGGCTGCCCGAGCTGCGCGGCGCGGTGGCGGATCATTATCGGGCGCATCAGGGAATCGAGGTCGATCCGGGCGCGGTCGTCGTCACGTCCGGGGCGACCGAGGCGCTGGCGGCGTCGCTGATGGCGCTTGATCGAGCCGGGCGACGAGGTCCTGCTCTTCCAGCCGCTCTACGACGCCTATCTGCCGCTGGTGCTTCGCGCCGGCGGGGTGCCGCGCTTCGTCCGGCTGGTGCCGCCCGACTGGCGGATCACCGCCGAGGCGCTCGAGGCGGCGTTCACGCCGGAGACGAAGCTGGTCGTGTTCAACAACCCGCACAACCCCTCGTCGCGGGTGTTCGGCGCGGACGAGCTGGCCCTGCTCGCCGAGGCCTGCGTCAGGCACGATGCGATCGCGCTCACCGACGAGGTCTGGGAGCATGTCGTCTTCGACGGCCGCCGCCACCTGCCGCTGGCCGCGCCTTCCGGGAATGGCCGAGCGGACGGTGAAGGTCGGATCGGCGGGCAAGATCTTCTCGCTGACCGGCTGGAAGGTCGGCTGGGTGGCGGCTCCGCCGGCGCTGGCCGGGCCGATCGCCAAGGCGCACCAGTTCCTCACCTTCGCGACGGCGCCGAACCTGCAGTCGGCGGTGGCCTACGGGCTCGGCAAGGAGGCCGGCTGTTTCGAGGCGATGCGGGCAGATTTCGCAAGGTCGCGCGATGTCCTCGTCGGCGGCCTGAACGCAGGCCGGCTTCGCCACCCTGCCGGCCGAGGGGACCTATTTCGTCGGAATCGACCTTCCGGCCTCGGGGATCGACGCGGACGATGTCGACCTTCTGCGAGCGGGCGGTTCGCGAGGCGGGGGTGGCGGCGATCCCGCTTTCGGCTTTCTATGCGGAGGATCCGGTGACCAGCGTCGTCCGGCTGTGCTTCGCGAAGAAGCCGGAGACGCTCGCGGCCGGGGTGGAGCGGCTGGCAAAGGCGCGGGCGTCGTTCGCTTAATCTTCCCCTCCCTGAATACAGGGAGGGGTTAGGGGTGGGTGGGCCTCCACAGGCAGTGACTCTTCAGCGAATGCACCCACCCCCGGCCCCTCCCTGCGTGCAGGGAGGGGGGCTGGTGCTGGCGCCGGTCGATTGGGCTCGCTAAACGACGCCATGGACTTCAACTCCGCCCAGGAAGCGCAGGGCCTCTTCCAAGATCTCGGCGTCACGTTTCCCCAGGGCGACCTTCAGTCCCGTTCCCCGATCGACGGCCGGGTCATCGGCTCCGTGCCGACCGCCTCGGCCGCCGACGTCGCCGCCGCCGTCGGCCGGGCCCATGACGCCTTCCTCGCCTGGCGCAATGTGCCGCCGCCGCGGCGCGGCGAGCTGGTCCGGCTGTTCGGCGAGGTGCTTCGCGAGGAGAAGGAGGCGCTCGGCCGGCTGGTCAGCCTCGAGGCGGGCAAGATCCTCCAGGAGGGGCTCGGCGAGGTCCAGGAGATGATCGACATTTGCGACTTCGCGGTCGGACTGTCGCGCCAGCTCTACGGCCTCACCATCGCCACCGAGCGGCCGGGGCACCGGATGATGGAGACCTGGCATCCGCTCGGCGTGGTCGGCGTGATCTCGGCCTTCAACTTCCCGGTCGCGGTGTGGGCGTGGAACGCCTGCCTCGCCTTCGTCTGCGGCGACCCGGTGGTGTGGAAGCCGTCGGAGAAGACGCCGCTGACCGCGGTGGCGGTGCAGGCCCTGTTCGAGCGCGCGGCCGAGCGGTTCGGCGACGCGCCGGCCGGTCTCAGCCAGATCGTCCAGGGCGGGCGCGAGACCGGCGAGGCGCTGGTCGACGATCCCCGCGTCGCCCTGGTCTCCGCGACCGGCTCGACCGCCATGGGGCGCGACGGTGGCGCCGCGGGTCGCCGCCCGCTTCGGCCGCACCCTGCTCGAGCTCGGCGGCAATAACGGCGATGGTGGTCGCGCCCTCGGCCGATCTCGAGCTCGCCGAGCGGGCGATCGCCTTCGCCGCGGTCGGGACGGCCGGCCAGCGCTGCACGACGCTGCGGCGGCTGTTCGTCCAGGACGGGATTTACGACAGCCTCGTGCCCCGGCTGAAGCAGATCTGGGCCGGGGTGCCGGTCGGCAATCCGCTCGAGGAGGGGACATTGGTCGGGCCGCTGATCGACGAGGCCGCGGTCGGAGGCGATGCAGTCGGCGCTGGAGCGGGCCCGGGCCGAAGGCGGCCAGGTGCGAGGGCGGCGAGCGGCTCGACGGCATGCTACGTCCGCCCCGCCCTCGTCGAGATGCCCGGGCAGACCGCGATCACCCTGACCGAGACCTTCGCGCCGATCCTCTACGTCATGCGCTACGGCGCGCTCGACGAGGCGATCGCGGCGCACAATGCGGCGCCGCAGGGCCTCGCCTCGTCCATCTTCACCAACGACATCCGCGAGGCCGAGACCTTCCTCTCCGCCGCCGGCTCGGACTGCGGCATCGTCAACGTCAATATCGGGCCGTCGGGGGCCGAGATCGGCGGCGCGTTCGGCGGCGAGAAGGAGACGGGCGGCGGCCGCGAGAGCGGCTCCGACGCCTGGCGCACCTACATGCGACGGGCGACCAACACGATCAATTACAGCCGCGAGCTGCCGCTGGCGCAGGGCATCAACTTCACCATGCCATGACCGCCAGGGTCGCGATCCTCACCCCCGACAGGCGCAGCGAGGGCTTCCGCACCCGCTGGCCCGACGTGCTCGAGCGCAGCGCCGCGCCGCTTCGCGACGCCGGGCTTCGGGTCGAGGCGCGCGACTGGGCCGAGGCGGGCGACCTCGCCGGGTTCGACCTCGTCCTGCCGCTGCTGGTCTGGGGCTATCCCTTCGCTCCGGACCAGTGGGCCCAGGCGGTCGACCGCTGGGAGAGCGAAGGCGTGAGGCTGCTGAACCCGGCGCCGGTGCTGCGCTGGAACGCCGACAAAATCTATCTCGAGCGGCTCGCCGGGCGCGGCGCTCCGGTGGTTCCCACCCGCCATTGCACCGAGCTGAACGAGGCTTTCCTGGAGGCGGCGGCGCTGGCGTTCGGCACCGACCGGCTCGTCGCCAAGCCGCGAATCTCCTCGACCGCCTGGCGGACGATCCGCTGGTCGCCGGGGCAATCGACGGAGGGCGGGCCGCAAGGGACGGCGATGGTCCAGCCCTATCTCCCGGAGATCGAGCGGTCGGGGGAGGTGTCGATGATCTTCTTCGGCGGGCGGTTCAGCCACGCCGTCGCCAAGCGGCCCCAGCCGGGCGACTTCCGGGTCCAGCCGGAGTATGACGGGATCATCGCCGCGCACCGGCCGGACCGCGACGAGCAGGAGGCGGCGGAACGGATCCTGGCGGCGGTGGACGAGCCGTTGCTCTACGCCCGGGTCGACCTGGTCCGCGGCCTCGACGGGGGCCCGCAGCTGATCGAGCTCGAGCTGATCGAGCCGGATCTCTATCTCGGCTACGATTCCGGCGCCGGAGCGCGTTTCGCCGCCGCCTGCCTGGAACTGATCCGCCGCTGAGCCTTTGGGCGCCCATCGCCGGCCGGGCGGCGCAGGGAACCGCTCTGGTTACGGGACGGTTATTGCGGTAAGACGTTCACGGGTAGGCGTAAAAACCAGATATAACGGGGAGTTGGATCATGAACACGCGGACTTTCGCGCTCATCTTCGGAATCGTCTTTCTGCTCGTCGGCGCCGGCGGCTTCATTCCCGGAGTGACCGACATGACCGCCGCGCCCGAGGCCGGCCTCACCAACCATGACGGTTACGGCCACGAGCTCGGCCTGTTCCCGGTCAACACGCTTCACAACATCGTCCACCTGCTGTTCGGGATCTGGGGCCTGCTCGCCTATCGCTCCTACGGCGGCGCCCGCACCTATTTCCGGGCGGTGGCGATCATCTACGGCCTTCTGACGATCCTCGGCCTGCTTCCGGCGACCAACACCACCTTCGGGCTGATCCCGATCTACGGCAACGACGTGTGGCTGCACGCTTTGCTCGCTTTGGTCGCCGCCTATTTCGGCTGGGTCAACCGCGACACCGCCGGCGACCGGGTGTGACCGCTTGAATCCTCTCCCGCCCTTAGCGGGAGAGGAGGGGCCCATCGCGAAGCGATGGGAGGTGAGGGTCTTTTCCGCAGACTCGGCAAGACCCTCACCCCCCAAGCCTTCGGCTTGGGTCCCCCCTCTCCCGTAAGAACGGGAGAGGAGAATGGCAGACGAGGCGGCCCGCCGTTGCGCCGGGCCGTTTCCCTTTTGCTTTCCACGGCTTGGCCGGGCCTTGCCGCCCCGTTCAGCGGGCTTTAATAGGCTATCCCATGATAGTGGCGCGTACCGCGCGGAGCTGTTTTCGCGGCCGCCATCTCTGGGGATTGACCATGTTCAGCCGCCGTTCCCTCGCCCTCCTCGCGCTCGGGGCCGCAATGCCCGTGGCCGCCCAGAACGCGCCCTCGCCGGCGCCCGCCGCGCCGCCCGCGGTCGTCGCGCCGGCGCCGGCGCCGGCGCCGGCGCCGGTGCTCTCCGCCGACTGGTCGCGCAAGGACGCGGGCGAGCTGCTCCCTACATCGAGTGCGATCGAGGCCGAGGGCCTCGATCCCGCCGATTACAGCCCCGCCGAGCTTCGCGAGGCGATCGAGGCCGACGACGACGCCCTCGCCGGCGATCGCCACGGCGACCTTCCTCAAGATCGCCTCCGACCTCATGTTCGGCCATGTCCGCGACGACGGCCGGATCGACTGGCACGTCAAGGACGACAGCTGGAACGTCTACGACCAGCAGGCGCTGCTCGACCGCGCCGTCAAGGGCGACGTCGGCGAGATCCTCGAGTCGCTGCTTCCGACCCATCCCGCAATATGCCGCTCTCAAGGGGCTGCTCGCCGATCCGGCGACCGACTCCAAGACCCGCGACCGGATCCGCATCAACCTCGACCGCTGGCGCTGGCTGCCGCGCGACCTCGGCTCCAAATATGTCATCGTCAACGTTCCGGCCTATACCGTCGCCCTGGTCGAGAACGGCCAGACCCTCAACCGCCGCCGGGCCGTCGCCGGGGCGATCAAGACCCCGACGCCGCAGCTCTCGGCGGTGATCACCGGCGCGATCTTCAACCCCTGGTGGGAGGTGCCGTCGAGCATCGCCCCCGAGGTGCGCGGCAAGAAGGGCTATGTCGCGGTCAAGGGCGAGGGCGGCAAGGTCGTGCGCTGGCGCCAGCCGCCGGGGCCGTCGAACGCGCTCGGCCGGGTCAAGCTGGTGATGGGCAACCCCCACGCCATCTACCTTCACGACACCAACGCCAAGAACCTGTTCAACCGCCAGGCGCGGGCGTTCAGCCACGGCTGCATCCGCACCGAGGACGCGGTCGGCTTCGCCCAGACCCTGCTCGAGGGGACCGAATGGGACCGGCCCAGGATCGACCAGACGCTCGCCACGGGCAAGGCGACCCAGGCCAATCTCGCCGCTCCGGTGCCGGTCTACATCGTCTATTTCACCGTCGCCGCGACCAGCGACGGCCCGCCGATGAGCTATTCCGACATGTACGGCCGCGACGGCAAGGTGCTGGCGGCGCTCAGCGACCGGCGGGGCGGGACGGCGCTGGCTTCGTCGGGGAAGTAGGGGCCGGCCCTCACGTCCCTCTCCCGCTTTTCGCGGGAGAGGAGGGGCCCATCCGCGTAGCGGATGGGACGTGAGGGTCTTGCTGAGTCTCGGTGTACAGACCCTCACCTCCC
Organism: uncultured Alphaproteobacteria bacterium; assembly: GCA_963716155.1. Taxonomy (GTDB): domain Bacteria; phylum Pseudomonadota; class Alphaproteobacteria; order Sphingomonadales; family Sphingomonadaceae; genus Allosphingosinicella. Next base: position 3,323,025 of record OY970297.1, read on the forward strand.
ATCGCTGCGCGATGGGCCCCTCCTCTCCCGTAAAGGACGGGAGAGGGGTTACGCCGCGCCGCCCTGGCGATTAGGAAGCGGGCATTCGGAGGGAGGCCCGCACTCAGCCCATGGACGCATTCTCCGCCCTTTTCCGGCTGCTGTCGCCGGCCCGGCGGCGGCAGTTCGGGCTGACGCTGCTGCTGATGCTGGCCGGGGCGGCGGCGGAGATGGTGACGATCGGGGCGGCGCTGCCGTTCCTCGCGCTCGTCGCCGATCCGGGCAGCGGGCTGGTGCCGCCCGCGGCTGCTCGGCCTGCTCGCCGCGGCCGGCGGCGGCTCGCCGGTGGTCGGAGCGGCGGTGCTTCTGATCGTCGTCGCGCTCGCCTCCTCGGTCGTCCGCCTCGCCCTGACCTGGGGGAGCCAGCGTTTCGTCATGGCGGCCGGCCACGAGATGGCGGCGGCGGTCTTCGGCCGGATGCTGCGCCAGCCCTATGCGGAGCAGGTGCGGCGCAACTCCAGCACCACGCTGGCCGCGATCGAGAAGGTGCAGGGCGTCGTCTTCGGGCTTCTTCAGCCGGCGATGCAGGGCCTGATCGCCGCCTTCATCGCCCTCTGCGTCTTCGCCCTGCTGCTCAGCATCGACGTCCGCGCCGCCGGGATCGCCGCGGTTTCGGTGACCGTCGCCTATGTCGGCGTCAGCCTGCTCGTCAGGCCCCGGCTGACGCGCAACAGCGAGGCGCTGGCCGGGACCAGGTCGAGCGGACCCGGACCGTCCAGGAGGGGCTCGGCGGAATCCGCGACATCATCCTCGACCGCTCCGAAGCCCTGTTCGAGGCCAAGTTCGGCGAGCTCGACAGCCGCTACCGCCGGGCCATCGCCGCCAACCAGTTCGTCGCCGGGGCGCCGCGCTTCGTGGTCGAGGCCGCGGGGCTGGTGGCGATCGCGCTCGTCACCCTGGCGATGAGCCTCGAGCCGGGCGGAGTGGTCAAGGCGATCCCGGTGCTCGGAGCGCTCGCGCTCGGCGCCCAGCGGCTCCTGCCCTTGCTCCAGCAGGCCTATTACGGCTGGAGCCTCGCCAGCGGCAATCTGCAGGCCTTCCGCGACGTCATCGAGCTGATGCAGGCGCCGGTGCCGGAGCCGCAGCCCGAGGCCGAGCCGCTCGCCTTCGAGCGCGAGCTGGTCTTCGACCGCGTCGGCTTCCGCTATACCGAGGGGCGTTTCGGCCTGTCCGGGGTCGATCTCAGGATCCGCGCCGGCGAGCATGTCGGGATCGCCGGGCCGACCGGCGGCGGCAAGTCGACCCTGCTCGACCTGATGATGGGCCTGCTCGAGCCGGACGAAGGCGCCATCCTCGTCGACGGCCGGCCGCTCGACGCGGCCAGCCGTCCCGCCTGGCAGGCCGGGCTCGCCCACGTCCCCCAGTCCATCTATCTCGCCGACGACACGATCGCCGCCAACATCGCCTTCCCGCGCGGCGCCGGCCGGGATGGACGAGGAGCGGCTCGCCGAGGCGGTCCGCGCCGCCCAGCTGGACGACTTCCTGGCCGGCCTTCCCGAAGGCCTGCAGACCTCCGTCGGCGAGCGCGGCGTTCGGCTGTCGGGCGGCCAGCGCCAGCGCATCGGAATCGCCCGGGCGCTCTACCGCCGGCCGCGCCTGCTCATCCTCGACGAGGCGACGAGCGCGCTCGACGAGGCCACCGAGGCGGCGGTGCTCGCCGCGCTCCAGCGGTTGCGCAGCGGGCTGACCCTGGTCACGGTCGCCCACCGCGCCACCACGCTCGCCTCCTGCGACCGGCTGATCCGGGTCGAGGGCGGGCGGGTCAGCGAGGGCTGAGCCGCTCCCCGGCGCAAAAGAAAAAGCGCCCCGGCCGGGGCCGGAGCGCTTTCCCTTTTCCTGCGGCCCCCGCCGCGCCGACTTAGAAGATGAAGTCGGAGCTGGTGAGGGTCGGGTTGTTCATCAGCACCATCGCGAAGTCGGCCTCGCCGCCGTCGACATTGCCGAACAGGACGGTGACCGGCCCCGCGAACGGGCTGGTGCCGGCGACTCCGTCCAGGTCCATGCCCAGGGCCTTCTCGGCCCCGTTCATGCTGTCGAAGGTGCGGATGCCCAGCTCGCCGGCCTTGGTCGGCTTGGAATGGCCGACGAAGGTGAAGGCCTGGTCGCCCGCAACGCCGGTGTTGGCGTCGATTCCGCTCAGGTCGAGGACGTCGCCCGCGGCGAAGTCCAGGACCCGATCGAGCGAGATCGGGCCGCTCTTGCTGGAAACCTTGGCGGCGTTGATCTCGCCGACGAAGATGTCGTTGCCGAGACCGCCGATGAGCGAGTCGACGCCGTCGCCGCCGACCAGACGGTCGTTGCCCGCACCGCCCGAAAGGGTGTTGGCCAGAGCGTTGCCAGTGATGACGTTGTCGAGGCCGTTGCCCGTACCGTTCGTCGCCGATCCGGTGAGGATCAGATCCTCGACATTGTCGGTCAGGGTGTAGCTGATCGAGCTCGACACCGTGTCGGCGCCCTCGCCGCCCAGCTCGACCACCAGATCGCCGGCATTGTCGACGAAATAGAAGTCGTTGCCGGCGCCGCCGGTCATGCCGTCCGCGCCCGCGCCGCCATTGAGCTGGTCGTCGCCCGCCCCGCCAACGATCTGGTTGGCGCCTGCAGTCGCCGGTCAGGGCGTCGTTGAAGGCCGACCCGGTCAGGTTCTCGATCCCGCTGAGGGTGTCGGAGCCCGCGCCGGTCGCCTGCGCGCCGGTGAGGCCGAGGTTCACCGTCACGCCGGCAGCGGCGTCGCTGTAGCTGGCCGTATCGACGCCGTCGCCCCCGGTCAGGGTGTCGTCGCCGGTCCCGCCGAGCAGTGTGTCGTTGCCGTTGCCGCCGTCCAGCTGTCGTTCCCGGCCAGGCCGATCAGCACGTCGTTGCCGTCCACGCCGCTCAGCGTGTCGTTGTGGTCGCGCCGGTGATGGTCTCGTCGGTGGCGAAGCCCGTCAGGGTCAGGCTGCCGATGAAGCCGTCGAAGTTGAAGGTCGTGAACCCGCCCGTATAGCCGTTGGCGATCGTGAAGACGGTGACGAAGCCGTTGGGCGCGCCGCCGCCGTCACGGTCGACCTGCAGCAGCAGGTCGGTCCCCGACTGGACCAGGCGGAGATGGCCGCTGGCGAAGGCGTCGGTGTTCGCCGCGTAGCCGGTCAGCGCACGCCGTTCAGGAACTGCGTCATCTCGAACCTGTCGCCCGCGTTGCCGACCTCGAAGTCGGTCACGACGTTGCCGTGGTCGACCGTGCTGGCGGCGAGAGCCGATGCCGGCGAGCTGGATCGTGTCCGCCCCGGCGCCCAGGGTGACAGGTGCTTCGACTCCTGGCCGCGCCGAGCAGGCTGAGGCTCAGAGTGTCGTTGCCCGATCCGGCGTTGATCACCGCCGACTTGACGACGCCGGTCAGGACGATCCGGTCGTTGCCGGCGCCGCCGTCCACCGTGACGGTGTCGAGGTAGCGGGTGCCGGTCGTGCCGAGCGCCGCATAGGTGGTCGATGACAGGCCGGTGAGAAGGCGGGCGTCGCCGCTGAGGAAGGCGGTCGACATGGTGCCGCGAGCGCAGCTCGATGAAGTCGTCGCCGTCGCCGCCGTCCATGTTGATGTTGGTCGCCAGCGCCGTCGCGGCCCGGGTCACGTGCAGAGTGTCGTTGCCGCCGTAGCCGAACAGGCTGTCGGTCTGGCCGGCGACGCTGGTCGCGGCCGTTCCGGTGTCGGTGATCAGGTTGAAGCTCGTCGTCGCCCATGCAGCGTGTCGCCGAAGTTCGACCCGGCGAGATATTCGATGCCGATCAGCGTATCGACGCCTTCGCCGCCGGTGTTCTGGCTGGCGCCCTGGATGCGAAGGTCGACCGTCACGCCCGCCGTCGAGTTGACGTAGGTGGCCGTGTCCAGCCCCTCGCCGCCGATCAGCGTGTCGTTGCCGAGCCCGCCCGACAGAAGGTCGTTGCCGAGCCAGCCGTCGAGGACGTCGTCGCCGGCGAGGCCGGCGAGGCTGTCGAGCGTGCCGCCGCCCTTGACGGTGTCGTTGACCTGGGTGCCGCGGAAGGTGACGCGCTCGATGCTGGTCAGCGAGCCGACGGCGACGCCGTTGAAGGTGATCGCGCTGTTGCCGGCCAGGTTGGCGAGATCGAAGGCGATCCCGACCGTGCTCGCGCCGACGCCGAGCCGGTCCGTCGTAGATCAGGAAGGCGATGTCGGTGCCGTCGCCGCCGTCATAGATGTCGTTGCCGCCGTCGACGCCGGTGAAGAACTGGCTTGCCGTGTTGCCGATGCCGCCGACCAGATTGTCGTCGCCGTCGCCGCCGCGCAGGATGTCGTTGCCCTGGCCGCCCGACCAGATAGTCGCTGCCCGACGCCGCCTTCGAGCACGTCGGCGCTGCCGTCGTCGAGCGCGCGCGCTCGTGCCGCCCAGCAGGACGTCGTTGCCGGCGCCGCCGACGATCACGTCCGCGCCACTGTTGCCGACGATGACGTCGGCCGCCGAGCCGCCGGTCAGCCGGTTGGCCGCCGCATTGCCCGTCAGCATGTTGGCGAAGGTCGCCGCGCCGACCACGTTCTCCATGTTGGTGATCGTGTCGGTGCCGCCCGCAGGTGCCGGTGTTCTGGGCCGGTGACGGTGTTGAGGTTGATCGACACGGTCGAGGTCGCGGCGGAATAGTCCACCGTGTCCGACCCGCCGGCGCCGTTGTAGATGTCGTTGCCGCCGCCTTCGAAGAAGACGTTGTCGTCGCCGTCGCCGGTGACGTTGTCGTCGCCGGTGCCGGTGCGGACGTTCTCGAAGCCGGTGATGGTGTCGCTGCCCGCGCCCGTGGCTGGGCCGTCAGGTGGCCAGGTTGACCGTCACCGCCGCCGTCGAGCCGCGGAAGGACAGGGTGTCGACGCCCGCGCCGCCGTCGAGGACGTCGTCGCCGAGGCCCCCTTCGATCGCGTTGGCGTTGGCATCGCCGGTCAGGATGTCGGCGCCCGAGCCGCCCGTGCAGATTCTCGATGCTGCGCAGGGTGGCGACCTGGCAGGCCGCCGACCGTGGCGACCGCGTCCGCCGCGCCGTTCAGCGTGGCGGTGACGCCGGCCAGGCCGGCGAAGGAGGCGGTGTCGCTTCCGGCCTCGCCGTCGAGCAGGTCGACGATGCCGCCCGCGTTCGCGCCCGGATTGAGCGATGTCGTCGCCCGCGCCGCCCGAGACGGTGTTGGCGGCGGCGTCGCCGGTGAGGCTGTCGGCGAAGGCCGAGCCCTGCAGCTTCTCGAAGCCGCTGAGCGTGTCCGTGCCCGCCGTTGACGGTGTTCTGCGCCGAGCCCTGCGGCGGCGAGGCTGACCGTGACGCCGGCCGTGGCGCCCGCATAGGAGGCGGTGTCGACGCCGCCGCCGCCGGCCAGGGCGTCGTTGCCCGAGCCGCCTTCGATGACGTTGTCGTTGCCGTCGCCGGTGAGGGTGTCGTTGAGCGACGAGCCGACCAGATTCTCGATGCCGGTCAGGGTGTCGCTTCCCGCCGCGACGGTGTTCTGGGCCGCGCCCTGCAGGTTGAGGTCGACGGTCACGCCGGTCGTCGAGCCGCCGCTGAAGGCATACGCGAAGGACGCGGTGTCGTTGCCGTTGCCGCCGCTCACGACGTCGTTGGCGAGCGTCCCTGCGAGGAAGTCGTTGCCCTCGCCGCCGTCCAGCGACGGCGCTGCTGGTGTTGTTGGCGGTGATCGTGGTCGTCACGGCCGCCGCGCCCTGGAGCGAGATGTTGAGCTGGTAGGTCTGGCCGGCCGCCAGCGGCTGGGCCGCGACCTGGCCGGGCGTGAAGCCGCCGACCCGGATGTAGTAGGTGCCCGGGGTGGCGAAGGTGAAGCTGATATAGGCGTCGTCGTTGACGGTCGTTCCGGGATCGCCCGGGCCGGTGTCGTTGCGGGCCAGCACGTTGCCGCTGCTGTCGATCAGCTCGATGATGCTGTCGGTCAGGGTTCCGGCTCCGTCGATGTCGAAGACGGCCTGGGCGCCGGCCGCGGTCACGTCGATCCGGTAATATTCCACCGAGCCGCCGGCCGCCGTGGCGTTGATCGTGGCGTGCGGGAGGGAGGTCGAGTTGATGATGTTCGGATTGGCGTCGACGTCGTAGGCGCCGGCGGTGTTCACGGCCGTCGCCGATGCTGCCGTTGTTGGCGACTGCGGCTTGGTGATGTCGTCCTGCGAGGGGGCCGAGTAGGTCGTCGTGGTGGTGAAGCCGCCGCCGATCAGGCGGTCGTCGCCGCCGCCGCCGGCCAGGCTGTCCGCTCCGCCGGAGCCGCCGGCCAGCATGTTCGAACCGGCTGTTGCCGGTGAGGGTGTCGTTGCCGCTGGTGCCGCCGATGTTCTCGATGCTGCGCAGGGTGTCGGTCTCGCCGTCGTGGGAGACGATGACGTCGGCGCCGGAATCGTTCAGGGTGACGGTCACGCCGGTGGGGTTGGTGAAGATCACCGTGTCGCTGCCGGCGCCGCCGTCGAGGACGTTGTTGGCGACGTTGCCGACGAAGATGTCGTTGCCGACGCCGCCCTTGGCGTTCTCGATCAGCGAGCGGCCGTCGTTGTTGTAGAGCAGCGACATGGCGACGTTGCCGGGCGCCATCGCGGTCAGGTTCTGGTAGGCCAGATGGTTGGCGAGCTGGGCCTGGTCGAAGGTCGAGAACTCGCCCGGACGCAGGTCGATCGTGACTCCGTCGGCATAGTTGCTGACGTCGATCGTGTCGTTGCCGCCGCCGTCCCAGATGGTCAGCAGGATCTTGTTGCCGGACGGAGCGCCCTGGCCGACGCCGTTGACGAACATCTCGCCGGTCGTCTGGCTCCAGGTGTAGACGGTGTCGCCGGAATTGGTCGTGTAGTTGGCGCCGTACATATATTGCAGCGCGGCCAGGTCGTACTGCATGTACGTCTGGGGCTGGTTGATCTTCTCGCCGGCGAAGCCGCTGTTGGTGAAGGGCGCGGGCGTATAGGTCATCAGCGACCAGGCCTGACCGTCGCGATCCGAGGTCAGCGACTGGGTGCCGCGACGCGGCGATGGTGCCGAAATAGAAGGACAGGTCGAGGTTGGTGTAATCCTGGTGCCCGTGCTTCAGCCCCATGGTGTGGCCGATCTCGTGCATCATGGTGGCGAAGCCCCACGTCGCCCGGGAAGGCGAGGTCGTAATAGGGCTGGCTGGTGCGGCCGAACCAGATGTCGCCGGCGACGCCGCGCGTGTCGGACGGGAAGCCGCCATAGGCCGACGGTCACGTCGTTGTCGGCGCTCTGCGAGAGGCGGATGTGGGCGTGGACCGTATCCGTCTCGGCGATCTCGGTGAAGGTCAGGCCGGTGGCCGCCGCGATCTGGGCGAAGGCCGCGCGCGCCGCCGCCTGCTGCTGGGCGCCGAGCTCGATGTGGTAGGCGCTGACGCCGTTGCTGTCGTAGCCGGTGCCGTTGTAGTTCGAGCCCGACGTCGGGAAGCTGAAGGTCAGGTTCTGGGTGCCCCACTTGGCGCCGATCAGGATCGCGTCGACATTGCGGTCGCCCGTGATCGAGCGGCTTCCGTCCGGATTGGTGACCAGCGGCAGAAGCACGCCGATATTGCCGCTTTCCGGGTTGGAGCCGGCGACGTCGCCCTTATAGGCCGAGCCGTCGGTCCCCGCCTCGCGGAAGCCCTGGCAAGCGGCACAGCCGCAACCCTCTACAACGGTCACGTGAGTGGTGTCGCCGAGCGGATCGGAGGACCCAGGAACGAGGTCGCCGGCGTTCGCGTTGTAGCCGAGTTCGGAAGTGCTCATTGGTGGTCCCCCTGTGGTGCGATGGCATGAGAAGTGCCGCGCGGAGCCCGCAATCATGCGGTCCGTCCCTTCGCGGATTGGCGGCTAAGTGCCTCGCCTATTTACGGAAATTTAATATTGGTCAAGCGGCAAGCTTCGTTCGGCCGGCTCGCGGCGACGGGAAATGAGACAGACCGATGCAGATCGGCGTCCAACGGAGGAACCGGTGTCGGCGGGTTGCCCCAGAAGAGGTCTAAGTTGTTGATAAAACGCCTAATCTTGAATCGCCTGATTCGCGCTCCCCGTCTCGGAGCGGCGCAAGACCCGCTGTCGGCCGTCCAGAGTGACTTGGGGTTCGAGGCCGCGTATCGAATTGCGTTCAGGCCCACGGAGAGCGCGATGATCCGCATCCTGCCCTTATTCGCCGCGGCGCTCGCCGCCTGCACCCCATCGCCCCAGGAAAGCGCCATGTCCAGCCCGAGCCCGGATCCAGCGACCGAAGCCCAAGGTTCGAGCGAGCCAAAGCCGGGCCGCCAGGCTTCCGGCGCCCCGAATCCGGCCGAGCCCGCGGCCCAGGGGCCGATCCCGGAGCCCGTGCCCGTGGCCGAGAGCCCTCTCCCCGCTCCGGCGGCGGATTCGCCCGCTGAGGCCGAGGGTCGCCGGACCTTGTCCACGGCTTTCGTGAGGATGGGCCCCGACGGGCGTCTCGCGGTGGAGCTGCGCGACGGGCGCCTGCTGGTCCTTCGCGACGTCGTCATGGGGGCGAAGGATTATTGCGGCGTGCTCGTGGCCGGCGGCAAGGCCGGAGGCCGGTATTGCGGCGGATATGCGCAGGTCGCGGCGGCCCGGCCCGGCGTCGCGCCGGCTCCCGAGCCGCCGGCTCCGGCGCCCGGGCCCGGCCCCGACCCGCGGGATTAGAGCGTTGAGGGATTAGGTTGAATCACCTCATCCGTTCGCCCTGAGCCTGTCGAAGGGCTTTTCTTCTTGCGTCGCAAGGGGAAGGGAAGGGCTTCGACAACCGCGGATCCGGTCCGGGGCCGAACGGAGACAGGGCGACCTGACTGCCCAACGCTCTAGCCGCCAGGATCCGGTCATTTCGCTCTCGGGGGCGAACCGGGGCTTCCGGCGCAAGGCCGATCTCAGTGGCGCTCGCGCGACATTCGGTTGAGGATCTGCTGGGCGCGGCGGCTGACCACGCACCAGTGATGGGCGCCGTCTATGTCGGCCTTGCGCAGCCGTTCGGCGGCGCGGCGATGGGCGAAGGAGGGCGCTTCCTCGCCATGTTCGAGGATGGCGGCCTGCGCCAGGCGCGATACTTCCGCTTCGGCGGCTTCGGGCATTCGGGACCTCCCCCATTCGCCCCCTTTAGTCGTGGCCGCCGCCGATTCCTGTCGCGGCTTCGGGGAGGAATGGCTTGCGCGCGGTCGGCCATCGGGGCTAGTCCGCGCGGCCATGGGCCTCCTGAAACAGCTCTTCACCTGGTGGGACGGGGCGACTCTCACCACCTCGCTGTCCGCCCGCTTCCGTGCCCGTTCGGTCGGCCGCGACGAGCTGGGCAACGTCTATTATATGTCGAAGAAGGGCGGCCGCCGCTTCGTCATCTACAACGGCGCCAACGATCCCAGCCGGATCCCGCCCGAATGGTATGCCTGGCTTCACCACATGATCGACGGCCCGCCCGACGAGGCGCTGCCGCCGCCGCCCAAGTTCCTCAGGGAGGCGGAGCCCAACCTCACCGGCACGCCGCTCGCCTATCGCCCCTCGGGCGCGCTCGAGCTCGGCGCCCAGCGCCCCGCCGCGAGCGGCGACTATGAGGCCTGGACTCCGGACCGGGCATGAGGCCGAAGCTCGGCGCCGTCCTGATCGCACTCGCGGCCCTCGCCGCCTGCGACCGCGGCGCGCAGCAGGAGGCGGCAGGCAATCGCCAGGCAGCGAGCGAGCCGAGGACCGTGGATATCCCGCAGACCGTCAGCGCCGTCGCGGCCGGGACGACTCCGATGGCGGAGCGGGTGGCTGTGCTCGGCTTCCTCAACAAGCGCAACGGCATCTCCCGCGAGCTCAAGATGAAGCCGGGGCAGGCGGTGCGGATCGGCGATGCGACGGTGCGCCTGCGCGCCTGCGAGACCACCGCCCCCTGGGAGGTGCAGCAGCTGACCGGCGCCTTCGTCCAGCTCGACGTGCGAAGCCCGCAGGGCCGCTGGGAGCGGGTCTTCTCGGGCTGGCTCTACAAGGAATCGCCGTCGCTCAACGTCGTCGAGCATCCGATCTACGACGTCTGGCCCAAGAGCTGCGCGATGACGCACCCCGAAGCGGGGGAGTCGACGGTGCGGGTCGCGTCGGCGGCGAGCAGGCGGTCGAGCGCTCCGAACTCGGCGCCGCGCGGGTCCGCGCCGCCGCCCGCCGCCGCTCCGGCCGCGGCGGCCGAGCCGTCCGGCGCTCCCGCCGACAGCGCCGATTCCAACAGCGCCAGATAATCCTGCTGGGTCACCTCGACCGCGCCGAGGCTGCGCAGATGGTCGGTCATGAACTGGCAGTCGAGCAGCACGTAGCCGCCGACCTTGAGCCGCGCGACCAGCCAGGCGAGGGCGACCTTGGAGGCGTCGCGCCGGGCCGAGAACATGCTCTCGCCGAAGAAGGCCGCGCCGAGATTGACCCCGTAGAGGCCGCCGACCAGCGCGTCCTCGTGCCAGCATTCGATCGAATGGGCGTGGCCGCGCTCGTGGAGGAGGTGGTAGCTTTCCTCGATGTCGGCGTTGATCCAGGTCTCCTCGCGCTCGGCGCAGCGCCGAACGACCTCGGCGAAGGCGGTGTCGCGGGTGACCCGATAGTCGCCCGAGCGGATCGTCTTCCGGAGCGACCGCGACAGCCGGAAATTGTCGAGCGGAAGGATCGCGCGCCGCCGCGGCTCGACCCAGAACACCTCCTCGGCGTCGCGGCTGTCCGACATCGGGAACACCCCGATCGAATAGGCGCGCAGCAGGAGGTCCGGATCGATCGCCGCCATGGCCAAGCGCTCTAGCCCGAGCGCGGCCTCGACAGAAGGCGGGGATTGCGCCGGATCAGAGGATTTCGCGGACCTTGTCCTGGGGCCGGCACAGCCGAACGCCCTTCTCGGTCTCGACCAGGGGCCGCTCGATCAGGACGGGGTTGCCGATCATCGCGTCGAGCACCGCCTCGTCGCCGGCCGCGGCGACGTCGGCGGCGCCCTCCTCCTTGCGCCGCAGCCCCTCGGCCGGCGACAGGCCGGCGCGCTCGTAGAGGCGCCGAAGCTCGTCGCGCGACGGCGGCGTCTTCAGATATTCGACCACGGTGACGTCGGCGCCGCTGTCGCGGAGGATCTCGAGCGTCTTCCTCGACGTGCCGCAGGCGGGGTTGTGCCAGATCGTCGCCTTCATCCCTTTTTCCCTTCGCCGGCGCGCTCGCGCTGCTTGACCTTGCGGATTTCGGCGAGCTGGCCCCTCAGGATCTTGAGCGCATCCGCTTCCTCCTTGCTGAGCCCCTTGAGCGGGACATGATCGAGCAGCACCTCTAGCGCGTCACCGATCCTTCCGAGCTGCCGCCCGTAACTGCCGACCTCGTCGAGCACCTTCTGCTCTATGTCCGGCCGCGGCGTCTGGCCGAGATTGACGTTGATCAGCCCGAACTGCGCGCCCTGATTCATGAAGGTCCAGGGATTGATCGCCTGCCACAACTTCTCGGGCGCGACGGAGAATTGGAACTTGCTGTCGGTCACCTGAAGGCCTCCGGAAATTTCGCGCCTTATGCCCGAGCGCCGGGGGCCTCACCAACCCTAATTGGGCCGGTCGCAGCCGGCTTCAGGCTCTGAGTCGCGGCGCTGTCCGGGCGCAAGCGGCCGCCCTCCCATGTGGAGAGCGGACCGCGTCGCGACGGAGCCTAATGGACGAAGGCCGGAGGGAGGTTCTGCGCCAGGTGGATGACGAAGCAGGGGGCGTTGAGCGCATCGGCCATGAACCGCTGCCGCCGCTCGAGATCGTCCTCGACGCCGGGGATGGAGTTCCTCATGAAGCTCGACAACGCCGCCACGCTCAGCGCCGGCCGCGGCTTGATGTGGGTGAAGGCGGTGCCCGTGTCCCCCGCATGACAGCCGTTGCAGGTCGCCACCGAGAAATTGGACACGATCGTCGGCGTCAGGGGCGGCGCGAAGGCCGCCGGCGAAACCCATGTGAAGCTGGGGCTTGCGGTCGGCGCCCGGGCGCCCAGGAAGGGGTCGCCGTTCGGAAGCGTGGTCGGCACCGTGTGCCGATTGTTGAGGATGTCGGCCTGATTGGCGATCATCCAGGGCCGAAGGAGCGTGTTGAGCTTCACGCCCACGCGGAACCCGAGGTCCGGCGTCTGCTTCACCGTCACCAGATCGAGATGGCCGGGATTCGACTGGGCGCCGGTGTCCAGCCTGTATTCGAACAGGATCCAGGGCCGGCCGCCGATCAGGTCGTTGGTTCGGATCTGCGAAATGGCGTTGCGGTTGGGTAGCTGGGCCGGGTTCGCGCCCGCCACCACGACCTGCTGGGTCAGAGTCTCGACCTGCTGGTTGTAGGCCGGGCTGCCGAGGATCAGGCCGCCGGCGCTCAGGTTGAACCATTTCTGGATCCACGCCTTGGTCGGGTTGCAGCCCTTGATGGGGACGGCATATTCGAAGATGACCGTGGACTGTTGCACCGCGCAGGGCTGCGTCGGCCTGAGAACCCCGAAGACGAAGCGAAGCTCGCCGGCGCTGCCGCTGTTGTAGCCGGCGGGCGCGGCGCCCAGGTCGGGCCGGGCGACGATCGCCAGGAGCCGGAATGGCGCCTTGTCGAGATCGAGCGTGGTGCCGCCGCTCTGGGCCAGCCAGGCATTGCGGACCTGCGCGACGAAGGTCGGGCGCGGCGGGGAGATGAAGTTGTTCGCCTCCTGGGGGAAGGCCGAAAGGGTCAGCCAATGCTTGGCGAATTCGGCCGGGCTGATGCCGGTCGCGCTCTGATTGGCCATCTGGGTGATGAGGTGCTTGAAGGTCCACACGCCGTTGGGGTTGCCGGCGTTCCCGCACGGGTCGAACGTCCGAGTCGGATCGCGGACGACGGCGAGATCGGTGATCACCAGGGACTTGTCGGGGTTGATCTGCGAGGGAAGCACGCTGGGGGGAATGATGACACCGATCGGCACCGGCTGCCCGAGCAGCTGGGCCCTGAGCTCGCCTCTCACCCGCTCGACCCGCAACAGCTCGCCCGGTCGCTCCGCGGCCGGCGACGCGAGCAGATCGATGGCTCGCCGGACCTGCATGAGCCCTTGCTCGCGCTGGACCACTTCTTCCTTTGTAGGAGCGATCACGCCCCCGGGCGCAGCGGAAGCGCCCACTCTCCTGGGCGCGCCGGAGGTGATTGGCGTGAACCGGGTCGAAAGGGCCGGCCGGGAGACCAGCGCCTCCGTCGGGAGACGCTCGGCATTGGCCCTCAGGGTTCTCGCGAAGCGATCGTCGTCAAAACGGAAGCGGCCGGAATAAAGCCCGTCGCCGGCCCGGCGGTCGCCGTCCCGACCTTCGTCGTTGACCAGGACCTCGTTCTCCTCGAACGGAAACTCGAATCGGGTCGGCAGGTCGGGGCCGCGCGATGCCGTCACCACGAGAAGCGCGGCGCGCCCTTCCAGATTCTCGATGGAGACCGCCTGAACCCCCGGTATGCCCGGGGCTTCCCGCTGGGGCGCTGGCCGGTCCTGCGCCGCTCCGAACCCGGCCATCGCCGCCACCGCGGCCAGAGCCAATCCCGTCCCAAGCCAGACTCGCATGGCAGCCTCCATCGCTGGATCGAACAGGCCAGATGAACCCGAGCCGGAGCCGGGAAAATATCAATCCTGTCCGTTTTCGACCGATAGTGGCGGCGATCGCCGCGACCTCCCCAAAGCCCCCGGCTAAGCCCTTGTCACTTATGGAAACCGACCGAGGCGCCGGGGCTCGGATGCCACCAAAATGGATGCGACGAGCGGCGGCGTGTGCCGCGGGCCGGCCCGCCGCGAATTCGGGATTCACGGGCCGGCGCCCGGGAGGGCTACCCTCAGCCCTCGCGGGCCAGCCACTCCTCGAGCCACTTGATCGTGTAGTCGCCCGCCAGGAAGTCCGGCTCGTTGACCAGCTTCTGGTGGAGCGGGATGGTCGTCTTCATGCCCTCGATGACGAACTCCTCGAGCGCGCGCCTCAGGCGCATGATGCAGCGTTCGCGGGTCGAGCCGTAGACGATCAGCTTGGCGATCATGCTGTCGTAATAAGGCGGCACCTTGTAGCCGACGTAGAGGCCGCTATCGACGCGGACGTGCATCCCGCCCGGCGCGTGGAAGCCTTTGACCGTGCCGGGGGAGGGGGCGAAGGTCTCCGGATCCTCGGCGTTGATCCGGCATTCGATGGCGTGGCCGCGGAACTGGACCTGGTCCTGGGTGCAGGAGAGCGGCTCGCCGGCGGCGATCCGGATCTGCTCGCGGACGAGGTCGATGCCGGTGATCATCTCGGTCACCGGATGCTCGACCTGCAGCCGGGTGTTCATCTCGATGAAGAAGAACTCGCCATTCTCGTAGAGGAACTCGATCGTGCCGGCGCCGCGATAGCCCATCTCGGCCATCGCCTTGGCGACGATGCCGCCCATCCGGTCGCGCTCCTCGGGGGTGATGACCGGGGAGGCGGCTTCCTCGAGCACCTTCTGGTGGCGGCGCTGCAGCGAGCAGTCGCGCTCGCCGAGATGGATGGCGTTGCCCTTGCCGTCGCCGAACACCTGGAATTCGATGTGGCGCGGGTCGCCGAGATATTTCTCGATATAGACGGTGTCGTCGCCGAACGCGTTCTTCGCCTCCGAGCGGGCCTGGCTGAGCTGGCTGTCGAGCTCGTCCTCGGAGCGGACGACCTTCATGCCGCGCCCGCCGCCGCCCGAGGCCGCCTTGATCAGCAGCGGATAGCCGGTCGCCGCCGCGACCTCGCGCGCCTCCTCAGGCCCCTCGACCGGCCCGTCCGAGCCGGGGACGAGCGGCAGGCCGAGCTTGGCGGCGGTGCGCTTGGCCTCGACCTTGTCGCCCATCACCCGGATATGCTCGGGCTTGGGGCCGATCCAGATGATGTTGTGGCAGCTCGACGATCTCGGCGAAGCGGGCGTTCTCGGAGAGGAAGCCGTAGCCGGGATGGATGGCGTCGGCGTGGCTGATCTCGGCGGCCGAGATGATCGTGGGGATGTTGAGATAGGACTTCGGCGGCCGGCGGCGGGCCGATGCAGACCGCCTCGTCGGCGAGGCGGACGTGCATCGCGTCGGTGTCGGCGGTCGAATGGACCGCGACCGTCTTGATGCCCATTTCGTGGCAGGCGCGGTGGATGCGGAGCGCGATCTCGCCGCGATTGGCGATCAGGACCTTCTTGATCATCCGCTACTCGAGGATGACCAGCGGCTGGTCGAATTCGACCGGCTGGGCGTCGACGACGAGGATCTGGGTGACGGTGCCGGCGCGGGGCGCGGTGATCGGGTTCATCACCTTCATCGCCTCGATGATCAGCAGGGTGTCGCCCTCCTTCACCTTCTCGCCCGCCGACGACGAACGGCTTGGCGCCGGGCTCGGCCGGCGAGGAAGACGGTGCCGACCATCGGCGACTTGACCGCGCCGGGATGGCTGGCCGGCGCGAGTCGGCGCCGCGGCGGCGGCCGGACCGGAGCGGCGCGCTGCGCGGCCGGCGGAGCGGGCGCCGGAGCGGCCGCGGCGATGGTCACGTTGCGCTTGACGACGATCTTGCGGTCGCCGTCCTCGACCTCGATCTCGGTCAGGTCGTTCTCGTTGAGGAGCTCGGCCAGCTGGCGCACCAGATCGGCATCGATCCGCATGCCGCCGTTCGAGGCGCCGTCTTCATCGCTCATCTGGAGTCTCTTTCCCTGCGTTCCGGGCCGCGGCCGGCCGAACCGCGGCTTCCTGTCAGAGACGGGCCGCCGCGTCCAGAGCCAGCAGATAGCAGAGCGCGCCGAAGCCGGCGATGCGTGCCCCTCGCGGCCGAGGCGATCAGGCTCCGGCGGCGGAAGCTCTCGCGCGCCTGCGGGTTGGAGAGATGGACCTCGATCACCGGCAGTCGAGACCGCCTTCACCGCGTCGAGCAGCGCGACCGAGGTGTGGGTGAAGCCGCCGGCGTTGAGGATCACCGCCTTCGCCCCTTCCGCCTGCGCCTCGTGCAGCCAGTCGATCAGATGGCCTTCGTGGTTGGACTGGCGGATCTCGACCTCGACGCCCGAGCTCGCGCGCGCGGTCCTCGAGCCGCCCGGCGATGTCGTCGAGCGTGTCGGCGCCGTAGATTTCCGGCTCGCGGGTGCCGAGCAGGTTGAGGTTGGGCCCGTTCAGGACATAGATGGTGGGTGGCCTGGCCATGGCGGGGCGCTATAGGGCGGCGGCGGAAGGAGCGCAAAGGCGCAGATGGACGAGACGGCCTCGATCACGGTCAACGGCGAGCACCGCCGGGTCGCGAAGGGCATCAGCGTCGCCGACCTCGCGCTCGAGCTCGGCCTCGAGCCGAGCCGGGTGGCGGTCGAGCGCAATCTGGAGATCGTGCCGCGCTCGACTCTCGGCCAGGTCGCCGGTCGAGGACGGCGACGATTACGAGATCGTCACCTTCGTCGGAGGCGGCGTGATGGACGTCGAGCGACAGGACGTCGCTGGACCGTCGCCGGCCGCACCTTCGCGTCGCGGCTGATCGTCGGCACCGGCAAGTACAAGGACTTCGCCCAGAACGCCGCCGCGGTCGAGGCGTCGGGGGCGGAGATCGTCACCGTGGCGGTGCGGCGGGTCAACATCTCCGACCCGAAGCAGCCGATGCTGATCGACTTCATCGACCCGAAGAAGGTCACCTATCTGCCCAACACCGCCGGCTGCTTCACCGCCGAGGAGGCGATCCGCACGCTGCGGCTGGCGCGCGAGGCGGGCGGCTGGAACCTGGTCAAGCTCGAGGTGCTGGGCGAGGCGCAGGACGCTCTATCCCGACATGCGCGAGACGCTGCGGGCGACCGAGACTGCTGGTCAGGGAGGGCTTCGAGCCGATGGTCTATTGCGTCGACGATCCGATCGCCGCGAAGCAGCTCGAGGAGGCCGGCGCGGTCGCGATCATGCCGCTCGGCGCGCCGATCGGCTCGGGCCTCGGCATCCAGAACCGGGTGACGATCCGGCTGATCGTCGAGGGCGCGAAGGTGCCGGTGCTGGTCGACGCCGGCGTCGGCACCGCCTCGCGACGCGGCGGTGGCGATGGAGCTGGGCTGCGACGGCGTGCTGATGAACACCGCGATCGCCGAGGCCAAGGACCCGGTGGCGATGGCCCGGGCGATGAAGCTCGCGGTCGAGGCCGGCCGCCTCGCCTATCGCGCCGGCCGGATGGGCCAGCGCCGCTACGCCGACCCGTCGAGCCCGCTCGCGGGACTGATCTGATCGTTTCGGCGGAACCTAACCCAGATTATCTCGTTGCATCCTCGGTTGAGCCCCCACACGGTCACGCGGGGCTCCCATGGACGCCTCAGCCCCACGTCGCTGGGGCGTCCTTTTGTGAGGGACGTAACAAGGGGAAAGTTGATGAAGTTCATGCTCAAAGCCGCGCTCGGCGCGGGACTGCTCGCGCTCGCCGCCTGCGGCGGCCAGGGCGACGACAGCCTCGGCGACAATGTCGCGGAGAATGCCGACGCGATCGCGGACAATATGGAAGACGCCGCCGACAGCGACGTCGAACGAGGCCGTCGAGGACGCGCTCGAGAGCAACGCCGCGGCGATCCGCGAGGCCGGCGAGGACAAGGAAGAGGCGATCGACAACGCCGACGTCAACGCCGCGGCCGTCAACACCCAGTAAGATCGCGACTTCTCCTTTCCGCGATCGGGCGCCCCGGGGCGTAATTCCCGGGGCGTCTTCGCTTCCCGGTCCCTGTAGGGGAGAGGGAAAAGGCCGCGTCAGCGGCCGAGGGTGAGGGGCCGCTGGCGCTCTCCACGTACGACGGGCCCTCACCCTGGTTCGCTTCGCGAACCTGTCCCTCTCCCCTGCAGGGAGAGGGTTTTCTTACTTCAGCCGTTCGATCTTCTGCGCCGCCTCGTCGAGGATGGCGGCGATCTCGTGCAGCCTCTCCTCGCCGGTGTCGTCGGCGGTGACCCGGTGCCAGAGCGCCGAGAGCAGATTGCCGACCGCGCGCTGGATCGGCCGGCCGCCGGCGCGGCGCTTGCCCTCGCCGGCGCCGGTCAGCCGCTCGAACAGGGCCTCGACCTCCTCGGCCCGCTCGGCGAGATGGGCCTCGCCGTCCGGGGTGATCGCGAACGCCTTGCGCGTGCCCTCGGCGGCGGCTTCCTGGATCAGCCCCATGTCCTGGAGCATGGTCAGGGTCGGATAGACCACGCCGGGGCTCGGCGCGTAGCTGCCGTGGGTGAGCTCCTCGATCGCCCGGATGAGGTCGTAGCCGTGGCGCGGCTCGTCGGCGATCAGCTTGAGGAGGACGAGCCGAAGCTCGCCCGATTCGAACATCCGCCGGCGCGCCGCCGCCGGCCGCGGCCGTCGGCCGAACTCGGCGCTCCAGTCGCCGCTCCCAGCCGCCCCAGCCGCGCGGGCCGAAGCCCATGGCCAGGATTCCCGGCGGGATGTCGCGGAAGGAGAAACGGGGCCCGCAGCCTATCCTCATGGCATGTCTCCAATCTATCTAGAGCGAACTCAGATATATCTTGGAAGCATCTGAGTCAAGCAGGTGTGTTATCTCGGTGCTACAGTCGTGGCGGCCGTCAAGGCGGCTTCTGCTGAATCCCGAATCCGCCTAGAAGCGCCGCCATGGCCGATCTGTTCGCCGGCGACCCTCCGCCGCCTCCGCCCGCCGCCGCGCCGCCCGACGGCGCGCCGCTCGCCGACCGGCTTCGGCCGCGCGCGCTCGACGAGGTGGTCGGGCAGGACCATCTGACCGGGCCGGAAGGCGCGATCGGGCGGATGGTCGCGGCGGGCAAGCTCGCCTCGATGATCCTGTGGGGGCCGCCCGGCACCGGCAAGACGACGATCGCCCGGCTGCTCGCCGACGCGGTCGGGATGCGCTTCGTCGCGATCTCGGCGGTCTTCTCGGGCGTCGCCGACCTGAAGAAGGTGTTCGCCGAGGCGCGCGAGCATGCGCCAGCATGGGCCGGCAGACCCTGCTGTTCGTGGACGAGATCCACCGCTTCAACCGCGCCCAGCAGGACGGCTTCCTGCCCTATGTCGAGGACGGCACGGTCGTCGCTGGTCGGCGCGACCACCGAGAATCCGAGCTTCGAGCTCAACGCCGCGCTGCTGTCGCCGCGCCCAGGTGCTGATCCTCAACCGGCTCGACAGCCGCGGCGCTCGTGCAAGCTGCTCGACCGCGCCGAGGCGCTGGTCGGCCGGCCGCTGCCGCTGACCGCCGAGGCGCGCGACGCGCTGGTCGCCACCGCCGACGGCGACGGCCGCTTCCTGCTCAACCAGGCCGAGACCCTGTTCTCGGTCGACCTCGCCGAGCCGCTCGACCCGGCCGGCGCTCTCGCGCCCTGCTCCACCGCCGGGTCGCCGTCTACGACAAGGACCGCGAGGGCCATTACAACCTCATCTCGGCGCTTCACAAAGCGATCCGCGGCTCGGACCCGCAGGCGGCGCTCTATTATCTGGCGCGGATGCTGACCGCGGGCGAGGAGCCGCTCTACCTGCTGCGCCGGCTGACCCGCGCGGCGGTCGAGGATATCGGCCTCGCCGACCCGCAGGCGCTGGTCCAGTGCATCGCCGCCAAGGACACGTACGACTTCCTCGGCTCGCCCGAAGGCGAGCTGGCGATCGTCCAGGCCTGCCTCTATCTCGCCACCGCGCCCAAATCGAACGCCGTCTATGTCGCCCAGAAGGCCGCCTGGCGCTCGGCCCGCGACACCGGCTCGCTGATGCCGCCCAAGAACATCCTCAACGCGCCGACCAAGCTGATGAAGCAGGTCGGCTACGGCAAGGGCTATCAATACGACCATGACGCGCGAAGGCGGCTTCTCGGGCGACAATTACTGGCCCGAGGAGATGGAGCCGCAGACCTTCTACACGCCGACCGACCGCGGCTTCGAGAAGCGCGTGGCGGAGCGGCTCGCCTGGTGGGACGAGCAGCGCAAGGCGAAGCGAGATGGCTGAGGCGATCCGAAGCTGGGAGGAGGCCGTCGCCTTCGCCCTATCGCTGCCCGGCACTGAGCTTTCGACCAGCTACGGCAAGCCGGCGGTCAAGGTGAACGGCCGCGCCTTCCTCTACACCGGGCATGAGGACGAGAGCTCGTTCGGCGTCGCCATCGATCTCGACACGGTCGAGATGTTGAAGGAGACCGATCCGGAGACCTTCTGGCAGACCCCGCATTACCAGGGCTGGCCGGCGGTGCTGATCCGCTACGGCAGCCGGGATCCCGAGCGGGTGCGCGAGATCGTCGAGCGCTCGCACGCCTGGACCGCCGCCAAGCCGAAACCGAGGCCCCGGAAGAGAATATGAAGAGCAGAATCCTGATCGCCGCGCTCCTCCTCGCCGCGCCGGCCTCCGCCCAGGTCGACCGGCCCGAATATGTTCGCGCCCTCGCCGCCGGCTACAAGGCAAGCTTCCTGTGCAGCGACCTGTTCAACGCCGGCCAGAGCGAGGCGCAGGTCGCCAAAGACGATCTGAAGCGGACCTATCCGGAGCTCGAGCCGATCATGCCCGGGCTCGAGGCGAGGATCGATCGCGAGGCGAAGACGGTCAGCGTCGCGTTCAGCGACAAGCTGCCGCCGCGAATCGCGGCCTGGCGCCCGCATCTCGGCTGCGCCCAGCTGCCGATCGGGGCGGGCGCGGACTCGGTGCGCCTGCTGCCGCGGCTTCCGGTGAGCCTTGCCGTCGACCGCAACGACCGGCTGCCCTGGCCGGACGGCGACCGCAACGCCTCCGCCCGGCCGAGAGGCGATTCCGCGAGCCTCGCCCGGATCGTCGCGGCCGCCTTCGATCGCCGCAGCTACGGGCAGGGCAGCGAGACCACGGCGGTGCTCGTCGTCCAGGACGGAAAGATCGTCGCCGAACGCTATCGCGACGATTTCGACAGGCACATGCCGCAGCGCACCTGGTCGGTGGCCAAGAGCCTCGCCGGAACGATCGTCGGCGCGGCCGTCCAGCAGGGCCTGCTCGACGTGGACGCTCCGGCGCCGATCCCCGAATGGGGGCGGCCGGGCGACCCGCGCTCGGCCATCACCACCGACAATCTGCTCCGGATGGCGAGCGGCCTGCACAGCGACGCCGCCGGCAACCGCACCGACGCGACCTATTTCGGCGGCAGCTCGGTCACCGAGAATGCCACCCAATGGCCCCTGGAGACGGCGCCCGGGACCCGCTTCCGCTACGCCAATAACGACATATTGCTCGCCATCCGCGGGCTTCGCTCGAAGCTCGGCGACGGCGAGCGGGCGCTCGCCTTCCCGTTCGAGTCGCTGCTCTGGAAGATCGGCATGAACCGCACCTTCCCGGAAACCGACTGGCAGGGCAATTTCGTCCTCTCCAGCCAGGTCTGGACGACGGCGCGGGACCTCGCCCGGCTCGGCCTGCTCTACCAGAATGACGGCGTCTGGAACGGCGAGCGGATCCTGCCGCCGGGCTGGGGCGGCTATGTCTCCCGGCCCGGCCCGGCCCAGCCGGCCTCGGGCTACGGCTACGGCGCCACCTTCTGGACCTTCCCCGCGGACCTCGGCCTGCCCGCCGACGCCTATGTCGCCCAGGGCAATCGCGGCCAGTATCTGGCGATCGTCCCGTCGCTCCGGATCGTCGTCGTCCGTCGCGGCTATGACGGCCCCGGGACCGCCTTCGACCCCGGCCCGTTCGTCCGCGACCTCCTCGCCGCCTTGCGGTGACGGTCCCGCTGCACCGCAACAGGTGACTGTCACACGCTGCAGTGCCGCAGGGATAGCCATTGGGGGGGGCGGCGACGGGGCGATGAGGGCCCGGCGCCAGCCTCGTCCCGGCCTTTTCGTCCCTGACGCGCTCGCCGGCTTGCGCTGGGCGGAACCCCCGCGACCGCCCGTCATTATCCTTTCGGAGCGGCGCGCGGCCGCTTGATCAAGGGGACAGCCGATGTACGCCAACGACGCCGGAGACGCCGATTACTGGCAGGCGCAGGTCATGTTCTGGGGTCCGAGGATCCTCGCTGCCATCGCCATCCTCGTCATCGCCTGGCTGCTCGCCCGGGCGGCGAAATGGGCGATCGCCAAGGTCGTCGACAAGATCCCGGCGCTTCGCCGCCACTATGAGGCGGAGCCGGGCCGCACGCTCGGCAGCCTGATCGGCGACATCGTCTTCTGGCTGATCATCCTCATCGGCATCATGCTCGCCCTCCAGCCGCTCCAGCTCGGCGGCGTGCTCGATCCGGTGCGCCAGCTCACCACCAACGCGCTCGCCTTCATCCCCAACGTCGTCGGGGCGGGGCTGATCTTCTTCATCGGCCTGATCGTCGCCCGAATCGTCCGCAGGCTCGTCGAGGGCTCGCTGATCGCCGCCAATGCCGACGGCTGGCTTCGCAAGACCGGCCTTGCCGAGACGGCCGGGACGGTCCCGGCAAGCCCGGAAGGCTCCGCTCCCAGCGTCGGCGCGAGCCGGACCTCCATCAGCCGCTCGGTCGGCATGGTGGTCTTCTTCCTGATCATGATCCCGGTGACGATCTCGGCGCTCGACGCGCTCAAGATCGACGCTATCTCCGGCCCGGCGACCCAGATGCTCCGGACCATCCTCGATTCGATCCCGCTGGTGATCGGGGCCCTGATCCTGCTCGCCATCGGCTATCTGCTCGGCAAGCTCGCCAAGCAGGCGATCGAGCAATTGCTGCCGTCGATGGGCTTCGACCGGTCGGTCAGCGCGATCGGCATCTCCCCGGCCGGCGGCACGCCGTCGCGCACCGTCGGCACCGCCGTGATGATCGCGATCCTGATCTTCTTCGCGATCAAGGCGGCCGAACTGCTCCAGTCGCCGCTGATCGCGGCGATGCTCGCCCAGGTGCTCGAGCTCGGCAGCCGGGTGCTGTTCGGCGCGGTCATCATCCTTGGCGGCGTGGCGATCGCCCGGATCGTCTCGAACCTCGTCAGCGGCGCCGCCACCGAGGGCTGGCTGCCGACGATCCTCAGGTGGTCGATCATCGCTCTGGCGGTGGCGATGGGCCTGACCTTCATGGGCCTCGCCAACGAGATCGTGATCATCGCCTTCGCCGCGATCATCGGTTCGGCGGCGATCGCCTGCGCCCTCGCCTTCGGGCTCGGCGGCCGGCCGACGGCGCACAAGCTGCTCGAGCGCTGGACCGAGTCGAACGCGGTGCCGGCGGCGCCCTCGCGGCCGCGGCCGCCGAAAGCGCCGGCGCCGCCGACGCCGCCGTCGGACAGCCAGCCGCCGCTGGTGTGACGGCGAGGTTCGACCGCTTCGCGGCGATCGACTGGTCGGGCGCGAAGGGCCGGCGCCACAAGGGCATTGCCGTCGCCATCGCCGAGGGCGGCACGGCGAGCCCGCGGCTGGTGCGGCCGGGCCACGTCTGGTCGCGCCGCGAAGTGCTCGAATGGCTGGTCGACGAAGCCGCGGCCGCGCCGACCCTGTTCGGCTTCGATTTCAGCTTCGCCCCGCCGATCGCCGTGCGCGGCGAATATCTGCCGGGGGAGGCGGGCGTTCCTTCGACGGCGAGCGAATTCTGGGCCTATGTCGACAGCCGCAGCGACGACGAGGACCTGGGCGCCGCGAGCTTCCTCGAGCGGGCCCATCGCCGCCATTTCTATTTCGGCATCGCCGACGGCGAGAAGGCGCGCTTCATGCATTTCCGCCAGTGCGACGCCCGGCTGAACGCCCAGGGCGGCCGCAAGACGGCGAGCGCCTATGACGCGATCGGCGCCGCCCAGGTCGCCAAGGCGAGCTTCTCGGGCATGCGCCTGCTCCATCATCTCCAGGGCCGGGTCGCGGTCTGGCCGATGGACCCGCTTCCCGAGCGGGGCAGCGCCGTCGTCGAAATCTATACGCGGATCTATCTGCGCCTCGCCGGGCTGCCCGGAACCAAGCTTCGCTCGCGGATCGATCTCAATCGCGCGCTCGTCGCCCTCGGCAGCCGTCCGCCCCGGCTCCGCTTCGAACCGGACGACCACCAGACCGACGCGATGGTCACCGCCGCCGGAATGCGGGCGCTGGCGAGCGCGGAGCCGCACATCTTTTCGCCCGAAGGCCTGACTCCCGAGCTCGCCCGAAGCGAGGGCTGGACGTTCGGGATCCTGTGAACCGCTCTCCTTGCAGGGGAGAGGGAGGGTGAGGGCGTACCGACCCGATTCCAGGCCCTCACCCTGGCGCTTCGCGCCTGTCCCTCTCCCCTCCAGGGAGAGGGTTAGTCGGCCGCCGGCTTCCCGACCGGCGCGGTCGCCGTCTTCGGCATTCGCGCCTCGAGCGGCTTGAGCCAGGAATCGACGCGGCTGCCGATGCTGACCTGGGGGTAGGAGGGCTCCAGCTTCCTGCCCACCTCCCACTCGCCGACCAGCTTCAGCGCCTCCGCCGAGGCCGCGGCGAGCGGCTGGGGCTTGCGCAGGGCGCGGTTGATCATCGCGTCGCCGAAGAAGGTCCAGTCGTTCTCGGCCGCGCAGCCGAACGAGGTGCGAGCGGCGGAGGCGGCGGTGAAGACGGCGGTGGTCTCGCCGTACAGGGCGGGCACGAACAGGCCCGAATAGCAGGCTGAGAGGATCAGCAGGCGGTTGTTCAGGCGCAGCTCGCTGAGCAGCCCGGAGAGCCGCGCAGGGGTGAGGACCCCGAAGCCCTCGTCGCCGTCATGATAGGTGATCCCATAGGGCGCGCCGTGGCTGGTCGTGTAGAGGACGAGCACGTCCTCGGCCGGATCGGCGAGCTCGGCGATCCGGGCGAGCGCGAGGCTGAGCGCGTGAAGCGATCCCATCGGCAGGGCGGCGCCGCCGCGGCCGTCGCCTTCGGCGAGGACGAGGGTCCGCCGGGCGGCGTCGAAGCGGCGCGACAGGACCTTGCCCGCCTCGCGCGCCTCGCGGCCGAAGACGGGGTCGCTGTCGAGCCCGACGACGAGGACATAGGCGTCGACGACGCCCTTGCGCTGCGGCGCGAGGCCGGCGAGGGCGGCGCTCAGGCGGCGATGCTCGGCCAGCTCGGCTCGCGCCGGGCGGCCGCGCTCGAGATTGGGTCCGAGGTCGAGGCTGGCGCTGAACTCGGCGGGATTGTTGCCGGAGACGAGCGCCGGCCAGGGGCCGGCGTGCGGCCGCGGCGGATCGGAGGCCCGCTGGGCCGCTGCCGGAACCGAGAGGATCGCGGCCGCGATCGCCGCAAGTTTCGAGAAATGCACCCTGTCCCCCGTCGCCTCCTTGCCCCTCTCTCTCTCTCGCCCGTCCGGCCGCGCGCGGTCAACGGGGCTCGCAGACCCTCCAGGCAGAAATTGTCCCCCATCTCGTCGCGGCGGTCGGGGCTGCGGACTCGCCCGACGGGGCTGGACGTCGGCGCTCTTCTGAACCATTTGGGGCTCCGCGCCGGGTTAGCTCAGCTGGTAGAGCAACCGCCTTGTAAGCGGTAGGTCGTCCGTTCGAGTCGGACACCCGGCACCAGAACTCCGGGCCGGGGCCGCAGAATTCGCGGCGGCCCCTACGGAACCGGGCCGCGGTTTGACTGTCGTACCCGGTATATTCTATCCAGACCTTGGCCACGCCGACCCGAAACGGAGTAAAAATTCGCGGTGTCCCTCGTCAGCGACTTGAGAGCTGCGCAGCGGCACGACGGCCTTGCCGTCGTGCAGGACTTCGTCACCGCGGCGGCGGCCGCGCCGAGCATGGCCGATCTGAGGTCGCACATCGAGGCCGCGGTGCAGCAGCTGGGCTTCGACTATTTCGCCATCGTCCACCATGTCTGTTTCGGGCGCCCGGCCGGCGAGCATGTCCGGCTGACCAACTATCCGCTCGAATGGGTCGGCTATGTCCGGGAGATGGCGAAGCTGACCGATCCGGTGGTGCGGGCGGCGGAGCGCATGTCGAGCGGCTTCAAGTGGGACCAGCTCGACACCCTGCTCGACATGACCCCGGCCGAGCAGAATTACATGAGCCAGGCGGCCCGGCACGGCATCGTCCAGGGCTATACGGTCCCCAACCACGTCCCGGGCGAGACGTTCGGATCGTGCAATTTCGCGATCGGCGAGGGCCGGCCCTTTCCCGAGGCGAGCGTCTCGGCCGCCCAGGCCCTGGGCAGCTTCGCGTTCGAGGCGGCCCGGAAGCTGGTCAAGCAGAGGCCCGGCGAAATCTATCTTCGCCCGGCGCCCCTCTCCGACCGCCAGCGCGAATGCCTGCTGTTCGTCGCCCGGGGCAAGAGCGACTCGGTGATCGCCGATCTGCTCGCCATCCGTCCCAAGACCGTCAACGAGCATATCGAGGCGGCCAAGCGCCGCTACTCCGTGGCGACCCGCTCCCAGCTGCTGGTCAGGGCGTTGTTCAGAAGCGAGATCTGCTTCTCCGAGGTCATCGACTAGAGCGGGCTGTCATTAGCTTGAATCGATAGTGGATTCCCAAGGGGCTCGGGATGTGATTCAAGCTTTGGACTGGCGGGAGGAGGCCAGTCCTTATGCCGAGAGCCTATTCGCAGGATTTGCGGGACCGGGTGATTGATGCGGTGGTGCGGGACGGGGAGAGCCGTCGCGGAGCGGCGCGTCGGTTCGGGGTGAGCGATGCGTCGGCGGTGAAGTGGGTGGAGCGCTTCGAGCGCGAGGGTGACCGGCGCTGCGCCGGCACGGGCGGGCATCGACCCTCGAAGGTGAAGCCGGAGCGCGAGTGGCTGCTGGCGGCGATCGCGGCCGAGCCGGACCTGACTCTGGCCGGCTTGTCGGCCCGGCTTCTGACGGAGCGCGGCGTGCGTGCCGACACCGGCATGCTGTCGCGCTTCTTCACCGGCGAGGGCATCAGCTTCAAAAAAAACCGTGCTTCCCAGCGAGCAGGAGCGGCGCGACGTGGCGCGCCGGCGGGCGAGCTGGAAGCGCTACCAGGACAAGGTTGATCCCAGGCGCCTCGTCTTCATCGACGAGACCTGGGCGAAGACCAACATGATCCGAACCCATGGCTGGGGACCCCGAGGGCAGCGGGTCCGCGGCAAGGCGCCGTTCGGGCACTGGCGGACGATGACCTTCATCGCCGCGTTGCGCTGCGATCGGATCGACGCACCCTGCGTCCTCGATGGCCCGATCAACGCGGCCAGCTTCATCGCCTGGGTCGAGCAGTTCCTCGTGCCGACGCTCAAGCCGGGCGACATCGTCGTCATGGACAACCTCGGCAGCCACAAGGGCCAGGCCGTCCGCAAGGCGATCAGGGCCGCCGGCGCCCACCTGCTGTTCCTGCCGCCTTACAGCCCCGACCTCAACCCGATCGAGCAGGTCTTCGCCAAGCTCAAGACCCTGCTTCGAAAGGCCGCCGAACGATCCGTCGAGGCCGTCTGGAGACGCATCGGCACTCTGCTCGACACCTTCTCCCCAGACGAATGCTCAAACTACTTCACAAATGCAGGCTACGCTTCAATCTAATAGCAGAATGCTCTAGACCCTCGCTCGGCGTGGCCGAAGCTCGATCCTGAGGATTCCCCGGGGCCGGCAGTTCGGCCAGTGATACCAGCGCGGCGGCGACCGCCAGGCGGGGACGAGCTCGTGCTTGTCCAGCAGCGACCGAAGCAGGGCGCGGATCTGCAGATAGGCGAAATTGGCCCCCAGGCAGCCGTGGGCGCCGCCGCCGAACGGGACGAAGGCGAACCGGTGCCGGCCGAGCGAACGCTCGGCGGAGAAGCGCAGCGGATCATATCGGCCGGGCTCCTCCCAAATCTCCGGAAGCAGGTGGGTCAGCATCGGGTTCACCCCGGTGATCGTGCCGTGCGGGAAGCGATGGCCGCCATATTCGAAGGGCTGGACCGACCGCCGCCAGACGACCGGAGCGGCGGCGTTGAGGCGCAGCGATTCCTTGATCGCCGAGGCGGCCAGCTCGCAGCGGTTGAGGTCGGCGATGTCGATCGAGGCGGGACCGGGGATCTCGCTGCACAGCTCGTCGCGCACCGCCTCCTGCCACTCCGGATGGGCGGCGAGGTTGTAGAGGGTGGCGACGGTCCCCGAGGAAAGCGTGTCGAAGGAGGCGGCGACGACGAAGATGAGGTGGGCCATGACCTCGCCGTCGTCGAGCAGGCCCGAATCGCGCATCCGGCACAGGCCGGCGAGCAGGTCGGTCCGCTCCGGAGCGACGGGCTCGGCCAGCATCGGCCGGATCAGGTCCTCGACATGCCGTTTGGCCCAGGCGGCGCGGGCTTCGGCCGTGCCGGGCAAAGGCAGGGTGATCACGGCGGCGGCGGCCCGCATCAGGTAGCGGAAGGCGAGCAGGTCCTCGCGCCTTGCCGAGGCGGGATCGCGGCCGAGGAAGGCCGCATAGCCGTTGGCGAAGCTGAGCTGCTGGGCGAGCTCGTAGACGTCGGGCGAGCGTCCGGCCCAGCGCTCCGTCACGCCGCGATTGTTGCCGGCGAAGATGCGGAGATAGGATTGCAGCCGGTCCTGCTTGAAGGCGCTGCCGACGAGCTTGCGGTGCCATTGGTGGTCGGCGCCGTCGCGGAGCAGCAGGCCGCCTTCGAAATGGCGGCCGAATACCGGCCTCCAGCCCCCTTCCGCGGAAAAATTGCGGGCCTCGTCGAACAGGACGAACTCGTTCGCCTCGGGGCCGATCAGCTGCACGTTCCAGCTTGCCGCAGGCGTGGAAGCGGTGGATCGGGCCGTAGGCGGCGTGCATCCGCCGGGCGAAGGCGAGCGGATCGAGCACGGCTTCGGGAAGGATCCCGAAGAAGGGCAGGCCGCGCTTTCCCGGCACCGACTCGAGCTCGCGGCCCGAGACTCGCGGGAAGTCGCGACGAACGGGCAGCGGCTTCTCCCGTCGGGCGATGGGCGGCAGGAAAGGGGCGGTCACGGCGGCTCCTGTGGCCCGGGAACCTACACACGCCCACGTACGCGCCCCACCCGGTAACTACCGGGGTTTGATTCCGGGCGCCGCCGGACGAGCTTGGCGGCGTCGGAGGCTCATGCATGATTGATTTGGTTCTTCCGGAAAGCCGCCTCGGTTTCGCGGCGGCGCTCATGGAGATGCACCATGACCGGAAGCAGGTGTTCGTAGATCGGTTCGGATGGCGTCTGCCGGCTAGGGGTAGCTGGCTCGAGGTCGATCAGTTCGACGACGATTATGCGATCTATCTGCTCGCCCGATCACCGGAAGGCCACCATCGTGGGTCTGTGAGGCTTCTCCCGTCCTCACGGCCCCACATGCTGAGCACGCTCTTCAGTCATCTCTGCCCGGGTGGGGTTCCGAGCGGAGACGATTGCTGGGAAATATCGCGCCTGGTGACCTGCCCTGCCGACGCCTCCGGCACCACCGTGCTCCGGATCCACCGCCTGCTGGCGCTCGCCCTGGTCGAGTTCGCCGCGGCCAACGGCATCCGTCGCTACACGCTCGTCGCCGAGGCGCACCGCGTGCCGGCGTTGCTGTCGGTGGGCTGGCCGGTGGTTCCGCTGGGACTGCCGACCCTCGTCGACGGCGAGCAGCTTGCAGGCCTTGCAGATCGATCTCGTCCCGGGCACATTGGACGACATGCGCCGACGGCTTCGCATCGAGGAACCTGTGCTCCGGGTGATGGAAGCGCCCCGGAGAGCGGCATAATGGTCGCCCAGCCGACGGGCGGGCAGGGCCGGGGCGACGGCGGCAAGTCGGCGGTCGAAGCCGACCGGATCATCCTCGAGATCGAGACCCGTCTCCACCGGCTGATCGAAACCTCGCGCCGCGAGGCGGGTCCGGGCCCCCAGTCGGCGGTGCTCGCCGCCGCGGCGGAAGCCTGCTCGGCGCGGCGCAGGCTCTACGCCCTGTTCGGCCGCCGCCTGTTCTGCGATCCTTCGTGGGACATATTGCTCGAATTGTTCGTCAGCACGCTCGAAGGGCGCAAGGTCACCGTCTCCACCGCGTGCATGGCCGCCTGCGCCCCGACGACGACGGCGCTTCGCCACATCGCCTATCTCGTCCAGGAAGGCCTGGTGGTCCGCAAGCCGCACCCGGCCGATGCGCGCAGCACCTATCTCGAGCTGACCGGCCCGGCGGTCGCCAAGCTCACCCAATATTTCAGCTAGCGCCGTTCAGATCCGGATAGTCGCGCCGAATCGTGTCGATCGCCATCGAGACGTAGGCGGCGGGGCCGTGAAGCTGGGCGTGATCGAGCGCGTCGAGCAGGCCGTTGAGCCGCGCGTGAAGCTCCTCGACGCGGCCGCGAGAGGCCGTGTTTCCCGATAGAGTGACGTCCATGGGCCGCCGTAACTCCCGTTCTACCACGTTCCCGTGCGCGGCCCCATGCGCGGAAGCCCCGGGCATAGCGCGGCTTTACGCCCGCGTCACCCGCTAGTTAGTCCGTTTCGGGACTGGATGCCGAGTCCAGCTGCGCCAGCTGCGAAGCGCTCAGCTCGAGCTCCATGGCGCCCAGCAGCTCCTCCAGCTGCTCCGCCGTCCGGGCGCTGGCGATCGGGGCGGCGATCGAGGGCCGGGCGGCGATCCAGGCAAGCGCGATCTGGGCCGGGGTGGCGCCGGCCTCGGCGGCGATCCGGTCGAGGGCGGCGAGCACGACGGGACCGCGGCCTTCGACATATTTGGCCATCCGGTCGCCGCGAACGCTCCGGCCGTAATCGGCCTCGCTTCGGTACTTGCCGGTCAGGTAGCCGGAGGCGAGGCCGTAATAGGGCAGCACTCCGATCTCCTCGGTCGATGCACAGCCGCTCGCAGCTCGCCCTCGAACGAGTCGCGGGCGAGCAGATGATATTCGTTCTGAAGCACGTCGTAGCGGGCGAGGCCGAGCCGGGCGGAAAGGGCGAGCGCCTCGGCCAGCCGCTCGGCGGTGAAGTTGGAGGCGCCGAGCGCCCGCACCTTGCCGGCGCGGACGAGCGAGTCGAAGGCTTCGAGCGACTCTTCCATCGGCGTCCCCGGGTCGTCGCGATGGGCGTAATAGAGGTCGATGGTCTCGACCCCGAGCCGCTTCAGCGACTCCTCGGCGGCCTTGGCGATCCGCCAGGGCTCGAGCTTGCCGCCGCCGTGGCGGTGGAGCATCCCCATCTTGGTCGCGATCAGGATTCCGTCGCCGGGAGCCGCGGCGCCTCAGCCACTCGCCGATCAGGCTTTCCGATTCGCCGCCCTGGTGCCCCGGCACCCAGGCCGAATAGACGTCGGCCGTGTCGATCATCGTCCCGCCGGCATCGACGAAGCGGTCGAGGATCCGGAAGGCTTCCTCGCCGGTCGCCGTCCAGCCGAACACGTTGCCGCCGAGGACCAGCGGCGGGGTCGACAGGCCGCTGCGGCCGATGGGGCGCACCTCAGCCATTGCGGCGCTCCTTCATTTGTCCTCCCCCCGGGGGCGCGCCTCGAGAGCGTCGATCGCTTCCCGCACCCGCTGGCTCTCGCCGCGCGGCACCACCAGCACCGCCCGCTCGGTGGCGACGATCACCAGGTCCTCGACGCCCAGCGCCACCACGACCGGCCCGTCGGAGCGGACCAGGCAATCGCGGCTTCCCGGCGCGACGACGTCGCCGACCAGCAAATTGCCGTCGGAGTCGCGCGGCCCCAGCGCGTGCAGAGCCTCCCAGCTGCCGATGTCGGACCAGCCCATCGCCGCCGGAACCACCGCCACCTTGACGGCTTTCTCCATCAGCGCCGTGTCGATCGAAGCGGCCGGCGCGGACGCGAAATCGCTCTCCACCCCGGCCAGCACCTCCGGCGCATGCTCGCGAAGGCCGTCGAGCAGGGCTTCGCGGGCGAACAGGAATATCCCCGAATTCCAGTCCCAGCCGCCTTCGCCGAGCCAGGCCTGCGCCGTCGCCCGGTCCGGCTTCTCGGCGAAGCGCTCCACCCGGTAGGCGCGCGGCCCGAGCGCCTCGCCGCGGCGGATATAGCCATAGCCCGTCTCCGGGCGGTCGGCCTCGATCCCGAACGTCACCAGCCAGCCGCCCGAGGCCAGCGGCGCGGCCGCCGCGACCGCCGCCGCGAAGGCGGCCTCGTCCTCGATATGATGGTCGCTCGGCATGACCAGAAGCAGCTCCCCCGGTGCCGCCTGCAGCGCCGCCAGGGCGATCGCGGCCGCGGTTCCGCGCGGGCAGGGCTCCAGCACCAGCCGCGCGTCGGGCACCTCGGCCCTGACCGCCAGCGCCTGGTCGTGGCCGGCGACGACGATCGGGACGCCCCAGGCCGACGCCCGCCGAGCCGTCGCCCTGAGCAGGCTCTCCTCGCCGGCGAGCGCCAGGAATTGCTTCGGGCGGTCGGCGCGCGACAGCGGCCAGAGGCGGGTCCCCGCGCCGCCGGAAAGGATGACGGGCCTGATCGTGCCGCTCATCGCTCCGGTCTAGGGAGAAGCCGGTTCGGGCGGAAGCGCGAAAAGCGGCGCGGGATCAGGTCCGGATGATGGCTTCGCCCATTTGCAGACGCTTGCCGCTGGTGACGATGACTATGTCGCCTAGCTTGGCCGCTTCGAACAGCTTCTTGGCGAAGGCGGTGGGGACGGCGACGCAGCCATGCGTGGCATAGCCGGGCGCGACGCTGTCGCTGCCGTGGATCGAAATGCCGTCGTTGGTCATCCGCATCATGTAGGGCATCGGCGAGCCGTAGAGGTTGGAGACGTGGCGCGCGCGCTTCTGGGTGATCGGGAAGGCGCCGAGCGGAGTCGGCTTGTCGTCGCGCCCGTAGAGGACGGCCGCCGCGCCGATCTCGTAGCCGCCGCGGAAGATCGACAGGGTCTGCGCCTCGAGGTCGACGGTGATCACCACCGGCCCGTCCGCCGGAGCGCCGGATTCGTCCCAGTGATATTCGCCCATCTTGAGCGGACCCGGAATGTCGAGGATCCGGCGAACGACGAACTGCGGATCGGCGGCGGGCGCGGCCGGGGGCGCCTCGAGCGGAGCCGCGGCCGGCACCGCGCTCTGGGCCTGGGCGGGCGCTCGGGCGGGCTCGTCCGCCACTTCGAAGCCGATCAGGAGGAGCGCGGCGACGGCCGCCAGTCCCGCTCCGATCCGCGCCGCCATCGTCCGACCCGCCATATCGAGCTCCCTCTAGCCGGGCGCTCCTTTGGCTCAGGCGGAGCGTCGGCGCCAGTGGGTGATTCGCGCTGTGCCGGTGCGGGACGGAGGGGCCGGGGAGTGCTAAACGACGTCCGGAAACTTTCAGGTCCGAAAACGAATATGCGCGCCCGACCCGGTCCTTACCGGAGGGCGCGCACGAAATCCGAAGGGTCGATCCTTACGGGCTGATGGGATCGCCGTCGCCGTCCCAGAAAAGAATGACGCCCGCGACCAGAAAGAAGATCACGCCCAGGGCGATTTCGGTCGTACCGATGCCGTCATCGTCATCTTGGGCGACGGCGACGCTGGGCACCGCTGCGATCAACGCGGTTGCCGCAAGTGCGGAGATCAGCTTCGAGCGCATAAATTCCCTCCCTGGGGGTCAACGTCAATCAACTTGCACGAGAAGGCATGGTTCCACAAGCACCAAAAACCAAAGTTCGACGTCTTCATCGCCGCCGGCGCAGTTCTCGCTTCCAGTCGAGCTCGGACGGCATCGGCAGCCGGGTGTCGGTCGGAGCCTCGTCGACCAGCTCGAGCTCGGCCTCGCGCATCTTCCGTCCCAGCCGGTGCAGGCACAGGAGGCAGAGGCAGCGCTTGCGCACCGCGGCGAAGGTGTCGACCCAGCCCTTGCGGTGGAACAGCCACCACAGGGCATGGCTGCTGAGCACCGCCGAGTGACGGCATCGCCGGCAGGTCAGCCGGACCGACCGCCCGCGCGCGGCGGCGTCGAACAGGTCGCGCAACGGAAAGGCCGAGGGCAGGTCGGTCATTAGGAACATATACAGAACACTTGCGGCGAAGGGGAGAGGGAAGAGCGAACAAGATGAATCGTCTCGCCTATTCGCTGGCGGGACGCAGGCCGCCGCGATAAGGCACCCGGAAGGGCAATCGAGGAAGCAATGGCGGACAATCCTTTCACCAGACATCCGCACGAGGTCGGCGAGACCTATCCCGAGCATTTCGGAATGGCGGCCCGCTTCGGCCTGAAGATGATCGGCGCCGGCCTCGCCTGCCTCGTCCACGCGGTCTTCCCCTTCCTGTGCGAGCGAACCGGAAGCGAGACCGTGCGAAGCCTCAACGCAAGCCTGTGCAAGCGCGTCGACAAGCCGAATTGGGAGCGCCATCCGATCATCTAGGCCGGGGAACCAGTCGCGGGGAGGGCCGGGCTAGCATGGCTGAACAGGTTTTCATCGCCGCCCACGCGATCGCGCTGGCGGGCTGGGCCGCTCTCTTCGCCTTGCCGTGGATCGGGCGCCGCCGGGCGATCCTGTGGGCGCGCTGGATGGCGGTGCCGCTCTGCCTCCTCTATCTCCTCTTCCTCTTCACCCATCTCAAGGCGATCCCGACCGATTCGGGCTACACGCTCGCCGCCGTCGGCCAGTTCTTCGACCGGCCGGTCCTGCTGCTGGCCGGCTGGATCCACTATCTCGTGCTCGATCTCTGGGTCGGGAGCTGGGAGGCGGAGCATTCGGAAGGCGTAGGGATGCCTCATCCCCTGCTCCTGCTCTGCCTGGTCGCGACCTTCATGATCGGACCGGCGGGGCTGCTCCTCTATCTCGGGGTCGCGGCCGTTCGGTCGAGAAGGTCCGCGAACGCGGGCACGTAATTGTCATCGCGGACTTGATCCGGGATCCACCTTCTTCAAAGCGTTGGACTTCGAGAAAAGGTGGATGCCGGATCAAGTCCGGCATGACGAAATCAGCGGCTGAACCGCGTCCGCTTGCGGACAGGGAAGTGTCCGCGAACGGACAGCTCGGCGACCCCTTTCGTCGCGCCGCCCGCCGCCTTCGTCGCGGCGCCCCTGCGGCACCGGCCATGGCCTGTTTCTTGCAGACGATGACAGTTGTAATCGTCGAAAGGAAGAGGCGGGTGGCGAGTAAGATGTTGCGGGCCGCGGCGGCGGCCCTGCTCCTGTGCGGGAGCGCCGGCGCCGTTCATGCCGCCCAGACCGCGGGCCCCGACGGACGGACCGTCTACGAGGTCGCCTATTTCGCCCAGTTCGCCCCGTCGAACGCGCTTCAGATCGTCGAGCGCGTGCCCGGCTTCACGCTCGAGCTCGGCGACCAGGAGGTGCGCGGCTTCGGCCAGGCGGCCGGCAACGTCGTCATCAACGGCCAGCGGCCGAGCTCGAAGAGCGATACGCTGGAGACCGTCCTCGCCCGCATCCCGGCGAGCCGGGTGGCTCGGGTCGAGGTCGGGCCGGGCGACCTGTTCGGCTCCGAATTCTCCGGCAAGCCGCAGGTCGTCAACGTCGTCACCACCGCCGGCGGCGGGCTCGCCGGAACGTTCAACGGCCAGCTCAGGCGGACCTTCACCGGCCGGGTCGAGCCCGACGCCACCGTCTCGGCGCTGCTCCGGCGCGGCAAGTCGAGCTTCAACGCCTCGGCCGGCTACCAGGCCTTTCCGACGACCGAGGAGGGCTTCGACCGGATCACCGCGCTGCCGAGCGGAGCGCTGATCGAATATCGCGAGAAGGTGAACCGGATCTCCGATCGCACCGCCTTCGTCTCCGGCGCCTGGGAGCATAATGGCGGCGACAACCGGACCGCCCATCTGAACTTCCGGGTTTCGCAGAACTGGTTCGACCTCAAGCAGACCAACGACGTCCTCGTCCCGGACGAGCGGGACCGGTGCGCGACGATCGGCTCACCCAGGATTACGACCGCCGCGACTATGAGCTCGGCGGCGACGTGACCCGGCCGCTCTGGGGCGGCGGCCTCAAGCTGATCGGCCTCGCCACCCGGCGGCACCGGCAGAATGTCGACACCTCGCTCAACCGGGTGGAGGGCGTGGTGACCGGCGGCTTCGTCCAGGATCTCGACAACCAGCGCGACGAAAGGGTGGCCCGGCTGGTCTGGAACCGCTCCGAACCTCGCGCGGCTGGAGCGTCGAGACGGGCGTCGAGGGGGTGATCAACAAGCTCGACAGCGACGTCAACGTCTTCCGGATCGACGCCGCCGGGAACGAGACCCGGATCGACCTTCCGGTCGACCAGGCGGTGGTGAAGGAATATCGCGGCGAGGCCTTCGTCAATGCCGGGCAAGGCGCTGTCGAAG
This sequence comes from uncultured Alphaproteobacteria bacterium, assembly GCA_963716155.1. GTDB lineage: Bacteria > Pseudomonadota > Alphaproteobacteria > Sphingomonadales > Sphingomonadaceae > Allosphingosinicella. The sequence continues at coordinate 3,358,923 of OY970297.1, forward strand.
ACCCTCCGCCTCGACCTCGGCCTGACCTACGAGGCGTCGAAGCTGACCGTGAGCGGCGACGCCGAGGCGGAAAGGGTGCTCAAGTTCCTCAAGCCCAAGGCGAGCCTCGACTATCGCGACAAGAGCGGCTGGCACGCCCAGCTCTCGGTCAAGCGCACGGTCGCCCAGCTCAATTTCGAGGATTTCATCAGCACCGCCGAGCTGACCAACGACCGGGTCAACGGCGGCAATGCCGATCTCGTGCCGCAGCGCGCCTGGGAGTTCCTGGCGACGCTCGAGCAGCCGATCCTCGGCGACGGCGTGGTCAAGATCGAGGCCGGCTACAACCGAATCTCGCTGGTCCAGGACCGGATCCCGACTCCGGAAGGCTTCGACGCGCCCGGCAATCTCGGCAACGGCCGGATGTTCATCCTCAAGAGCACGATCGACGCGCCGCTCGTCCGGTTCGGGATCAAGGGCGGGCGGCTCACGATCAACAGCTCGCTGATCGATACCTCGGTCGAGGATCCCTATACGGGGCGCCAGCGCCAGTTCTCCGGCTACAGCGCCTTTACGGCCAATGCCAGCTTCCGCCAGGACCTCGGCAAATGGGCCTATGGCGCGACCTTCTACTACAATGCGCCGACCTTCTTCTTCCGCCGCAACGAGATCGACCGGCCGTTCAGCAGCAACCCCTATGTCCAGGCCTTCGTCGAATATCGGCCGACGCCGAAGACGACGATCACCTTCAACCTCGACAATTTGACCGACGCGCCCGCCTTCCGCGACCGCACCTTCTTCACTCCGGACCGGCGCAATCCCTATCCGGACGAGTTCGAGCTGAGGCACCGCAACAAGCACGTCATCCCGTCGATCGGGATCAAGCACAGCTTCGGATAAAATTCCTCTCCCGTCCTTACGGGAGAGGAGGGGCCCAAGCCGAAGGCTTGGGAGGTGAGGGTCTTGCTGAGTCAGTGCTACAGACCCTCACCTCCCACCGCTTCGCGGCGGGCCCCTCCTCTCCCGCGAAAAGCGGGAGAGGGATGAAGTAACCGGCGCGCCGAACTCGCCGGAACTCTCCAGCGCTCGGTTCGTTCCCAATCCATCGGTCGAAAAAGCGCACGACCGCCCGCGAGGGCGGACATGGGGCGTCCCGGCTTCGGCCGGGGCGCCCTGTTCGCACGGCCGGCGGTCGAGGGAGACGAACCATGGCTGTCCAGGAGACATATGCAGCGCCCCTCCAGGCGATCCCGGAGGATGAGGCCCAGGACTTCGCGCATGCCCTGATCTCGTCGCGGCGGGTCGAGGGCACGGCGGTCTACAGCGAGTCGGGCGAGAAGCTCGGTACCATCCACAGCGTCATGATCGGCAAGAGGAGCGGCCAGGTCGCCTATGCTGTCCTGTCCGCCGGCGGCTGGCTCGGAATCGGCGCCCACGTCCATCCGCTGCCCTGGGAATTGCTGACCTACGACGTCGACCGCGACGGCTATGTCGTCGCGATCGGCCGGGAGCAGCTGCGCAACGCGCCGTCGATGACCCTGGACGAGACCGACCGGCCGATCGACCGCCATTATCAGGAGCAGGTCAGCTCCTATTGGGGCACGCTGCCCTGGTGGGGCCTGTAGCGTTTCAACCCGTCCGTCCGTCGCCGCACGCTTGCTTGCGGCGAACCGCCTTTCCTGCCAGCCTCGCCTTAGGTCGGAGGAGGCGGTTTCCGTGGCAGCTTTGGTGACGAAGGGGAAGGCGTGGCTGCTGGCCGCCGCGCTGGCGGCGAATGGCGGCGCCGCCACGGCGCAGTCGGAGGAACTGACCAAGGCCCAGCTCGAGGCGCTCGCCCACATCTCGGTCGCCGCCGAGACCGGCGATTGCGACACGTTGCTGAAGCGGGCCGAGCCGCTGGTGGACGCCCGGGCGCGGCCCCTGCCCGGCGAGCTCAAGGCCGAGCTGTTCGAGCTGATCGCCTCCTGCCATCGCGACGCCAAGCGGAACGATCGCGCCTATGCGGCGGCGCTGCGCGGCACGGCGCTGGCCGACAGCACGGCCCGGCTCTGGTTCCTTCGCCTCGGGATCGAGGGGGAGATGAAGCGCTACGACGCCATCGTCGCGACTCTCGAAGCGATGACCCAGGGGCAAAGCGCGGCGCTCAACGACATCCAGACGGTCTGGATCTGGGGCCTCCTGCGGGAGATGGAGCAGGAAGGCGCGAAGGAGGCGCGGCTGCGCGCCCTCAAGCTGCTGGCCAGCGATTCCTACGCACCGGCGGAGGAGTTCGGCTCGAACGACGATTTCCGATTCGCCTACGTCCGGCAACTGCTCGAAGCCGGCGACCCGGCGGCGGCCGGGCCGGTCGTCCGCACCCTCGAGGCGCCGCACAACATCGCCGCGGCAAGCCTGGATCCGCGGATTCGCGGCGACCTGCCCAGCGCCGATGTCGGGGCGGCGGCGGCGAAGAGGCTGGCAAGGCACCGGGAGTGGATCGCCCGCGAGCCGGACCGGCTGCGCCCGCTGATCGCCGCGGCGACGAACCTGCGCCAGCTCGGCCGGGCCGGAGAAGCGCTCGAGCTGCTCAGGAGCGCCGAGCCGCGGCTCGACAAATTATCGGCCGCCGAGGATGCCGACCACGTCAACTGGTGGTGGAACGAGCTGGCGCGCACCTATGAAGCGCTCAGGCGCACCGACGAAGCGATCGACGCCTATCGCCGCGGAATGGCGGCCAGCGAGGGCGGATTGCCCAATGTGAGCCAGCTGATCAACCTCGCCCTCGCCCAGAATCGCTTCGGCCGGCCGGCCGACGCCCTCGCCACGCTGGCGGTGAGGGACCTTTCGTCGAGCGGAGCCTCGCCTTACGGCATCATGCTCTACCGGCGGGCCCGGGCCTGCGCCCACCATCTGCTCGGGCGCGGCGGCGAGGCCTCGGCGGACGTGGAATATATCCGGAGTCACGAGAAGGACGCGCCGGGCGCGGTGACCGAATTGTTCCTCTGCCTGGGAGACATGGAGGCCGCCGCCGAGTCCGCCATCCGGCGGCTCGACGATCCCAAGCTTCGTGCCGAGATGCTGCTCGAGCTCAGCGAGCTGGAGCTGGAGCCGCCGCCGCTTCCGACCGACAAGATCGCGCTGAACTTCGAGCTGATGAGGGCTCGGCCGGACGTGAAGGCGGCCGTCGCCCGGGCCGGCGGAACCCGCCGCTTCAACGTCGCGGAGATCTGATCCGCTCAGGCGCCCCAGGCGATGAAGGGGGGATTGAGGAAGCCGCGGTCGATCTTGCCGTAGGCGAGCGGGCCCGTCTCGCGGCCGTCCTCGTCGAGCGCCATGACCCGGCCGCCGGCCGCCTCGAGGATCGCCTGGCCGGCGGCGGTGTCCCATTCGGCGGTCGTGCCGTGGCGCGGATAGACGTCGGCCGTGCCGTCCGCGACGAGGCAGAATTTCAGCGACGAGCTCGACGCGACGAAGTCGGCGATGCCGAGATGGGCGCTCTTCGCGGCCGTGCCGTGCGAAGCATGGCTCCGGCTGCCGACGGCGATGAGGCCCGCCGCCGGGCGCGGGCGGGGCCGGATCGGTTCGGGCACGCCGCCGTCCCGGCCCCGGAACGCTCCCTGGCCGCGGGCCCCGAAATAGAGCAGCTTCGAATCGGGCGCGTAGATCACCCCGGCCACCGCCGCGCCCGCCTCGATCAGGCCGATATTGACGGTGAACTCGCCGGTTCGCTGGACGAAGCCGCGGGTGCCGTCGAGCGGATCGACGCAGAAGAAACGGCCGCCCAGCTCCGGGATCCGGCCGGCGGCGGCCTCCTCCTCGGCGAGGATCGGGATGTCCGGGAAGGCCGCGGCGAGCCGCTCGAGGATGATCGCCTCGGCATGCCGGTCGGCGATGGTGACCGGCGAGCCGTCCTCCTTCTCCTCGGCCTCGCAGCCCTCCGCATAGATGCGCTCGATCTCGGCGCCGGCGGCGAGCGCGGCTTCGATCAGGATGGGGAGGAGGTTGGGGATGGTCATGTGTCCGTCATGCCGGACTTGATCCGGCATCCACCTTTCGTCCCGGCGGTGGAAGAAGGTGGACCCCGGGTCAAGCCCGGGGTGACGGCCGAGGGAGCGTTAGATGGCGAGGCCGGGATCGCCGTCCGGCACCGTCCGCATCCGCCGCGCTCTGGAGGAACGAGCGGCGGCTGACCGTCATTTCATTCTCCCGCGATGCCCAGCCTCTCGAAATGCCAGCGCAGATGATCCTCGATGAAGGTCGAGATGAAATAGTAGCTGTGGTCGTAGCCCTCCTGCATCCGCAGGGTCAGCGGGATGCCGGCTTCTCGCAGGCTCTGGCGAGCAGGTCGGGCCTGAGCTCCCGTTCGAGGAAGCTGTCGGCCGTGCCCTGGTCGACGAGGATTTCCGGCACCCGGGCGCCGTCCTCGATCAGGGCGACGGCATCGTGCGCGCGCCAGGCGGCGCGGTCCGGCCCGAGATAGCGGCCGAGCGCCTTTTCGCCCCAGGGCACCTGGCCGGGCGCGACGATCGGGGCGAAGGCGGAGACGCTCCGGTAGCGGCCGGGGTTGCGGAGGGCGAGGGTGAGGGCGCCGTGGCCGCCCATCGAATGGCCGGTGATCGCCTGGCGCGCCATGTCGGCGGGGAAATGGGCGGCGATCAGGTCCGGAAGCTCGGCGGTGACGTAGCTGTCCATCCGGTAGTTGCGTCGCGAACGGCTCCTGGGTCGCATCGACGTAGAAGCCGGCGCCCTGGCCGAAATCGTAATCGGGCTCGTCGGGCACGTCGGCGCCGCGCGGGCTGGTGTCGGGCGCGACGAGGATCAGGCCGAGCTCGGCGCAGACGCGCTGATACTGGCCCTTCTCGACCACGTTGGCGTGGGTGCAGGTGAGGCCGGAGAGGTACCAGAGGACCGGCAGCGGATCGCCCGCCTCGGCCTGCGGCGGAAGGTAGATGCCGAAGGTCATGTCGGTGCCGGTCTCGCGGCTGGAGTGGCGGCAGGCGAGCTGGGTGCCGCCGAAGGATTTCGCGGAGGAGATTGTTTCCAGGGTCATTCTTTTCTCCGTCCCCTCCCTGCACGCAGGGAGGGGCCGGGGGTGGGTGCGTCTCCGAAAACGCGCTGCCAGGTCTGACGTACCCACCCCGAACCCCTCCCTGCGTGCAGGGACGGGGGATTCTCAATAGATAACGACGCGTGCGGATGCTCTCCCCCGCGTGCATCAGGTCGAACGCCTTGTTGATGTCGTCGAGCGGCATGGTGTGGGTGATCAGCGGGTCGATCTCGATCCGCCCGTCCATGTACCAGTCGACGATCCGCGGCACGTCGGTCCGGCCGCTCGCGCCGCCGAAGGCCGTGCCCTTCCAGACGCGGCCGGTGACGAGCTGGAAGGGGCGGGTGGCGATCTCGCGGCCGGCCTCGGCGACCCCGATGATGCGTCGAGACCCCCCAGCCGCGGTGGCAGCATTCCAGCGCCTGGCGCATCACGTCGGTATTGCCGGTGCAGTCGAAGCTGTAGTCGGCGCCGCCGTCGGTGAGGTCGAGGACCGCCTGGACGACCTTGTCCATGCCGATCTCGGCCGGGTTGATGAAGTCGGTCATCCCGAAGGCCTGCGGCCATGGCGCGCTTGGCCGGGTTGATGTCGATGCCGACGATCCGGTTGGCGCCGACCAGCTTCGCGCCCTGGATGACGTTGAGGCCGATCCCGCCGAGGCCGAAGACGACGACGTTGGCGCCGGGCTCGACCCCCGCCGTCCAGATCACCGCGCCGACGCCGGTGGTGACCCCGCAGCCGATGTAGCAGATCTTGTCGAACGGCGCGTCCTCGCGGACCTTCGCCACCGCGATCTCGGGCATCACCGTGAAGTTGGAGAAGGTCGAGCAGCCCATATAATGGTGGATCGTCTCGCCGCCGAGGCGGAAGCGGCTGGTGCCGTCGGGCATCACGCCCTTGCCCTGGGTGGCGCGGATCGCGGTGCACAGGTTGGTCTTGCGGCTGAGGCAGCGATTTGCACTGGCGGCATTCGGGCGTGTAGAGCGGGATGACATGGTCGCCGACGGCGACCGAGGTCACGCCTTCGCCGACCTCGCGGACGATCCCGGCGCCCTCATGGCCGAGGATCGAGGGGAAGATGCCCTCGCTGTCCTTGCCCTCGAGCGTATAGGCGTCGGTATGGCAGACGCCCGTCGCCATGATCTCGACCAGCACCTCGCCGGCCTTGGGCCCGTCGAGGTCGACCTCGTGGATCTCGAGCGGCTTGTTCGGGGCGACGGCGATGGCGGCGCGGGTCTTCATGTCGGATCCTCAATCGCTCCCCGGCAAAGGCCGGGCCCAGTCGGGCGGTAAAAGCTGGGCCCCCGCCTACGCCGGGGAGCAGGGCGCTTTCAAGCCGTCCGATCAGAGCCCCTTGCCGCCCCGGAGCGGACGATTACAAGTCGTAACGAAAGGAGCCCGCAATGCTCATCGCGCTCGCCCTCGCCGCCGCGCCCGCTTCGCCTCCTCCGCCGCCGCCCTGCTCGACCGCCGAATATCGCCAGCTCGATTTCTGGGTCGGCGAGTGGGACGCCGAGTTCGACCTGCCCGGCGGCAAGACCGGGCGCGCGACCAACCGGATCACCCGCGACGAGTTCGGCGACTGCGTCATCGCCGAGCATTTCGACCAGCCGGACACCGGCTTCGTCGGCGCCTCCTTCAGCACTTACGATCGCCACAAGAAGAAGTGGGTGCAGACCTGGGTCGACAATCGCGGCGGCTACATCACCCTCGCCGGCGGGACGGTCGAGGGCCGGCCCTGGAGCTTCGAGCTGGTCACCGTGGAGCCGCGCGGGCCGCAGCAGGTCCATAGCCGGATGATCTGGCAGGAGGTGAAGCCCGACAGCTTCACCTGGCGCTGGCAGGCGAGGCAGGCCGATGGGAGCTGGCGGACAGCTGGGTGATAAGGTACAAAAGGCGGAGGTGAGTTCCCCTCCCTGCACGCAGGGAGGGGTTAGGGGGTGGGTGCGTCTGACGCGGCAGGGCCTGTTCGAAGAGGCACCCACCCCCGGCCCCTCCCTGCGTGCAGGGAGGGGGGTCAGGCGCGCCGCCACTTCCTCCTATCCGCCCAGATCGCCGCGGCCGCATTGTGCCCCGGCGCGCCGGTCACCCCTCCGCCGGGATGGGCGCCCGATCCGCACAGGTAGAGCCCGGCCAGCGGCATCCGGTAGTCGGCGTGGCCGAGCATCGGGCGGGCCGAGAAGAGCTGGTCGAGGCCCATCTTGCCGTGGAAGATGTCGCCGCGCGGCACTCCGAAGCGCTGCTCGAGGTGCCAGGGCGACAAGGGCGAGGCGCCCGATCACCGAGGCCTTGAAGCCGGGCGCGTAGCGGTCGACATGGGCGATGATGTGGTCGGCGGCCTCGTCGACCCGGGCTTCCCAGCCGCCCTCCACCTCGTAGGGGAAATGCTGGCAGAACAGGCTGGCGACATGCTGTCCCGGCGGCGCCAGGCTGTCGTCGAGGGTCGAGGGGATCAGCATCTCGACGATCGGCTCGCGCGCCCAGCCCTCGGTCCGGGCGCTGGTGTAGGCGCGGTCCATGTAGCCGAGCGACGGGGCGACGATGATCCCGGCGGTGAGATGGTCGCCGGGCCCGGGCAGGCTGGTGAAGCGGGGCAGCTCGGAGAGCGCGACGTTCATCCGGAAGGTCGCCGATTCGGCCCCCCAGCCGGCCATCCGGCGCGAGATTTCGGCAGGGACGGCACCGTCCGGGAGCAGTCGGCCGAACAGGAAATGCGGATTGACGTTGGCGGCGACCGCCTTTGCCCGGTACGTCTTGCCGCCGGCGACCGCGCCCGACGGCCCGACCGCGCTCGACGATGATCTCGTCGACCGGCGAATCGAGCACGATCTCGACCCCTTTGTCCCGTGCCGCCTTCGCCATCGCCTGGGTGATCGCGCCCATTCCGCCGATGGCGTGGCCCCAGGCGCCCGGGCACTCCCGCGGCCTCGCCGAACAGATGGTGGAGGAGGACGTAGGCCGAGCCCGGATCGTAGGGGCTGGCATAATTGCCGACGACGGCGTCGAAGCCGAACAGGGCCTGGACGATGTCGGTCTCGAAATAGCGGTCGAGGATGTCGGCGGCGGACTTGGTGAAGAAGTCGAGCAGGTTGCGCTGCTCCTCGGCGGTCATGCCGCGCACGCTGTTGCCGAGCTTCAGCGCCGCCAGCACGTCGGCGAGCCCGCCGCCGGCATTGGGCGGGGCGCGCAGGATCCAGTCGCGAAGGATGGCGACGACCGATCGCAGAGCGTCCGAATAGGCGTCATAGCCCTCGGCGTCCTTCGCCGAATGGCGGGCGATCTCGCGCCGGGTGAGGCCGCCGCGCGCCGGAGAGAAGGTGGTCCGGCCCGAGCGTCGGCAGGAAATTGTCGATCTTGCGGAGCACCACCTTGAGGCCGTGCTCGTAGAGCCGCATGTCCCGGATCACCTTCGGGTTGAGCAGGCTGACCGTGTAGCTGGCGGTCGAGTTGCGGAAGCCGGGGTGGAATTCCTCGGTCACCGCCGCCCCGCCGACGACGGGCCGGCGCTCGAGAATCGTGACCTTGAGGCCCTTCGACGCGAGATAATAAGCGCAGACGAGGCCGTTATGGCCGGCGCCGATGATGAGGACGTCCGTGTCGGGAGAGGGCATCGGCCGAGCCTAGCAAATCCTCCCCGGAACGGGGAGGGGGACCATGCGGAGCATGGTGGAGGGGCTGGCACGCAGTCCGGAGCACCCCCTCCACCACGCGCCTCGCGCGCGGTCCCCCTCCCCGTTCCGGGGAGGATCGCTAAGCGACGGCCCTCGTCGAGGCGATCAGCTCGTCCTGCTTCAGCTTCTTCGCGACCGCCGCCGTGCCTCCGGTCGTCTCCGTGGAACAGCTCCAGGGTGTCGAGCTCGTCCGGAGCGACCGGACGAACGGCCACGTCCTCGTAATCCCAGCGCGCCGGATCGGCGAGGATGCGTTTGATCAGCGCCATTTCCTTGCGATATTCGCGAACGTAGCGGAACCACTTCGCGGCCGTCTCGACGACGTAGCGCGGATAGAAGGTCAGCGCCGGCTCGCGGCGGAAGGACGGCCGGCGCGAGCGGCGGTGCCTCCGGCGGAGCACTCCGCCCTCGAGCGCGTGAAGCCCCTCGATCTCGTAGATCATCTTGAATTCGTTGAGATATTGAAGCGCCTTCTTCGGCCGGTTGGCGGGCAGCCGGGCGTGCCGCCGGGCGACCGTCTCCATATGGTCCCAGGTGAAATAGGCCTTCCAGGCCGCGTGATAGGCCTCGTCCCATTCCTCGTCGCTCATCCGCGGATGATGGGTGACCCGGTGGTGGAGATTGTACTTGTTGAGATCGGGATCCATCCACACGCCCGCCTCGAGCAGCTCCGCTATGGTCCTGCGAGCCGGGGAGCGGCGTGAGGACGAAGAATTCAAGCACGTCGATGGGCAGCTCGCGCTTGATGATCTCGATGTCCCGGAGGATCGAGGCCTTGGTGTCGCCCGGGAAGCCGAGGATGTAGCCGGCGAAGACGAACACGCCGCGCTCGTGCCACTGCTGGATCATGTGGCGATATTCGGTGATCTTGTTCTGGCGCTTGTTGGCCGCGAGCAGATTGTCGGGGTTGATGTTCTCGAGGCCGATGAACACCCGCATCGCGCCCGCGCGCTTGGCCTTCTCGATGAAGTTCGGGATCCGGTGGCAGAGCGTGTCGACCTGGATGGTGAGGTTGAGCTTGAGGCCTTCGCTCTCGCGAAGATGGATCAGCCGATCGAAAAACTCCTCCCAGTGGCGGTTTCGGGCGAGATTGTCGTCGGTGATGAAGATCGCCTTCACCCCCTGGGCGACATTCTCGCGGACGATCGCCTCGAGGTCGTCGGCGGTCCGGAAGCGGCTCTTCCTGCCCTGGACGTTGATGATCGTGCAGAAGCTGCACTGGAACGGGCAGCCGCGCCCGAGATCCATGCTCGTCCAGCCCTGGATGTAGCCCTTGAGCGCTTTTGCGGGCAGCATCGGGACCGGCGCGTCGGCCAGACCTGGAAGGTCGGCGAGGTAGTTGTAGACCGGCTTCAGCTCGCCGTTGAAGGCGTCGAGAAGGAGCTGGTCCAGCCTCCGCTCCTCGCATTCGCCGGCGAAGAGCGTGCAGCCCAGGTCGATTGCCTCCTGAAGCTCGGCCGGCATCTCCTTGAGCATCGAGAGGCAGCCCGACACGTGGAAGCCGCCGATGACGACGGGCAGGCCGGCGGCGCGGAACTGCCGGGCGAGGTCGAGCGCCCGGTCGTACTGGTTGGACTGGACTCCGACCAGGCCGATCAGAGCCTTCGAACCGCGGCGGCGGATCCGCCGGACGATCGCGGCCGGATCGACCCAGCTGTTGGTCTCGTCGATCGGAAACAGGTTGAGCGACACGTCCGGGCCGAAGATGCCGCGCTCGGCGCAATCGCGGGCGATGCCGTGCAGGGCCGCGAGCGAGTTGGACGGGATCATCGCCTTCCACCAGACGATCGGATAGCCGTCGTCGTCATAATGCGACGGCTTGATCATCACGAAGTCGAAAAGCTGCCGGGCTCTTCCCATTGGCGCGTCGTAGCGCATTTCGCCGCGCCCGCACAGGGCGCGCCTCAGCCCGCCGGCCGTCCCTTCGGGAAGCCGCCCCAGGCCGTGTCGTAACCGGGCTGCAGCGCGCCGCTTTCCATCGCGAACCGCGTCGGTCGGAAGGGCCAGCAGCTCTCGACCATGAAGGCGAGCGTGTCCTCGATCTTGTGGGGTTTGAGCTCCGCCTCCGACGCCGCCTTCCAGCTGGCGTGATCGGGGCCGTGTCCCGACATCAAATTGTGCAGGCTGAGGCCGCCGGGGGCGAAGCCTTCCGCCTTGGCGTCGTAGGCGCCGCGGATCAGCCCCATGCACTCGCTCATCACGTTGCGGTGGAACCAGGGCGGTCGGAACGTGTCCTCGGCGACCATCCAGCGCGGCGGGAAGATGACGAAATCGGCATTGGCCCGGCCGGGAGTCTCGGACGGGCTGGTGAGGACGGTGAAGATCGACGGATCGGGATGGTCGAAGCTCACCGTTCCGATCGTGTTGAAGCGGGCGAGGTCGTATTTGAACGGGGCGAGATTGCCGTGCCAGGCGACGACGTCGAGCGGACTGTGGTCGAGCGTCGTCGTCCACAGCCGGCCGAGATATTTCTGGACCAGCTCGGTCTCGCCTTCCTCGTCCTCATAGGCGGCGTGCGGAGCGAGGAAGTCGCGCGGGTTGGCGAGGCCGTTGGAGCCGATCGGCCCGAGCTCGGGCAGCCGGAACAGCGCGCCGTGATTCTCGGCGACATAGCCGCGCGCGCGGCCGTCGGGGAGAACCGCCCGGAAGCGCACTCCGCGCGGCACCAGCGCGACCTCGCCGGGCGCGACGTCGATCCGCCCCATCTCGGTCAGGAGGGCGAGCCGGCCCTGCTCGGGGATGAAGAGCAATTCGCCGTCTGCGTCGAAGAAACAGCGCTCCATGTCGCGGCCGGCGCGGTAGATATGGACGGCGCAGCCGGACAGGGCCTCCGGGCCGCCATTGGCCATCATCGTCGCCATGCCGTCGATCAGGTCGACCGCCTCGGCCTCGAGGGGAAGCGGGTCCCAGCGCAGGCGGTTGGGCGGCAGCGGCTCGTGGAGCGAGGCAGCCGCGAACCGCGGCGCGCCCTCATAGGGCCGGTAGGGCGGGTGCTCGGCGCTCGGCCGGAGCCGGTACAGCCAGGAGCGCCGGTTCTCGTGGCGCGGCGCGGTGAAGGCGGTTCCGGAGAGCTGCTCGGCATAGAGTCCGAAGGCCGGCTTCTGCGGCGAGTTGCGCCCTTCCGGGAGAGCGCCGGGGATCGCCTCGGTGGAGAAATGGTTGCCGAAGCCGGGCATGTAGTCGTTGGCGGCCATCCGAACCCCAATACCGTTCGGGCTGAGCTTGTCGAAGCCCTTTCCTTCTCGCGGACGCAGGGAAAGAAGGGAAGCCCTTCGACGGGCTCAGGGCGAACGGTGCGGGGTTTCCGCTCCGGCGAAGGGCAAAGAGAAGGGCGCCGCGGTCTCCCGCGGCGCCCTCCCTTGGTCGATAGCCCCGATCAGGCGAAGAGCAGGTCGGTGATCAGGATCTGGTCGCCCTGGCTGACGATGTGGACGATGTTGTCGCCCGTATCGACGAACACGTCGTTGCCGACGAACGTCACATCGGCCGCCGTGACTCCCAGCTCGGTGAGGTCGATCTTGTCGACTCCGCTCTCGAAGTCGGTGATCGTGTCGGTCGAGCTGTCGTCGGCGAAGATGAACGTGTCCGCTCCGCCGTTGCCGGTCAGCTCGTTGTTCGCCGAGTTGCCGTTGATCCGGTCGTCGCCGCCGCCGCCGATGGCATTCTCGATGATCGTCCCGTAGGCGATGCCGATATTGTTATCCATGACGAAGTCGGTGTCGACGATGTCGGACCACGGAATCCCCTCGTTGACGCCCGCGCGGCCGCCGAAATAGAGGTCGTAGGCCGCCGTGCGGTTGCCGAGCCCGGCCGCCGCGTTGTTGGCGTTGATCTCGGCGAGCGTCAGCTCACGGCCCGGACCGCCGGCGCTGATGTAGGCGCCCGGACGAAGATCGATGACCGAGTTGCTGTTGTAGCCCGACAGGTCGATCGTGTCGGTGCCGCCGGCATCCCAGATGCTGAAGATGGTGATCATCTCATTCTGCTCGAACCGCATCGCCGCGTTGGTGACGTCGGCCGTGGCGTTGAAGCCGTAGGTCGTGTCGCCGGTGCGGGTGGTCATGTCGGCGCCGTACTTCTGCTGGATGACGGCGATGTCGTGAACCATCGGCGTCGACGGATAGACGAAGCGCATCAAATTCCAGTCGATCTGGTCGTTGCCCGTCTCGAACGAGTCGAAATAGGACATGATCGTGTACTGGTGGCTGTCCTGGAAGTAGAAGGCATCGCCCTCATAGGTGATCGGATCGGGCAGGCCGTCGCCGTCCTGGTCGTCGCCGAAATTGTAATTGCCCGGATGGCTGAGGCCGAGCGTGTGGCCGAGCTCGTGGTTCAGCGTCTGCAGGCCGTACTGGCCGGGTGCGAGCTGGGCGTTGCTGCCGTTGACGCGAGGATCCGCGATCCAGGTGTCGCTCATCAGATGGTTATAATATTCCGCCCCATAGTTATAGGGATAATAAGCCCATGCCTGAGCGGGACCCGTGGTGGTGTTCGCCATCACGATGTCGGCGCCGCCGGAGCCGTTCACTTCCTTGAAGCTGGGAGCGATGAGCTCGTCCCAGTTGTTGATCGCCTGGCGGCCGGCCACGCGCTGAGCGGCGGTGAACGACGAATAGCCGAACTGCTCGGTAAAGCCCTGGTTGGGGTTGTTGTAGATCCCCGTGGCATGCGCCGAATCGAGGAAAGAATAAGTGATGACGCCCTTGTGGGGAGCGATCTCGACGCCGGCGTCGAGCTGCCACCGGACGTTGCCGGGCACGTTCGCCGTGCCGATCTCGAGAACGGGCTTGCCGCGGATCGTCTCGCCCGGCTCGGCGAGGTCGGGAAGGCCGGGTCCGGTGCCGGGCTCGGGAAAAGTTCCGTTGAAGGCAGCCGCGTCACCGATCGGACCGGCGAGGCGGATGTCGTTAAAATCGATCTCGGCGGCAGCCACGGCGCCGCTTTCTTGCTTCTTAGGCATTAAGTCTCTCCCCTCGATGAATCGAGCTGATTGGGCGAACTGGTCGCAAGGTGCATCGAGGGTTCTATCATCCCCCCACGGATGCGGCGGGCATAACGCCTCCAATTCTCTCGAGAGTCAATAGTGCAAATGATTTCTTGGGCTTAGCCGATCGTCCCAAAAGCAAGGCCGGTCGTCGGAAGTCGACGGAAGAAAGGTCCGAATGCCCCGAATCGGGAATTATCAGCGCATCAGCACCAGTTCTTCGGCCATCGTCGGATGGAGGGCGACAACGGCGTCGAAATCCTCCTTCTTCAGCTTCGCCTTGACCGCGATGGCGGCGGCCTGGAGGATTTCGGGGGCGTCGGGGCCGATCATGTGGAGGCCGACCACCTCGTCGGTCTCGCTGTTCACGACCAGCTTGTAGAGGGCGCGCTCGTTGCGTCCGGCGAGCACGTTCTTCATCGCCCGGAAGTCCGAGGTGAAGGTCTTGACCGAGCCGAGCTTGTTGCGCGCCTGGCCCTCGGTCATCCCGACGCCCGCGAGCGGCGGATGGCTGAACACGGCGGACGGGATGTTGTCGTAATCGACCCTCGTCGGCTTGTTGCCGAACAATGTGTCGGCGAAGGCCTGGCCCTCGCGGATCGCGACCGGGGTCAGCTGGACCCGGTTGGTGACGTCGCCGACCGCATAGACGCTGTCGCAGCTCGACTTGTTGTCCGCAGTCGACCACCACCGCGCCCTTGTCGTCGATCTCGACCCCCGCCGACTCGAGGCCGAGCCCCTCGGTGTTGGGCTGGCGGCCGATCGCATACATGACGACGTCGGCCTCGATCGGGTCGCAGCCGGACATGTTGACGACGAGGCCGCCGCCCGCCCTCTTCTCGAGGCTCTCGAAGGCGACGTGGAACTTGAAGTCGATGCCCTTCATCATCGAGATGGTCAGAAGCCGGTCGCGGATCGTCTCGTCATAGCCGCGCAGGATGACGTCGGTGCGATTGACCAAAGTGACGTGGCTGCCGAGATTGTGGAAGATCCCGGCGAATTCGTTGGCGATGTAGCCGGCGCCCGCGATCACCACGCGCCTGGGAAGCTCGGGCAAATGGAAGGCCTCGTTCGAGGTGATCCCGAGCTCGCTGCCCGGGAAGTCCGGCACGACCGGCCGGGCGCCGGTGGCGATCAGGATGACCTTGGCGGTGACCGTCCGGCCGCCGGCGAGCCGGACCTCGTTCGGCCCGGCGACGACCGCGCGCTCCTTGACGATCTCGACCTTATGGTTGGTCAGCGTCTCGGTATAGGCCTCCTCGAGCCGGCCGACCTCGGCGAGGACGTTGTCGCGAAGCGTCGGCCAGTGGAAGGCGCAGGCCGGCACGTCCCAGCCGAAGCGGCGCGCGTCCTGCAGATCCTCGGCGAAATGGGCGCCGTAGACGAGCAATTTCTTGGGCACGCAGCCGCGGATGACGCAGGTCCCGCCGACCTTATGCTCCTCGGCGATCGCCACCTTGGCGCCGTGGGCGGACGACACCCGGGCGGCCCGGACCCCGCCCGATCCGGCGCCGATGACGAACAGATCGTAGTCGAAGCTCTTGGGCATAGGCGGGTTTCCGTTCCGGATTGGGCCTCCGCGCCTTATGGCGGCTCGGGCGAAGGTGCAAATGGCTCCTGCGACACCCTGAGCTTCGCCACCGCCGCGATCCGCTCCGCGGTCGCCGCGGCGAAGCTGCCCGCGTCGCCGAACGGCGGCGCCGGGTCGTATTCCATGCTGAGCTGGACCGCTTCCGCCATGTCGCGCCCGGCGATCTCGGCGCAAAGGACGAGGCCGAGGTCGATTCCCGCCGAGACCCCGGCGCTGGTCATATACTTGCCGTCCTCGGTGATCCGCTCGCCCGACCAGGTCGCTCCGAAAGGCGCGAGATAGTCGCGCGCGCCCCAATGGGTCGAGGCTCGGCGCCCCTCGAGCAGGCCGGCGGCGCCGAGGATCAGCGAGCCGGTGCAGACCGAGCAGGTGCGCTTCGTGTCCGGCGTCGATCGCGGCGATCCAGGCCCGCAGCGCCTCGTCGCCCAGCTCGCGCGCACGGCGTCGCGCTGCCCGCCGGGGACGATCAGCATGTCGGCCGAGTGCTCTTCGTCGATGCCGCTGTCGGCGTGGAGCGACAGGAAGTCGTCGCCGGTCCGCACCGGGCCGGAGCGGCGGGCGACGAAGCCGATCTCGACCTCGGGCAGCCGGCTCAGCAACTCATAGGGCCCGACCGCGTCGAGGGCGGTGATCCCGTCGAACAGATAGATGAGGATTCGCATGGCCGTTCTCCGCCGCTCTTGCTCCCCGGCGAAGGCCGGGGCCCAGTCTGATGCCTGTGCCGCTGGACCCCGGCCTTCGCGGGGGAGCGACGGTTCGCCGATTCCGCCCAACGCCCGCTCGATCAGCGCCCTGGTCGACGGGTCGAACTCCAGCTCGTCGCCCTCGTCGATCGCCTTCGCCATCGCCTTGCCGAGCTCGACCCCGAACTGGTCGAACGGGTTGATGCCCAGCAGCACCGCGTTGGCGAAGGTGCGGTGCTCGTAGAAGGCGATCAGCGCGCCGAGCGTGGCCGGATCGAGCCGGTCGAGCAGGATCGTCGTCGACGGCCGGTCGCCCGGATAGGCGCGGTGGGGATCGTCGCTCGGCTTGCCGGACATCAGGGCCGCGCCCTGGGCGAAGCAGTTGATCAGCAGCTGGCGGTGATGCTCCTCGTCGAGCGCGTGGCCGGGCTCGACGCAGGCGACGAACTCGACCGGGACGAGGTGGCGTGCCCTGGTGGAGGAGCTGGAAGACGGCATGCTGGGCGTCGGTGCCGACCCCGCCCCAGACGACCGGCGACGTCGCCCGACCGGCCGGCGATGCCGTCGAGCCTGACCGACTTGCCGTTCGATTCCATCTCGAGCTGCTGGAGATAGGCGGGCAGCAGCCGAAGCCTTTCGTCATAGGCGAAGACGGCCCGGGTCTCGGCGCCGCGGACATTGGCGTAATAGCGGTCGGCGAAGGCGGCGAGGACCGGCGCGTTCTCGAGCGGCGGCGCCAGCCGGAAATGGCGGTCCATCGCCGCCGCGCCCTCGAGCAGGGTCTCGAACGCGTCCCAGCCGAGCGCGAGGGCGACCGGAAAGCCGATCGACGACCAGAGCGAATAGCGGCCGCCGACGCTCTCGGCGAACGGCAGGATCCGGGTCTCGTCGATCCCGAACTCGACCGCCCGCTCGGGCGCAGCGGTCAGGGCGATCGACCCGGCCGTAGGGATCGGCGACCCCGCCCTGCTCCATCCAGGCCAGGGCGGAGCGGGCGTTGAGCAGGGTCTCGAGGGTGGTGAAGGTCTTCGAGGCGACGACGAGCAGGGTGGTGTGCGGGTCGAAGCCGTCGACCGCCTCCTCGAGCGCGGCGCCGTCGACGTTGGAGACCACGGCCGTCTCGTAGCGGCCGGAATCGCGGCCGAGCGCGTCGATCACGAAATCGCGGCCCGAGCGCCGAGCCGCCGATCCCGAGATGGAGGATGTGGCGGATCGGCCCGAACGCCTCCGCCTCGATCGCGTCGACCAGCGCGCGCATCCGGGCGCGCAGGCCCGCGGCCCGGGCGACGCTCTCCGGGGCGCCCTGGCCGCGCTCGGCGCTGTGCTCGGCGGCGCGGCCCTCGGTCGGGTTGACGATGGCTCCGGCGAACAGAGCATCGCGGGCGGCGGCGAGGTCGCGCGCCTCGGCGAGCGCCTCGAAGCCGGCGAGGAGGTCGGCGTCGAGATGGGTCTTGGAGAAGTCGAAATGGAGGCCGGGAAGGTCGAGGGCGAGGCGCGAAAGCCGGTCCGGCTCGGCGGCGAAGAGGTCGGTGAGGGTTCGCGGTTCGGCCGCCTCGATCGCCTGCCCAGGCCTGGTTCTCGTCCATGGCCGCGCTCTTAGTGGCGGCGGAGAGGGGATGCCTAGCCTTCCCCTCCCTGCACGCAGGGAGGGGGTAGTGCACGCTTGACCCGCCCCCCGCCCCACGCGAAAGCGGCGCGATGGCGACCGACGCGGCGACGGCCGGAAAAGACGAAGAAGAAGGGCGGCCTCGGCGAGACGACGCGCTTCCTTCTGCTCCTCCTGCTGTTCGCGATCCTGCTGCGCAGCTTCGTCGTCGCGCCCTTCGTCGATCCCGTCCGGCTCGATGATGCCGAGGCTGATGATCGGCGACTATCTGTTCGTCGCGAAATGGCCCTACGGCTATTCGCGCTACTCCATCCCCTTCGGCCTCGCCTCGTTCGACGGGCGGATCTGGGCGGCCGAGCCGAAGCGCGGCGACATCGTCGTCTTCCGCTATCCCGGCGAGGAGCGAGGATTGGGTCAAGAGGCTGATCGGCCTGCCCGGCGACCGGGTGCAGATGCGCGGCGGCCAGCTCTTCCTCAACGGCAAGGCGGTGCCCAAGGTGAGGATCGCCGACTGGCTGATGCCGGTCACCGCGAACAGCCCGTGCCGCTACGGCGGCGACGTCCAGGCCGCCGAGCGTCGAGGCGGGCGTGAAGGTCTGCCGCTACCCGCGCTTTCGCGAGACCCTGCCCGGCGGCCGCTCCTACGAGGTGCTCGACCAGATCGACGGCAATGCCGACGACACTCCGCGTCTATGTCGTTCCGGCCGGCCATTATTTCATGATGGGCGACAATCGCGACGACAGCTCCGACAGCCGCTTCAGCCTCGAGCAGAAGGGCGTCGGCCTGCTGCCGAGCGACTATGTCGTCGGACGGGCGCTGATCACCTTCTTCTCGACCGACGGCTCGGCCGAGTGGATGAAGCCCTGGACCTGGGTCTCGGCGGCGCGCTGGGAACGGGTCGGGCGGACCTTCTAGATGGACAAGGCGACCCTTGCCTGGCTGACGAAGGCGCTCGGCCACCGGCCGAGGCGAGCCCGCTTTGTTCGAGCGGGCGCTGACCCACGCCAGCTTCGGCGGCGAGCAATATGAGCGGCTCGAATTCCTCGGCGACCGGGTCCTCGGCCTCGCCGTCGCGGCCTGGCTCTACGAGCTGTTCCCCGACGAGCCCGAGGGCCAGCTGTCGAAGCGGCTGAACGCTCTGGTCGCCCGCGAGATCTGCGCCGAGGTCGGCGCGCGAGCTCGGAATCGCCGAACGGGTGCGGCTCGGCAAGCAGGCCCGCGACGACGGCGCGTCGGACAGCGACAACGTCATCGGCGACGTCGTCGAGGCGCTGATCGGGGCGCTCTACCTCGATTCCGGGCTGGACTGCTGCCGATCGCCTTCGTCCGCGGCGCCTGGGGCGAGCGGGTCAGCACCCGCGACAAGGCGCCGCAGCATCCCAAGTCGGCGCTCCAGGAATGGGCGGCGGCGCAGGAGCGCAAGCCGCCGGCCTATCGCCTCGCCGAGCGCTCCGGGCCGCAGCACGCGCCGACCTTCGTCGTCGAGGTCGAGATCAGGGGCGTCGGCTCGGCGACCGCCGAGGGCGCCTCGAAGCAGGAAGCCGAGACGGCGGCCGCCGCCAAGCTCCTGGAGCAGCTGAAATGAGCGAGCGGTGCGGCCTCGTCGCGGTCGTCGGCGCGCCCAATGCGGGCAAGTCGACCCTGGTCAACGCCCTGGTCGGCCAGAAGGTCGCGATCGTCAGCCCGAAGGCGCAGACGACCCGGACCCGGCTGATGGGCATCGCCATCGCGGGCGAGGCTCAGATCCTGCTCGTCGACACGCCCGGGATCTTCGAGCCGAAGCGGCGGCTCGACCGGGCGATGGTGGCGGCGGCCTGGGCGGGGGCGGCGGACGCGGATCTGATCGCTTTGGTCGTCGACGCCAAGACCGGCTCTTCCGCCGGCTGGAGGACATGCTGGCGGCGCTCCAGGCGCGGCGCGAGCCCAAGATCCTCGTCCTCAACAAGGTCGATCTGGTGAGGAAGGAGGTCCTGCTCGACCTCGCCACCCGGCTCGGCGAGCGGCTCGAGTTCGAGGACATCTTCATGGTTTCGGCGACCACCGGCGACGGAGTCGCCGACCTCAAGTCGGCGCTTGCGGCGCGGGTGCCGGAGGGGCCTTGGCACTTCCCCGAGGAGCAGGTCTCCGACGCCAGCGAGCGGCTCGCCGCGTCGGAGGTCACCCGCGAGCAGCTCTACCTCCAGCTCCACGCCGAGCTCCCTTATGCCAGCGCGGTCGAGACCGAGAAATATGAGGAGCGCCGCGACGGCTCGGTCGCCATCCACCAGCAGATCCTGGTCGGCCGGCCGACCCAGAAGGCGATCGTCCTCGGCAAGGGCGGAAGCCGGATCAAGGCGATCGGCGAGGCGGCGAGGAAGGAGCTCGAGGCGCTGATGGGCCGAAAGGTCCACCTCTTCCTCCACGTCAAGGTCAAGCCGGACTGGGAGGAGGACCGCGGCCTCTACCGGGAGATCGGGCTCGACTGGGTGGAGTGACGGCGGCGCGCCTTTCAGAGCCGCACCGGGCCGGCAGCGCCCTTCCCCAACGTTCGCCCTGAGCCTGTCGAAGGCCTTTCTCCTTCTCGCGGAAGAAGCGAAGGGAAGGCTTCGACAGGCTCAGCCCGAACGGCCTCCACCCACAGGGGCCGGCCACGCTCGCCGGGCGGCCTTCCCTTGCTGCGCACAGGCGCTAGACTGGGCTCCAGCTGGAGGGTCCCGTCATGCCTCGTCATATTCTCGCCGCCGCGACCGCGTGCGCGCTTCTGCTCCCGGCCGCCGCCTCCGCGCAGCCGCGAACCTACGAAATGGCCGAGATCGCCGGCGACCTCGCCTACGGCTTCTGCCCGCTCTTCCTCGCCGGCGCCTTCCCGCTGACCGATGCCCGTCTGGCGGAACGCGGCTTCTCCCCCGCCATCGCCAGGCAGGCCAATGCGCGCTTCGGCGAGCTGCAGATGGTGAACGCCAAGCGCTCCGACGGCGAGATCGCGTTCGGCGGGGTCGCCGGCAAGATCTGCACGGTGGTCGTCACCGGCGACAAGCGCGCCGACGCCCTGACCCGGCTGCGCGAGACGATGTCGTGGACCGGCCTCGACTTCAAGCCGGCCCCGCACACCGGCGCTCAGCTTCAGGGGGTGACGGTCGAGACCTTCAAGGCGCCGGTCGACGGGCAGGTGCTCGTCGTCCAGCTCATCCAGTCGGGCGGCGCGATTCCGGCGGTGAGCGCGCAGCTGTTCGGAATGGCGGAGTGAGGCTTCTCGTCGACCCGGAGCCGTCATCCCGGGCCTGATCCGGGCTCCATCTCCTTCACTCTTCGCGGCCTTGAAGAAAGGCGGAGGCCGGATCGGGTCCGGCACGACGGGGGGAGTCAGCCCGCCAGGACCTCGTCCACCCACTCGGGCACCAGCGTCCCCGCCGCTCCGGTGCGGGTCTTGTCGAACCAGACGCTGCCGAGGCTCGGCTCGAGGTTGAGCTCGAGGGTCCGGGCGCCGGCGTAGCGGGCGGTCTGCACGAAGCCGGCGGCGGGGTAGACCGCGCCCGACGTGCCAATCGAGACGAACAGGTCGCAATCCATGAGCGCCCGGTCGATCCGCTCCATCTCGTAGGGCATCTCCCCGAACCAGACGATGTCGGGCCGAAGGCGTCCGGCCTCGCCGCAGTCGGGGCAGGGCGGCCCGCTCGACAATTCCTCCCGCCAGGCCGTGCGTCCGTCGCAGGCCAGGCACCAGGCCGAGGCGAGCTCGCCGTGCATGTGGAGAAGCCGCCGGGCGCCGGCGCGCTCGTGCAAATCGTCGACATTCTGGGTGACGATGAGCAGCTCGCCCGGCCATTGCGAGTCGAGCCGGGCCAGCGCGCGATGGGCGGCATTGGGCTCCACCGACTTCAGCCGCTCCCGCCGGGCGTCGTAAAAGGCCTGGACCAGGGCCGGGTCGCGGCGGAACGCCTCGGGCGTCGCCACGTCCTCGACCCGGTGCCCCTCCCACAGGCCGTCCGGCCCGCGGAAGGTGGCGAGGCCGCTCTCGGCGGAGATGCCGGCGCCGGTGAGGATGACGATGTTGCGAACCATCCGCTCCGACTAGGACGGCCGGCCCGATCCGCCAAGCCCGGCAGGCCGCCTCAACCCCCGAACGTCGCCGCGTAGCTCTGGACGCCCTTGACCCCGGAGACTGCGAACACGCCCATCAGAGTGTCCTGGTAGACGGTGTTGCCCGTGGTCAGAGCGCTGCCCGGATAAGTGTAGGCGGTCCAGGCGGCGTCGCTGAACGATCCGTCCTCCTCGACCTGGATCGCCGCGAGCAGGGCGCAGGTGGCGGTCATCCCGGCGAGGTGGAAGCCGGTCGCGGTCGCCGTGATGCCCTGGAAATGGGTGAGCAGGCCGGGACGGTTCATCGCGCTGTACAGCTTGAGGTTGCTGAAGGCGTCCTTCGCCGAATCGTAGGCGACGACGAAGCCGCGATCGATGCCGTGGCCGTCGCGGGTGCCGCCGACGATCGTGTAGCGGCTGCTTCCGGGCGCTTCCTGCCAGATGCCGTAGGCGGTGGTGAGCGAGCAGCCTTCGAAGTCGAAGATCGTCCAGCGGTTGCGGGCGAAATTGTAGACGAAGGCGTTGGCGGACGCCGGCTCGCCCTGGAGGTCGTAGTCGCCGACGACGAGATCGCCCATCGTGCTGTGCGGGATGGTGTTCCACACCGCGGCGCCGCCGACCGCTTCGCTCGGAACGTCGATCTGGGTCCAGCCGCCGCCGCCGGCCGGCGGGCCCTGGTAGAGCATGCCGTGATTGTCGGCGGCGCTGGCCGAATATTGGTAGCTTCCGACCGCCCTGACATTGCCCTCGCCCAGCGACGGATTGAACAGGAAGGTGGCGGGTCCGTAGAAGGTCGAGCTGGTGACGTCCTGGCCCTCGAACTCGGGCGGGAGGAGGTGGATTGCGCCCTCGTCGGTCGGCGCCAGCGGGCCGACGTAGAGCAGGGCGACGGTGCCGCCGTCCTCGACGCTGCTGCCGGTCAGGACGACGTCCGGCCCGCTCCAGCCGCGAACCCCGGTGACGAACTGGTCGGCGCCGAAAATGACGGTCGAGCCGACGCAGGTCGAGGCCGCGCTCCCACGCTTCCGGTGATCCATTCTTTCTCTCCCAAGCCCGCCGACCGATGCCGGCCACGATAGGGACGCCGAACCGTCGGCGGAACCGGTCGGATGGTCCGTTACCGAACCTATCCCCGGCGCTTGCGCCGTTCGCCGCCCTCGTGCACCTTCCGGGGCGGGGTTCGGGGGATCAGAATGATCCGAAGACAGGTACTTGGGCTGGCCGCCGCAGCGGCCCTGGCGCCTTATGCGCGGCTTTCGGCGCAGGCCGCCGCCGCCGCTCGCCCGGCGCCTCGGCCGGCCGGGGATTTCGCCGCTCTGCCGTTCATGGAAGGGCCGCAACTCTCGCCCGACGGCGCCCACGTGGCGAGCAAGGTCGCCGTCGGCGGCACCCTTTTCTTCGCGGTCGTGCCTTTGTTCGGGGAGGCCAAGCCCAAGCTGATCCGCGCGGGCGAGAGCGACGTGAACTGGTGGCGCTGGGTCAATAACGACTGGCTGGTCATCGGCATCGGCGACACGGTCAAGTTCGAGGGCGAGGATTTCTACGTCCGGCGGGCGCTCGGAATCAGCGCGGACGGCACGAAGATGGTCCCGCTCGCCTGGCGCGACGCCGCCCAGGGGGCCGACGACGTCGTCTGGATCGCCGACGACGGCTCGCCGAGGATCCGCCTCGCCCTGCAGAAGTCGATCTACCTCAGCGACGAGGGATTCTGGCCCGAGGTGATCGAGATCGACGTCTCGACCGGCAAGTCGAAGACGGTGGTCCGCCCGCACCCCGGCGTCGGCAGCTGGTATGCCGACGGAAGCGGCACCGTTCGGGTCGGCATCGGAGCGACCAACGAGGGCCGCTCGCTCCGCCTCCTCTATCGGGAGCGCGAGGGCGCCGGCTTCGACGTCATCGACCGCGCCAACTCGCGCAAGGGCCAGAAGCTGCTGCTGCCGAGCCTGTTCCTGGCCGAGCCCGGTCAGGCGCTGGCGATCGACGATCGCGGCGGCTTCGATGCGCTCTACAAGCTCGATCTCAAGACGATGACGCTCGGCGAACGCGTGTTCGGCGCGGCCGGGCACGACATCGACGGAATCGTCGCCGACCGCGGCGGCACCAAGCTGCTCGGCGTCGCCTTCACCGAGGCGGCGCCGAAAATGCACTGGCTCGACGCCGATCTCGCCGAGTTGCAGAAGAAGCTGGATGAAGCCGTGCCGGGCCGCAGGGCCTCGATCGTCTCGATCGATGCCGCGCGTGACCGCTTCCTCATTCATATCGGCGCGGCCGACCGGCCGGGAACCTATTATTACGTCACCGCGCTCGGCGGGGCTCTGCAGCGTCTCGCCCACGTCAATTCGCGAATCGGCACCGCCAAGCTCCATCCGGTCCGGACGATCCGCTACAAGGCGCGCGACGGCCTCGAGATCCCGGCGGTGCTGACGCTTCCCGCCGGGACTCGAGGCGAAGTCGCTGCCGGTCGTGGTGATGCCGCACGGCGGTCCGTTCGCGCGCGATTCCGAGACCTGGGACTGGTGGGCTCAGTTCATCGCCGATCGCGGCTATGCCGTCATCCAGCCCAATTACCGCGGTTCCTCCGGCTACGGCACCGCCTTCGCCGAAAGAGGCCAGGGCCAGTGGGGCCTCGCCATGCAGGACGACCTCAACGACGCGCTCGCCTTCCTTGCCAAGGAGGGCATCGCCGACCCGAAGCGGGCGGCGATGGTCGGCGGCTCCTATGGCGGCTATGCGGCGATGCGCGCCGCTCAGCGCGACGGCGCGCTCTACAGATGCGCCGTTTCTTTCGCGGGGGTCTCCGACCTGCAGGCCCTGCTGCGCTACGACAGCCGGTTCCTCAACACCGGCCGCGGCATCGACTGGCTGCGCAAGCAGGCGCCGGACCTGAGGGCGGTGTCGCCGATCAACTTCCCCGGGCAATTCTCGATCCCGATCCTGCTCGTCCACGGCAAGAAGGACCAGAGGGTGCCGGTCAGGCAGTCGCGCGAGCTGGCCGAGAAGCTGCGCAGGGAAGGCAAGTCCGTGCGCTATGTCGAGCAGCCGCTCGGCGACCATTTCGTCTCGCGCGAGGCCGACCGGCTGCAGTTCCTGACCGAGCTGGAGGCGTTCCTCAAGGAGCACAACCCGGCCTGAGCCCGTCGCCGTCATCCCGACGAACGGTTGCGCCGCCGCGCCGCCTCCCGCATGAACGGCGCGATGACCGGAATATCGATCTTCGGCGCGAGCGGGCGGATGGGGCAGGCGATCGCCGAGGCGGCGGAGCTTCGCGGCGACGTCCGGATTGCCGAGCATCATCCCGACGTGTTCGTCGATTTCTCGGTGCCCGCCGCGGTCGAGGGGCATCTCGCCTCGGCGCGCCGGGCCGGCAAGCCGATCCTGATCGGAACGACCGGGCTCGACCCGGGCCACCACCGGCTGATCGACGAGGCGGCGGCGGAGATCCCGCTCATCTACGCCGCCAACACCTCGCTCGGGGTCAATCTGCTCGCCCATCTGGTGCGCGAGACGGCGGCCCGGCTCGGCGACGACTGGGACCTCGAGATCGTCGAGATGCACCACCGGATGAAGGCCGACTCGCCGTCGGGCACCGCGCTGATGCTGGGCAGAGCCGCCGCCGAAGGCCGCGGAGTCGCGCTCGACCGAGGTGGCGGAGCGGGGCCGCGACGGGATCACCGGGCCGCGCGAGCCGGGGCGGATCGGCTTCGCCGCGCTGCGCGGCGGGTCGGTCGCGGGCGAGCATCTCGCCATCTTCGCGGCGGAGGGCGAGCGGCTCGAGCTCGGCCACCGGGCGGAGAGCCGGGCGATCTTCGCCCGGGGCGCGATCGAGGCGGCTCTGTGGCTGGTCGGCAAGCCGGCGGGCCGCTACTCGATGGCGGACGTGCTGGGGCTGAAGTGACCAGAGCGGAAATCGCCGAATTATACAGGCGGCTGCATGATCGTACGCCGAGCCCCGAGACGGAGCTCGAATATGTGAATAATTATACATTGCTGGTCGCGGTCGTCCTGTCGGCCCAGGCGACCGACGCGAGCGTCAACCTCGCCACTCGCGCGCTGTTCGAGACGGTGGACAGCCCGGCCGCGATGGTCGCCCTGGGCGAGGAGGGGCTGAAGCGGCACATCAAGACGATCGGGCTGTTCAACACCAAGGCGAAGAACGTCATCGCCCTGTCGCAGGCCCTGATCGAGCGCCACGGCGGCGAGGTGCCGACGGACCTGGAGGCGCTGCAGGCGCTGCCCGGGGTGGGCCGCAAGACCGCCAACGTGGTCATGAACTGCGCCTTCGGCGCCGAGACCTTCGCGGTCGATACCCATGTCTTCCGGGTATCGAACCGCACCGGCCTCGCCCCCGGCAAGGACGTGCTCGAGGTCGAGCGCAAGCTCGACAAGGCGACCCCGCCGCCCGTTCCGCCGCGACGCCCATCACCTGCTCATCCTCCACGGCCGCTACGTCTGCAAGGCGAGGAAGCCGGAATGCTGGCGGTGCGTCGTCGCCGATATCTGCCGCTTCCGGCCCAAGACCCCGCCGCCGGGCGACGAGCCGCCGCTCCGCCCCTACCGATAAAGGCTGGCGAGGCGCCCCGGCCTTTGCTAAGCGCCGCCCTTCCACGCACCCGTAGCTCAGCTGGATAGAGCGCTGCCCTCCGAAGGCAGAGGCCACAGGTTCGAATCCTGTCGGGTGCGCCAGCCTCCCAGAAGCATGCCGGGGCCGGCCTTCGGATCGTGACTTTCGGCCTATGGTCAAGCGGCTCGCGCTGGGGCAGGATTCGCCCATCCGAAGGGAGGATGCGCGCCGTGGACAGGTTGACGAGGTGGACATCCCGAGCCTTGGCCGGCGCGGCGGCGCTCGCGCTGGCCGCCGCCGCTCTTGCGCAGGCACAGCCGCCGCCGCCCGCCGCGGCGGCGGCTCAGCCAGGGGCGGGGGGCGGGCCGCCGCCGCCGCCCGACCGGTCCACGCCGGTCGAGTCGGGCGAGCTGCGCGAGACCTGGAACGACCGGGTGAGCCAGGGGCCGCCGGTCGGGGCCTATCCCGGAGTTCGACGGGTGGAGCCTGGGCGCCGCCATGCCTCTGCCGCGCTCGGAGCATGCGGTCGCGGAATTCGGCGGCAGGATCTGGGTGCTCGGCGGCTATCCGCCGGGACGGCTGCCGTCCGAACCTCGTCCAGATCTACGATCCGGCGACGAGCCGCTGGTCGCTCGGGCCCGCCTTTGCCCACGCCGATCCACCACACGCATGTCGCGGCGGTCGGCGGCAGGATCTACGTGCTCGGCGGCGAGATCGAAGGCGCGAGCACCGGACAAGCCGGAAAAGTTCGTGGCGAACGTCTGGATGCACGATCCGGCGGTCGGCGGATGGGTGGCGCGCTCGCCGATGCCGACCGCGCGGGGCGGCGGCGGCAAGGCGGTGATCGACGGCAAGATCTACGTCGCCGGCGGCCGCCCGCCCGGCGGCTCCGCCTTCGAGGTCTACGACCCGGCGACCGACAAATGGGAGAAGCTTCCGGACCTGCCGACCCAGCGCAACCACCTGGCCATGGTCGCCCTGAACGGCAGGATCATCGTCGCCGGCGGCCGCACCGGCCCGGGCGCGATGGCCGAGCGGGTCGACATCGGTCGAGATCTACGATCCCAAGACCCGCCGCTGGAGCCGCGGCGCGCCGCTTCCGGCGCCGCGCGGCGGGATCACCGGCGCCGCCCATGCCGGCTGCATGTTCGTCTTCGGCGGCGAGGGCGAGCGGACCCACGTGCTGGGCCTGACTCCCAACACCTACGGCTACGACCCCCGCTCCGACCGCTGGACGAAGCTTCCGGACCTCCCCATCGCCGTCCACGGCCTCAAGGGCAGCGCGGTGATCGGCGGCCGGATCTTCCTTCCGGGCGGCGGGATCACCCTGGGCGGAAATTCCGGCACCAACGCCATGCAGGTCTACCGGCCGACGATGCGCTGCGAGTGAGGGCTTCTCCCTAAACCGTCTCGACGCGGGGCCCGGCCTTCGTCATGTTGAGGCGATGATGACGGGGGGCATCGAGAGCGTCGGCGAGGCGGTGACGGGCGGGATGGCGGCGCGCGCCGTCGAGCCGGCGGCCGGGGAGGGGCATGGCCGGCCCGGCGCCTGCCTCAATTGCGGGACCGAGCTCGTCGGGCCTCATTGCCACCGCTGCGGGCAGGCCGGCCATGTCCACCGTACGCTGGGCGCCTTCTGGCACGATCTCGCCCACTCCGTCCTCCACTTCGACGGCAAGTTGTGGCGCACCCTGCCTTTGCTGGCCTGGCGGCCGGGCGAGCTGACGCGGCGCTACGTCGCGGGGGAGCGGGCGAAGTTCGTCTCGCCGATGGCGCTGTTCCTCTTCTCGGTCTTCCTGATGTTCGCCATCTTCTCCTCGATCGGCGGGCCGTTCGGCGGCGATTCCATGAGCGAACTGGACCGCAACCCCGCCCAGGAACGGGCTGAGGCTCGGCGGGATTTCGAGCGCGAGCGGACCGAGTCGCTGGCGGAGCTGAAGCAATTGCAGGTGGAGCGCGCGCGGCTTGCCGCGGCCCGGCAGTCGACCGCGGACGTCGACCGCGAAATCTTCCAGCTGCGGTCGAAACTGGCGCTCGAGGAGAAATTGTTCAACCAAGCCCTGGCTCTGATCTCCGCCGAGGAGAAACGGGAAATCCGGCAGGCCAGGGCGGAAGAGGAGGCGAAAGTCGCCGGGCCCGCCCGCGAGGCGGCGGAGCAGGCGGACGAAGGCAATCTCGTCGTCCTGTCCGGCGCGGATTCGCTCAACCAGTGGTTCCGCGACGCCTATAGGAAGGCCAAGGAGAATCCGTCGCTGCTGATCTACAAGCTGCAGACCAACGCCTACAAATTCTCCTGGGCGCTGATCCCGATCTCGGTTCCGTTCCTTTGGCTGCTGTTCCTCCACCGGCGCCGCTACCGCCGGTACAAGGCCTATGACCACACTGTCTTCGTGACCTATTCGATCGCCTTCATGAGCCTCGGCGTGATCGCGCTCAGCCTATTGCGGCTGATCGGCGTTCCGGAGGTGATCGCGGGCTTCGCGATCACTCTTCGTGCCGCCCATCCACATCTACCGCCAGCTGCGCGGCGCCTACGCTTTGTCGCGGTGGAGCGCGATCTGGCGGACCTTCGTCCTGATCAACTTCGCCTTCATCGCCGCGACCCTGTTCTTCACCCTGCTGCTCGCGCTCGGGGTGCTCGGCTAGGCGCGGCAGGGGAATTTGCGGGCGAGGAGGGCGCGAAGCGCGTCCTTGACGTCGGTGCGGGGGCGCTGCGCGGCGGGGATGGAGCGGAAGGCGGCGAGGATCTCGTCGCTCTTGAGGCCGGACTTGGCGGGCGGGCAATAGGCCGCTTTGCGACCGGAGCGCTCGGCGGCGAGCCGCTCGGCCCGAAGCGTCTGCGAATGGGTGACGATCTCCTTCTGGAGCGCCTTATAGTCGCTCGACATCAGCGCCATC
Organism: uncultured Alphaproteobacteria bacterium; assembly: GCA_963716155.1. Lineage (GTDB taxonomy): Bacteria > Pseudomonadota > Alphaproteobacteria > Sphingomonadales > Sphingomonadaceae > Allosphingosinicella. Next base: position 3,387,983 of record OY970297.1, read on the forward strand.
ATGCCCTTCTTCTTGAGAGCGTCCGCCCTGGCGAGGAAGGTGGCGACGTCCATGGCCTGGGCCGCGCCGGGCGGGACCACGGCCAGCACCAGGGCGGCAAGCAGCTTCATTCTCACGATATTCCCTCCCACGCGGCCCGCGAAAAGGAGGGCCGGACGCCTGAACGCCGGTTGAACGGGGGGGTCGTCATCCCGGAAAGCCGGAACCCGGGAACAGGGCATCCGCGGGCACCGGCAAGCTTCGCCGTCTCTGGGTCCCGGCCTCCGCCGGGATGACGGACGCTGCTACGCCCCCTGCGCCGCCGGGCCGCCGATGCCGCCGCCGCGCGGGCGCCGGGTCGAGGGAATGGAGGTGCCCGAGGCGGGGATGAGCGGGCGGCGGTTGTTGGGGTCCTCGCGGCCGATGTCCTCGCCCTTGATCGCCTTCTTCGCTTCCTCGCCGTTCAGCGTCTCATATTCGAGCAGGGCGCCGGCGAGGCGGTGCAGCTCGTCGAGATTCTCGGTGAGGACGTCGCGCGCGGCCGCCTCGGCCTCCTCGATCAGCCGGCGGACCTCGCTGTCGATCAGCCGCGCCGTCTCCTCGCAGACGCTCTGGCTCCGCGCGACGCTGTGGCCGAGGAAGACCTCCTCCTGATTGTCGCGGTAGCGCAGCCAGCCGAGCTTCGACGACATGCCATATTCCATCACCATCGCCCGGGCCATGTCGGTGGCCTGCTGGATGTCGTTGGAGGCGCCGGTGTTGAGCTCCTCCACGCCGTAGATGAGCTGCTCGGCGATCCGGCCGCCGAAGCAGAGCGCGAGCCGCGCCTTCATCTGCTTCATCGACATCGAGTAGCGGTCGCGCTCGGGCAGGTTCCAGGTCACGCCCAGCGCCCGGCCGCGCGGGATGATCGTCACCTTGTGAAGCGGGTCGCAGCCCGGGACGTGGAGCGAGACGAGGGCGTGGCCGGCCTCGTGATAGGCGGTCGCCTTCTTCTCGTCCTCGGTCATCACCATCGACTTGCGTTCGGCGCCCATCATGACCTTGTCCTTGGCGAGCTCGAATTCGCGACATGGCGACGAGGCGCTTGCCCTTGCGGGCGGCGAGCAGGGCGGCCTCGTTGACGAGGTTGGCGAGGTCGGCGCCGGAGAAGCCGGGCGTGCCGCGGGCGATGGTGCGCGGGTCGACGTCGGGGGCGAGCGGCACCTTCTTCATGTGCACCGCCAGGATCTTCTCGCGGCCCTCGATGTCGGGGCGCGGAACGACGACCTGGCGGTCGAAGCGGCCCGGCCGGAGCAGAGCCGGATCGAGCACGTCGGGCCGGTTGGTCGCGGCGATGATGATGATGCCCTCGTTCGCCTCGAAGCCGTCCATCTCGACGAGCAGCTGGTTCAAGGTCTGCTCGCGCTCGTCATTGCCGTTGCCGAGCCCGGCGCCGCGATGCCGCCCGACCGCGTCGATCTCGTCGATGAAGACGATGCAGGGCGCGTTCTTCTTGGCCTGCTCGAACATGTCGCGCACCCGGCTCGCGCCGACGCCGACGAACATCTCGACGAAGTCCGAGCCCGAGATGGTGAAGAAGGGCACGTTGGCCTCGCCGGCGACGGCCCGCGCCAGAAGCGTCTTGCCGGTGCCCGGAGCGCCGACCAGAAGCGCGCCCTTGGGGATCTTGCCGCCGAGCCGGGCGAACTTGGTCGGGTCCTTCAAAAAGTCGACGATCTCCTGCAATTCCTCGCGCGATTCGTCGATCCCGGCGACGTCGTCGAACGTCACCCGCCCCGATTTCTCGGTCAGCAATTTGGCCTTGGACCGCCCGAAGCCCATCGCCCCGGAGCCGGCGTTCTTCTGCATCTGGCGCATGATGAAGAAGGCGATTCCGAGGATGAGGAGGAAGGGCAGCGACTGGTAGAGCAGGATCAGCCACACCGAGGTCTGCGGCTCGGGCTCGCCCTGGAAGGCGACGCCCTTCTCGCGGAGCCGCCCGGTCAGCTGCGGATCGGGGATGAAATTGGTCCTGAACGCCTCGCCGTTGGTCAGCTTGCCGGAGATCACCTCCTTGCCGATCGACACCTCCTTGACCGAGCCCTCGTCGACCCGGTTGAGGAACTCGCGAATAAGGCATCGCCCCGGCGGCCGCGCCACGCGACCCGCCGCCGTCGACGATCTGCACGAACAGGATCAGAGCGAGCAGGATCCCGGCCCAGATGAAGAGCGACTTCATCCAGGGGTTGCCGGAGGGGTCCTTGTCGGGCTTGCGGGGGTTCTGGTCGGACATAAGCTTCCCATGAAGGTGGTACTTTCATGGGTCCCGGCGGGAGGAGGGGAGCCCAGGAGGTACCGTTTGGTTCCGTGTTCGCCCCTAAAATAGGGTTTTGCGGACGAAGCGCAACTTAGGCCGCCTCGCTGAATATCGGGTTTATCGCGTGGCTCGGTTTAGTGCGCCAGGTGGCGGAGGCAGAAGCGGCCAAGCTTCGGGTGGCGGAAGAAGGAGTGGTTTGGCGGGGAGAAGGGAGGAAAGAGCGCTAACGGGCCATGCGAGGTCGTTGTTGGGATTTCCGGCCCAGTACTCGTGGAAGCTGATAAGCGATCGTGACCCCGAACGAGGTTGAGGAGAATCCGCGTGGACCGAAAACGTTTCGTTCGACGTAGGGCTGAATCGCCCATCTTTCGCCGAGCGAGCGGTTGATCGCCAAGGTGAACGCGGCCGAAGGAGGGCCTTGGTAATTCAGAGGCAGGCTGGCGGCGACTTCGCTATACAAGGAGAGTCGCGGAGAGAGCTGCCGGGCAACCCCGAGGCTTAGCGAGGCGGTCGCGTAGGAAACGGAAGAATCGCGCGCGATAGCGACACTTCCCCCTGTCTGAACTCTCCAATTGTCGTCCATTTGCCAGATCGCATCGGCCTCGACGGCAAGCCCGCGGACGCGAAGGGGAAGGTCCACGATGCCCACGATCGTGCCGACGGTCTTCCATCCTGACGCCGGTTGAAAGGGCAACTCGGTGCTTATCCCCAGAATTATGGGATCCGTTGAAGTCACTTTATCGACTGGAAGCGTCGAACCTTGCGGCAGGCGGATGGCCAATCTGTTTCGGCTGCCAGAAAGACCGATGAATATCTCGCTGTGGCGGCTTAAGCCGTGTCGAAACTGCACACCGGTATTCCAGCCGCTCTCCCGCAGCTCCAGTCCAAATAGCTCGGGGACTGAAAATCCTGTCGTGCCGTGCCCAACGCTGAACAGCACTTGGCTTCTCCCCGCCGGCAGCGGAGCGACCGATTCCAGAAGGCGACTCCTCGGAATGTCGAGGAGCGAGTCCTCCTCATCTGCGCTGATCGGTCGCGCGGCCACAAGCGGCTGCCCTGCGCGCCTCAGCCGGAGGACGGCGACGAAGCCGGGGCCGTACTTGCGGGATGTCTGCAGCGCCGCATCGAAGAAGGAGGATTCTGCGTGGAACGTGTGGCTGCCGTCCAGGGAGTCAGCACGCCGAAAGCCTCGCCGGGCTGAATAGCCGTCGACGATGGTGAAATGCCCTCGGCCATAACCGGGACGGTCACCGCTCTCCGCCAAGCGAACGATCAGGGGTTCCTGCAGCAGATTCTGCTTAAACTCGTTCGGCGTTAGGTACTTTTGCTCGAGGTAGACGTCTAAGCCCAATGAGGCGGCTGCTCGCGCCAGCTCCTCAATTGAAAACCCTTGTTTGGTGATATCGGACGGGCCGGCACGATGAGCGCCCAACGCGTCGATAACCGACTTTTCCCCGACCTCGAACCCGGCCCAGGAAAGGAGAGTGGCAACGGTCGCTGGACCGCAACTCTTGTCGTATTTTTGCACTTGTATCTCATAGCCTGCAGCGGAAGCGCTGCTCGCTACGGCCAGACACGCGGCCGCAGCGAGCAGACGACAGGCGGTCAAAGGGCGCAGGTGCACTCTCGACCCTTCTAGCAGAGCTTTTGGAATCCAGCCTTGCAGGCCAGCTTCTGAGCGCCCGCGATGCCCGTGCTCCAGAAGACCTGCTTTACCGCCTCGCGACCGTAACGCTTGAAGGCGGCATTCCTACAGTTGGAACTGCTGGTGCAGGTGATGAACTTGTAGACCAGCGTTTTGCCCTTCTTCAGGACAACCAGCGCGACCTTGATCTTGCCGCCGCCGCGCATCTGCTCGGCCTCGTCCGAGGGAATGTCCAAACCCTGCGGGATGGAGTCTTCGTCGGCGATGTCCAGAAGCGGTAGAACCGTAGGTTCTGTTTGCGCCGTGGTTTGCGCCGAGATTGGGCTGGCAAACGCGAAGGCCGCAGCGACGAATAAGCTGCGACCCATGATCGAATCCGTTCTCATCTCTGTTTCCTTTGGTGCTCTGAAAAGCAGAGCGGCTTTGGCGCCCTTCGCGCTGCGAAGGGCGCTAGCGAGCATTTTCTCGGAAAAAAATGGTAGGAATTTTGCGAATTGATGGCGTTGCCAAGTGCAAAATTGTTGTCAAAATGCAGGCATGCCACGACCGGGACGAAAGCAGGCGCTAAGTGCACGGCGAAAGGCCCATTTCTTTGCACCGGCGGCTCATCCTGGCCTGCTTGGCGCTTTAGATGTCTTCGAACACGTGCTGAAACTGGCTCTACAGCGAGAGGGAGTACCTAGCCCAGTTACGTCTTTCCGCGAAGCTGTACCTGGTTTTGGACGCGAGGAGATGAGTGCGTGGCGCACAAATTTGGATCGAGGAAATGCCTTATTCCACGCACAACGCATGATTGCTGCTCTGGAGTCGCCAACGCCGACGGGCGGGGCGTGTGAAGACATAGATAGGATTTGGAACGAGCAATCTATCAGGGATGCAGCTCGCAAATTAGCTGGACTCCTAAGACGATACTGCGCGGATGCCGTTGAGAAACAAAGTAAGCAGGCTTTAGCATCTGACTTAAAAGCCTCTATTGGAAGCCGGACTACTGCCGGAGCACATCGTAATCATCAATGCATATATACGTGGGAGACCGCAAAGGCTATAATGGATAATATTTATGTGCCACCTGACGAAACTCCAGATAGCCCAGAGTTCCCTCCTGACTCACCTCGGTTTCCAGCCACGCCTACTTTAGAGGTTAATTTTGACGGACGCGCGATATTTGTAAAGGACGAGAGCAAGAATCCCACGGGCACGCATAAAGATAGGTGGGCGTGGGAAATGTTAGTCAAATACAAACGATGGTTTGAGAGGCAAACTTCAGATATCCACGGATGCGTTACAATTCCTCGGTATTCGATGATATCGTCAGGAAGTGCAGCAATTGCGCTGCAGTCGCTTATGCGTACCCGATTGCTTCCGGACATACGTGTGGTAATGGACTTGGAACGGACGGATAGCAGGGTAGTGAGCCGGCTGCGTGCTTTGGGTGCTCAAGTATACCTCGTAAATCTGGACGACCACCCAATGTCCGAAGCTGAAATACGCAGCATCACGGAAAATGAGGAAGGACAGGACGTCACACCCCGTAACGCGGACGAACCATTCGATAACCGATACTATGATTGGCTGGCCTATGAAATTCTTAACGAACGGCCGAGGCATATCTTTGTACCCTTCGGCACCGGCGGACTGTTCGCTAACATCATTTACGTGATTAACGCACAGCACACAGGAACGCACGATCCACGCCTACAGACTCCCATCCAGGACCTAGTCGGGATCAACGTCTACGGCGCCACGTCCGAGGATCCGGGAACACAGATGCACATGCTCTTCGCGCGCTTCCGGCCAACACGGTCAGGGATCGACCAAGCTGTGGGAGATTTCGTCAGGAGGGGCACGCTAGGGGACCGTTCTGGAATTTCGCCAATCACAGACAAGCAAGCGCAGCGGGCGTCCCTCCAAGTGCCGGCCTTCGGTATTCGAACCGACCTTTCTGGAGCTGCTGGACTCACTCTATATTCGACAATGGCAACGAGAATTCCCGTCAAAGAAAAGGTAGTAATAGTGAATACGGGGTGCGTGTACCTTCCTCCCGTCTAAATAAAAGTCACATATTGGACACTACCTGAGAACCTTGAATGCGCCAGCGACCGTTTACCGGAGGACAGCTTCACTTGACTCCTATTTGTCACTTCTGCGTGCAGATGTCGGATATATTTTCTCTCCCCTGCATGCCGTGTCCGGGACGAGCAAAGGGGTGGGTGACTCACGAAGCGGGTGGATAAGCGTGGTCTCGAAAAGACCAGATTTCGATTCGCAATAAATATTCTTTTGCGCCGCTTTGTAGAAAGTCCATTTCCTACATATGCGCCGGCTCCGCCGCAGAAATCCGCGTCGACCTTGCTTTCGTCAGCATATTGCGGAGAGCAGAGCACGAGATCAGTCCGTCCTCCGTCAACCCGGCAGGTGAGGAGGCCGAAAGCTGGGATTGGCCGGATCGCACCGGCGGACCCACGTCAGGCAGGCGCGGCCGACCAGAAGATTGTGCACGCCGCGAGAGCGGCGATGACGGCGGCAATGCCAGGCAAGGTTCCGATTTCCGTCTCGCTACCTGCCCAACCAGCCAATTTGAATCGTGCCGCCACACCCCCTTAGCCGCCGAAGAGATCGACGACGGCAGGACAGGCGGCCGTCTCCTTCCCGACGGTTTCAGCGCCCAGACCTGGAACGATCCGCGCGGGCTGCGGGACTGTTTCGTCATGCCGGACCCGATCCGGCATCCACCTTCTTGTGGACCAAAAGTTTGAAGTAGATGGATTCCGGATCAAGTCCGGGATGACGATCTACCGCATCGCCCAGCAGTAAAAACCGATCTTCGCATTTTCGCTGCTACATAATTGCAGCGGGCGTGCTATGGGCGTAAATCGAGGCCGTGGAGATCAGCTTCGACCCGGCGAAGCGGGCGCGCAATCTGGCGAAGCATGGGCTCGACCTCGCCGATGCCGGAGCGGTGCTCGAAGGCCCGTGTATCGACCTGCTCGACGATCTTCGCTGGCATGGGGAAGAGCGATGGGCCTCTACCGGAATGCTCAGAGACATGGTCGGAGTTTGTATCTGGACTGAGCGGGGCGAGGACGAGGGACGGGTGATTTCGCTGAGAAAGGCGACGGCGCATGAGCAGAAGGACTATCTTTCGGAATATTTCGCCTGACAGCGAAGAGGCCCGGCAGGCGGCGGTGGAGGGCGAAGTGCCGGAGCTCGGCCCGGAATTCTTCAAGCGCGGGCAGATCCGGATCGGCAAGGTCGTCCTTCGCGAAGCGCAGGGGACCCTGACCAAGCGCGGGCGGCCGCCCCAGGGGAGCGGCCCCAAGGTGCAGCAGTCGCTGCGGCTGTCGCCGGAGGTGCTCGAGTTCTTCAAGGCCACCGGGCCCGGCTGGCAGGCCCGGATCGACGAGGTGCTCAAGCGGCACGTCAAGATGGTGACCGACATGAAGCGGCAGATAGCCGAGGCCGAGCAAGCGGAGTCGCGGGTAGCGGAGGAGCGGTCGGGTTACGACGCCGGGGAGGGATAGGGCCGCCGCGAGCGGCCGCGACTCGGGCTGGCGCGGGCGATTCGGGGGCGGCGGAAAAGGCGCATTTTCGGCCCGGAAAAATATTCTTTTGCGCGTCGGAGCGGTAAAACCAATGCCTACTTTTTTCGCCCATTTTTCGCAGTTTCTCCAGCGGCGGAGGGCGAGGAAAAATAGGGTTTGGAGTGGCGGAAAAAACCTATTGACAGCGTGACGCTGCCTTGGTACAAAAAGGGTACGGTTCGAGAAGTGTAGCTGACGCTCCCTGGTCGTTCGACAGGCCCGGGAAGCGGGTCGACAGCCGCTCGGCGGCGGTTCCGGCGGCTCGTTCGATAGCTCGGTGCGAACCCATTTTTTGAAACGCGACGACGCGACGACGCGATGATTCCGCGACGCTGACAGGCGGTCTCGATCAATCCGCGCCTTCACTCGCCCGGGGCGTAGAGGAGCGCTCCGTGCTCGTTGCGTCGTTGCGTTGAAAAATCGGGTGGCAGGGCGGCGGCGGACCGGCTTCTCGAAGCTCAGTGTTCATGGGTCATCGTCCAGGTGCGAGCCTCCCCCGGAGGCTCGCAGCCATGTCCGGGGGACATGGCGGCCTGGTCGATCTTCGCCGGGATAACCCCGGATCGCGGTCCGGGGCAGGCTTAGTGTGCGGCCGAAGCCGGTGCGGAAACGCGCCGGCTTTTTGTTTTGATGGAGGGAATGATGGCTGATGATCATGACGAAGACCCGATCCTGACCGGGCGGAACGGGAAGGTGCAGCGGCGGCGGCGGAGCCGGCGGCGGCTGTTCGGGAAGAAGGCGAAGGCGGCTTTCCTGGAGAGCTTCGCCTGCACGGCCAATGCGGCGGCTTCGGCCGAGGCGGTGGGGTTCGCGGTGGGGACGGTGTTCACGCATCGGCGGACCGATCCCGAGTTCCGGGAGCTCTACTGGGTGGCGTTCGAGCAGGCGGTGGGGAAGCTGGTCGCGCTTCGGGTGCAGCGGGAGATCGAGCGGGCGGAAGGGACGCTGGATCCGGCGATCGAGGCTCGGATGGACGGGCCTCCGGACGCGCGGCAGATCGCCGATCTGGTCAGGCTGATGGCGGCGATGCGGGATCTGACCCGCAACCTCTCCGGCTCGGAGCGGCGGGGCGGGGAGGGGGCGGCGCCGCAGCATGCGGGGCTGGACGAGATGTGCTCGGCGCTGGCGAAGCGGCTGAAGGCTTTTCCTCCTACGCCCCCGCCGACGGCGGAGGCTACGGAGGACGGGTCCGCCATCGCCTTGCCCTCACCCTCGAAGCCTTCGGCTTCGTGTCCCTCTCCCCTTGAGGGAGAGGGGGATCAGGAGGCGTCCGATGAGCAAGGAGCTTGAAGCGCGGGCGCTGCTTCGGCGGGCGTGCGAGCTGCCCGAAGAGGAGCTGGCGCGGTTTCTCAAGGGGCTGACCGGGCCGCAGCGGCGGGCGATCGACGAGGGGTGGTGGGCGAAGTGGCATGAGGGGCAGGTGCCCGTGGGCGACGATTGGGACGTGTGGCTGCTTCGCGGCGGGCGCGGGTTCGGGAAGACCCGGGCGGGGGCGGAGTGGGTGTGGGCTCGGGCGCGGGAGAATCCGCGTGCGCAGATCGCTCTGGTCGGGGGGAATGTCGACGACGTCGTCAAGGTGATGGTCGAGGGGCCGGGCGGGCTCATGGCGGCGGCGCGGTCGGGGGAGCGGGCGCGGTGGGTGGCGAGCCGGCGGCGGGTGGATTTTTCGAGCGGGGCCCAGGCCTTCGCTTATTCGGCCGAGACGCCCGACAAATTGCGCGGGCCGGAGCATGATTTCGCCTGGTGCGACGAGCTCGCCAAATGGACTCGGGGCGAAGCGACGTGGGACAATCTGATGCTGGGGCTGAGGCGCGGGACGAGGCCCCGGACGATCGTCACGACGACCCCGCGGACGGTGAAGCTGCTCCGGCGGATCATGGGGCTGGCGGGGTTCACGCAGACGGTCGGGCGGACGGCGGACAACAGGCACGTCGCCGAGCGGGTCAGGGCCGAGCGCTACGCGGCCTATGGCGGCTCGAGGCTGGGGCGGCAGGAGCTGGACGCGGAGCTGTTCGACGATGTCGAGGGGGCGCTTTGGACCCCGGCGCTGCTGGACTTGTCGCGAAGCGTGGCTTCGGGCCGGGCGTATCGACGGATCGTCGTCGGGGTGGATCCGCCGATCACCCTGGACGGCGGGTGCGGGATCGTGGTTTGCGCGCTCGGCGCCGACGGGATCGGCGAGGTGCTGGCGGATTGCAGCGTGACTGGGAAATCGCCGGACGGCTGGGCGCGGGTGGTCGCCGCGGCGGCGGAAGGCTGGGGCGCCCACCGGGTGGTCGCGGAGCGCAACAACGGCGGGCTGATGGTCGAGACGGTGCTGAGGGGCGCGGACGTCGCGCTTCCGGTCAGGCTCGTCCATGCCGCCGACGGCAAGTCGGCCCGGGCGGAGCCGGTGGCGGCGCTGTTCGAGGCGAAAAGGGCCCGGCTGGCGGGGGTGTTCCCCGAGCTCGAGGACCAATTGTGCCGGATGATCATGGGCGGCGGCTATGACGGGCCGGGGAGCCCGGACCGGGCCGACGCGATGGTCTGGGCGCTGACGGAGCTGATGCTGGCCAAGGCCAAGGCCGAGCCGCGCATCCGCTTGCTCTAGGCGCCGGGCGGAAGGCCGCCCCCAAGCCTAGTCGAAAATCTCCTCGAGCCAGGACTTGCGGCGCTTGTGGTGGCGGTGATGGCCCTGGTCGTGGTGGCCGCGCTGGTCGTAGCGGGGGTCGTAGCCGCCCTGGGGCGGATAAGGGGCCTGGGGCGGGTAGGGGGCCTGGGGCGCCTGGGGGGCGCGCGGCGGCTCGGGCGCCCGGGGCGGCGGAGCGATCTCGGCGGCGGCGCGCTCGAGGATCTTGTCCAGCTCGCCCCGGTCGAGCCAGATGCCGCGGCATTGCGGGCAATAGTCGATCTCGACCCCCTGGCGCTCGCTCATCACCAGCGGGACGGCGCAATGGGGGCAGGTCATGGGGCCGGGCATTCTTCTCTCCTGTCGGCGGATCGGTCGAGGCCGAGATAAGGTGCCGCGGGCGATTGGCAATGCGCGGCGGCGCCGGGCGCCGGCGGCGGCTAAACCATTTTGCAAGCTCTCCCCGCTAGCAAGGCCGCTTGGTACGCGACCGGGGGGGCGGGGGCGGCGGTCGACGCCGCTTCCGCCTTCTTCCTTCGGACCTCGCGCGATTGGACGGCCCGTTACGCCTCCGAACCCGCTTCGCCGAACGAAAGCGGACTCAAAGCGGCGAAAAGCATGAAAGGCTTAACGCGCGCTAACGCTGTCGTTCAGCCCTTCCTCAACGCCTCCGGGCCATAAGCCCTTCCTGCCGCCCAAGCAGGCCACGCCGAAGGCGGCCCCTCGAGTCGCGTATCCGAGGGGGGGCCGGCGCCGTCAAACGCGCCGGCCCCGACCGCGGCGGCCATGCCCCCCGCCGCCCTCGCGCAAACCCAATCTTTACCAAGCGGCGCTAGAGCCGGAGCGTCAATCCAGACGCGAGGGGGCCAAGTCTTGTTCATCGACGCCGAACTGTCCCAGATCCCGATCGGCGACGGCCGCAAGGCCGAGCGCCGGATCGTCAACCTCGCCGCGGCGCTCCGCGAGCAGGGGGCGAAGAGCGCCAAGGTGGTGCTCGTCGACATCTCGGTCGGCGGCTTCAAGGCCGAGATGGAGGAGCCGGCCGAGGAGGGTCGACGAAGTGTGGCTCAAGCTTCCCGGCCACGAGGCCCGGCGGAGCCGCGTGGTGTGGACCAAGGGCAAGACGGTGGGCTGCGAGTTCGAATATGAGCTCCACCCGCGCGAGCTCGAGCTGATCGTCGCGCCGGCGCCGCGCAAGATCGTCAAAGGGGTGTTCCGGCGCGTCGAACGTTAATTCGGTGTCCGACACCGAATTTCGAGGCGGCGGATTTCAAAGGGCGTAGTGGACGATGTCGGCCAGGGCGACCTGGTCGAGCCTCGTGCCGCCCTCGTCGCAAATCTCGATCGCCTGACGGTCCCACTGCCCGCCCAGAGTGAGCTCGGCGCGGATCAGCTCGCGCGCGCTCCTCACCGCCTGGTACCAGGCGGCCTCGGCGTCCGGCAGAGTCAGCCCCTCCTCGTCCTGGAGACGGCCGCCTTCGCGGGCGACGTGGAAATAGTAACGGGGCATGGCGGTGGAAACGCGCCAAGTCGTTGAAAGAACCGTGAAAAGAGGGTTGGCGGGGGGTTAACCTTCTTTTCTTCGGCCGGCGCGCGCGTGATCCAACTCACGCGCCCCGGGCGGATTCACCGCTAGTTCCTTGCGGGCGGCCCGGACCGGGCGGCGCGGATGCGAGACGAAAAGGGGTGCCGGCAATGTCGCTCAAGGATTTCGCGATCAAACATGGGCTTCCCATCCTCGGGAAGATCGCCCCCGGCTTCACCGAGAAGCTCAAGGTCAATGTCGCCGTCAACGCCGAGAAGGGCCGCCGTCCGCATCCCTTCTCGCTGTGGACCGGAATGGGCATGGCTCTTCCCCCGGACGGCAAGACCGCCGACACCGCCGCCCCGCTCGCGGCGAACGCGCCCGGCAACCGCGCCGAGCCCGCGGCGCCGCGTCCCTTCGCCCCGTCCGGGTATGTCAGCTGGCCGGGCCTCGCCGACCGCCGCTACACCGGACGGCATCTCCCCCCGGCCGACGAGGATTATACCGCGGGGCTTCCCGACAAGGAGCGGGTGGTGAGAACCCTGCTGCTCCGCCCGCCCGGCCAGTTCACCCCCTGCCGCAAGACGTCGACCCTGTTCTGCTTCTTCGCGCAATGGTTCACCGACAGCTTCCTTCGAACCGATCCGAACGACCGCCGGCGCAACACGTCCAACCACGAGATCGACTTTTGCCAGATCTACGGTCTCGACGAGCGAACCACGCTCGCGCTTCGGGAGCGGCGGGGCGGGCGAATGCGGCTCGACAACGGATTCCTGCCCAGGCTGGTCGGAGCGGACGGAGCCGTCCGACCCGAATTCGCCGACCTCAGCTATTTGCGGGTCGACGGCCAGCCGGCCACGGCGGAAGCGCTGGCACCGGGCCGCAAAGGTCCGGGCGACCGGCTTCGGGCGGCGTTCGGCCAGAGCCTGGGCCAGCCGCTGGACGACGACCGCTGGGCGCACATGTATGCGTCCGGGCTGGAACGGGGGAACTCGACCCTGCTCTACACCGCGCTGAGCACGATGTGCGTCCGCGAGCATAATCGCGTCGCCGGGGAGCTCGAGAAGCGGCATCGCGGCTGGGACGACGACCGGCTGTTCGAGACGGCGCGGATCGTCATGGTCCGCAACGTGCTCCGGATCGTCGTGGAGGATTATATCAATCACCTGGCGGCGGGATTCGACTTCAAGCTGGACCGAAGCTTCGCCGAGAAGCAGAGCTGGTATCGGAGCAACCGTATCTCGCTCGAGTTCAACCTGCTCTACCGCTGGCACAGCCTGGTGCCCGACAGCTTCGAGATCGGCGGGGACGTCCTCGACCACAAAGGCTATCGTTTCGACAACAGGCCGCTCGAGCAGCATGGTCCCGAGCGGCTGATCAACGCCGCCTCGGCGCAGCGCGCCGGCCGGATCCAGCTTCACAACACGCCGGAGTTCCTGTGGCGCGCGGAGGTCGCGTCGCTCGACATGGCACGAACCTTCGCGCTGCAGCCGTTCGTCGCCTATTGCGATCGGTTCAGCCGCAAGCCGCCGGAATCCTTCGAGGAGCTGGTCGGGGGCGACGAGCGCTCCGCGAGGGAGCTGCGCGATCTCTACGGGTCGGTCGAGCGAGTTCGAGCTGCCGATCGGGCTGATCGCCCAGGCTCGCGACGAAGGCGAGGACGACGCGGTCCTGCCGCCGCTGGTGCGGACGATGGTGGCCGTCGACGCCTTCACCCACATCTTCACCAATCCGCTGCTGGCCGGCCAGGTGCACGAGGCCGCCTTCGAGGGCGACAATTCCGACGTGGGCGACCTGACCGAAAAGACCGGCGGAATCCGGGGGCTGATGCGCCAGGTCTCGTCCGGAGGCGTCGTCGCCCTACCGTCCTTCACGGCGCCGTAGACGGAGCCGGCTCGGCGCGTCGCCGGCAAGCGGCGACGAACGGCGCCGGCGGGCCGTGCGCTCAGCCGGCGAGGACGCGGCCACCGCCGATCACGGCCGCGGCGACGAGGAAGGCGGCGGCGAGGCAGGCCGCCAGTCGTCCCTTCGAAGCCGGAGCCATGGGCGGCACGCCGTCCGGAAGCTCGGCGCGGCCGGTGACCATCGGGCGGACCAGCGAGCGGCCGCGGACCTCGTAGTAAGCGATGGCGAGGAGGTGGAGGGCGATCAGGCCGAGCAGGATCTTGAAGCTCGCCTCATGGACGTCGTGCGCGATCAGGGCGGTATCGTAGGGGACGAGGCCCGAGAGCGGTCCCTCGACGAAATCGTCGTCGTCGATCTGGACGAGGCCACTCGAGATCTGGACGAGCAGCGCGGCGAGCATGGCGAGGACGCTCAGCGCGCCGATCGGGGAGTGGCCGGGCCGGTCCTGCCGTCCGCCGCGAAGATAGGCGGCGACGGCCCGGGGGCCCCTGACGAAGCCGGCGAAGCGGGCGGTCGAGCTTCCGGCGAAGCCCCACAGGATCCGGAAGGCAAGCAGAAACAGGAGCGTGTAGCCCGACCAGAAATGGACCCGGTCGAGGCTGTTCCTGGCCGTCCACCAGCTCAGGGCGATCAGGGCGACGATCGACCAGTGGAAGAGCCGGACGGGAAGGTCCCAGACCGGCTCGCCCGGGCCTCGATCACTCTTCCTCACGATAGGAATCGTGGCACGCCTTGCAGCTCTTGCCGAGGTCGGCATGGGCCGAGCGGATCGCGGCGAGATCGGAGCCGCGGGCGGCCGCCTCGAACGCGGCGGCGGCTTCGCGGAAGGCCTTCGCCTTGGCGGCGAAATCCTCGGGCTTCTGCCAGATCTCGGCGCGCGCCTCGGTCTTGCCGACGTCCGGGCCGGTACCGGCGGGGAACCAGGTCGGGACCTGCGGAGCGAGCTGGGCGATGGTCGCCGCTCCCGCCCTCACGCTGTCGAGATTCGGGCTGTCGCCTTTCAGCTCGCGCGAGATCGCCTTCATGGCCTTGCCGATCTTCTCGTAATTTTCGTGGCGCTGCTTCATCAGGGCGAGCGCCTGCTCCTTCTCGAGGGGCGTGGCGGCGCTTTGCTCGACCTTGTTCTCGACGGCGGCGGCGGCTTCATTGCCGCTCGAATTCGCCTCCGCCAGGGTCCCGTTGCCGTCCCCGGACGAGCCGCAGGCGGAGAGGAGCATCACGGCGACGGCGGCAATCATCTTTCTCAACGCACTTCTCCTGTTCGCATCGGGCCGGGGTCAGGTACCAAAGTGGCGGACGAGGGCGCAACGGGCAATGGACCGGGGGACAGGTACCGGGAACCGGGGACAGGTACCGGTACCTGTCCCCGGTTCCATGCCGCCGGCTATTTCGCGTCGACGAGGACGATCTCGGCGTCGTCGACGGCGCGGATCGCCAGTTTCGTCTCGCCGGTCACCGCAACGCCGTCGCGCGGCTCGGCGCGCCGGCCGTTGACGACGATCGCTCCGCCCACCGCGACCAGGTAGACGTGGCGGGCCGGGTCGAGCGAAAGCTCGGCCTGCTCGCCGGCCTTGAGCGTCGCTCCGAGGACGCGCGCGGCGGCGTTGATCTTCAGGGCCTCCTCGTCCTCGGGGAAGCCGCTGGCGAGGGTGACGAAATTGCCGGCGCGGTCGTCCTTGGGAAATCGGCGCGCGCCCCAGCCGGGCTCGGCGCCGGGCTTGTCGGTCTGGACCCAGATCTGGAACAGGGTCGTCCTCTCGTCCTCGAGATTATATTCGGCGTGGCGCACTCCGGTTCCGGCCGACATGACCTGGACGTCGCCGGCGCCGGTGCGGCCCTTGTTGCCCATCGAATCCTGGTGGGTGATCGCGCCCTCGCGGACGTAGGTGACGATCTCCATGTCGCGGTGCGGGTGCGGCGGGAAGCCCGAGCGGGCGGCGATCTCGTCGTCGTTCCAGACCCGGATCGCGCCCCATTCCATGCGGCCGGGATCGTGATAGTCGGCGAAGGAGAAATGGTGGCGGGCGTCGAGCCAGCCATGGTCGGCATGGCCGAGGCTGGCGAAGGGGCGGATGTCGATCATGATGTGTCTCCTTTCTTCGTCATCCCGGCGCAGGCCGGGACCCAGGAACAGGAGCGTCGCCGGAGAGGGCGGTGTTCTTGGGTCCCGGCCTTCGCCGGGATGACGGTGGTGTTCAGCTCAGCAGGCCCTCGGCCTTCAGCGTCTCCTGCACCGCCGGGCGGGCGGCGACGCGCTGGAGATAGGCGGCGAGCCCGGGCCAGCGGGCGATGTCGATCGAGTGAATCCTCGTCCAGTTGAGCACCGCGAAGGCGTAGGCGTCGAGGATCGAGAAGCGTGTCCCGAGGATGTACGGACCTTCGCCGATCTTCTCCTGCAGGTAATCGAACTTCTTGCCGAGCGCCTCGCGGGTGGCCTGCTTATAGTCGTCGGGGGTAGCCGGATTCCACAGCGGGCCGAAGCCCTTGTGGAGCTCGGTGGCGATGAAGTTCAGCCATTCGAGCAGCCGGTAGCGCTCGATCCCCGACGGCGGCAGCGCAAGCTCCGAGCCGGTCGACCGGTCGGCGAGATACTGGAGGATGACGGCATTCTCGGTGAGCACCTCGCCGTCGTCGAGCCTCAGCGTCGGGACGGCGCCCTTCGGGTTGACGTCGGTCAGCTTCTCGCCGTCGTCGGTGACCTTGTCGGGAAAGCGAACGTTGGCGAGCTCGATCGGCAGCCCGGCCTCGCGAGCGACGATGTGGGGGGCCTGCGAGCAGGCGGCGGGGGCGTAATAGAGCTTCATGTCGGGTCTCCTCAGTGCGGATATGGTGACTGGCGTTCGCAAATTCCTCCCCCAGCCCGCCTGGGGGAGGGGGACCAAGCGGAGCTTGGTGGAGGGGCAATGCCGACTCCCTTTTCCCCTCCACCACGCCGCTCCGCGTCGCGGTCCCGCTCCCCGAGGCAAGCTCGGGGAGGAATTCTACGCCGCCAGCGGCAATTCCTCGGCGGCGAGCGAGCGCAGCTCTTCGACCGCCTCGGCGATCGAGGCGGCGGCCTGGTCGGGGCCGAAGGCGAGCTTCTCGACCCGGACGAAGGTCGACGTCGTCGAGGCCGAGGAAGCCGAGCAGGGTGCGCAGGTGCGGCTCCTGGCTGTCCATCGCGGCGGCGGGGCCGGTGCTGTAGAGACCGGCCCGGCTCTCGATCACGATCGTCTTCTTGCCCTTGAGCAGGCCCTCGGGGCCGGCTTCCGAGTAGCGGAAGGTGATCCCGGCGCGGGCGACGTGGTCGAACCAGGCCTTGAGCGTCGAGGGCATTCCGAAATTGTACATCGGAGCGCCGATGACGACGACGTCCGCCGCCTTCAGCTCCGCGATCAGAGCGTCGGAGAGGGCGATCGCGTCGCGGGCGGCGTCGGTCTCGGCCTCGGCGCCGCGGATCGCGGGGGTGGTCTCGGCGGTGAGGTGCGGGACGGGGTTCGAGCCGACGTCGCGGCGGACGATCCGGACCGGGCCGCGGCCGCGCAGGGCCGCCTCCAGCTCGCCGGTCAGGCGGCGGGTCACGGACGCTTCGCCGGTCGCGGCGCTGTCGACGATGAGAACGTTGGTCATGGCTTCCTCCTGAACTTGCAGGAAGACATCTAAGCCGCTAGCTGCGTTGCTTGTAGACGCTGCCCGCGCATTATGGTGTTGCTCATTATGGAACGCTCCTCGGTCGACCTGCTCGACGTCCTCGCCTTCGTCCGGGTGGCGGAGACCGGCGCCTTCAGCCGCGCGGCCGAGCGGATGGGGATGTCGAAGTCGATCCTGTCGCGGCGGGTGGCGCGTCTGGAGGCGCAACTCGGCGCCCGGCTGCTGACCCGGACGCGCGCAGGGAGCCCAGCCGACCGACGTCGGCCAGGCCTATTTCGAGCGGGCGTCGAACGTCCTCGCCGACCTCGAGGCGGCCGAGGAGGTGGTGGCGGAGGCGGTGACCCAGGTGGCCGGGCCGATCCGGCTGTCGGCGCCGCTGTCGTTCGGAGTCGAGCATCTCGCGCCGGCGCTGGCCGAGTTCGCGAAGGCCCATCCGCGGGTCGAGCTCGACATCTCGTTCGACGACCGGCCGGTCGACCTGGCGGCGGGCGGCTTCGACCTGGCGGTCCGGATCGGCGCGCTGAAGGATTCCGCTCTGGTGGCGCGGCGGATCGCCCCGGTCCGCAAGGTGCCGGCGGCGAGCCCGGCCTATCTCGACGCGCGCGGGCGCCCTGAGCATCCGCGCGACCTCGCGGGCCACGACATATTGCTCTACGCCAACGAACAGTGGCGCTTCCGGGTGGACGGCAAATGGGAGCTACGTCCGCGGCCGGCCGAGGCTCCGCGCCGACAATGGCGAGATGCTTCGGGCGGCGGCCGAGGCTGGGCTGGGGATCTGCATCCTGCCCAGCTTCATCGCCGCGCCCGCGTTCGAGCGGGGCACCCTCGAGCCCCTGCTTCGCGACTTTCCGCTCGAGGAAGGCGCGCTCCACGCCGTGATGCCGCCGGGTCGGGCGACGACGGCCCGGGTTCGGGCGCTGGTCGACTTCCTGGTCGGGCGCTTCGGGCCGGAGCCGCAATGGGATCCGTGCTGGCTTCACGACGGGGGCGCTCGGAGCGACCGTTCGGGCTGAGCCTGTCGAAGCCTTGCTTGTTTTCGCGGTCGAAAGGAGAGGGCTTCGACAAGCTCGGGCCGAACGGTTAGACGAAACCCCCGCGCACCGTCCGCCGCCCCCCGTCCGACAAAGGCCTTCGCCGTGAAGCACGCCCTCCCGCTCCTCGCCCTGCTCCTCGCCACCGCCTGCGCCTCGACGACCGGCGAGCAGGAAGCCGCCCCGGTCGCCGCCGCGGCGCCCGCGCAGGCCGCCGCGCCTCCGGCCGCCGACCCCGCCGCCGAGGACGCTCGGCTGCTCGCCTTCCTCGACGCCGCGTTCGACGAGCGGATCGCGTCGAGCCCGGAGACCCAGACGGCGCTCGGCACCAAGACGAGCTACGACCGGCTCGACGATTATACCGACGCCCAGGCGGTGCGCGATCAGGCGCTGGTGGACTCCCAGATCGCGCGTCATGAAGGCGGAGTTCGACTATTCCAGGCTCGGCCCCGCCGGGCAGCTCAACTATCGCCTGTTCGACTATAATGCCGAGCGCAGCCGCGAGAATTTCCGCTGGCGCGACTACGGCTTCCCGATGTCGACCAACGGCAGCCCGGCGGGGCAGTTTCCGGTCTTCCTGATCAACCAGCACCGGATCGACAATGTCGCCGACGCCGAGGCCTATGTCGCCCGGATCCGCGAGACCGAGCGAGCGATGCGCGAGATCGGCGCCGAGGCCCGAGCGCAGGCGGACAAGGGGATCGTGCCGCCGAAGCTCAACTTCGCGCCGGTGCGGGCCGACGCCAGGCGGGCGATCGCCGGGGCGCCGTTCGGGCCGGGCGCGGATTCGCCTCTGCTCGCCGACTTCAAGAAGAAGGTCGGCGCGCTCGACGCTCCGGCCGAGGTCAAGGCGCGGCTGGTCGCCGACGCGACCGCGGCGCTGGCCGGCCCGTTCCGCCGGGCGATCGCGGACATGCTCGCCACGCTCGACGCGATCGAGCCGAAGGCGACCGGCAATCACGGCGCCTGGAGCCTGCCGCAGCGGCGCGGATTATTACGCCTCGCGGCTGCGCGCCCAGACCACGACCGACCTGTCCGCCGACGAAATCCACCGGATCGGCCTCGACGAGGTGACGCGGATCCACCGCGAGATGGAGGCGATCAAGGCTGCGGGTCGGCTTCAAGGGCACGCTCCAGCAATTCTTCCGGCACATCAAGACGGGCCCGCAGTTCAAATATCCGAACACCGACGCCGGGCGGCAGCAATATCTGAAGGACGCCAACGCCTTCATCGCCCAGGTGATGGCGAAGGCGCCCGAGTGGTTCAGCCGGCTGCCGAAGGCGCCGCTCGAGGTTCGGGCGGTCGAGACCTGGCGGCAGGAGACCGCCTCGGTCGCCTTCTACAACCGGCCCTCGCCGGACGGCTCGAGGCCGGGCATCTATTACGTCAACCTCGCCGACATGAACCAGGTGCTGAAGCCCCAGATCGAGGGCATCAGCCTATCATGAGGGCGCGCCCGGCCATCATTTCCAGATCGCGCTCCAGCAGGAGCTGGAGGGGGTGCCCAAGTTCCGGCGCTTCGGCGGCTACGGCGCCTATAGCGAGGGCTGGGGCCTCTATGCCGAGCGGCTCGGGCGCGAGATGGGCTTCTACCAGGATCCCTATTCGCTGTTCGGCCACCTCTCGCTGGAGCTGTGGCGGGCGGTCCGGCTCGTCACCGACACCGGCCTCCATTCGAAGCGCTGGACCCGCGAGCAGGCGATCAAATATTTCCAGGACAATTCGCTTCTGTCCGAGCGCGACATCGTCAAGGAGGTCGAGCGCTACATCAACAATCCGGGCCAGGCGACGAGCTACAAGATCGGCCAGCTGAGGATCCTCGAGCTTCGCGAGCGGGCGAGGCGCGAGCTCGGCGGGCGCTTCGACATCCGCGACTTCCACGCCGTCGTGCTCGAGAACGGCGCCCTTGCCGCTCGACATTTTGGAGCAGCAGGTCGAGGCTTATATCGCGGCGAAGAAGGGGTAGGGGGCGGACCAATCGTCACCCCGGACTTGATCCGGGGTCCACCTTCCTTCAGGCGTCGGTTGGAAGACCAGGTGGATGCCGGATCAAGTCCGGCATGACGAATAAGGAGACGGACATGGCCAAGGGTCAGAAGAAGAGCAACAAGGAAGCCCGCAAGCCCAAGAAGGAGGTCAAGAAGACCATCGCGGCCAATCCCTCGACCAAGGGCACGGTGGTCAAGGACTGATGGCGGAGCCCTTCGCCCGCCACCGCCAGCCCTGGAAGCAGGAGGAGCTTCAGAAGCTCCACCTGCTCGCCGGCAAGGGCATGTCGCTCAAAGCGGTCGCGAAGGCATTGACCCGCACCGAGGAGTCGGTGAAGGAGCGCGCGAAACAGGACGGGCTCAAGATCAGCAAGCTGCGCTGAGCGGCGGGCCCGGTACTCGAAGCAAGAGAGCGCAATGGCCGACACGCCCCCCGACCGACTGTCCCTCAACCCGCGCAGCCCGTTCTTCGACGGCGAGCTTTTGCGCCGCGGCGTGCGCATCCGGTTCAAGGGCAAGGAGCGGACCGACGTCGAGGAATATAGCGTGACGGAAGGCTGGATCCGGGTCGCCGCGGGGCGAAGCCTCGACCGCTTCGGCCAGCCGATGACGATCAAGCTGAAGGGCGAGGTCGAGCCTTTCTTCGCCGACGCGAAGGGGGAGGAAGCGGAAGCCGGTGATACGGGGGTGGAGAAGAGCGAAGGCTGATATAGCGGATCGCAAGACGCGCCCGCCGGGTCAAATCGCTTTCGCAGCCTTGAACTCGCCGATCCCGCACAGTCGGATGGGATGCCAATGTGCGGCGTAACGATGGATGACAAGGCGATATTCGCCCTTCGGCACGTTGTACCAGGTGGCAAATTCTTTGCAGCCGACATTGAACCAGCGTTCGGGAAGATAGGGGTCCTTGCCCGATCCGACGCGGGTTAGCGTCACTCGGAAGCTGGTTGGCAGAATCGTGGTGAGCAAGCCGGGATCGATCGCGTCGAGCTCCGACTTGTCCTTCTCCAGATCGAGGCGCCGGTTGAGGCCGAGATCCTTGTGGCAATGCCAAGAGTCGAGGCCGAGCTGGACAGTGTTCAGATCGTAAGCCGCCTTTCTCGCCGGCCCTTCTCCCGCCTCATCGTGCAAGATGATGAACGCGACCTTTTCGCCTTGGCCGGCAATAGCCTCGAGCGGTTTTTTCGTGGCATCGACCTCGGACTGTCCAAACAGGGCTGCCAGCGGGGGGCGGCCCGAATCGTAGACCTCGTTGCTGAGAGCCAGTCTCAGGTAAAGCGATCGATCCTCCGGATCGGCGATGGCTGCGTCCAGTTGCATCGTGGACACGCGCAGCGAGTCGTCCATCTCGGCGAGCTGCGTCGCGGTCAAGACAGTCGACCGGATCGCGGCGCCCAGCTCCTCGCTGCTTTCGGTGACCTCCTCGTTCCGCTTGAAGATATTCTGGCTGGTAGCGAGCATAAGTTCGGATGTGAATGTTACGACATATTCGACCAACTGCGCCGTCTTGTTGGTCAGCCATTCGACTATGGCTGAGAGGAGTTCGCCGACCACGAACATGACGACGCCACCCAAGATGGATGCGGCCCGGGTAGCGAGGAACAGCACGGAAAGAGCAGCCGCGGCGATCCTCTTGCCGATCTTCGATACGGCCCAGCCGCCCATCTCCTTGGCAGCTGACTCGACCGCTTTATCCGCAATGCCACCCTCAATTTTCTTGATCTCGGTATTGCCCTTGTCCGAGTTCAGCCAGTCCGCCGCGAAATCGGCCAGGTTTTTGGCCGACCACAGGTTCAGGCGGCTCAGCATACGTGCGAAGGCGATTCGCCAGCCACCCAGCCGGTTTTCCACATCGTTCGCGCTTATTACGATCTCTTTCGCTTTGGAGGCGGACCCGGCTTGATCGATCTTTCTCCGCAGCACGCCACCGGAACCACCGCGTTGCTGCAGGACATGGGTCAGTTCATGGGCGATGAGACGGCGGCCGGCGGAAGTGCCCGGCGCGTACTCCCCTGCGCCGAAGACGAGGTTGTTGCCGACAGTGTAGGCCCGTGCGTTCACTTCCCGCGCCGATTGGGCGGCGGCGCTGTCGTCATGTACGCGCACGGAAGAGAAATCTTGGCCGAAACGTCGTGCCATGTCTTTCCGTGTGGTCGCGTCGAGGTGTCGGCCGGAGCCCCCGATCGCCCGGTGCACGCTCTCAGGAGCGTCGCAGCCCGCCCCGGCGGACGCGAACGCGGTACGCTGGATCGCCGGGCGCGCGCTGTTGGCGCCGACCGGCGCGGATCCTTTCAAGACTTGGTCCGCGACGCGGTCCGCCTCGCGCTCGAGCGGATCGTTGGCGTGACCGACCGCGAGCTTGCGCTGAAGCCTCGTCGCCTTCCAGGTATGCGTCGCGCCTTCGCGATCGCCGGCCCTGAGAGAGGATTCGTTCACCCTTCGCTGGAGTACGGCATGGATGAGCCGGGGGTCGGGACACCTCACGGCAGGGCGGCTCGCCGCCTCAGCGGCCTTCACGGCGCAGGTCGGCAGCGATTTCCGGATCTGCGGCGCCTTGGTCATCCGAGTTCCTCGATTCACGGCGCGGAAATCATGATGATCGCCCTTCGGCTCGGCAAGGGCAACATAGTCCATTCCTGTCAGGATGGACCCTGCTCTTGCGCAAATAGCAAACGTGCCTTTTCACCGCCGCCGCAGCCTTGCGAGCAGGCGGTTGCCGGCGAGGGGTTCGAAGGGCTGGTCGGGGCCTTCGGGGTCGAGCAGCTCCTTTTTCGCGACCGCGGTCAGGGCGGCGCTGAACTCCGGGGGGCGGAAGGGCAGGAGGGTTCGGCCCGATGCTCCGCGCAGCCGCTCGATCGTCGCCACGAGCGAGCCGGTCTCCTCGAAGCGGGCGGCGACCTCGGCCGGCTCGCACCCGAGATGCTCGGCGATCAGGTCGGCGCGAAGCCGGGCGATGGTCTCGCCGGCGCCCTTGTTGGCCGGGAGGCGGGCGTCGATCATGACGTCGCATTCGCTGTCGAGGCCCATCGAGCGGTTGTTGATATTGGCCGAGCCGACCCTGAGGACGAGGTCGTCGGCGATCATGATCTTGGCGTGGACGTAGATGTCGCAGCCGCCTTCCGTCACCGGCGTGTAGATCTGGAAGCGGCCGTAGCGGTCGCGGCGCTCGAGCGCCTTCACCAGCTCGGCGCGGGCGGGGCCCATCGCCGATTCGTCGAGCCAGCCGGCGCCGGTCTTCGGGTTGACGACGACGAATTCGGGCCCGTCGGGCTCGGCGAGGCGCCGGCCGACCGCCTCGGCGACGATGCGCGAGGCGAAATATTGGGTCTCGATATAGACGAAGCGGCGGGCGGCGGCGATCAGGTCGACGAACAGGCGCCTCGATCTCGCGCAGCTGCGCCCAGCGGCCGTGCTCGCCGCGGGTTCGGGCGATGGCGACGTCGACGTCGCGGAAATCGGGCTCGAGCTCGTCCGGCCAGGCGTCGCCGCCGACGCCCGTGCTCGTCAGCCGGTCCTCGGTCGCGGCCTCCCAGCGCAGGCGAGCCAGGTCGCCGAGGGCGAGCGCGGCGGCGCCGTCCAGCGCCATGGTGGCGTCGTGCCACGGCGGATAGCGGCGGCGGGTGGTCGGGCGGCGGCGGCCGGGATCGTCGTCGAGATGCTCGCGGCGGTCCCAGCGGTCGGCGGTGACGTCGATTCCGCCGCAGAAGGCGAGGCTGTCGTCGATGACGACGATCTTCTGGTGGTGGCTGGCCTCGCGGGGATGGGCGGTGTCGAGGCGGAACTCGATCTGGCGGCTCGCCCGCCACACCGCCATCCGCGCCAGGGTGGTGCCGCGCCCGAGGACCGAATAGGCCATCCCGCCCCAGGCGAGGATGTTGATCTTGAGGCCCGGCCGGTGCTTGACCAGCCAGGAGAGGAACGGGCCGAGATGGACCGGCGGGTCGCCCTTGCCGCCGGGCTCGTCGAGGTCGATCCTTGTGTCGAGGTCCCAGCCGATCATGAAGATCTGCTTTTCCGCCTTCAGCATCGCCTGGCGCAGAAGGCGGAAATAGTCGCAGCCGTCGACGATCAGCGCGGCTCGGCGGGCGCGGGCGATGCGCCAGCAATTGCGGCCGGGCTCGAGCTCGAAGATGCGGCTTTCGCCGCCACGCTGCGTTTCGGAGGTCACGAAGCACGCAACGTATCTCGTGCCGCAGCCGTTCCAAATGCGATTTCACGCGGCTATGGGGCCGACCGGAAGAGGAGAAAAGCATGCGTTTCGCAACCCTGGCCGCCGTCCTGCTCGCCACCGCCGCCTGCACGACCCGCCAGGCCGATCCGCCGACGACCGCCGGCGCGCCGGCCGCCGAGGCTTACGATCTCGCCGCCCAGCGGGCGAAGATCGCGCGCATCCCGATGAGCCCCAATACCGCCTTCCTCAGCGCCGAGGAGCGCGAGGTGGTCAATCTGCTCATCCGCGCCGCCGAGCTGATGAACCCGATCTACCTCAGGCAGCGCTCGACCCAGAACCCGACGATCCGCGCCGAGATCGCACGCAGCCAGCATCCGCAGAAGGCGGCCCTGCTCGACATGTTCGACCTTCATTTCGGGCCTTGGGACACGCTCGCCGAGAACCATCCCTTCTACGGCGGCGAGAAGATGCCGGCGGGCGCGGGCTTCTATCCCGAGGACCTCACCAAGGAGGCGTTCGACGCCTATCTGGCCGCCAATCCCGGGCGAGAAGGAGGCCCTGACCAGCGGCTATACCGTGGTCAGGCGACGGGGCGACCGGCTCGTCGCCGTGCCCTACAGCGTCGAATATCGCCAGTGGCTCGAGCCGGCGGCGAAGCTGCTCGAGCGGGCGGCGGCGCGGACGAGCAATGCCTCGCTGAGGAAGTTCCTGAACGCTTCGCGCCAAGGCCTTCCGGACCAACGATTATTACGAATCCGAGCTGGCCTGGATGGACGTGACGGGCACTCCGATCGAGGTCGTGATCGGTCCCTATGAGGTCTATACCGACACGCTCTACGGGACGAAGACGGCCTTCGAGGCCTTCGTCACCGTCCAGGACCCGAGGGAGAGCTCGGCCCTGTCGCATTACAAGGCGCTCCTGCCCGACATGGAGCGCAACCTGCCGGTCGAGGATCGCTACAAGAATTTCAACCGGCCCTTCGCCTCGCCGATCCTCGTCGCCGACCAGGTCCATGGCGGCGGCGACAACGTGCCGGGGGTGCAGACCATCGCCTTCAACCTGCCCAACGACGAGCGGGTGCGGGAGGCCAAGGGGGCGAAGAAGGTGATCCTCGCCAACGTGCTCGGCGCCAAATACGACCGCATCCTGGCGCCGATGGCGGGGCTGGTGCTGGTCCCGGAGCAGGCGCGGCTGGTGACCAAGAAATATATGACCAACGAGACCCTGTTCCACGAGCTGTCGCACAGCCTCGGGCCGGGGACGATCAGCGTCGGCGGCCGCCAGACCACGGTCAACGCCGAGCTGAAGGACGTCTATTCGGCCAGCGAGGAGGCCAAGGCCGACGTGATGGGCCTCCACAACATCCTCTACATGATGAAGCGCGGCGAGCTTCCGGCCGCCGAGCGCGAGCAGGCGCTGGCGACCTATTTCGTCGGCATCTTCCGCGCGGTCCGCTTCGGAATCGACGAGGCGCACGGCCGCGGCGCGGCGATGCAGTACGACTATCTGAAGGACAAGGGCGCGTTCGAGTGGGACGGCGGCGCCGCGGCGCTTCCGGATCGATTACGACCGGATGGAGAGCGGGCTGAAGGAGCTGCTCGCGGACCTGATCCGGCTGCAGGGCAATGGCGACTATGCCGGTACCAAGGCCTTCTTCGAACGCCACGCCCGGCTCGACGAGAATGCGCGGGCGGTGCTGGCGGCGACGGCGGAGATCCCGACCGACATCCAGCCCGATCTATCCGATGAAGGTTTAGTGGACGCTGGGCGGGACCCATCTCCCTCTCCCGCTTTTCGCGGGAGAGGAGGGGCCCGCCGCGAAGCGGTGGGAGGTGAGGGTCTGGAGCGCGGACTCAGCAAGACCCTCACCTCCCAAGCCTTCGGCTTGGGCCCCTCCTCTCCCGTAAGGACGGGAGAGGATCTGGAAGGAGCGAAGATGGACTATCAGGCCCTGGTCGACGGCGTTCTGGCCGACGTCTCCGCCTACAAGGGGCAGGGGACGGTCGCCTCCTACATTCCCGCGCTCGCGGAGGCGGATCCGAACAAGCTCGGGCTCGCGCTCGTCCTCAAGGACGGATCGACCTATTGCGCGGGCGACGCCGACGAGCCCTTCTCGATCCAGAGCATCTCCTACGTCTTCGCGCTGTGCCTCGCGCTCCATCACGTCAAGGCGGCCTTGTGGAACCATGTCGGCCGCGAGCCGGCGGGGTCGCCGGTCAACTCGATCCTCCAGCTCGAGCTCGAGAAGGGGCGGCCGCGCAACCCGCTGACCAGCGCCGGCGCGCTGGTCGTCTGCGACCAGCTGATCGGCGCGGACGGGCCGGACGTCGCGGTCGGCGAGCTGGTCGGCTTCCTTCGCGACCGGTCGCGCGACGAAAGCGTCGCGATCGACGACCGGATCTTCATGTCCGAATCCCGCGCCGGCGCCTTCAACCGAAGCCTCGCCCACTTCATCGCCGCCTTCGGCAACCTCGCCCATCCGGTCGAGGAGGTCTTGTCCGTCTATTACCGGATATGCTCGGTGGCGATGAGCTGCCGGCAGCTCGCCCAGGCCGGCCTGTTCCTCGCCTTCGACGGGGTCGATCCGGCGACCGGCGACGCCGTCACCATCCCGTCGCGCTCGCGCCGGATCAACGCCCTGATGCTGACCTGCGGCCATTACGACAATAGCGGCGACTTCGCCTTCCGGGTCGGCCTCCCCGGCAAGAGCGCGACGAGCGGCGGGATCCTCGCCATCATCCCCGGGCACGGCGCCGCCTGCGTCTGGTCGCCGGGGCTGAACTCGGCCGGAACCTCGCTGGCCGGAGCGATGGCGCTGGAGCGGCTGGCGGAGCGGACCGGCTGGTCGGTGTTCATGTAGTTCCAATTCCTGCTAGGCTCCGGCGCATGCTGATCTCCCTCGCCCTCGCCGCCGCGGTGCCGACGCCCCCGGCATGCCCGATCGACAAGGCCGTCTACCGGCTCCACGGGGCGCCGACCTTCGCCGCCGGCTTCGCCCGCCAGGACCGGCGCAACAGCTCCGTCTCCGACCTCGCCTTCTGGGTGCGGACTCCGCTTCGGACCTACTGGTTCTCGTTCGGCTCGCCCAACGGCTACGGCGGCACCTTCATCAATCCCGGCCTCGACCCGAGGCGCTCCGCGGCGATGGACGACGACGAGGAGCATGACGCGCTCCAGCGCCTGCGGTCGGCGGAGGAGCCGGTGTCGCTCGGCTTCCACGCCTTCGACGGCGGCCTCGAGGCGCTGCCCTATCCGCCCCAGGCGGAGAGCTCCGCGCCGGCCCTGATCTTCGTTCCGGATCTCGGCCGGACCCTGTGGTACAGGCCGGTCGAGCTGGCCGGCGGCGACGAGACGGCGCGGGACGAGGCGATGCCGACCGGCTTTTTCGAGCCCGCCGGCTGCGACGGGCCGCCGCGCTGAGGTCGGCGGTCAGCCGCTGATCAGGCCGAGCAGGTTGCCTTCGCCGTCGCGGCAGATGGCGAGGTGGACGGGCTTGCCGTCGACCTCGGCGATCCGGCGGGGCGGCTCTTCGAAGGCGACACCCTTCGCGGACATCTCGCGCCACGCCGAATCGACGTCGTCGACTCCATAATAGAGGATGGAGCTGCCCGCCGTCTCCGGTCCCTCGGCTCGGCTCAGCATCAATCGGGTCTCGCCGCACTGGAAGAACATCAGCCCGGGAGGCGCGTCGAACAGGTGCCGCAGGCCGAGGATGTCGCCGTAGAAGGATCGTGCGCGGTCGAGGTCCTGGACGGTGACGGCGACCTGGGCGAGGCGGGTCGGAGCCATAGCTTCCTCTCCTTGGATAGTCATGCTAACCATTGTTGACGCACAATCGTTAGCATAGCTAACAACCAGGGACAAGCGGGTGAGCGACGACCAGCTGCACGACATGGCGAGCGGCCTCCACTCGGCCGCGATCCGGCTCTTGCGAATGGCCCGGCGCGAGGACCGCATGACCGGGATCAGCCCGCCGCGGCTGTCGGCTTTGTCGGTGCTGGCGTTCGGCGGCCCGATGTCGCTCGCCGAGCTGGCGGCGGCGGAGGAGGTCCGGGCGCCGACCATGTCGCGGATCGTCGAGGGGCTGGTGAAGGACGGCCTCGCGACCCGCGAGGCCGATCCGGCCAACCGTCGCAAGGTTCGGATCGCGGCGACCGACGAGGGCAAGCGGCGGCTCGAGGCCGGCCGCAAGCGCCGCGTTCGGGCGATCGCCGAGCGGCTCAGCCGGCTCGCCGACAGCGAGCGGCGGGCGCTGGCGCGGGGGGTCGAGGTGCTCGAGCGCGCGGTGCGCTGAAGCGCCGGCGAGCGTCAGGCGGGCTGGAGGGCTGGATCCTCCCGCTGCGGCCGGCACAGCCGGACCTGCATGTACAGGCCGATGAGCAGGACCGCCGGAGCGACCGGGAAGCCGACCAGCCGGCCCATGAAGGTCAGCTGCGGGCTCAGGAAGCCGGCGATCAGAGCGGTCGCCTCCCAGAAGCTCAGCTCGTCCCACTGCCGGAACAGGATCAGAGCGAAGCCCAGCGAGACGACGGTCATGTCGTAGTTGAAGGCATAGGGGAGGACGAGGAAGGTCGCGGTCGCCGCGATGAAGGCGAGATCGTGGAGCCCGGCCCCCTTGCGCTCGGCCTTCCAGCACAGGAACAGGGCGGCCGCTGCGACCAGGACGTGCGGGATCCAGGCGGCGAGGCCGCCGGTGTGCATCGTGTAGCGCACCGTGATTCCGGTCCCCGGCATCATCGACATGAAGAAGCTGCCCTTGTCCTCGAGCAGGCTGGCCTGGAAGCGGCTCATCTTGGTGAGATATTCGACCCACAGATCGAAGCCGAACGCCGCTCCGCTGACCGCGACCAGAGCGATCGCGCCGACCGCGGCGACGACGATCGTCCGCCAAGCGCGCCGGGCCAGCAGGATCGGCGGGATCAGCAGTCCGAGATGCGGCTTGATCGTCAGCAGGGCCGCGAAGATCCCGGCGCGCCCCGGCTGGTGCTTGATCCGGGCGAAGCAGGCCAGCCACAAAGCGCCGACCAGGAAGCCGTAATGGCCCGCCCAGATGTTGACCGTCGCCGCCGGAGTCAAGGCGGCGAGGAGCAGAGGGAAATGGGGCACTTCCCTGACGTAGGGTCGGGCCGCCCAGAGGAACAAGGCGAGCGATCCGACCAGCCACAGGGCCAGCGCGGCGAAATAGGGCATCAGCCCGAACGGCGCGACGAGGAAGAAGCTCGACGGCGGGTAGGAATAATAATGGGGCTTCAACGGCCCGACATGCTGCTGCTGCCAGGCGACATATTCCTGGAACGCGTACATCAGGTCTGAGCGTCCCTCGACGATGAGACGACCGCCCGTCCACACGTTGACGAAATCCCGTCCCCATATGTGCCCGCTGGTCATGAACGCCCCCTCGAGGTCGCGCACGTCCATGGCGAACAGCAGCATCACCGGGACCGATCCCAGCGCCATCAGGAACAGCCACAAGGGAGGCTTGCCCGCCGGCGGCTTCGACTCGGCCGAAGGCGCGCCATTCTCATTCTCTGGTCGGTAAGCGTCCACCGCTGCGGTCATGAGCATAAATTATCGATTCCCCCCTCTGAGCCGGGCCGGAGTATCCCGAATTCTTTAGAGAATTGTTAACCACGGCGGCCATATCCCGTCCAGCAGGCGAGCCGGGAGAAGGCGCATGCGACGCGAAACGACCAACGCAATCCGGACGGTGCTCGAAGAAGCGCTTCCGCCCATGTTCCGCGATTCGCGGCCGATGCGCTGGCTGTTCCGCCGCCACTGGGGGCCGCTGGTCGACGACATCGAGCGGTTCCGCGAGAACATCCCGTTCGTCACCGACAGCGAGTATCGCGAGATTTACGAGCGCATGCCCCGAGTCCAGGACGAGACCGACAACAGCGAGGCCTGCCTCGAGCGGATCGTCTCCGCCATCCAGGGCGAGACGGTGCTCGACGTCGGCTGCGGCACCGGCTACCTGCTCGACCATCTGAAGCGCGAGCGCCCGGGCCTCGCGCTCACCGGGGTCGACTTCATCATCGAGGAGGGCACCCGGACCCGCCATCCCGACATCCGCTTCGAGCAGGCGGCGATCGAGCGGCTGCCCTTCGCCGATGGAGCGTTCGACACCGTCATCTGCACCCATGTGCTCGAGCATATCCTCGAATTCCGCCAGGCCCTCGCCGAGCTCCGCCGGGTCGCCCGCCGCCGGCTGATCCTGGTGGTCCCGCAGGAGCGCGAATATCGCTTCACCTTCAACCCGCACATCCATTTCTTCCCCTATCCGCACAGCTTCCTCCGCTATCTGACCCCCGTCCCGCGGGACCACGAGCTGGCCAGCGTCGGGCGCGACATCTTCTATTGCGAGAATCGCGAGGAAGCGCCGCGGCTGCACTGAGAGGGGGTGCGAGGGCGCTCTTGTTGCAGCGCAGCATTGCCGCTATATCGTCCGGGACATTTTCTCCCCCGCACGAGTTACCCCTCAATGAGCCTCCGCAACGTGGCCATCATCGCGCACGTCGATCATGGCAAGACGACCCTCGTCGACCAGCTGTTCCGCCAGTCGGGCACCTTCCGCGACAACCAGCGCGTCGAGGAGCGCGCGATGGATTCGAACGACCTCGAGAAGGAGCGGGGGATCACCATCCTCGCCAAATGCACCTCGGTCGAGTGGCAGGGGACCCATATCAACATCGTCGACACGCCCGGCCACGCCGATTTCGGCGCCGAGGTCGAGCGGATCCTGTCGATGGTCGACGGGGTGATATTGCTGGTCGACGCGGCCGAGGGGCCGATGCCGCAGACCAAGTTCGTCACCGGCAAGGCGCTGGCGCTGGGGCTGAGGCCGATCGTCGTCGTCAACAAGATCGACCGCCCCGACGCCCGCCCCGCCGAGGTGCTCGACGAGGTGTTCGAGCTGTTCCTGACGCTCGAGGCGAGCGACGAGCAGCTCGACTTCCCGACCCTCTACGCCTCGGGCCGGGCCGGCTATGCCGGCCGCTCAGCGACGACGTCCGCTCGGGCGACCTGACGCCGCTGTTCGACGCGATCGTCGGCCACATCCCGGCGCCCGACGCCAATCCCGACGGCCCGTTCCGGATGATCGGGGTCCTGCTCGACCGCGACCCGTTCCTCGGCCGGATCCTGACCGGGCGGATCGAGAGCGGCCGGCTCCAGGTCAACATGCCGATCAAGGCGCTCGACGTCGACCACAACGAGGTCGAGACCGGCCGGGCGACCAAGGTCTTCGCCTATCGCGGCCTCGAGCGGGTTCCGGTCGAGACCGCCCAGGCGGGCGACATCGTCGCCATCGCCGGGCTGACCAGGGCGACCGTCTCCAACACCATCGCCGAGATGGCGGTGACCCGGGCGATCGCCGCCCGGCCGATCGACCCGCCGACCCTGGCGATGAGCTTCGCGGTCAACGACAGCCCCTATGCCGGGCGCGACGGCGACAAGGTGCAGAGCCGGGTGATCCGCGACCGGCTCGAGCGCGAGGCCGAGACCAACGTCGCCATCCGCCTCACCGAGAGCGCCGAGAAGGACGCCTTCGAGGTCGCCGGGCGCGGCGAGCTGCAGCTCGGGGTGCTGATCGAGACGATGCGGCGCGAGGGCTTCGAGCTGTCGATCAGCCGCCCGCGCGTCCTCTTCCGCGACGGGCCGAACGGCCGCGAGGAGCCCTATGAGACGGTCGTCATCGACGTCGACGAGGAGCATGCCGGAACCGTCGTCGAGAAGATGGCGCAGCGCAAAGGCGAGATGACCGACATGCGCCCATCGGGCGGCGGCAAGACCCGGCTGACCTTCTCGGCGCCGTCGCGCGGCCTGATCGGCTATCACGGCGAGTTCCTGTCCGACACGCGCGGCACCGGAATCATGAACCGGCTGTTCGAGCGCTACGGCCCCTACAAGGGCCCGATCACCGGCCGGCAGAACGGGGTGCTGATCTCGATGGAGCAGGGCGAGGCGGTCGCCTATGCGCTGAACGCGCTCGAGGAGCGCGGAATCCTGTTCATCTCGCCGGGCGAGAAGCTCTACGAGGGCATGATCATCGGCGAGAACGCCAAGCCCCAGGACCTCGAGGTCAATCCCTTGAAGTCCAAGCAGCTGACCAACTTCCGAGCCTCCGGCCCGAAGGACGAGAGCATCCGCCTGACCCCGCCGCGGCGGATGACGCTCGAGCAGGCGATCGCCTACATCCAGGACGACGAGCTGGTCGAGGTGACGCCCAAGTCGATCCGGCTGCGCAAGCGCTATCTCGACCCGCACGAGCGCAAGCGGCAATCGCGCAAGGCGGAGGCGGCCTGATGCCCCCCTTCAAGGACAGCTTCCAGGACCGGGTCGGCCAGGCCGCCGACGCCAAGCGCAAGGCGCTGGAGAAGCTTCGCTCCAGGCCTCCGGTGGACGAAGCCGTCGCCGAGGCGCGGCGGGAAGCCGCTCGGCGCCGCGAGGCCAAAGCGGAAGAGAAAAGGGCCGCCAAGGCCGAAAGGATCGAGGCCGAGGCGGCTGCTCGCGCCGGCCGGGAGGCCGAGGCCGCGACTGAAGCCGCCGCCGCCAAGCCGCCGCCCACCGAGGCGGAGCGCAAGGCCGCCCGCGACGCGCGCTATGCGGCGCGAAAGAGCCGCAAGTAGAGGCGCCGCGACCTAGGATGGGCAGGCGACAGGATCCTCGCTGAGATCCGCGCCCGGGCACCAGGAGGCCAGCGTCACGACATAGGCCGTGGCGGCATAAGGATTGATCGCCTTGATGCGCGGCAGGGCCGCCGTCGCGGCATCGCGGTCGGAGAAGACGACGACGCTTCTGTAGAAACCCTCGCGCCTGAAAAGCTTCGGCGTCCCCGCCAGCCCCTGGGCGCGCTTCAGCTGATCGCGTCCCTCGCTTTCGCTCCGGTCGCCGCCGAACACGACTCCGTAGCCCAGCGAGGAATCTCCAGCGCCCGGAAGGCGTGCAATGACGCTCTTCGTCTTGTCCCTCGCCTCGCTGAGCGCCTCGGCCGTACGCTCGGACGATCTCAGCGTTTCGGGTGCGCGCTGCAGGACGGCGGCGACGTTGCGCTGCGCCTCGGGCGGGAGGGGCGAGTCCGAGGAGGCCAGTCTCGGCTGCATCTGCCGAAGCGCTTCGACCGCCGTGGAATATTGTGTTTGCAGCGTCTGAATCTGGGTTTCGGCAGCTTTGAGAGCGGCTTCGTTGCGCGGCAGCGCGTCGGTCGCGCCGAGTGCGATCTCGACCCCGGGACCGCTGACCTTCGAGATTCCCATCTCGCGAGCCATTGCAGCCAGCTTCTCCCTGTCGCAGCCGACGAGGAAGAGAAGAGCGCTCAAGACGACGAAGGCGAGGATCGATTTGAGGATGTCGATCCAGTTCTTGATCGTCTCCGATGTCTCCTTCGAATTCCGACGGTGCGCCGGCTGTCCGACTGCCTCGACCGTCATATCATTTCCTCCCTGCGCCGGGGGCCGTCACGAATGGATGGCGAAGCCGAGGTTTGCCCGGGGCCCGAAGACCGCCAGGACCGGCTTAGAGCGGGGATCGCGCGGCTGCCGTGACGGAGATCACATGGGGGTGCGGCTTTTCCCGGGTGCAATGTCGCCGTCCTCGCGCCACCCGGTCGCGTTGGCGCCGAGGAAAGCCGAGAGGCCGGGGCCCGCCGGCACCGGAGGCGGTACCTGGATCCGCACGAGCGGAAGCGGCAGAGCGCCGCGTGAGGCCCAAGCCGACGATGGAATTGCGGACGTCGTCCCTTGCTGCGATCTTGCCTTCGATGAGCCTGTCCGGACGCGAAGGCATGACCGAGGACGAGATTCTCGCCGTTCACGAGGCGGCGCATGCCGTCTTCGCGGCGTTCGGCGAATGGACCAGGGTGGCCGGACCCGTCGTCCTCAAGGGGCCCGGGCATGGCGACGTCGTCATGGCGACCGATCCGCCGGCGATCCGGCGCACGCTCAGGCGCGACCACGGTTTCGACCGGGACGCGCCGCGGATCGAGCTGGTGCGGTCGCTTCTGGCCGGTCCGATCGCGGAGCGGATGCTCGCGGAGCGCGGCTGGGCGGCGCTGAGCGAGGCGGATATGCTGGAGGCCTCGGCGCAGGATTATGCCGTCATCGCCGAGCAGCTCGGGCGGCTCGATCCGCCCCGGCCGGGCCTGCTCGACCGGCTCGAGCGCGACGTCCGCCGCCGGCTGGAGGAGCCTGCGATCTGGGCCGCGGTGGAGAGGTTCGCCGCCATCCTGCTCGAGCGGCGGAGCCTCGAGGCGGACGAGGCGTCGGCGATCCTCGAGCGCATCCGCAAGGAGATGCGGATCTCTCCGGCGGAAGCGGGAAGGGTGCGAAAGCGGGCCCTGCTCGGCGCCTTCCTGCTGTGGGAGGCGTGGTGGGCCTGGGAGTTCCTCGCGGCGCCGAGGCCCGATGAGGAGATGCGGACGATCGCCGCCATCCTGTTCGGCCTGATCCTGCCGGGGTTGTCGATCGCACTGGTCGCGTTGATCCTGCTCCGCTGGCAAAGCGTCCGTCGTAAGCCTGTCTCATTTCCCGGAAGCGGGACGTCCTGAAAATCCGGCGGGAAGACGCCGCGCATGAGAAAGCGCCGGTCGAGGAAGCCGGGCCGGGATGACGAGGAATTGCCGACGGCGTTCAGGTGCGGCAGTCTGCCTCATGGACCTGCCCGAACCCGATCCCGACACCGTCCGCTTCGCCGCGCCGCTCAGCGTCTGGCGGACCGAGAAATATGGCGACATCGGCCATGTGACGATCGACGGCGCGGCGGCCGAGGCGATCGGCGCGCACGAGCTGATCCGGCGGCTGGAGCTGGGGCGGCGGCGCGGGTTCGGGTCGGTCAAGGTCGAGGCGACGGTCGGCGGCAGCCGGTGGTCGACCTCGGTCTTCCCGCAGAAGGGCGGAACCTGGTTCCTGCCGGTGAAGAAGGCGATCTGCCGGGCGGAGGATTTGGCGGCGGGGGATGAGCTCGAGGGGACGCTGCGGCTGCTCTAGGATCATTGGGGCTGGGAATCTCAAGCGCGCGGCGATGGGGGCTGGGGCGCTGCTCGGCTTCGTGGTGCTGCCGGCCATCCTGTTCTACGTGTGCCTGAGGGAGGACGCGGTCGGGCTCAGTGCGAGCGCCGGCGAGTTTGCCATCTTGCCATCAAGGCGCTATCTTGATGGCATGACCGCTCCCCAACTCTCCGTCCGAAGCGCCAAGGCCCGCGATCTCGCCCATGAGCTGTCACGGCGGGAACGGCGGCCCATCCATGCGATCGTGGAGGACGCGCTGATGGATTACGCCCGACGGCATCCCAAGGAGAGCGCGGCCGCCTTCCTGCGGAGGATGCGGGCGATCGGCGAGACGGATAATGAGGCCGTCGCCGAAGTGGAAAGGGCGCTCGAGGCGCATCGCCAGCCCCACCGGGGCCTCGACCTTTGATCCTGCTCGACACGAACGTCGTCTCCGAACTTATGAAGCCGACGCCGGATGTCGCCGTGGAGCGATGGTATCTTCTCAACGAGGAAGAGACGGCGCTGCCGGCTATCGCACTGGCCGAACTGGCTTACGGAATCGCCCGCCTGGCCGGCGGCGCGCGTCGCGAGGCGCTCGCCGCCAGGCTCGTGGAATGGCGCCTGCGCTACGCCGACCGAATCGTCGCTTTCGGGGCCACGGCGGCGCTACGCTACGGCCCAATGATGGCGGCGGCCGAGGCGGCCGGACGGTCGATGGGGCTTCCGGACGCGCAGATCGCCGCCATCGCGCTCGACGCGGACGCGGCGGTGGCGACGCGCAACGCCCGGCATTTCGAGGCGGCCGGCGTGCGTCTGATCGACCCGTGGAACAGCTCGAAGGGATAGGAACAGAAATAGAACAAAATGCTTTCCCTCGTTCTTCTTCTGTGCCATAAGCTGGTCGATTGGCCGCGACTCGAGGAGGTGATTCGCCATGACCAGCCAGCCCATCCCGGCGCCGCGAGCGCAGGGGGCCTCGCCGCTCGATCATTCGATCGAGCTCCTGACAAGCTTCACGCCGGTGCCCCGCCGCTACCGGCACGACGGCTGGACTCCCGAGCGGCAGAAGGCGTTCATCGCGGCGCTGGCGGAGACGGGATGCGTCGACCGGGCCGCCCGGCGGGTCAATATCGCCCAGACCAATTGCTACGAGCTTCGGCGCGCGCCGGGGGCGGAAGGGTTCCGGCGGGCCTGGGATGCGGCGCTCGATTTCGCGGTCCCCAAGCTCAAGGACGTCGCCTTCCAGCGCGCGATCGAGGGGGAGCTGGTGCCGGTCTTCTCGGCGGAAAGCTGATGGGGTTCCGGCGCAAGTATAACGACAAATTGCTGATGTTCTGCCTTCGCCACTACGGGCAGGATGCCGACGGCAAGCGCACGACGATCAACTATTTCTCGACCCGGGCGAGCGCCGGCACGGCGGATCCCTCAGCCTCGGGACAGGCGACGGCCGAGGCCGCCACCACCACCATCCGGACGGTGATCACCGGCGCTCCCGAGGGTCCGGGACAAGCGGCCGGGGACGACGCGCGCGCCGCCCGCGGCGACCGGTCGGCGGCGGTCCTCAACGGCTTCGAGGGCGTCGTCCTCGACGAGGCGGCTGCGGCGGCGATCGCCGCGGCGCTCGAGGCCTGCGCGGCTCGAGCCCGAGCCGCCGACGAGGCTTGTGAGCGCGGCGGAAACGCGGCGGTCGAGGCGGCGGCCGACGATCCCCGCGAGCCCTTCGTCCGCGCCGATCCGTACCAGGCGATCCAGATCGGGGCGCTCGAGCCGCCCATGGCCCTCGAGGAGTTCGTGCCGTTCGTGCCCGGCGAGGCGCCCTGGGAGCTCGCCGGTCTCGAAATGTCCGCCGAGCGCGCCGCGCTCGAGGCGAAGGCGTGGCCGACGGGCAGCCCGGGGCCGCCCGGCGGCCCGCCGGCGCCGCCGGGCGAAGGCGAAGGCGGGCCGGCGGAGCCGCCGGGCTGAGGGCTTGCCCGGTTGACGGACGGCAGGGGATTCGAGCAGGACGGATCGATGGCGGATGGACCCAGCTTGACGGAGATCGTCGTATCCCGGCTCGGCCAGCCGAAGGAGCCGTTCGAGGAGCTGCTGGCGCTGATCGTGCTGGCCGCGGCGCTGGCGGCCTGGCTGGCGCTCGAATATGGCGCCTGGCGCCTTCTCGCGAAGCTCTTCGCCTGGCTCTCGCCCAAACCCCCGCCGGATTCGAAACCCTCGCCGGAGAGCCGATCGGGCTAGGGCGCCCGCGCAAAGCCGAATCGTCACCCCGGGCTCGACCCGGGGTCCCCCCCTTTCTCAGGGCCGCTGCGGAGAAGAGGTGGGTGCCGGATCAAGTCCGGCATGACGGGACGATGCAGGCTTGGCGCACGATGCTCTCGGGCCGCATCGTTTCGTAAGGCTTTTGCCCCTCGCGCCTCAGGCCGGGGGCGAACGCCTGCATATTTTCTCCTCACCGGCGGCATGAGGGATGCAAGCCGCTGTGCGACAAGGCAGGATGAGGACGATGAAGGGACGGACATGACGGCACGGACGCACAAGGGTTACGAGCGGGGGCTGCGGATCGCGCTGTGGGGCGGAGCGGCGCTGCTGATGCTCGTCGCGGCGGCGGCGGCCCAAATCGGCGGCGAGATGCAGTGGAGCGCCGGCGATTTCGTCCTCGCCGGGGCGGTGCTGCTCGCCGGCTGCGGGCTGTTCGAGCTGATCATGCGCGCGACGGACAGCTGGACCTATCGGGGGGCCGCGCTAGCGGCCGCGGCCGCCGCCTTCCTGACCTTCCTCGCCGCCGGCTCGGTCGGGCTGATCGGCAGCGACGACGAGCCGGCCAACGCCCTCTACCTGGGCGTGATCGCGCTCGCCGCGGCCGGCGCGGCGGTCGCCCGGCTCAGGCCCGGCGGAATGGCCCGGGCCATGGCCGCGGCCGCCGCCGCCAATGTGCTCGCGGGCGTCGCCGGAGCGATCCTCGCGGCCGACGTGCGGGGGGCCTTGCTCGCGACGCTGCTGTTCACGCCGATGTGGCTGCTCTCCGCCTGGCTGTTCGCAAAGGCGGCCCGCGCGTAGCGAACACACGGAGAACAAACTGCTTGATGTGTTCTCCTTCTGTGCTATATTCTCCCAAGGATGAAGCGGCAAATCGGCGGCGCCGGCAGAGCGGCCCTGCCTAAATCTTCGCGGCTTTACCTGTTGTAAAGGCGGCGTTTCTAACGTCGCGGGACTTCAGTGGGGGGAAATCCATGCCGTCTTATATCCGCACGCGGACCGAGTTCGCGGTGAACAGCTTCACGTCCGAGAACCAGACCGCGCCGTCGGTCTCGACCTTCGCCGACGGCGGCTTCGTCGTCACGTGGGTGACGACGGATCCGACCCAGGACGGCGACAGCAACGCGATCAAGGCCCAGCTCTTCGACTCCGCGGGCGGCAAGGTCGGGACGGAATTCCTCGTCAACGGCGTCGCCACCGGGGGCCAGGTCTCGCCGTCGGTCACGACCTTCGCCAACGGCAATTTCGTCGTCACCTGGGGAACCAACACCCTCGCCGACGGGACTCGCCTCGTCGAGGCGCAATTGTTCGGCCGGAACGGCGACAGGATCGGCGCCGAGTTCCAGGTCACGACCGGAACCAGCCTGTTCGAGCCCAACGTGACGTCGCTCGCCGACGGCCGGTTCATCATCAGCTGGGACGATTGGACCAGCCAGAGCGTCAAGGGCCAGATCTTCGACGCCGCCGGCGCGCCGGTCGGCAACGTCCTGACGCTCGCCACCGACCCG
This sequence comes from uncultured Alphaproteobacteria bacterium, assembly GCA_963716155.1. Classification (GTDB taxonomy): domain Bacteria; phylum Pseudomonadota; class Alphaproteobacteria; order Sphingomonadales; family Sphingomonadaceae; genus Allosphingosinicella. The sequence continues at coordinate 3,427,087 of OY970297.1, forward strand.
GCCCAGGGCTTCGGCGACGTCATCGCGCTCGCCGACGGCGGCTTCGTCGCCACCTGGCGGATCAACGGCACGTCGTGGGACGTGAAAGCGCAGCTGTTCAACGCCTCCGGGGCCAAGGTCGGCGGCGCCTTCATCGTCAACACGACCCTCACCGGATCCCAGAATTCCCCGGACGGCACCGCTCTGGCCGACGGCGGGTTCGTCATCACCTGGGCGGAATCCAACCCGGAATATTCGTCGGGGAACACGCGGATCAAGGCTCAGATGTTCACGGCCTCGGGAACGAAGGTCGGCGGCGAGCTGCTGGTCAGCACGTCCGGCGCCTACACGATGGGCGGACAGGTGGTCACCGCTTTGCCGGACGGCGGCTTCATCATCGCCTGGCACAACACCAACCTGCTCGCCGGCGGCGGCAGCGACTCCGAGGTCAAGGCCCAGCGCTTCAGCGCCTCGGGCGCCAGGGTGGACGGCGAGCTCCAGATCAACACGCTCACCGCCGGGTCGCAATGGCTCCCCGATCTCGACACGCTCGCCGACGGCCGGGTGGTCGCGGTCTGGGCCAGCGGCAGCGGCGACGGGAGCGGCGGTTCGGTGCGCGCCCAGATCCTCGGCACCGAGGCGGCCGCGCCGCTGCCCAATACGCGCCCGGTCATCATCTCCGACGGCGGCGGCACGTCGGTGACGCTGACCCGCGACGAAGGCGAGACGGCGGTGACGACGGTCGTCGCCTCGGACGACGGCGAGCCGACCAGCCTGCGCTATTCGATCACGGGCGGCGCGGACGCGGCCTTGTTCACGATCAACGCGCTCACCGGGGCGCTCGCCTTCATCCAGGCCCCCGACCATGAGGCGCCGCAGGACGAGGGCGCGGACAATTTCTACAATGTGACGGTCACCGCGAGCGACGGGAGTCTGACCGGCTTCCAGTCGATCCAGATCGCGATCGGCCACGTCAACCGGGTCACCATCGTCTCGGACGGCGGCTACGATCATGCCGACGTCTGGATGGACGAGAACCAGACCGCGGTGACAATGGTCAGCGCGATGGACGAGGACGGCGTTCCGCTGACCTACGCGATCACCGGCGGCTACGACGCGGCGCTCTTCACCATCGATCCGCAGACCGGCGAGCTGAGGTTCGCCGTCGCCCCCGATTGCGAATCGCCGGCGACCCTGTACGGCGGCAACGACTATTACGTCCAGGTAACGGCCACCGACGGCACGCGCAGCGACACGCAGGACATCTACGTCCACGTCAACGACGTCGAGGAGCCGCAGGGCTTCGCGATCGTATCGGACGGCGGGGAGGATTATGCCGAGCTCCGACTGCCGGAGAACGGCCTCGCGGTCACCGTCGTCACGGCGGTCGGCGGGACCGGGCCGGTGACCTACGAGATCGTCGGCGGCGCCCATGCCGGCTGGTTCGACATCGATGCCGAGAGCGGCGCACTCTCCTTCCGCGGTCCGCCCGACTTCGAGACCGGCATCTACGGCGGCTATTATTACGACCCCTACAATTTTCCCGACCGGTACGAGGTCATCGTCCGCGCCAGCGACGGCGTCTCGTCCGACGAGCAGGGGATCATCATCTCCATCGACGACGTCGACGAGGCGCCGGCGTTCGGCTCCTATGACGGGGCCGGCCAGGTCACGGTGATCGTGACGGAGAACGACGTCGACCTCGGCTATGTCTGGGCGTCCGATCCCGACCGCTACAGCTGGGTGACCTACGGGCTCGACGGCGCCGACGCGGCCTTCTTCCAGATCGATCCCTACAGCGGCGCGTTCAGCTTCATCCAGGCGCCCGATTTCGAGGCGAGGGCCGATGCCGACGGCGACAATGTCTACGAGGTGTCGGTCGTCGCCTATTCGGGCATGCTCAGCGCGGTCCAGAGCTACTCGTTCAGGGTCGTGGACCTCTATGAGGGGGTGGCCATCACGTCCAACGGCGGCGGCGATTCGGCCGGCCTGGTCCTCGCCGAGAACGTCCCCGCGGTGACGACCGTGGCCGCGACCGGCCAGGGCACGGTGACCTATGCCATCGTCGGCGGCGCGGACGCCCTCTACTTCCAGATCGACCCGTTCACCGGAGCGCTCGCCTTCGCCTATCCGAGCGATTTCGAAGGCACCGGCGATGCCGATTCGAACAATGTGTACGAAGTCGTCGTCCGCGCCAGCGACGGCTGGACCTCCGACGACCAGCATCTCTCGATCACTCTGACCGATGTCGACGAGGACCCGGATTTCTTCAACCACGAGCCCGGCGTCATCCAGATCTGGGCGGCCGAGAACAGGGCCTCCGCCGGCATCCTCAACGCCTACGACCTGGATGGGGGGCCGGCGATCACCTACGCGGTCACCGGCGGCGCCGACGGCGCGCTCTTCACCATCGATCCGGTCACCGGCGACTTCTCGTTTCTCAACGCCGACGGCCCCGATTTCGAGGCTCCGGCCGATTCCGACGGCGACAATCTGTACGAGGTGGAAGTCACGGCGACGGCCGGCACCTGGAGCCGGGCGCGGGACTTCACCGTCACCGTGGTCGACGAGAACGAGCCGATCGTCATCACGTCCGACGGGGGCGGCACCAGCGCCGCCATCGCGATGGACGAGGGCCAGAATATCGTCACCACCGTGGTCGGCCTCGATCCGGACGGGACCGCGCCGACTTATTCGATCATCGGCGGGGCCGACGCCGCCCGCTTCACGATCGATGCGGCAACCGGTGTGCTGAGCTTCGCCCAAACCCCCGATCACGAGGCGCCGGCCGACGAGGGAGCGGACAATTTCTACAGCGTCACGGTCGCCGCGAGCGACGGGCAGCACCAGGCCTGGCAGACCGTCCAGGTCCTGGTCGGCGACGTCAACGAAGGCGTGACGATCTCGACGGGTCCGGCGCTTTCGGTCGACGAGGACAGCGGCTTCGTCGCGAGGATCGCGGCAACCGACGGCGACGGCGACACGCTCACCTATTCGATCGCCGGCGGGGCCGACGCCTCGCACTTCGTCATCGACCCGGCGACCGGCGACCTGACCGTGAGAGCCTCGCTCGACTTCGAGGCGCCCGCCGATGCCGACGGGGACAATGTCTACGAGGTCATCGTCCGGGCTTCGGACGGCGAGCTCTCCGACGAGCGGCAGATGTCGATCACGGTCAACGACGTGAACGATACCGTCGACATCACCTCCTACGGCGGCGCGGCTTCGGTCGCCCTGACCGTCCAGGAAGGCGGCGTATTCCAGATCGCCGACGTCGACGCCTCGCTTTCGCCTTTCTGGGGGACGAGGTTCGCGATCTCGGGCGGAGCCGACGCGGCGCTTTTCACGGTGGATCCGATCAGCGGCGAGCTCAGCTTCAAATATCCGTTCAACCCCGATTTCGAGGCTCCGGGGGATGCCGACGGCGACAACGTCTACGACGTGGTGGTCACCGCCGGCACCGCGACCTCGAGCGACAGCCAGGCTTTCGCGATCACCGTCGCCGACCGCAACGAGGGCCTCTGGATCACCTCGGACAACGGCGGCGACGCCAACCTTGCGGTGGACGAGGGCGGTCTCGTGGTGACCATTGTCACCGCTTACGATCTCGACGGGGACGTCCCCACCTACTCGATCGCCGGCGGTGCGGACGCCGCCTTGTTCGCGATCGATCCGGTCACCGGAATCCTCCGCTTCGTCGCCGCTCCGGACCATGAGGCGCCCGCGGACTCGGACGGCAACAACGTCTATCGAGTGACTGTGGCGGCGAGCGACGGCGAATATACCGCCTTGCAGAATCTCTTCATCGCGGTCGGCAACGTCAACGAAGGCGTGACGATCAATTCGAACGGCGGCGCCGCCGCCGCTTCGGTCCCGGTCGCGGAGAACGGCACGGCGGTGACAAATGTGGCGGCGACGGACGCCGACGGCGGAGCGGTCACCTACGCCATCGTCGGCGGCGCCGACGCGGCCCGCTTCACGATCGACGCGGCGAGCGGGGCGCTCGCCTTCGTCGCCGCGCCGAACTTCGAGGCGCCCGCCGACTCCGGCGGCGACAATGTCTACGACGTCATCGTCTCGGCGAGCGACGGGAGCTTCACCGACACTCAGGCGATCGCGGTGACGGTCGGCAACGTCAACGAGGGCGTTGCGATCAATCTCGAACGGCGGCGGCGCGGCCGCTTCGGTCTCGGCCGCGGAGAACGGCACGGCGGTGACGACGGTCGCGGCGACGGACGCCGACGGCGGAGCGGTCACCTACGCCATCGCCGGCGGCGCCGACTCGGCGCGCTTCACCATCGACGCGACGACCGGGGCGCTCGCCTTCGTCGCCGCGCCCAACTTCGAGGCGCCCGCCGACGCCGGCGGCAACAATGTCTACGACGTCATCGTCTCGGCGAGCGACGGGAGCTTCACCGACACGCAGGCGATCGCGGTGACGGTTGGCAACGTCAACGAGGCGCTGGTCATCGGCTCGAACGGGGGCGGTGCTACGGCGTCGGTCGCGGTCGCCGAGAACAGCCGCGGCGTGACCACGGTCAATGCGACCGACCCCGACGGGACGGCGGCCAGCTATTCGATCGTCGGCGGCGCCGATGCGGCACGCTTCACGATCAACGCCCAGACCGGCCTGCTCGAGTTCGTCGACCGCCCCGGACTGGGAGACCCCGGGCGATTCCAACGGCGACAATGTCTACAGCGTCGTCGTCCAGGCCAGCGACGGCTCGAACCTCGACCTGCAGACGCTGAGCGTCAGCGTCCTCAACCTTCGCGACGGCGCGACGGTGACCGGGACGACGGGCGGCGATTCGATCTCCGGGACGAGCACCAACCCGGCGCTTCGGACCACCCACGCGGAGGACAATGTGTCGGGCCGCGACGGCCACGACACGATCCTCGGGCTCGGCGGCGACGACATCCTGATGGGCGACGCCGGCAACGACGTGCTGAACGGCGGCGGCGGCGCCGACCGGCTGACCGGCGGGCTCGGCAAGGACCAGTTCGTCTACAATTCGGTGAGCGAATCGACTCCGGGCGAGCGCGACGTCGTCACCGATTTCAGCCGCGCCCAGGCCGACAAGATCTCGCTGAGCGGGATCGACGCCAACAGCGTGCTGAGCGGCAACCAGGCCTTCACCTTCATCGGCGCCTCGGCCTTTTCGGGGGTCGCGGGGCAGCTGCGCTACTCGACGTCGGGCGGGGTCACCCTGGTCTCGGGCGACGTCAACGGCGACGGAGCGGCCGATTTCCAGATCGAGCTGACCGGAACCCTGACTCCGGTCGCCTCCGACTTCGTGCTGTAGCGCCTCGTCTCCTCTCCCGCTTTGCGCGGGAGAGGGGCTTAGCGCCTTCTCCGGTTCGAGCGCTGCAGGTCCCGAAGAAGGCTGGGATCGTCGGCGGTCGCGACGTCGGCGATCCGCCATCCGCGGGCGATGCGCACCAGCTTCAGCCGGACCTGGCGTTCGTCATAGCCCGGGAAGCGGAGGAGGATATCGGCCGTGGCGGTCTTCGCGGCCCGACGAACCTCGCGGACGACCGGTTCGAGCCCTTCATGGTCCTGGCACTGGCAGAGCGGGTCGCCGGCGAGCCAGCCGACCTCGTCGCCCGCCAGGCGGGCGTCCTCGCGGATGGCGGCGACCAGCGCCGGGGCGAACAGCCGCTCGGGGCGGTCGAGCGGGTTGAAGCCCGGATCCCGATAGCCGGCATAGACCCGCGCGACGAAGTCGCGCGGCGTCTCCGCCGCGGGCGCCGGCGCGAGCAGGGCGGCGAGGAGGAAGAGGCTCACGCCCGCTCGCCCGCCAGATCGAGCAGGGCGGCCCATTCCTCGTCCCTGACCGGCGCCACCGACAGCCTCGACTGGCGGATCAGCTCCATCTTCGCCAGCCGCGGATCGGCCTTGATCGACTTGAGCGTGACCGGACCGATCGGGCGGACCGGCTCGACCCTCACCGACACCCAGTCGGGATCCTTCGGGTCCGGCCCTCCCTCGCGCGCGATGCGCATGATCCCGACCACCGAGCGCTGCTCGCCGCTATGGTAGAAGAAGGCCTCGTCCCCGGCCTTCATCGCCCGCAGGTGCAGCCGGGCGGCGGCGTTGCGGACTCCGTCCCACTCGGTGCCGCCGTCGCGGACGAGCTCGTCCCAGCTGTAGCTGCCGGGTTCCGATTTCATCAGCCAATAAGCCATTCGCGCCTCCGTCGCCCGCCAGCGTAGATTTTTCGAGCGCGCCGCGCCACAAGGAGCGCCATGCGGCGCACCCTCCTCCTCCTCTCCCTCTTCCTGTCCTCCTGCGGCGATCCGGAGGACGTCTCCAACCGCGCGGCCCGCAATGAGGGCGAGACGGCCGCCGACACCCTCACCGCGGCGGCGCGGCCGGTTCGGATCGGCGAGCTCGGGCCGAATTTCGCGGCGTGCAGCGCGGCGGGCACCACCCGCAACCTGAAGCCCGGCGAAGCTCTGACGGTGCGCTCGGCCCCGTTCGAAAATGCCGAGGAGAGCGGCAAAGTGGCGGCGGGCGCGCGCTTCTTCATCTGCACCCGAAGCCACGACCAGAAATGGTTCGGGATCGTCTATGACGAGGGCGGGAGCCTCGCCGAACGGTGCGGCGTGACGGAGCCGGTGACCCGGCGGGGCGACTATGACGGCCCCTGCCGGTCTGGCTGGGTGCAGAGCGCTTTCGTCAAGGTGGTCGCCGGCGAAGCGGCCCCCGCGAGCGCGCCGGCCGGCGAAGGCAACCAATCCGCCGTTCCAGGCTATTGAAAATAGGGCTTTTTTTAAAAAGTTCCGAGGGGATGCATTTTTTTCTTCGGTGTATCCCCCGAGTCACACGGTTCATCGCTTCGCCGGGCGCGGTGGGTTGATTAGCGCCGGGGCTTCGACCATCTGCCCCTCAGCTTAGTAGCGAGAGCGGGTCCGCCGCAGCCGATTTAGCGGCCGGCGGGAGCTCGAGACGGGGGGCGATCGGAGATGCGGTTCTCGCATCCGGGGGATCAGCCGGCCGCATAAAAAAAGAGAGTGAATGAACCGGATCGTTCGCGCCGCGGGCTTCGCCGCGGCTTGCTTGGCGCTTGTCGCCGGGGCCAGCTACTCCGACCCCGCCAGCGCCGGCGAAACCGGAGCCCCCGCCACCGTTTCGGCCTCGGGCTCCGACCTGTCGGATCCCAACCTCTTCTCCCGCATGTGGGCCAACGTCACCGCCCTCGTCACCCCGCAGCCGCAGGCGCCGGCCCCCCAGACGCCGGCGCCGACCGCCACGCTCGACGAGCTGGTCGCCGCTTATGCCGCCGTCCAGACGGCCGACCGCGAAGCGGAATGCCTCGCCAATGCGGTTTATTTCGAAGCGCGCAGCGAACCGATCGAGGGGCAACTCGCCGTCGCCGAAGTGGTCCTGAACCGCGCCGCCTCGGGCCGCTACCCGGCCGACCTCTGCTCGGTCATCACCCAGAAGGCGCAATTCTCCTTCATCCGGCGCGGCAAGTTCCCGCGCGCCAACCGCGATTCGCAGGCGTGGAAGAAGGCGGTCGCGATCGCCTCCATCGCCCGCCAGAAGCTCGCCGGCACCCTCCCCTCGGGCGTGCTCTGGTACCACGCCACCTACGTCTCGCCGAGCTGGGGCAAGCGCCTCACCAAGCAGACCCAGATCGGCCTGCACATCTTCTACAGCTAAGGGGAACTCCTCCCCGACCTTGCCCGGCGAGGAATTATTTCGCTAGAGTCCGCAAGGTCACCGAGTAGCGCAGGGTCTCGAGCCGGGGGATGCTGTGCTCCCATTCGTGCCGGGCCGCGCCGCGCAGCAGATAGGCGGAGCGCGGCTCGGCGGTCAGAGTGAACCGCTCCCACTTCTCGCCCGCCCGGCGCCGGAAGCGCAGCGGCGCCGGGGCGAGCAGCGAGATTCCGACTACGTCGCCGAAGACCGGGCGGTCGCGGTGCCAGCCGATTCCGGCGCCCGGGGCATATTCGATCACCAGCGCATGGACGAATTCCTCGGCCTCGCGTCCGGCGAGCGCCGCGGCCCGGGCGCGCAGCGGGTGCAGCCAGCCGGGGATCGGCTCGGCGTCCCTCAGGCCGCTGCCGTCGAACGCATAATGGAGGCCGAAGGAGACGGTCCGGCGGTTGCCGGTGAAGCCGTGGAACTCGAACGGCTTGAACGGGAGGAGGGCGATCCGCCCGGCGAGCGCGCGCTCCTCCTCCTCGTCGACGAAGCCGGGCGCATAGACGAGGCCCTCGGGCCTCGCCGGCGCGGCCTCGAACAGGCTCAGCTGCGGGGGCGGCACGGGCAAGCATCCTCAACGGGTTCGGCTAGCAATTCGGTAAGCATTTCTGTGCGATGGACGCCTCAAGACCGATCCTGGGGGCCGAAATGCACGAACTCCGCTCAACGATCCTTTCCGGAGACGCCAAGACGGCGTCCCCCGTTGCGCGCAAGAGCAAGACCAAGAGCGAGGCGGCGGGCCTCGGCGGCCTGGCCAAGATCCCGATCAAGCGGGAAGCGGCGCGGGTCACCGACCAGCGGCTCGAGGACCGCCATTTCGGCGTGGTCGAGCGTTCCACCATCGTCTTCCGCCGCCGCCGCCACGAAGTGGACGTGGTCAACGTCTCGTCGCGCGGGGCGATGATCGTCGCCGACATCGAGCCCCGGATCGGCGAGAAGATCGACGTCCAGTTCGCCGATTCGAACCGCACCCGCTGCGTCGTCCGCTGGCTCCGCGAAGGCCGCATCGGCCTCGAGTTCGTCGACGAGACGATCTTCTGGGAGACGGGCGGGCAGGGCCCGGTCTTCCGCTACGAGACGCCGCGCGATGAGACTCCGAGCTCGCCGATCCACGTCGCGGTCGACCGCGAGCCGCGCCAGACGCTTCTGCGCGCCGGCACCCTCTACTGGAGCGGAATCTCGATCCCGGTGCGGCTCCGCAACATCTCCGAGGGCGGCGCCCGCGTCGAGAGCGGCCGCGAGCTCTGCTCGGGCGCCGAGGTCGAGCTCGATCTCGGCAGCGGCCAGTTCGCCGTCGCCGAGGTGCGCTGGTCGAAGGACGGCCAGGTCGGCCTGCGCTTCGCCGAGGCGTTCGACATCGACTCGCTCGCGCCCGCCCAGGGCTGCGACGTGCGGCCGCCCGACGTGCTCAAGCCCGCCTATCTCGAGACCGAGCTCCAGCCCGATTCGCCCTGGGCGGCGCGCTTCGAGCGGCTGAGCCTGACCGACCTCAAGCCGGCCGACCCGGCGGGCCAGGCCCGGCGTCCCGGCGCAGGCCGGGAACGCTAGGCCATCGAGCCCCAGAGCAGCCCGAAGCCGACGAAGAGCAGCCCGAACAGCGCCATGACGAGGTAGATCGGACCCGGCTTCCTCGTCTCGAGCACGCATTCCTCGGGCTTCTCGGGATTGTAGCGGACCTGCGGGCTGGCTCCGATCGGATAGGCGGCGAGCGCGGCTTCCGCCTTCCTGCGGCTGGCGCTTCGGTAATTGCCGAAGCGCAGGCGCCGCCCGGTCAGCTCGCGGCCCCCCGCCAGATAGGAATAGGTGACGACCGGATTGTACCAGGTGCTCGTCCCGCCCTCGCGGTCGGTCGATTCCTCCTCGACCACCTCGCAGGAAAGGACCCGGCCGGCGACGACCGGCCAGGTTTCCGCCGCTTTGGCCTTGGCGAGCGCCCGATAATGGGCGAAGCCGAAGCCCGCCGTCCACAAGATGCCGAGCAGCAACAGGCCCGGCCCCACATAGTCCATTGAAAATCCCTCCCTTAGGCGTGCGGCCATTGAGCATCGCCGCCGCGCCGGAGTAAAGGCCCGGCGGCAAGGAGGGACGGCGATGGTGAAGATTCTGCTCGGTTTGCTGATGCTGGCCTGGGCAGGGTCGGCCGCCGCCCAGGTCGATTATGCGGCGCGGCTGAAGGAAGGCGACGCGGTGCTGCGCGACTTCCGCTTCCGAAGCGGCGAGCGGCTCGCCCGAGCTCAGGATCCATTACGCGACCCTCGGCACTCCGCGCCGCGGTGCCAACGGGCGAGATCAGCAATGCGGTGATGGTGCTTCACGGCACCGGCGGCTCCGGGCGCCAGTTCCTCCAGCCGCAATTCGCGGGCGAGCTGTTCGGCCCGGGCCAGCCGCTCGACCTCGCGCGCTATTACGTCATCCTCCCCGACGCGATCGGCCACGGCAAGTCGTCCAAGCCGAGCGACGGGATGCGGATGCAATTCCCGAAATACGATTATGACGATATGGTCGAGGCGCAGCGCCGGATGCTGGCCGAGGGGCTGGGAGTGACCCGCCTGAGGCTGATGATGGGCACGTCGATGGGCTGCATGCACATCTTCGTCTGGGCCGAGGCGCATCCGGATTTCGCCCGCGCGCTGATGCCGATGGCCTGCCTTCCGACCGAGATCGCCGGGCACAACCGGATGTGGCGCAAGCTGGCGATCGAGGGGATCAAGGCCGATCCGGCCTGGGCCGGCGGCGATTATTCCAGCCAGCCGCTCCAGGGACTTCGCACCGCGGTCAGCGTGCTCCAGATCGCCGGCTTCGCGCCGCTCTACCTCCAGAAGGCCTATCCGACCCGGGAGTCGGCGGACGCCTATATCCTCGACCGCGTGGCGAAGGACCTTCCGACGCGCGACGCCAACGACCTCATCTATCAGGTCGAGGCGTCGCGGACCTACAATCCCTGGCCGAAGCTGGAGCGCATCCGCGCGCCGATGACCTGGGTCAATTCCGCCGACGACTTCATCAACCCGGCCGATTACGGCATCGCCGAGGACGCGGCGGGGCGGCTGAAGACGGGCCGCTACATCCTCATCCGGGCCACCTCGGACACGCGCGGCCACGGTACCCACACCTGGGCGAAATTCTGGCGCCAGGAGCTGATCGACCTGCTGGCGAAAACGGAGGAGCAATGATGCCGGCGGCCTTGATCGCGTCCCTGCTGCTGATCGCGGCGCCCGAAAAAGCGCCGGCGGCCGACCGCTTTCCTCCAGTCGGGGACTGCCGCGACGACCATCTGGTCGATCGCTGCAACCCGGAGCAACAGCGCCGGGTACGCGAATTGTTCGGGGTCAAGCCGATTGAGGCGCATCGCGACGCGGGCGACCAGGTACGCCGCGCCTTCTACGTCAACGGCTACGGCACCGACGTCGTCGCAATCGCCTTCGTCCGTCCCAAGGGAGGCGACCCGAGTCTCTGGGTCCATTTCCCGCGGGGCCCGGACGGGTCGCGGGTGGACCCCTTGCAGGCGCCGGTCCCGAACGACGTGTGGGAGGACGTGATCCGGCGATCCAGCCATTTCGACGAGCAGCTCAAGCGCCTTCCCGAAAAGCCGTCGGGCTCGGGCGAGATCACCCTGTGTCTGCACAGCTGGGTCTTCACCGTCGAGGCGACCGACCCGGCACCCGGCGAACACGAGCCTGCGACACTGCGCCGAAAAACCGAGGATGCGTGCGACGACGGGCTCGCCGAGGCCTATGCCGGCGAGCTCGAACGTGCGGCCGTGCCGCTGCTGCCGCAATGCGCCAGGCTGGACCGAACGCGGCACCGCAACGAGGCGACCTTGCTCTCGGCCTGCCGGTTGCTGCGCGGCGACCGGCTGGCCGCTGCGGAGGTGATGAACCGCCTCGACCGCTTCGATCTTGTCGAGAAAGCCGAGGATGCGACGCACTTGCTGGACGTCTTCGCCTACGACGCCCGGATCGACTGGGCCGGCGAGCCTATCGACGCTGCCGGCGGCGCCGCCGAGGCTTGGGCGAGGAAGATGTCGGAGGGCGGGCGAACCCGCCTCTACTGGGACTATGTCGAGGGAGAAACGGCGGAGCGCGTCCGCTTCGTCGGTCTGCTCAGCCGGTCGCCGGAGGACGAGGGCCAATATCTCCAGGCGCGAGTCGAGCAGGTCTGGAAGCGTGACGGCCGCACTTTCCAGATCGAACGGGCGACGGTCGGTCCATTCCAGCCCGAGCCGGCGGCGGATTCCAAGCCTTAGCTTCGCCGCGTTCGGGGGCTATAGGGCTGGCGATGCAGGACGCTCTCCGAACCCTCGTCGCGGCCGAGCTGGCCGAGCCGGTCGATCCGCGCGTGAGCGCGATGGCGGCGGCGGTGGCGGGGCTGTATCCGGGCGCTGCACGGGCGGTGCTGTTCTACGGATCGTGCCTGAGGCAGCGCGAGCTCGACGGGCTGATGCTCGACTTCTACCTGATCGTCTCCGACTATCGCTCCGCCTACGGGCGGAGCTGGCGGGCGCCCGCCAACCGGCTGATCCCGCCCAACGTGTTCCCGTTCGAGCATGACGGCCTCGTCGCCAAATATGCGGTTCTGAGCGAGGCGGACTTCGAGCGGCTGAACGGGCCGGAAACCTTGTCGGTATCGGTCTGGGCGCGGTTCGCCCAGCCTTCGCGGCTGGTGTGGAGCGTCGGTCCCGCGGCGGCGGCGCGTGCGGTCGCGGCGGTGGCCCGGGCGGCCCCGACCCTGCTCGGCGAGGCGCGGCCGATGTGGGAGGGCGGCGACCCGCTCGACCTCTGGCGCTGCGCCTTCACCCTGACCTATTCGGCCGAATTGAGGGCCGAGCGGCAGGGGCGCCCGGCCTCGGTGGTCGACGCGGAGCCTGAGCGCTACCGGCGCTTCACCGGTCCGGCACTGGCTGCGGCGGGGCTGGATCTCGATGCGCCGGTTCCCGACGCGGAACGCCGCCGGTCGAAGCGCCGCTGGGTGGCGCGGCGGCGGGCCGGCAAGGCGCTGACCGTGCTCCGCCTGATCAAGGCGAGCGGCACCTATGCCGGCGGCATCGATTACCTCGCCTGGAAGATCAACCGCCACGCCGGAACGAAGATCGAGGTGAAGCCCTGGCAGCGGCGCTGGCCGCTGATCGCCGCTATCGGCCTGCTGCCGCGGCTGCTGAAGCGGGGGGCCATTCGTTAGGCCGGCGGGCGAGCGCCCCGGCGACGGCGCCGGCCAGCGCCGCGACGGTGAACGGCTTGCGCAAGATCTCGTGGCCGCTCAGCTGCTCGGAGCCGGCCTCGCCGACATAGCCGGTGACGTAGAGGATGGCGAGCGACGGCCAGCGCGCGGTCGCGGCGGCGACCAGCTCCGGGCCGGTCATCTCGGGCATCATGACGTCGGTGATGACCAGCTCGATCCGGCCCTGCTCGCGCTCCAGTATGTCGAGCGCTTCGCGGCCGCCGGCGCAGGCGATCGGGCGGTAGCCGAGCTCCTCCAGCGCGCCGAGCGTCGCCCGGCTGACCCGCGGATCGTCCTCGACGAGAAGGATCGAGGTGCCGAGCGCGACCGGATCCGCCTCCTCGTCCGGGAGCGCGGCCGAGGCCGACTGCACCTGCTCGAGCGAGCGCGGCAGGTAGAGCGAGACGGTGGAGCCGACTCCGACGGTCGAGTCGATGACGACGTCGCCGCCCGATTCGCGGGCGAAGCCGAAGATCTGGCTGAGGCCGAGGCCGGTGCCCTTGCCGACCGGCTTGGTGGTGAAGAAGGGCTCGAACACGCGGTCGAGCACCTCGCGGCTCATTCCCGAGCCGGTGTCGGAGACGCTGATCCGGACATAGTCGCCGGCGCCCAGAGCTTGCCGACCTTGCCGGCCTCGATCGCGACATTCTCGACGCTGATCGCGAGCTGCCCCTCGCCCTCCATCGCGTCGCGGGCGTTGACGGCGAGGTTGAGGATGGCGTTCTCGAGCTGGTTGGTGTCGACGCAGACGTTCCAGGGCTCGTCGGGGAAGCGGGTGCGGACGGTGATGCGCTCGCCGATCGAGCGGTCGACGAGGTCGAGCATGCCCTCGACCAGGCTCGGCCGGGGCGACGGCGACCGGGAGCAGGGGCTCGGCGCGGGCGAAGGCGAGCAGCCGGCGGGTCAGCGCCGCGGCCCGGGTGGCGCCCTCGAGCGCATTGTCGAGATGGAACTCGACCTCGCGCCTGCGGCCCGGTCAGCTTGCGCCGGGCGAGATCGAGGCCGCCGACGACGACGGCGAGCATATTGTTGAAATCGTGGGCGATGCCGCCGGTCAGCTGGCCGACCGCCTCCATCTTCTGGACCTGGCGGAGCTGCGCCTCGGCCGCCTCGCGCTCGGCGGATTCGACCTTGAGCTCCTCATAGGCCTGGCTCAGCTCGCGGGTCCGCTCGCGCACCGCCTCCTCGAGCACGCTGGGCCCGGTTCGCCTCGCTGTCCGCCTCGCGCAGCGCCTCGAGCCGCTCGCTGATCGCCCGGAAGGCGAGCCAGCCGAGCACGATCGCTCCGAGCCCGATCGCGACCGCCAGCCAGCCGAGCCATTCGGTCAGCTGGTCGGAGCGGTTGCCGGAGACCCGGGTGGCGTCCATCCGCTGCCGCAGATCCTCACGCTCGGCGGTGGCGATCTGGGCGAGCTTGTTGCGCAGCTGCTGGCCGGTCGGGGTCCGGGCGGCGCCGTAGAAGAGCGAGATGCCGCCGCTGCCGCGCTTGGCCTGGGCGGCGAGGGCGGCCGGGGCGAGCTCGCGGCCGCGGGTCGCGAACAGCGTCTCGAGCGCCTCGACCCGGGCGAGCTGCTCGGGATTGCTCCGGACCTGGCGCCTGCAGCTCGGCGATCAGCTGCTGGGCCTGGCGCCACTCGGTGCCGTAGACGCTGCCGCTGGTGGCGACATCCTCGTCGAGCACGTAGCGGCCGAGCGCCGCCTCGGCCCGGGCGATGGTGCCGTCGACGGTCCGGGTGAGGAGCATGACGTCGTAGCTGTGCCGCTCGGAGGCGAGCGCCTCGTCGCGCACCGCGGTTGGACGAGGTCACCATCAGCATCAGCGCGACGAGCAGCAGCGCCGCGAGCACAGCGCCAGCGCTCGCCAATACCCCGCGCCATGCCCCGGAAGCCCGTCCCTCGGACATGGCGTACATGTCCTCGCCCGCCATGGCCGCAAGTCTAAAGCATGCGGGGAGCGGATGGAAAGAAGGTTCCATGCCGGTGGCATCGATTCGCCGCGCGCAGGGGGGCGGTGGTCGTAAGAAAATGGGGACACGTGCTTTTGTAAGAAAATGGGGACACGTACTTTTTTGCGCGAAAAGTACGTGTCCCCCTTTGACAGCGGCGGCGGCTCTCGCTTTGGTCGGGGCCATGGCAGGCGGGACCGCGCGATGAGTGAGGCCGAGACCCCCGGTGCCGCCTCGAGCGATGGCACACCCGACAAGGTCTCGCTCGCCGGAGCCATCCGCGTCTGGGCGAAGATCGCCCTGCTCAGCTTCGGCGGCCCCGCCGGCCAGATCGCGCTGATGCACCGGGTGCTGGTCGAGGAGAAGAAGTGGATCGGCGAGGCGCGGTTCCTGCACGCGCTCAATTACTGCATGCTCCTGCCGGGCCCGGAGGCGCAGCAGCTCGCCACCTATATCGGCTGGCTGATGCACCGCACCAAGGGCGGGCTGATCGCCGGCATCCTGTTCGTGCTGCCCGGCATGGCGGCGATCATGGCGCTCTCCTGGATCTACGCTCTGGCGGGCGACGCCGGAGCGGTCGAGGCCTTGTTCTTCGGGCTCAAGGCGGCGGTGCTGGCGATCGTCGCCGAGGCGGTGCGCCGGATCGGGTCCCGGGCGCTGACCAATGGCGTCTTGCGGAGCCTCGCCGCCGCCGCCTTCGTCGCCATCTTCTTCTTCGCAATGCCCTTCCCGCTGATCGTGCTCGCCGCCGGGGCGGTCGGCTATGCCGGCGGCCGGGCGGGAGCGGCGGCGTTCCGGGGCGGCGGGCACGCACCGCAGCCGCCGGACGACAGCCTGCTCGGCGACTCGATCCCCGATCACGCCGTCCCGAAGCTCGGCTGGGCGCTGCGGGTGTCGGCCGTCTTCCTCGTGCTGTGGCTCGCGCCGCTGGTCCTGCTCTACGCCTTCGCCGGGCCCGACAACATCTTCACGCGGATCGCCTTGTTCTTCTCGCAGATGGCGGTGGTGACGTTCGGCGGCGCCTATGCGGTGCTCGCCTATGTCGCCCAGCAGGCGGTCGAGACTTACGGCTGGCTCGCCCCCGGCGAGATGCTCGACGGTCTCGGAATGGCGGAGACCACCCCCGGGCCGCTGATCATGGTCACCCAGTTCGTCGGCTTCATGGGCGCCTGGCGCGATCCCGGCGGGCTCCACCCCCTGCTCGCCGGGACTCTCGGCGGCCTCCTCACCACCTGGGTGACCTTCACCCCCTGCTTCCTGTGGATCTTCCTCGGCGCCCCTTTCGCCGAGAAGCTGCGCGAGAACCGCGCGCTGAGCGCGGCTCTCGCCGCGATCACCGCGGCTGTGGTCGGCGTGATCCTCAACCTCGCTTTGTGGTTCGCGATGCACAGCCTGTTCCGCGAGGTGCGCGAGATCGAGTCGGGCCCGCTCCGCTTCGACTGGCCGGCCGCGGCGAGCGCCGACCCCGCCGCCTGCCTGCTCGCCGCCGCCGCCCTGGTCGCGATCTTCCGGTTCAGGCTTGGAGCGCCGCTGGTCTTGGCCGGCTGCGCTGCGGCCGGCATCGCCTGGCGCGCGGTCGCCTAGCGCTAAAGGACCCCCGTCGCCTTGCCCGCCGCCTCGAACATGGCGAGGATCTGGCCGACCTGCTCCTCGCTATGGTCGGCGCAGAGCGAGCAGCGCAGCAGGTACATTCCGGCGGGCGTCGCCGGCGGGCGGGCCATGTTGACGTAGACGCCCGCCTCCAGGAGCGCCTGCCACATACGGACCGTGGTGTCCTGGTCGGGCAGGAGGATGGCGATGATCGCGGACTGGGCCTCGGGCGTGGCGAGGTCGAAGCCGAGGTCGCGCAGGCCCTTGTGGAGGCGGCGGCTGTTCTCCCAGAGGTGCTGGCGCTTGTTGCCGGCGAACTTCAGCTTGCGGATCGAGGTGGCGGCGGTGGCGACGACGCTGGGCGGAAGCGAGGCGGTGAAGACGTAGGGGCGGCAGACGAGGCGGAGAACCTCGAACTTGGGATGGTTGGAGACGATGAAGCCGCCGACCGTCCCGACCGACTTGGAGAAGGTGCCGACGACGAAGTCGACCTGGTCCTCGACCCCCGCTTCCTCGAAGACGCCGCGGCCGTTCTCGCCGAAGAAGCCCATGCCGTGCGCCTCGTCGACGACGACCATCGCGCCGTGCTTCTTGGCGACCGCGACCATCTCCTCGAGCGGGGCGATGTCGCCGAGCATCGAATAGACGCCCTCGAGCACGACCAGCCGGCCGCCCTCGGCGGGAAGGCGGCCGAGCCTCTTGTCGAGATCCTCGACATTGTTGTGGCGGAAGCGGACGATCTGGGCGTTGCCGAGCGCGCAGCCGTCGTAGATCGAGGCGTGGCTGTCGGCGTCGAGGATGATGTAATCCTCCTTGCCGGCGATGGTCGACATCAGGCCGAGATTGGCCTGGTAGCCGGTCGAGAAGACCATGGCGTGGCTGGTGCCGTAAAAGTCCTTCAGCGCCTCCTCGCATTCCTTGTGGCCCTGATAGGTGCCGTTGAGGACGCGGCTGCCGGTGGTGCCCGAGCCATATTCGTCGAGCGCGCGCTTGCCGGCCTCGACGACGTCGGGATCGAAGGTCATGCCCATGTAATTGTAGGTGCCGAGGAGGATCGTCTCCTGGCCCTTGACGATCGCCAGGGTGGGCGAGAGCACCTTGCTCCATGACGAGGCCGAACGGGTCGCGCACGCCGGTGTCGAGCAGCGCCTCGCGCTCGGCGATCAGCGCGTCGAACTTGGAGAAGAGGTCGCGGCCCTGGGTGTGGCCGGGCGGATCGGCGAGCGGATCGTTGGAGGTGGTGTCGGCTTCGGTCATTCTTCTTCTCTCCCCCTCCCTGCACGCAGGGAGGGGACCGGCGGAGCTGGGTAGAGGTCTCCGGAGAATCGCCGCGCTTCATTGACCTACCCACCCCTGACCCCCTCCCCTGCGTGCAGGGAGGGGAATTGCTTCGCCCCTCATCCGTCGTTCCGAAGCTCCTCGACCGCGTCGACGAGCTGGCCGACCGTCTCGATCTCGGCCTGCATGTTCATGGTGATGAGGATGTCGAACTCGTCCTCGACCGAGGCGACGAAGTCCATGACGATCAGGCTGTCCCATTCGAGGTCGCCGGCGAAGGTGGTGGCGTCGGTGAGCTCGACGCCCTTCTTGTTGAACGGCTCGATCAGCTGAGCGACCTTGCCGAACGTCTCTTCTCTGTCGGTCATTCCAAGCCCTTATGTCCGGCGCCCGGCTCTGCCAAGCGAATAGGGCGGCAATGCGGCCTAGAGCGACTCCAGGACCTGCCCGGCGAACTGGCTGAGGCTGTCGTCGCGGGCGCCCATGACCAGGATGCGGTCGCCGGGGCGGGCGAGCGCGGCGAGGCGGCGGCCGGCGTCGGCGCGGTCCGGAACATGCTCCGCCCTGCGCCCGGCGGCGGCGACGTCGGCGACGATGTCCGCGCTCGTCACCGTCCGCTCGACCGTGCCGCCGTAATAGACCGGGTCGCAGAGGATGAGGACGTCCTCGCCGGCCATGCCCTCGGCGAAGGCGGCGACGAGCTCCTGGCGCATCGTCCGCAAGCGGGCCGTAGCCGTGCGGCTGGAAGAAGAGGAGGAGCCGGCCGGGAAAGGCGTGGCAGGTGGCGAGGGTGGCGGCGATCTTGTCGGGGTTGTGGCCGAAATCGTCGATGACGGTGACTCCGGCGCGGGTGCCGACGATCTCGAAACGCCGCCGAAGCCCTTCGAAGCCGCCGAGCGCCTCGGCCGCCGCGCCGAGCGGAACTCCGGCGGCGCCGGCGGCGGCGAGAGCGGCGAGGGCGTTGGCGACATTGTGGCGGCCCGGGACCTGCAGGGCGACGGGAACGCGCTCTCCGTTGCGCCGGTCGGCGACCGTGAAGGAGATTGCGAGCGGCGCTTCGACGATGTCGGAGGCCCGGTAATCGGCCGAGCGGTCGGCGAGGCCGAAGGTGACCGCGCCCGGCGGAGCGAGCGCCGCGGCTTCCGGATCGTCGAGGTTGACGATGGCGGTGCCGGCTTCGCCGAGGAAGTCGCCGAACAGCTCGCGCAGCTCCTCCATCGACTTGTGGTCGAGGCTGACGTTGTTGAGCACGGCGATCTTCGGCCGGTAGAGGGCGATCGAGCCGTCGCTCTCGTCGACCTCGCTGACGAAGACGTCGCCGCGCGCCGACCAGGGCGCTGGCGAAGGGCGCATCGGCGGTGGCGAAATTCTTCATCACCGCGCCGTTCATCACCGTCGGATCGAGCCCGGCGCGGTGGAGGATCCAGCCGATCATGCCGGTGACGGTCGACTTGCCGCTGGTGCCGCCGACGGCGATTGCCGGTGCCGGCGGCGTTGAACAGATGGGCGAGCAGTTCGGCTCGGGTGATCCGCTCGAGGCCGAGGCGGCGGGCGGCGGCGACGTCGGGCACGCTCTCCTCGACCGCGGCGGAGGCGACGAGGATCTGGCCGGGCCGGGGGCCGCTGCCGTCCTGGGGGAAGAGGGCGATGCCCTGGGCGCGCAGATAGTCGAACTTGGCGGCGGTTCGGCCCTGGTCGAGGGCGCGGTCGGAGCCGGCCACCTCGGCGCCGCGGGCGCGCAGGATCGAGGCGAGGGGGAGCATGCCGCTGCCGCCGATCCCGCAGAAGAAATAGGATTTGGTGCCGGACATCGCGCCGCCCTATTGGGATCGGCGGGGCTTTTCAAACGCTGAGGGAGGACGAATGCGGATCGGGATCGTGGCGCCGAGCACGCCGATCCTCGCCGCGACCGCGGAGCGGGTGACGGCGATCGCGGCGGAGCGTTTTGCCGGGGTCGAGCTGGTCTTCCACCCGCAATGCTTCCTCAGCCACCGCCATTTCGCCGGCGAGGACGAGGTCCGGGCCGCCGCCTTCCTCGAGGTCGCCGACGATCCCGGCTTCGACGCCTTGTGGTTCGCCCGCGGCGGCTACGGCTCGTGCCGGATCGCCGAGGCGGTGGTGGAGCGCCTCGGCCTGGCGGCTCGGGACAAGGCCTATCTGGGCTATAGCGACGCCGGCTACATGCTCGCCGGCCTCTACCGCGCCGGCTTCCCCGACCTGGCGCACGGGCCGATGCCCAACGATTTGCGCCGCGACGGCGGCGAGGCGGCGGTGGTTCGGGCCCTGGCCTGGCTCACCCGGCGCGACCCGGCGGCGCTGGAGCCGAGCCTGGCGGGCGATCCGGCGGCGGCGTTCAACGTCACGGTCTTCTCGCAATTGCTCGGAACCGCGCTCGAGCCGGACCTCGCCGGGCACGTGCTGATGCTCGAGGACGTGTCCGAGCATATGTACCGGACCGACCGGGCGCTGTTCCACATCACCGGCAACGCGAGCGTCAGGCGGGTGGCGGGGATCAGGCTCGGCCGCTGCACCGAGGTGCCGGAGAACGATCCCGACTTCGGCGCGAGCGAGGAAGAGGTGTTCCGCTATTGGTGCGAGCGGTCCGGCATTACCTATCTCGGACGGGCGGACATCGGCCACGATGCAGGCAACAAGGTGGTTCCGTTCGGCAGGAGGTGAGCGCCTCAACGCTCCGGCAATCCGGTCTCTCCGCAGCCGGGAAGTTTTCGGTCCTCGCTACCAGCCTATCTCGTCGTCCCGGTGCCGGCGGCACTCAGCTGCGACGGTCGGCGCGACCGGTCCGTCCGTCCTTTTCGTCGGCTGGCAGTGCGTAGCGGCGGACGCGGACCTGCGAGTCGTCGCTGACCGTGACCTCCAAGCACTGATTGACCAGATCGCCCTGGCCGAGCGCGTCCAGAGCGATGCCGAACAGTTCGAGCTGGAGATCGAGGTCCATGCCGGATGGGCCGTTGAGGCAAATCAGCCCGGCATGGAGCGCGGCTTGGCTGTGATGCCCTTTCTTGCCGGGGGCCTCGGCGGGCCCGCGAAAATCGATCGAGTTGCGGGTCACGAACGTCCAGTCCCCCTGCACGACGATCGGCATCAGGTTCCAGTCCTGCCACCGCCTCTTGCCAATCCAGACGACGTGCGAGCTTTCCGGATGGCCGCGCTCGCGGGCGAGCATTGCGAGCTCCGGACTGAGGCATTCGTCGATCAGGGCCTTGATCATCCGCTTCCCTTTCGGCGCGCGACCCTCTCTTCCACGAGGACGAGCGAGGGCCGGGTGCGGGGTGCCCCGCGAGGGCGGCCGCGCGGCGGAAAAGCCTCGGCGTAAAGCCGCGCCTGATCGAGCGCATCGTTGCCGATCGTGGGATAGGAGGAGAGAATGCGATCGCGCGCTATCCCCCGTTCCAGCGATGCGGCTACATCATAGACGGGAACCCGAGTTCCCTTGAAAACCGGCTCGCCGTCCAGGACTTCGGGATCGCTGACGATATTCGCCTTGGCTCGATCGAGCGCGGCGGTTCCGGCCTCGATCTCCCGGCGCGCCGCAGCGACATCGAGCAGCACCAGCTCCGAGACTCGAAACGCGCAAGCCTTGGCGGCCTCGGCGGCCTTGGCAAATCGGTCGTAAAGCGGCGCGCGCTGGGCGGACGGGATGGCCCCGGGCGCGCGGCTGTTGACGTAAATCCACATCAGCTCGGTCTTGCTGATCTGTCGCCTCGCGCGCCGGTTGCCGTCTCGATCTTCCGGATCCACGCTGGGCTTGGCTGCCGCCGGCAGAACTTTCTTGTCGATCGCGTTGTCAATGACCTTCCGGCCGAGTCCGCTGACGGCGCCGGCCTCCGCCGGAGTGAACAGACGTGCGTTACGTCCCATAATTATTCTCCCATAGGAGAATATATATATCGGCATTGCATCTGCCGTGCACGTTCTAGCATGTTGCATCATCCTACCGCATCATGGTAATCCAACTGCCGTATCAAGAAGGAGGCTCCCATGGACATCACCCTCACTCGGGACGATCTAGCGCAGCTGAGTGAATCGGCGAGGGGAGAGATACTTGCCCTGACGCTCCACGCCCCGTGCCGTGAATCGGCGTCGAAACCGGCCGCGCCGGGCGCCGACGACGCGCAATTTGCCGGCATCGACATGACGGACGTCGTCGATCTGAGCTTCCGGCAGATGCAGAAATGGATGGCGGCGGCCTCCGGCCCGACCAAGGCCGGTCTCTACGTCTTCGCGACGAGGGGCCCGATCGTGCACGCCAAGACCCTTGTCGAGGCCGGGATCGACAATCTGCGTCATTTCCAGTCGCGCACGACCGTCCGCACCCGGACGGTGACCGGCGACCGGGACTCCTATCTACTCGGCTGGGACGATTGGAGCCGAGTCGACGAGGGCGAAGGGCGATACGCCGTCACCCCCACGACCTTCGAGTCGCTCCGTCGTTACTTCGGCCTGGCCTGACGCGACCCGCGGCGAACTCTCGCCGAGGGCCTCGGCCGGCAGGTGCGTCCGATTCTCGGAGCATCCGCGTTATTCGCCCGGTGAGGGCCGGTTTCGAGCAACGATCCACAGCAAAAACGCGTTGGAACGGCTCATTGCGGCGATCCGGCGAATTCCAGCCTTGGAATCTCTTGCGCTCGCCGCGCGTTTGGGGTGTATCAGCGAAGCATTCACAGGAGGGAAAACTATGGCAAAGGGCACTTCAGGCGGTGGGGCGAGGGGCGGACTGTCCCGGCCGGTGACTCCGTCGGCCGATCTGGCGGCGATCACGGGCTCGGACCCGCTGCCGCGCAGCCAGGTGGTCAGCAAGATGTGGGACTATATCCGCAGCAACAATCTTCAGAATCCGGCGAACAAGCGCGAGATCGTCGCCGACGACAAGCTGAAGAAGATTTTCGGCACCGACCGCTGCTCGATGTTCGAGATGAACAAGCATCTCTCGCGCCATCTGAGCTAGACCCTTTTCCGCTCGAGCGGAGACAGGATCGGCCTCGCCCGGAGACGGGCGGGGCCGTTCTGGTTTTCGGCTAACCCCGCTCCCCTTCACGGAGAGGGGCGGTCAGCGGCACGCCCGCCAGCCCATCGCTCCGCGCTTCGCCTGGTCGAGGTGGAGGTGGTCGCGGTGGGCCGCGTTGTAGTCGGGGGACAGAGTGGTGGCGAACAGGCGGCAGGCGTCGTCGCGGACGTCGCGCAGGAAGCGGCCCCGGGCGCCTTCGTCCTGCCAGTCGCGAGGACGCTGATGCGGCGGCCGTCGGCGAGGCGGAAAGCCGGCGATGTCGACCGCATTGGCGGTGGAATGCTCGCTCCAGGCGCCCTCGGAGCGGCCGTAGATCCGGCGGCAGCTGTAGCTTCCGAGATGGTCGACCGCGGCGACCTTCACTCCGAAATGGCGCAAGGCGGCGGGCTGGACGACGTGCCATTCCCACAAGGCGAGGCCGGCGGCGACCGGGCAGCTCGTGCCGAGATCGGCCGGCCGGTAAGCCAGCGCGAGCGCGCCGCCGCGGCCGAACCGGACGGCGTCGTCATAGCCGCAGCGCCCGGCCGAGCCGCGGCCGGCAGCGCCTCGAACCGGATTCCGGCCCGGCTGAGCAGCGCCCGGCATTTGCCGCCTTCTCCGGCCAGGCCGGCGAGCTTGCGGCCGGTGAACGCGCCGACCGGCCGGGCGAGGTCGAGCTCGGTCCAGGGCAGGTCCTCGGGATGGTTGCGGGCATAGCCCCAGGCCAGGAAGGCCGCGAAGGCGAGCAATCGCCAGCACTAGGAAGATTTTTACCCGGCGAAGATATGTCACGTGGTCGAGACTCCGGACGACGGGTGCCGGTTGCGAACGAAGGACGAGCAGTGACGGCGAGCCGCCTCGCGTCAAGGCAGGTCGAGAAATTGTGGGGGCGCGTCGCAGCTCCCGCGGAGCTTCGGCGCGGCGCCGGCGCCCGGCGAGCCGATCGGCGAGATCTGGTTCCAGGACGGCCGCGGCACGGAGGCGGAGCTGCTGGTCAAATATCTGCTGACCCGCGAGAAGCTCTCGATCCAGGTCCACCCCGACGACGAGGCGGCGCGGGCGGCGGGCCATCCGCGCGGCAAGGACGAGGCCTGGGTGGTGCTCGAGGCGGAGCCGGGGGCGCGGATCGGGCTCGGGCTGAAGCGGCCGGTGGGGCGGGAGGAGCTTCGCGCCGCGGCGGCGGACGGCGCCATCGAGGCCCTTGTCGACTGGCGCGAGGCCAAGGCGGGCGACTTCTTCTATTCGCCCGGCGGGCACCATCCATGCGCTCGGGCCGGGCCTGACCTTGGTCGAGATCCAGCAGAATGTCGACTGCACCTACCGGCTCTACGATTATGGCCGCGACCGCGAGCTCCAGGTCGAGGCGGCGGTCGCCGCGGCCCGTCCGGAGCCTTATTCGGGCCTTCCCGGCCGCGAGGCGGAGCCGGGACGGGAGATATTGTGCGAGGGCGGCGCCTTCGTCGTCGAGCGCTGGACCCGAGCGGCGGGCGGGCGGCTGGCCGGCGAGGTCGAGCGCCCGGTCTGGCTGATCCCGCTCAGCGGCGGCGGCCTGATCGACGGCCAGGCGCTCGAGCCGCCCTCGGTCTGGCTGGTCGAGGACCAGAGCCGGGTGAGGATCGACGAAGGCTCGCAGATGCTCTTCGCCTATCCGGGCGCGACCGTCATCGAGGCGCTGTTCGTCGACACGAGGCAGGCACAGGTCGAGAGGCTCGACGAGCGGCGCCGCTACCGGCCGCCGGTCCGGCTCGAGCCGAGCTTCCGCCGATGACCAACGGTTCGCCGCAACCGCCGGAACTTGGAGACTCCAGGAGCTTTGTCGCGCCATGATGTACGCGTTCCCGATCCTCATCGCCCTGATGTTCAGCTACATGTTCTGGCTGGCCGCCTATCGGCTCCGGCGCGACCGAGTCGCGATGGCGCGGCTGTCGCGCCGTCCGAAGCGACCTCAGCGCCGCCGCGCGCTCTCGTAGGGCTCCGCCGTCACCGGATAGCCGATCCCCTCGGGGATGCAGACGAAGCGTTCGCCGCCGCGCTCCTCGACCCAGGGCGTGATCTGCCGCACCGGATGGCGCCCGGCGTCGGCGCGCGCTTCGGCCAGCGAGGCGAAGCGGGCCAGCCGCTCGAGGTTGCGGCGGGTCGGGAAGATCGCCTTGGCCCGCCCCGCCTCGATCTCGGCGAGAACCGTCGCTCGCGCTCGCCCAGAAGGTGTGGACGCTCTCCGTCTCGTCGGCGCTGTGCAGGGTGCGCCCGCCGGCCGGGGCCTCGGCCAGGTAGAAGAGGGTGTCGAAGCGGCGGGCCTCGCGGAAATTGGGGCACCAGCGGGCGAAGGGGGTGAGGGCGTCCAGCTCCAGCGACAGGCCGAGCGAGTCGAGCAGCGCCGCGAAGGGCCGGCCCGCCGCCATCGCCTCGCGCAGGGCCTCGGCGTCGGGCTCCGGCCGAAGCGCGGGCGCCACCCCGGTCTCCTCGATCGTCTCGCGGATCGCCGCGATCCGGGCGGCGGCGTCGGGATGCTCCGGGAAGCGCGCGGCGATCGCCTGGTCCTCGGGATCGATGCGGCCGCCGGGAAAGACCAGGGCGCCGGCGGCGAAGGCCATCGTCTCCGCCCGCTCGAGCATCAAAATCTCGGGTGGCCCGCCGCCGGCCGACGGACGCATCAGGATCAGGGTCGCGGCGGGGATCGCCTCCGGCAGGTCTTCGTCGTCCATCACGGCGAGCGTTAGGCTCGCGGCGGCGGCGTTGGAAGGGGACACTCTGGTGACAGTCACGTGACTGTCACCAGAGTGTCCCTAGGCGAAGTCGGGGGACTTGACGACGTGGAGGAGGGCGCCTGGCGCGTAGGGCTTGGTGAAGAAGATGGCGCGCTCGGGATAGGTGCCGGCGGGCGGGCGGAGCGCCCCGGAGACCATGACGATGCGAAGATGCGGCCAGCGCTCGGCGGCGACCCGCGCCAGGGTCATTCCGTCGCCGGGACAGGCGACGTTGAGGTCGGTGACCAGCACGGCGATGTCCGGATCGGCCTCGAGCCGGGCCAGCGCCTCCTCGCAGCCGGTGCATTCGGCGACGTCGTAGCCGTCCTCGATGAGCAGATCGGCGGTGTTGCGAAGGACGAGCGGCTCGTCCTCGACCAGCAGGATCTTGGTCCCCGTCACGCGCGCTTCCCCTGTCTGCCGGCGCGGGAAAATGCCGACTGGACGCTAACCCAGATCAGGGCGTCGCGTTCCCCCGAACCGTCACCGAAATGAAAGAAAGCTGGGGATCGTCCGGGATCGGGACGTCATCCCAGCGAAGGCTGGGGTCCCGGCGCGCGAGAACCCCCTGCGCTTTTCACCCGCTGGGGCCCCAGCCTTCGCTGGGGCGACGTTTATTCCGCCAGCTTCAGCCGCTCGGCCACCGCCTTCGAATAGTTCGGGCCGACCTGGACGATGGCGCCGTCCTTGAGGATGAGGGCGCTGATCGTCCGTCCGAGCCGCTCGACCTCGACGACGTTGGCGGGGCGGGCGAAGGCGGAGCGGTGGACCCGCATCAGCTGGCCGGGATCGAGCTTCTCCTCGAGCGCCCGCATCGAGATGCGCAGGATGTGGCTGCGGGTCGCGGTGTGGAGCATGACATAGTCGCGCTGCGCCTCGATCCAGTCGATCGACTCGATCGGAACGAAGACGGCGCCGGCCCGGGTCGGGACCCAGAGGCCGTCGTCATGCCGGTCCGGCCCGGGCGCCGCGGCCTCGGCTCGGCCGGCGAGGATCCGCATCTGCTTGCGCCGCTTGGCGCGCTCGACCGCCTGCCAGAGCCGGTCGAAGCGGACCGGCTTCAGGAGATAGTCGGCCGCCTCGACCTCGAAGGCGTCGGGCGCATATTGCTCGAAGGCGGTGACGAAGATGATCTCGGGCCGGTCTTCGGGCGGAAGGGTGGCGGCGACCCGGAGGCCGTTCTGCTCGGGCATCTGGATGTCGAGCAAAGCGAGGTCGGGCTTCAGCCGCTCGATCGCCTCGGCCGCCTCGCGGCCGTCGCGGGCGGTGCCGACCACCTCGGCGCCGGCGATGTCGCGGAAGAAGACCTGCAGCCGCTCGAGGGCGAGCGGCTCGTCGTCGACGAGGAGGGTTCGAAGGGTCATGCGACGAGCCCGATCGCCGGCGCCACCGGGGCGGGAAGGCGGATGAGGGCGGTGAAGCCGCCGTCATGGGCGAGAGTCTCGAGCCGGGCGCGCGGGCCGTAGATGACCTCGAGGCGGCGGCGCGTGTTGTCGAGGCCGACTCCGGTGCCGGCGGCCCCGGGCCGAGCCGCGCCGCCGTTGTCGCTGACCGAAAGGATCAGGTCCTGGCCGTCGCGGCGGGCGCCGACCCGGAGGACGACGGGGCGGCTGGTCGGGGCGACTCCGTGCTTGACCGCATTCTCGACCAGCGGCTGGAGGATGAAATTGGGCACCGGAAGGTCGAGCAGATCGTCGGCGGCGGCGAACTCGACGGTGAGCCGGTCGCCGAAGCGGATCGCCTCGATCTCGAGATAGGTCTGAAGGGTCTCGAGCTCCTCGCCGAGGCGTGACCTCGCCGCGGCCGTCCGAGACGAGGGCGGTGCGCAGGAAGACGCACAATTTCGCCAGCATCGCCTCGCCGTCCTTGTTGCGGCCGGTGACGATCAGCGAGGAGATGGCGTTCAATGTGTTGAACAGGAAATGCGGGTTGAGCTGGAGGCGCAAGGCGGTGAGCTGCGCGGTCTGGGCGAGGGTGCGCGCCTCGGCGAGCTGGAGCTCGCGCTCGCGCATCCGCGGCATTGGTCTGGAGGACGACGTAGGTGGTGCCGAGCCAGCCGTAGAGCCAGGAGAAGCTGATGAAGTTGGAGACGGTGCGGTTGACGACGTCGGGCGGGATCCGGTGGGCCGACATGAACATCTCGATCGAGATTGCCGCCGAGCAGCACGTCGCCGAGCGAGAAGGCGAAGGCGGCGAGGCAGACGGCGCCGAACACGCCGCCGACCTTGAGCGGGGTCGGGGCGTCCTGGAGGCGGGCGCAGGCCCAGTAGAGCAAAGCCGACAGGGCCATTCCGAAGAGGACGACGACCGCCGTCATCCCGACCACGAATTGCGGCAGCCGCCCGGTCGCGGCGACCACCGGCATCAGGAACAGGATGAAGGTGAAGGCCCAGACTCCGAGCGTCAGCTTCGCGGCCTGGGCGGCGACGTGGGGGCGGGCGAGCGGCGTTTCCATTCGGTGCATCCTTACAGGGAGAGCGCGCGGAACGCCGCCCCTTTCGTCGCAGCATCGACGGGTTTTGCAGAACTCATCCGGCCGGCGGCGGCGGCGGAGTGGCGATCATGTTGTCGACGATCAGCTTCCAGCCGCCCGCGCGGCGCTGCCAGATGCGCACGTAGTGGCCGGCGACCGGCTTGCCCTCTTTCTGCCAGCGGGCGGTGCCGTAAGTATAAGCGAGGTCGCCGGCGGCCGAGGCCTCGCCTCCGAGCGGGGAGGTTTCGATCCTTTCGGGTCCGGCGGCGAGGACCAGAGCCCAGGCGGCCGCGCCGACGGCGGGCTGCGGGCCGACCCGCATCAGCCGTCCGTCGGCCGCGAGGAAGCGGGGCAGAGCGGAGCGGGCGTCCGAGGCGAGCGCGGCGGCGAGATGGGCCTCGGCCGCTCTCAGGCTGCCCAGCGCCGAATTCCTGCCGGACGGCCGCCCGGCGGGCAGAGCGGCGACGGCGGAATCCGGGCCGTAGGGCGCGGCCTCGCGGGTCGGCGGACCGTGGTCGAGAAGCCAGCGCCAGCTGCCGTCCGGCTGGCGCTTCCAGATGGTGAAATACCAGCCATGGCCCCGGCGCTCGCCACTTCCGGCGACGAACGGGCCGGTGGTGAAGCCGAGGTCGCCCGAGGCGGCGATGCCCGCATAGACCGGCCACCATTTCAGCGGAATCGGTGGGATGGGGTTGGCGGCCAGGGCCTGCTTCGCCGGCATCGGGCCGGGCTGGAAGACGATCCCGTCGGGCGCGGAATAACGGACGAAGGCGGCGTTCACCCCGTCCGTCTGGGCGGTGCGGGCGAAGGCGCGCTCGGCCTCGACGACCTCGCTCAGCTGGGCGGCGGGCCTCGGGGCCGCGGCGAGGGGCGCTGCGAACATGACGGCCACGGCGAGCGGGACATATCTCATCGGAAAGGGGACTCTCGGCAGAAAGGCGGTGGAGGCGGCGCTCCTGGGGGCGGGGAGCGCCGCCTCGGGCGGCTCAGCGGGAGCCGCCGTTCGCGCCGGCCGACGAGGGGAGGGCGGCGAGCTCGATCTGCGCCTGCGCCGACCGGAACAGCTGGCCGCGGCAGGCGGCGACGGGAGCGGCCTCGCGGATCGGAGCGACCGGCACCTCGCCGCAGACCCGGTTGGCGAGGGCCTTGACCCGGCCCCGGAACGTGGCGATCCCGGCGGCGCTGGCGAGGTTGAGGTCGTCCTGCTGGATCGAGGCGGTGAAGGTATCGGCCGGCTCCCGAGCGAGGGCGGGAGTCGAGGCGACGGAGGCGGTCAGCAGGGCAAGCAATGCGATGGACATTTTCATGGCGATCATCCTTTCAAGCGGTTCGCCGCGGGAGGGGAGGCGGAGGGGGGAAGCCGGTCTCCCGCGGCGGTGAGGTCGGGATAGGCGGGACCGCGAGCCGGGGCGCGGCGGATGCGACGACGATGCGGCCTGCGGCGGCGAAGCGGCGCCGGCGCGACCAAGCCCCCCGCCGGCGCGACGAAGCGGGCTTCCGGCAAAACTGTCCCAAAATAACAACCGTTTACGGCGTCCGTATCCAATCATGACATGCGCTTGTCACAAGAAGCTGCTATGGGGCGATTCGGCCGAGGGTTTCGGCCCCTCTTCACTCTATCCGATGTGAAGGATTGTCCGCGGCGCGCGGGGCGCCGTCGGCTAAGCAGACCGATTTTTCGGGGGGTCAAAGAAGATGAGCACCACCAAGCACGTCCTGGGCAGCGGCAATTTCCTCCAGACCTGGAGCAACATCGGGCAAATCACCGTCAATGACGATTGGAGCGGGGTCCCCAGCATCGTCGGCTATCTCGGCCAGGACATCACGACCGCCACCGGCACCAATCCGCAGACCCTCACGACGAGCTCGACCTTCGTCAATGACGTCGACGTCATCGCCAACCAGACGGCTCCCAATACGCTGACCAATGGCGGCGTCGCCGAATTCCACCTCGCCGATCCCGTCGTCGCCCTGAACGGCTCCGGCACTGCCGACGCCCCCCACCTCGTGCTTCATCTCGATGCGACCGGACGCGAGAATATCGTTTTCTCGTTCCGGGCTCGCGACCTTGACGGCTCGGGCGACAATGCGGTCCAGCCGATCGCCGTCCAGTATCGCGTAGGCGGATCGGGACCGTGGATCGACCTCCCGGCCGGTTACATCGCCGACGCGACGACCGGACCGAACGCGCTCGGGCCGGACACGCTTCGCACCGTGACCCTTCCCGCCGCCGCGAACGGCGCGTCGGACCTGCAGATCCGGGTCATCACGACCAATGCCGGCGGCAATGACGAATGGGTCGGGATCGACGACATCAGCGTCACCAGCACGCCGGGCGACATCGTCGTACCCGACAAGCCGGGCGAATTCTCGATCGGCGACGCCAGCGTGATCGAGGGCGATGCCGGAACCACCCCCATCACCTTCACCGTCAGCCGCGGCACCGATTCGAACGTCGCCGCCTCGGTGAGCTACACCGTCAACCTGCCGGGCGGCGCCACCGGCGCCAGCGCTTCGGACTTCGCCTCGCCGACGCTCAGCGGCACGCTCAATTTCGCCGAAGGCGAGTTCAGCAAGACGATCACCCTCAACGTCGCCGGCGATCTCGCCAACGAGGCCAACGAGACCTTCACCGTCACCCTCTCGGCGCCGACCAACGGGGCGACGCTCGGCGACGGCGTCGGCGACGGCACGATCCCCAACGACGACGCGGCCGTCGGCCCCGGCGTCCCGTTCATCAACGAGATCCATTACGACAATGCCGGCACCGACGCCGGCGAGGCGATCGAGATCGCCGCGCCCGCCGGGACCAACCTCACCGGCTGGTCGCTCGTGCTCTACAGCGTCAGCACCGGCGCGACCGACGGCACCGTCTACAACACACGCGCGCTTTCCGGCATCGTTCCCGACCAGGACGACGGCTACGGCACGCTCACCTTCACCTATCCCGTGAACGGCATCCAGAACGGCACCCAGGACGGCATCGCGCTGGTCGATCCCGACGGCAATGTCGTCCAGTTCCTGTCCTACGAGGGCAGCTTCACCGCCGAGCAACGGCCCGGCCGCCGGCCTGACCGCACCGACATCGGCGTCTCCGAGGGCAGCTCCTCGCCGCTCGGCTTCTCGCTCCAGCTGATCGGCTCCGGCGCCAACGCGGCCGATTTCACCTGGACGGCGGCGCGCGACGACAATTTCGGCGCGGTCAACACCGACCAGGATTTCATCGGCCCCAACGCCACCGGCCAGGTCCGGATCGCACGACGCCAGCGTCGTCGAGGGCGACAGCGGCACGTCGATGCTCGTCTTCACCGTCACCCGCGCCGGCGGCCTCGGCCAGAGCGCGGGCGTCGACTGGCTGCTCAACCTCACCGGCAGCGCCGACCCCGCCGATCTCGGCGCCGGCCAGCCGCTGCTGGGCCATGTCGATTTCGGCGTCGGCGTGTCGCTCGGTGACGATCTCGGTCGCCATCCCGGGCGACACGGTCGGCGAGGGCAACGAGACGTTCAACGTCCTGCTCGCCAACCCGACCGGCAACATCGCCATCGCCGACGGCTCGGCGACCGGCACGATCCTCAACGACGACCCGCTCGCGCTCACGATCTACCAGATCCAGGGCGACGGCCATCGATCGCGCCTATGTCGGCCAGCCGGTCACCACCACCGGCATCGTCACCGGGGTCGTCGGCAACGGCTTCTACCTCCAGGACCCGACCGGCGACGGCAACGACGCGCACGTCGGACGGCATCTTCGTCTTCACCGACGTCGCCCCGACGGTCGCCGTCGGCGACGCCGTCTCGGTGACCGGCACGTCCCGAGGAGTTCGTGCCCGGCGCCGGCAGCCTCAGCATCACCGAGCTGGTCACCACCAACGCCAAGGTCACCGTCCACGTCGAGCGGCAACGCGCTGCCGGCGGCGGTGCTGATCGGCGCCGGCGGCCGGACTGCCGCCGACCGAGGCGATCGACGACGACGGCTTCGCCAGCTACGATCCGGCGACCGACGGCATCGATTTCTACGAATCGCTGGAAGGCATGCGGGTCACCATCGACGCGCCGACCGTCGTCTCCAACACGACCAGCTTCGGCGAGACCTGGGTGGTCGCCTCGGGCGGCGCCGGCGCGACCGGCTATCAACGCGCACCGGCATCACCGTCTCGGAGGGCGACTTCAATCCCGAGCGGATCCAGCTCGACGCGACCAGCGCGCTGTTCGCGGGCTATGCGCCGAACCATTCGAGGGCGACCTGCTCGGCGACGTCACCGGCATCATGTCCTACGGCTTCAACAGCTACGAGGTGCTGGTCACCGAGGCGGTGACGGTCGTCGCCGACGTCAGCGCCGAGCGCGAGTCGACCGCGCTCGACGGCGACCGCGACCATCTCACCGTCGCCAGCTACAATGTCGAGAATCTCGATCCGACCGATCCGCAGGCCAAGTTCGACCTGCTCGCCGAGCAACATCGTCTACAATCTCGCCGCGCCCGACATCATCGGCGTCCAGGAGATGCAGGACGGCAACGGCCTCAACGGCAGCGATCCGCTCTCCGGGATCGTCACCGCGCAGAAGCTGATCGACGCGATCGCCGCGATCGGCGGGCCCAATTACGTCTATGTCGAGGTCGCTCCGTCGAGCGCCGGATCGACCGGCGGCGAGCCGGGCGGCAACATCCGCAACGGCTATTTCTACAATGCCGACCGGGTCGACTATGTCGCCGGCAGCGCCCAGCTGATCGAGGATCCGGCCTTCGCCGGCAGCCGCCGTCCGCTGGTCGCCGACTTCATCTTCAACGGCGAGACGGTGCGGCTGATCAACGTCCACTTCACCTCGCGGCTCGGCAGCGACCCGCTGATGGGCGCGAACCAGCCGCCGACCGACGCCGGCGACGGGGCGCGCACCGCAGCAGGCGACGGCGGTCGCGCGCCTATGTCAACAACTCGCTGGCGACCGAACCCGACGCTCAAGCTCGGCGTGCTCGGCGACTTCAACGGCTTCTATTTCGAGGACGCGATCGGAACGCTCGAGGCGACCGGCGCTGCTCGACCTCCACCGGCTCAACGCCGAGGAGGAGCGCTACACCTATCTGTTCGACGGCAACCTCCAGGCGATCGACCATATGCTCGTCTCGGGCGGCCTGCAGTCGGGCGCGATGTTCGACGCGGTCCACATCAACGCCGAGCAGCCGGACGGCGTCGCGCGGTCGACCGACCACGATCCGATCGTCGGCCGCTTCTTCATCGAGCATCCCAACGAGGCGCCGTTCGACCTCGTCCTCGACGACGATATGGTCGACGAGAACGCCCCCGCCGGAACGCTGGTCGGAACGGTCAGCGCCGACGATCCCGATCCGGAGGACGTCCCGAGCTACACGCTCGTCGACGATGCCGGCGGCCGCTTCGCGCTCGATTCGGCGACCGGCGCCCTGACCACCACGGCGCCGCTCGATCACGAGGCGGCGGCGGGCTACGTCATCGTCATCCGCGCCACCGATCCCGACGGCCTCTCGGTCGACCGGACGGTCACGATCGCGGTCGGCGACCTCAACGAGGCGCCGACGGCCGTGGCCGACTCGGTCGCGGTCGACGAGGACGCGACCAGCCCGAACCTGTGGAACCTGCTGCTCGGCAACGACAGCGATCCCGACTCCGGCGCGACGCTTTCGATCGCCTCGGTCGACGGGACCGGCACGCTCGGCAGCCTGGTGTTCGATTCCTCGACCCAGAGCCTGCGCTACGTCGCCGACCACGACGCGTTCGACGCGCTCGCTCCGGGCCAGACCGTCGTCGACACCTTCACCTACACGGTGACCGATTCGGGACGGCCTGACCAGCACCGCCACCGTCTCGGTGACGGTGACCGGCATCGCCGACGGCGTTTCGAGCAGCGGCGGCAACGGCCAGGACAATCTGACCGGCACCGGCGGCGAGGACATGCTCAATGGCGGCAACGGCAACGACGTGCTGAGCGGCCTCGGCGGCCACGACCTGCTGCTCGGCGGCAACGGCAGCGACACCCTCTACGGCGGCGACGGCAACGACCTGCTCGCCGGCGGCAACGGCAACGACCTGCTCGGCGGCGGCGCCGGCTCGGACAGCTTCCGCTTCGCCCGCGGCGGCGGCAGCGACACCATCCTCGACTTCGACACGGAGGCCGACGAGCTGCAGCTCGACGGGATCGGGATCGCCGGCTCGAGCGTGGGCGACGTCAACGGCGACGGGATCGCCGACCTGACCCTGGCCTTCTCGAACGGCGGCGGCTCGGTCGTCCTGCTCGGCGTCAGCGACTTCGGCGCGGTCGATTTCAACGCGGCCCAGGCCCAGGCCCTCGCCGGCGGGTCGATGATCTACTGATCAGCCGGGGACACGTACCTTTTCAGCCGGGGACACGTACCTTTTCCGTGAAAAGGTACGTGTCCCCATTTTCTAGCGCCGCTCGTAGGCGCGCCTGAGCTCGGCGAGATCGAGCTTCACCATCGTCATCATCGCCTCGAACGCCCGCCGGGCCGCCGCCCGGTCGTCCGAGGCGAGCATGGTCAGCAGCTCCTCGGGGCAGATCTGCCAGCGCAGGCCGAAGCGGTCCTTGAGCCACCCGCACTGGACCGGCTCGCCGCCGCCGGCGAGGAGCGCCTCCCACAGCCGGTCGACCTCCGCCTGGTCCTCGCAATGGATCATGAAGGAGACGGCCTCGGTGAACGGGAATTGCGGGCCGCCGTTCAGCGCCTGATATTGCCGGCCGGCCAGAGTGAAATCGACGGTGATGACGTCGCCTTCCTTGCCGCTCGGATAGTCGGCGGGCGCCAGGGTGACCCGGTCGACCCGGCTGTCGGGGAGGAGGGAGACGTAGAAATTGGCCGCCTCCTCGCCGTCGCCGTCGAACCAGAGGACGGGCGTGATCTTGTCGGACATGGGATTCTCCCGGTTGCGGTCCGCTGCTCCCCGGCGAAGGCCGGGGCCCAGCTGTTCAGGTCGGGGACTGGGTCCCGGCCTTCGCCGGGAAACAGCCTCGGCTCAGGCGATCTCGCGCTCGGCGGCCTCGAGGCCGATCCCCGCCTTCGAATCGACGATCACCTCGAACCCGCCCCAGAACATGCGCTTGCCGTCGAACGGCATATTGTCGTGGTCGGGCTTGTTTTTCTCGTCCGCCATGATCTTCTCCCAGGCGGCGACCCGGGTCGCCTTGTCGGGCCATTCGATCCAGGAATAGACGATTTGCTCGCCCTCCTCCTGCTTCACGGAGCGGCGATAATCCGTCACTTTCCCTTCGGGAACGTCGTCGCCCCACGCCTCGACCAGCCGAAGCGCCCCATGCTCCTCGAAGTCGGTCCAGGCCTTCTGCGCCATCTCGCGATAGGCGTCGCGATTGCCCTCCGGCACCGGCAGGACGAAGCCGTCGACATAGGCGCCGGAGCCGGAGCCCTCGTCGACGAAGGGCGCGAAGCCGCCGAAGATCATGCGCTTGCCGTCGAACGGCATCGAGGCGCCCATCGCCTCCATCCGCGGGTCGCTCATCATCCTGGCGCTGGCCGCGTCGCGGGCCGCCTTGTCCGGATATTCGAACCAGGAGAAGACGACCTTCTCGCCCTCCTTGCACTGGACGGCGCGGCGGAAGTCGGTGACCTTGCCGTCGGCGACGTCGTCCTCCCAGGCCTCGACCAGCCGGGTCGCCCCGAACTCCTCGAACAGCGGCACCGCTCCCGCGGCGTGGCGGCGATATTCGTCCCTTTTCTCGGCCGGGACGGCGAGAATGAAGCCTTCGACATAGGTCATGACGTCTCTCCTCTTCGATTCGAATCGCTCAGGCGGCGACGGTCTCGTGCGCCTCGGCCTCGGCCAGCTCGGCGAGCTGGGCGGCGACCATCGTCCAGCCCTGCTCGAAGCCCATCGCCTCGTGCGCCTTCACCGCCGCCTCGGTCCAGTGCCGGACCCGGGCGGTGTAGCGCGTGCCCGAGCCCTCGCGCTCGAAGGTGACGATGGTGACGCTCGGGAAGTCGCAGTCGCTGTCCATCCTCGTGCGCGGCTCCCAGCCGGCGGCGAAGGCGTTGGTGGCGACTATGCGCTCGCCCGGCACCGCCTCGAGGATCGACGCCCTCGCCGGGATGGCGCTCGCCCTCCGGCCCCTCCATCTCGAAGTCGAAGCGGCCGCCGGGCCGGGTCTCGAACGCGACGATCCGGGTCTTCCAGGGCCTGGGCGCCCACCATTCCTCGGTCCGCTCGGTATAGACCCGGTAGACCGTCTCGGGCGGGGCATCGATGAAGCGGGTGATCGACAGCTCAAGCTCGCTGTTGCTCATTTTCTCTCTCCTTGTCCGAAAGCTCGATTGCGCGGGCCGACGGCCATGAAGGCGCCGCCCTGGGGATCGCTCGCCATCACCACCCAATCGCCGCCCGGAACCTCGATCGGGCCGTGGCGGACGGTGCCGCCGCCGGCGGCGATCTTCGCCGCGGCTTCATCGATGTCGCGGACTCCGAAGGCGAAATTCCAGCCGGCGGGCCGCCCCGGCGGGCTGCGTCATGACCGCTCCGATCATCCCGCCGCCGTGGTTTATGAACTGGTAGACGCCCATCTCGCCCATCGGCATCGCCTCGCCTTTCTCCCAGCCGAAGCGACCGGCGTAGAAAGCGAGGGCGCCGTCCTGATCGGGGGTCGAAAGCTCGTTCCAGTGGCAATGGCCCGCTTTCGTCGGCGCGAAGGCGGCGCTCGCCTCCTCGCTCTCCCCGCGCATGACGTAGAAGGGTACGCCCTGCGGATCGGCGACCAAA
Organism: uncultured Alphaproteobacteria bacterium; assembly: GCA_963716155.1. Lineage (GTDB taxonomy): Bacteria > Pseudomonadota > Alphaproteobacteria > Sphingomonadales > Sphingomonadaceae > Allosphingosinicella. The sequence goes on from OY970297.1 coordinate 3,463,789, forward strand.
GCCATCCGGCCGACGCCTTCCAGGTCCATGGCGGGCATGTGAACCTTGCCGCCGGCGGTCTCGATTTCAGCAACCGCCCGGTCGACGTCGTCGACTCCGATATAGCCGAGCCAGCCCGGCCGCATCCCGGCCTCTTCGGCGCCGTCCGGCAGCTTCATGTGGCCGGCCACCGGCGTGCCGCCCGCCGAAAAGATACGATAGTCGATCCCGGGCTGGCCGGCGCTCGCGGCGGTCCAGCCGATCACGTCGCCGTAGAAGGCGGCGGCGGCATCGGGATCCGCGGTCAGCAGCTCGTACCAGATGAAGCTGCCATGCGGGTTGCGGCTGTCAGCCATGATCGGCTCCTATAATCCAAGTTAAGCGCGGCGACGATTCCGCCCGCCGCAAGCGGGCCACGCCTCAGGGAGCGGGCTGCGCCATCGCCTTCGTCGCCGCCTCGACGTCCATCCACATCGGCTCCCAGGTATGGCCGTCCGGATCCTCGAAGGCGCGGCCGTACATCCAGCCGTGATCCTCCTTCTCCCGGGTCTCGCGGCCGCCCGCCGCGATCGCCTTTTCGGTGATCTCGTCTACGCCTTCGCGGTCGTCGCAGGACAAAGCGAGCAGCACCTGCACGGTCTCGCGCGAGTCGGCGATCCGCTTGGTCGTGAACTGCGCGAACTTGGCGTGGGTGAGGAGCATCACATGGATCGCCTCGGAGAAGACCATCATCGACGCGGTCTCGTCGGTGAACTGCGGATTCTGCTCGGCCCCGATCGCCTCGTAGAAGGCCACCGACCGGTCGAGGTCGGCGACGGGCAGGTTCACGAAGATCATCCGGGGCATCTTTTCCCTCCTGGCGAATCGCTGTTTGACCTTGATGCTCGCCTAAGTTATAAAAAGCAACTATGAAGTTACAAAAAGTAACCGAGTCGGGATCGGTCGCTCCGAAGCGCCGCTACGACGACGCCTGCGGCACCGCCCACGCGCTCGACCTGATCGGCGAGCGCTGGGCCCTGCTGGTGATGCGAGAGCTGATGCTGGGGCCCAAGCGCTTCAGCGACCTCAAGGCCGATCTCCCCGGGATCAGCGCCAACGTCCTCACCCAGCGTCTCGAGGGCCTCGAAGCCGCCGGCCTCCTCGTCCGCCGCCGCCTCCCGCCCCCCGCCTCGGCCCAGGTCTACGAGCTGACCCCTTGGGGCTACGAGGCCGAGCCGATCGTCCAGTCCCTCGGCAAATGGGCCGCCCGATCCCCCGCCCACGATCCGACCCTGCCGATCAGCGCGACCTCGATCATGCTGTCGTTCCGGACCATGTTCGACTCGGCGCGGGCGGGGGATTTCCGGGCGCGGATCGGATTCCGGCTGGGGGCGGAGAGCTTCCTGGCGACGGTGGCGGATGGACGGTTCGAGGGCGGCAGGGGCGATGCGGAGGCGGCGGAGGCCGTCTTCACTGGCACTCCGCCCGGCTTGGCCGCCGCGGTCTACGGCGGCCAGCGGTTCGAAACGCTGGAGGCCGCGGGAAGGTTGAAGGTAGAGGGCGATCTCGCCGTGGCCGCGCGTTTCGTCAGACTCTTCCCGTTGCCTCCCAAGGTCGATCTGGATTGTCGGATATCGTAGAACCGATCTGCTTAGCGCTGCCGGCGATGTCGGTAGCGCCTACAAGGAACGTATGTCCTCGACCAGTTGCAGGCCTTCGAGACGTTCAATGATCTGCCGTCCGCGCTTTGCCCCAAGCAAGTCAGCTGCCGCCGATGGCCACAAGTCCAAGGCTGTTTCGACGGTTTTTCGGACTTCCCGAATGACACCTTTGGGATCGAGCTGCAGATAGTTCGCGATTCGCGCAAAGCGATGCAAATTCACTGTGCTAAAGCGTTGAGTTCCAACGAATCTCAGGGCCAGCTCGTCGCCGGGAACAAAAAGGACCGTTGGGACGATGTCGTATGCGGGCGACAAGCGGATATGGCCTGCTCCGGGAAAGATGAACGACCAATTCTTGAGGTGATTGTCGCCGTTCCCAAGAAGAATGTCTGCAGTGACCCGCCTGAATGCCTCCAAGAGATCAGCTCTTGGATCCGTGCTGAAGCGACGAACCATGTTGAGGACGGTATCCGTCGTCCCCATCGTGTATTTGAAAATATCGATGGCTCCGAGAATTTGAGCAGCGTCCTCTATGTGAATTCGGCCGGCCGCCGTTCGATCAAACCGCTCAACAACCAGAACGTTGGGACCGTGTCGGAGTAGATGAGCAGGAGCGTTTGCAAGCGCTTTGCGTGGCATCAGTTCACACTTCGCCGTGTTTACCCCGATGATTCTGGCAAGTTGCATTGCCCCGAACTCGGCTTCGGGGAGATCGCGATAGCCCTCTGCCGCGACCTTGATGATGCATCGGCCGCTTTCTCCGTGCTCCGGCAGGTACAGTCTCTCGCCAGAGACATTCGCCGTCAATTTTAGCTGAACTCCAGCCAAGGAGAATTTGACCATCCCCTCCGGTCGTGTCGCCGACAGACCTCGGACCTTTTCGATGCGTACGGGACCCGCTGATTCGGGGGGGCCGGTTTCTGGGATGACGACGACCGCTCCAGGCAGGTCCGCGCCGAGGCGTGTCAGAACATCGAACTGGTCGTGATCTCCGGGGCCCATCTCGGTAAGGACCAACTCACGCAGTGCGCCTTCCGGCAAAAGGCCAGAAAACCAAGGCGGAAGGGCTCCCCGAAGGCCGATCTTATCGCGGCGGGCAGCAAGTCGTTTCTGCGTCTCTTCATCCGATTGCGGATTGTACCAGCCCAGACTGATAATCGGACGCTGTGCATCTCTTAGATACGTTTCGGAAACTACAAACGACACCGATGCGTCGCCGTCGCGAGTGAGCGTCCCAACCCTGGTTGGTTCGCCTTCATGGTCGGTAAGGTAGACTCCTAGGATCGCGGGAATTTTTCCCATGCCTCAATCTTCCTCGTCGAGACCGAGGATCGGATCGTCGAGTTCGTCGTCGTCAAGGTCGATGAACAGGTCATCGAACGCCGAGGTCGGTTCTCCTCGGGAACGAACGTCGCCGCTGCTTTGACTGAGATATTCTCGTACTTCCGCGGCGCGCTGCTGCGGCAGGAGGATAGGTTCGACTCCCAGTGCATCGCAGATTTCAACTAGAAGGGTCAATCGATCGCGCCCCCAGCGGCTCTGCTTCAAATCCCGCTCGAGCTCTGAGATTCTGGTGGGGCTTCGACCGACGCGTCGCGCGAGGTCAGCCTGGCTGAGATTGGCGCGGGATCGCGCCTCGCGCAATTGCTCCCCCAATGAAGTCAGAATGCTTTTCAAAACGGAATTCCGTTGAAGTTGCTCTTGTCTTCCGGGATTCCGTATGAAACAACAATCCTCCTGTCAACCGGAATTCCGTAACAACAAGCCCGCCAATACGGAATTCCGTAACAAATTCCGGGTAGGCGATTTCTGAGTGCGGCGACGCTTCCATGATTTTGCGTCTGCCAGCCGAAGCTCCGTCAGGAGCGAAGGCTGGTGGAGCTGAGGGGAATCGAACCCCTGACCTCTGCAGTGCGATTGCAGCGCTCTCCCATCTGAGCTACAGCCCCGCGCCTTTTCGGCGGCCAGGTTTCCCCGCTCGCGGCGGGGCTGGGAGGCGCCCAGATAGCGAGCCGCAAGCGCTTGCGCAATGCCGCGATTCGGTTCGGCTGCGGCGCCCCACGGGTCGGCTCTTAACATGGAACAGTCTCTCCCGGGCCCCGTTCCCATCGCATCCCGCGGCGCGCGGATGGGCCGCGCCGGTATGCCCGCGGGCCCCGGAAAACAAGGAGTATATCATGGGATACGGCAGCGACGATCGCGATGACAATCGATGGCGCGACCGCGACGACCGCAACCGCGGCGACCGCGGCGGCTGGCGCGGTGAGGGACGCGGCGGCTACGGCCGCGACGACCGCGGCTTCTTCGACCGGGCCGGCGACGAGGTCCGCTCCTGGTTCGGCGACGACGAGGCCCAGCGCCGGCGCGAGATGGACGAGCGGCGCTGGGAGCAGGAGCACAGGATGAGCGGCGGCCGCGGCAACGATCCGCGGTCCGGCGGCTCGGGCTGGATGGGCGGCGGCTGGGGCAACCAGCCCGGCGAGAGCTGGCACCGCGACCGGCCCGGCGTGCGCGGCGGCTGGGACCGCGATCCGTCGAGCGAGCGCGAAGGCTGGTTCTCCAGCTCGGTCGGCGGCGAGCGCGGCGACCGCTGGGGCGGCTCCGGCGGCCGCGACGACGGCTTCGGCAACGACCGCATCGCCCGCGGCGCGTCGGGCTTCGGCGGCTATCCGGACCAGGGCGGCCGCTTCGACCGGAACGATCCGGGCCGAGTCGGCACGCTCGGGCGCGATGAGCCAGAGGTTCGCCGATTATGGCGGCCGCGACGGCCTCACCCGCGGCGGCTTCGGCGGCGACATCCACGATCCGCATTATTCGGAATGGCGGCGCCGGCAGATCGACGAGCTCGACCGCGACTATGACGAATATCGGCGCGAGCATCAGTCGAAGTTCGAGCAGGAGTTCGGCGGCTGGCGGCAGAAGCGCCAGGGCCAGCGCCAGATGCTCGGCAAGGTGACCGAGCATATGGAGGTGGTCGGCTCCGACGGCACCCATGTCGGCAAGGTCGACAAGGTCCGCGGCGACCGCATCATCCTCGCCAAGTCCGACCCCAATGCCGGCGGAATGCACCACTCGGTGCCGTGCGGCTGGGTCGAGAGCGTCGAGGACAAGGTGACGCTCAACCGCACCGCCCAGTCGGCGATGGACGCCTGGCGCAACGAGGATAAGGGCCGCGCCCTGTTCGAGCGCGAGGACCAGGGAAGCGAGGGCCCGCACGCCCTCGACCGAAGCTTCTCGGGAACCTACGGCAGCCGCAACGACGACTGACGCCGAGAGCGGCGAATGAGGGGCCCGGCCTCCGAAAGGGGGCCGGGCCTTTTGACTCTTGCCGTCATCCCAGCGAAGGCTGGGATCCCGGGGGTGAAAGGCGCCCGCGTTCTTCACCCGCCGGGGCCCCAGCCTTCGCTGGGGCGACGGGAGACGATCATGACCACCACCCGCGCCTGGCATCTGAAGTCGCGCCCGCAGGGCATGCCGACCATGGACAATTTCGAGCTGAAGGAGGCGCCGCTCGGCGAGCTCCAGGACGGCTGGGTCCGGGTCGAGAACAAGTGGCTGTCGGTCGACCCCTACATGCGCGGGCGGATGAACGACGTGAAGAGCTACGTCCCGCCGTTCCAGGTCGGCGCGCCGATGCAGGGCGGAGCGGTCGGCAAGGTGGTCGAGAGCCGCTCGCCCGATTTCGCCGAGGGCGAGACCGTCTTCCACATGCTCGGCTGGCGCGAGGGCGCGGCCGGGCCGGCCGAGCAGTTCAACAAGCTGCCGCCGCTTCCGCGTCGAGGACCATCAGTGGCTCGGCAATCTCGGCCTGACCGGCGGGACCGCCTATTTCGGCCTGCTGAGGGCGGCCCAGGCGAAGGAGGGCGACATCGTCTTCGTCTCGGCGGCGGCGGGCGCGGTCGGCTCGGCGGTGGTCCAGATCGCCAAGGCCAAGGGCATGACCGTGATCGGCTCGGCCGGCGGCGCCGAGAAATGCGCCTGGGTCAGCGAGCTCGGCGCCGACGCGGTCGATCGACTACAAGGCGGAGCCGATCGTTGCGGCGCTGATGAAGGCGGCGCCCAAGGGCATCGACGTCTATTTCGACAATGTCGGCGGCGAGCATCTCGACGCCGCCTTCGCCGCCGCCCGCCAGAACGCGCGCTTCGCCATCTGCGGCATGATCGAAGGCTATAACACCGGCTCCAACCACGCCTTCCGCTACATCATGCGGGTGATCGCCGCCCGGATCATGATCAAGGGCTTCATCTACACCGACTATCTGCCCGAGATGGCCGATTTCTACCGCGACATGGGCGGCTGGATGGCGGCCGGCAAGGTGACCAGCCGCGAGACGGTGCGGGACGGGATCGAGGCGATGCCGGAGGCCTTCCTCGACCTGTTCCGCGGGGCCAACATGGGCAAGATGCTGGTCCGGTTGTAGAGCGGGAGGGCCGTCACCCTGAACTCGTTTCAGGTCCAGCTGGTCGCCCGCCTGGGAGGCGGAGGGCTGGATGCTGAAACAAGTTCAGCATGACGGTCAGGTCAGTGCCCTCGCTCTCTCCCCGATCGCCCGCAGGTCGCTGACGAAGCGGGCATATTCGGCCTCCTCTATTGTCCTGGACCCGCAGCAGGAAGCTGGGGTGGACGGTCACCCAGGCCTCGCCGCCTTCGGGCAGGTCGTGGGCGCGGCCGCGCATCGCGCCGATCGTCACCGTCTTGCCGAAGATCGAGCGGGCGGCGGTGGCGCCCAGCGCGACGGTGAGCGGCGGGCGGATGAGCGAGCCGCTCCTGCTCGATCCACCAGCGGCAGGCCTCGATCTCGCCCGCGTCGGGCTTGGCGTGGATGCGGCGCTTGCCGCGCTGCTCGAACTTGAAATGCTTGACCGCGTTGGTGACGTAGGCCTGGCCGCGGTCGACCCCGGCCTCGCCGAGCGCTCGGTCGAACAGCTGGCCGGCGGGGCCGACGAACGGGCGGCCGGCGAGATCCTCCTGGTCGCCGGGCTGCTCGCCGACGAACAGGATCTGCGCGTCGAGCGGGCCTTCGCCGAACACCGTCTGGGTCGCGCATTTGTAGAGGTGGCAGCGGGTGCAGCCCTTCGCCTCCTCGCGGACCGCCTCCCAGGCGGTGCGAAGGTTGCCGCCGACCTGTCCTCGTCCCGCCTCGACCATCTTCGCCTCGCGCGCCTGCGCCCCCGCCACCAGCTCTCCCACCAACGCGGTCTCCGGCATGTTTTTCCAGTATTTCTTCGGCATCTCCTTGAGCATCGCCCGGGTCTTGAGGCGGGCCGGGTTGAAGATGGAGGCGTAATAGGTCTTCCAGACGGACTCGATCGGATCGCCCTCCGGAGCGTCGGCGCGGGACGCGCCGGGGCCCTCGCTCAGGCTCTCGCCGTCCCAGTGCAGCGACAAAGCGGGGGTCAGGATCGACCAGGCCATGTTGGCGAAGCGGCGGACGAAGAAGCCGGCGTTGTGGCGGACGATGTGATGCTCGGGCTCGAACCAGGCGACGAAGCGGGGCCCTTCGTCCGTCTCGACCTCGCGGAAGCGGAGGAAGGCGCGCATCTTGTGGACGTCGCGGCGCACCGCCTTGGCCATCCGCTCGAGCCGCTGGACGAGGGGATCGGCGGAGTCGGCGAGGAGGCCGGGGCGCTCGCGGAGGCGGAGGAGGAGGACGTAGAGCAAGGGCGAAGCGCTCGGGGTCGCGTGGCAGATCGCGGTCTCGGCGAGGGTGAGGAAGGCGCGGGGGACGGAGAAGGGGGCGCCGACCTGCGGGAGCGGGGCGGGGACGGCGAAGAGGTCGCCACCGGAGTCGCCGACCTGCCAGCTCACCTCCGCCGCGGGAACGCCGGCGCCGGCCAGGGCTCGGGCGGCGTCGCGCCAGCCGTCGAGATCGTCTTCGCTGGAGAGGGTGATGTGACGCATGAATCCGTTCGGGCTGAGCTGTCGAAGCCCACTCCTTCTCTTCCGCTCGAAAAGGAAGGAAAGGGCTTCGACAGCCCCGGATCCGGTCCGGGGCCGAACGGTCCTGGTCATGCGAACAGTTCCAGCTGTTCTCGGCCGGCTTCAGCCATGCGCCCAGATCCGACCGGTCCGTCAGCAGGGTCGGCCGCCAGCCCTCGGCGCAGATGAACGGCCGGACCTTGGCGATCGAGACGGTGAGGCGGGCGACGTCCTCGAGCCGCAGCTTGCGCCACCGGCGGCTCTTCAGAAGCCTGTCCACCGCCTTCACTCCGAGGCCCGGCACCCGCAGCAGCGTCTCCCGCGGCGCGCGATTGACGTCGACCGGGAAGCTTTCGCGGAACTTGAGCGCCCAGGCGAGCTTCGGGTCGATGTCGAGCGGGAGCATGCCGTCGGCGCCGGCCGCCGTCGGCGACCTCGCGCCGGCGCGAAGCCGTAGAAGCGCATCAGCCAGTCGGACTGGTAGAGCCGGTGCTCGCGCATCAGCGGCGGGCGGCGCAGCGGCAGGACCGCGGAGGCGTCGGGGATGGGCGAGAAGGCGGAATAATAGACCCGGCGGAGGCGGAAGCGGTCGTAGAGGTGGCTGGCCCGGCCGACGATGTCGGCGTCGGTGGCGGCAATCGGCGCCGACGATCATCTGGGTCGACTGGCCGGCCGGCGCGAAGCCGGGCGCCGACTTGAAGCGCTTCTTCGCGTCGGCGCCGTCCTCGATCGCGCGACGCATGTCCTTCATCGCCCCCTCGATCCGGCCGCCGTCCTTCTCGGGCGCGAGGCGGGCGAGGCCGGCGGCGGTGGGCAGCTCGACGTTGATCGAGACGCGGTCGGCATGGACCCCGGCGAGCCGGACCAGCTCGGGATCGGCGTCGGGGATGGTCTTGAGGTGGATGTAGCCGCGGAAATCATGGTCCTCGCGAAGGCTGCGCGCCACCTCGACCATCTGCTCCATCGTATAGTTGGAGCGAGCGGATGATGCCCGAGGAGAGGAACAGGCCCTCGATATAGTTGCGGCGGTAGAAAGCGAGGGTGAGGCGGACGACCTCCTCGGCGGTGAAGCGGGCGCGGCGGACGTTCGAGCTCTTGCGGTTGATGCAATAATGGCAGTCGAAGATGCAGCTGTTGGTCAGCAGGATCTTGAGCAGCGAGATGCAGCGGCCGTCGGGCGCGTAAGCGTGGCAGATGCCCATCCCCTCGGTCGAGCCGATCCCCTTGCCGCCGCGGCTGTCGCGCTTCGACGTTCCCGAGGAGGCGCAGGAGGCGTCGTACTTGGCCGCGTCGGCGAGGATGGCGAGCTTCTGCTGGAGGTCGAGCTGGGGCATTCCATCCGTCCGGAAGGTTCAAAGTTCACGAAAATCACGCGAATCGCAGCGGAAAATCGTTTGATTTCCGTGGCGGCTCCGCGCCGCCCGGATCGATCTCGTCGAGCAGCCGGTTGAGGGTGCCGACCGGATCGGGGTCGACATGGGTCTCCGGCGGCAGCCGTTTGAGGGCCGCCAGCAGCAGCCGGTTGTCGTGCCGGACCTCCTCGCCGACCTTCCGGCCGCGATAATAGATATCGCGCCGTTCGCCGTGGATCGCGCGGTCCATCCCGAGGTCTTCGGCACGGCGGCCGCCCCAGCCGAGCGCCTTGTCCCAGGCCGAGGCGAAGCTGCCGGCACCGGGATGCTCGCGAAGCCGGTAGGCGCTCTCGCGGCTCATCCCCACCGCCCGCGCCGCCGAGGCCACTCCGCCGAGCAAGGCCAGCCGGAGGATGAAGGCCAGCTGCCGCGACGGAGTCCAGCCGTCGCGGCGCGGCTTCACCGGAACGGGCGTGAAGGCGAGCTCGTCCAGCGGCAGATCCTCGAGGACCGCGGCCAGGCGAGGCGGCAGGCGAAGCAATTCGTCCATAGGATCACGCTAGCCTAAAACAGGAACAGGCCAAAGTGTTTTCTTTCTGTTCCGAAGCGCTGAACCATGTTCTACGGAGCCTGAAAGGCGCTAGGTTGCGCGGGGTTGCGCGTCGAAGCCGCGTTGCTTCCCGGGGGAAAGCCGGGATCCGGCTCTTCCGCCGAGCCCGCTGGGTCCCGGCCTTCGCCCGGGAGCAGGGCGTCCTAGAAGCCGATCTTCAGGCACGGCTCCGGCTTCGCCTTCGCCTCGGCCTGGAGCAAGGCGAGGATCTCGGCCGGCGCCGCTTCGGGGCGGTAGCGGAGCTGGCGGCGGACGACGGCGAAGTCGCCGGGGGTGAGGCCGCCGACCTCCGAGAGGGCCGCCGGGGCGGGCTGGCCGAAGAAGAGTTCGAACGCCCGTGCCGCCGCTTCGGCCGACAGCGCCCGGAGCTCGATCTTGAAGACGAAGCGGCGGAGCGCCGCCGGATCGAGCCGCCGGGCGAAGTTGGTGGCGGCGACGAACGGAAGCGGGTGGGAGTCCATCCAGGTGAGCATCTCGTTGACCTGGGTGATCTCCCACGAACGCTGCGCGTCGCCGCGGTCGAAGAGGAGCGAATCGGCCTCGTCGAACAGCAGCACGGCGCCCTGGTCGCGCGCCTCGGCGAAAGCCTCGGCGATGTTCGCCTCGGTCGCGCCGACCCAGCAGGACAGGAGGTCGGACGCGCGCTTGACCTTGAGCGGCCGATCGAGCCGCTCCGCCACATGCGCCGCGAGCGCGGTCTTGCCGGTCCCCGGCGGGCCGGTGAGCAGGAGCGAGAAGTCGTTCGCCGCGCCCGGCGCCGAGAGCCGCTCGATCAGCGGCGCGATCTCGACGTCGGACTCGTAGAGCGCGAGGTCGAGCGTGCTCCCCGACGGGGCCGGCGGCAGCGAGCGGCCGCCGCGCAGGCCGAGCAGCAGGGATTGAGCCGCCGCCTCGGCGTCCGCCGCCGCGCCGCCCGCCAGCGACGCGGTGCGCAGCGCAAGACGCGCGACGCTGGCGCTCTCCACCTCGCGGGCAAGCAGAGGGGCGAGCCCAGCGACCGCCTCGCCGGCGCCCTCCGCCTCGCCCGCGCGCTCGGCGATCCGGCCGCGCGCCTTGGGCGACGGGTGATCCATGCGAAGCACGAAGCTCATCCGCCGAAGGTGGGCGGGATCGATCTCGGCGAGCGAGTTCGACGTCCAGATCACCGGCACCGCCCCCTCTTCGAGCAGGCGGTTGACGTAGATCTTCGAGCCCGAGCGGCGCCCGCCGCCCGCGGACCAGCTCGCCTCCGCGAACAGATCCTCCATCTCGTCGAACAGGAGCAGGCTGCCGCCGCGCCGGGCGAGCAGGCGCTGCGCCCGCTTCAGGGCGTGCAGGCGCTCGGAGCGCGACGGCTCCTCGCCTTCGACGTCGGCCTCGCCGACCGCGAACAGGCTCGCCCCGACCTCGGCGGCGAGGGTGCGCGCCATTTCGGTCTTGCCGGTTCCCGGCGGGCCGTGGATGAGCAGGCTGATTCCGCGCGTGCGCGCCGCCAGAGCCCCCTTGAGGAGGCGGACCAGCAGGTCGAAAGCCTGTTCATGCTCGACGAAATCGGGCCGCCCCAGCGATGCCGACTGGCGAATCCCGGCGAGCGCGTCGACCAAGCGAGCCTCGTCGACGAGGCCCTCGTCGAGGACCCGGCCGAAGCGCCACTGGAGCTGAAGCTCGCTTGAGCCGTAGCCACCGTCATGGCCGAGCCAGAGCAGCCCGAGCGACAGCGCCTCGCAGCGGCGCACTCGAACCGCCGCCTCGGCCGGCGGAGCGCCCGCCAGCCGAGCGAGCAGGAGTCGGATCTCGGCGCCGGCGGCGGCCAGCCGCATGCGCAGCGCGGACAGCCGGCCGAGCCGCTCGAAAGCGGCGACGGCCGCCAGCAGCGCCCGGTCGAACTCGCCGAGCTGGAGCAGGTCGGCGGCGATCCGGACCCCGGCCAGCAGCGTCGGCTCGGGCTCGTCCGTGTCGATCGCCGCGATCAGGCGCGGCAGGCTGATCCAGTCGATCGTGTCGCCCGAGCCGGTCGTGCCGTCCGGAGCCGGCTCGGCCCCGTCGGCCCAGGCGTGGCCCGGCCACAGCCAGTCGCGCTCGTCGAACGCCCATTCGAGCGTCGCCTGCCCTTCCCGGCTCTGCCGTCCCGTCGTGTCGCGGAGCAGCGCGAGGATGCGCTGCGCCAGAAGCTTCTCGCCCATGACAAATCCATTCGGCCGCGGCCGCGGCCGAAAAGGCATGGCCAAGCCGTTCTTCAAAAGGTTCAGTGGATTTCGTGCTCGCCGGTCAGGAGCCGGCGGCGCTGACTAGCGCTTGGGCATCCTGACGAAGGCAAGACAAAATCGCCGAAGTCGATCGCGATTGTCCAAGTCACTCTCCGTCGTTCCCGCTGCCGAACGTGCGGCGGGGAGCGGGCGGATAGGCGGCGGCGTAACGAAAGTCAATGACGCGCGTCGGCCTAGCCGAACAGCCAGTGGCCGAGCAGGCGGTCGAACGGGAAGGTGAAGATCCCGGCGATGACGAGGGCGCCGGCGACCATGCCGCGGACGGCGTTGCGGTGCCTGCGGTGCTCGTGGCGGCGGGCGGCCCAGACGATCAGCGGAACCTGCACCAGGGTCCAGGCGGAGAGGATATGGATGAGGCTCAGCGAGCCCTGGTTGAGGCCGCGGATCCAGAAGGTGAGGATCGCGGTCAGGGCCATTGACGAGACCCAGACCCAGCCGAGCCGGCGGTGGAGCCGGTCGCCGCGGCGGCGGAGCAGCATCACCGGGGTGAGGATCACGGCGAGCACGATGGTGGCGATATGCCCCCAGACGAAGGCCGGGACCTCGCCCCATTCGGCTCGGCCCCGCCACAAGGCGGTGACGACGAAGGCGAGCAGAACCAGGGCGGCGGCCGACAGGATCCGGTCGACCAGCTCGGGCTTCAGGCTGATCTTCGCGCGCGGCGGAGCGGTTGCGGCGGTGGTTGCCATGGCGTCTTTCCCCCGCCGGGATGATGGGACCGGATCGGGCCGGACGCAAGCTGCTCCCGCACCGCGCGGGGCGGCTGCCGGCCGGAAACCGATAGCGGCATCGACGCCTTTCTGCTAAGCTGGCTGGGGGGGCAAAGGATGCGCAACGGTGGGCACCGGAAGCTAAGGCTCGCGGCCGCTTCGGCGGCCGGGCTGCTCCTCGCCCTCGGTTCGCCGGCCGAAGCGCAGGTCCAGTGCCCGCGGGCCAACCCCAGCGGCGAGAATGTGGGCTACAGCTTCACCTTCGACTCGTTCGAGTGGAAGCTGCCGGACCGGCGCCTGATCGTCTATTGCATCCGCAACCATCATCCGACGCGCAACCTCTTCGTCGACTGGCCGGACGCGGGGCTCAAGGGGTGGGTCAGGGTAGGCACGCGCGGAAGCTCGATCATCAACGGTCCGCTGAACCTCTCGGTCGACTATCGCAGCGGCCCGCTCTGGTTCGGCTCGAAGCCCCGTCGACGCCCGGCGCTGACTCCCTTCTTCGCGGCCGGGCCCGGTGCGGGCGCCATCCTTGCGCCCCGCCGGCCGGCGCTTCTGCGCGCGGCCGCCTTGCTGGCCCAGGAGGACGCGCCGGTCGGGGCCTGGACCTCGGAGGGGAGCATCGACGTTCCCCTCACCTCCGTCATCCAGCCCCTCCTGGCGAAGCTGAGGCTGAAGCCCTCGAAATCCGGAGCGCTCGGCCGGACCGCCTTCAAGCTTCTGGTCCGCCATATCGAGACCCGGCCCAATGCCCTGGTGCCGTTCGGAATGACCTTCGTCACCCAGCCTCCGGGCCCGGATGCCCCGGCGCTTCGCTACAGCTGCACCTATCGGGCGGCCCCCGGCGTGCTCCTCCGCTTCGACGACCCCGCTCTCCACCGGACGATGTTCGGCGGCGACTCGCCCTTCCTCGTCAGCCGCCTGGGCGGAGGTCCTCACGTGATGGAGTCCCCGGCCGTCGCCGCGGCGGCCGGGGTGGAGGCGCGCACCGGCCGGCTTCAGGTCCTGCTGCCCGACGGCCGGACCGTCATCGGGTCGATCGGATTCGACTATCTGGCGCCGAAGGGAGGGTGAGGGTGGGCAAGACGAAGCCTCGCCGCGACCCGTTCGCGGGCTGGAAGAATTTCGGCCTTCCCGCCTTCGCTTCCGCACTCGCACCCTGGCAGGACAAGCTCACCCAGGCCGCTCTCATCCCGGAATGGTACCAGCCGCAGGCCAACGGCCTCGCGACCCTGATCGGGCCGCTGGTCTGCTTCTGCCTGTGGATGACCTGCGATCGGCTCTCGAGGCGAATCCTCGTGCGGCTGTGCCTGGGAGCGGTCGCGCTGCTCGTCGCCGGTCTCGCCGCCTGCCTCGCGCTGCTCGCCACCCTCGACGTGATCTGGTTCCCCGGCCAGTCGGGCGTCGCCTTGATCCACGTCGGCTGGCCGCTCCTCTACATCTCCCTGTTCGCGGCGCTCGCCGCGGCGATCGTCACCGGCCTCCTGCTCGGGGAGCGCAACTCCTAGCCGTCGAGGGTGAAGCCGATCTTCAGCGTGACCTGGTAATGGGCGACCTTGCCGGCCTCGACATGGCCGCGGGTCTCGACGACCTCGAACCAGCGGATGTCGTGAAGGGTCTTGGCGGCGCGGGCGACGGCGCCTTCGATCGCGTCCTCGATGCTGGTCGGCGAGCTGCCGACGATCTCGATCACCTTGTAGACATTGTCGCTCATGCGCCGACCTCCCTTTCCGCCCCAACCCGCAAGGGAGGCTATCGTATCCCGGCGAAAGCCGGGATCCGGTGATTCCGCCGTGCCGCTGGGCCCCGGCCTTCGCCGGGGAACGGGCTTTCGATTCGAACGGGCCGACTCTAGGGTGCGGGGCGAGACGAGGAGAACGAGATGCGGATTGCCCTTCTGGTCGGAGCGGCCCTGCTGGCGGCGGGCCCCGCCGCGGCGGCGCCGGCGGACGATTTCAAGCGGCTGATGAACGATTATTACGCCTGGCTGCTGCGCGAGAGCCCGACCTATGCGACCTCGCTCGGAGTCCGCGACCATGACGACCGGATCGAGGATCTCAGCCTCGCCGCGCGCGACCGGCAGGCCGGGGAGGCGAAGGCCTTCCTCGACCGGCTCGACAAGATCCCGGCCGAGGCACTGAGCGCCGCCGACCGGGTCAACCGCGGCGTGCTGAGGCGGCAGCTCCAGGAGGGGATCGAGGCGAACGGCTTTCGCCAGCGGGTGATGCTGTTCACCACCTATGCCGGCTGGCACCAGAATTTCGCCGGCCTGGCCGACAATCTGCCGTTCCGGACCAAGGCCGATTACGAGAGCTACCTCACCCGGATCGCCCAATATCCCAAGCAGAACGACGCCGCCCTCGACATCACCGGCCAGGCGGTGGCGGGGGGCTTCGTCCTGCCCTGCTCGGTGCTCGGCAATTACGAGAAGGGCATCGCCGGGGTGATCGTCGAGGATCCGACCAAGTCGCGCTTCTACGAGCCGTTCACCCGGGCCCGGCCGGGGGACGTGACCGAGGCCGAATGGACGGCGATGCAGGCGCGCGCGCGCCGGGTGGTGAGCGAGGTGCTCAACCCCGCTTATGCCAAGCATCTCGCCTTCTACCGGACGACCTACGCGCCCAAATGCGCCCAATCGGACAGCATCTCCGCCCAGCCCGGCGGGCGCGACTATTACGCCTTCCGGGTGCGGCAGGAGACGACGACCGACCTGACGCCCGAGCAGATCCACGACATCGGCCTTCGCGAATCGGCGCGGATCCGCTCCGAGATGGAAGCGGTGGCCAAGTCGGCCGGCTTCGCCAAGCCGCGAGGCCTTCATCCGCGAGCTGAGGACCAACCCCAAATATTATGCGAAAACCCCGGCCGAGCTGCTGGCGGCGGCGGCGATGGCGGCGAAGGCCGATCGACGGCAAGATGCCGGGCTATTTCGCCACCCTGCCGAGGCTTCCCTACGGGGTGAGGCCGATCCCGGCGGAAACGGCGGAGGGGACGACGACGGCCTATTACGGCCAGGGCTCGCTCGCCAGCGGCCTCGCCGGCACCTATTGGGTCAACACCTCGAAGCTCGACCAGAGGCCGCTGTGGGAGCTTCCGGCCCTGACCCTGCACGAGGCGGTGCCCGGCCACCATCACCAGATCTCGCTTCAGCAGGAGGTCGAGGCGCCGCCCTTCCGGCGCCACTTCACCTTCTTCACCGCCTTCACCGAGGGCTGGGGCCTCTACGCGGAGAGCCTGGGGGAGGAGATGGGGCTCTACGACACAGCCGAGAAGAAGATGGGCCAGCTCTCCTACCAGGCGTGGCGGGCGGCGCGGCTGGTGGTCGACACCGGAATCCATTCCAAGGGCTGGGACAAGGCCAAGGCGGTGGCCTTCATGCGCGAGAATACGGCGCTGACCGACGCCAATATCGACGCCGAGGTGAACCGCTACATCAGCTGGCCGGGCCAGGCGCTGGGCTACAAGATCGGCGAGCTCAGGATCCGCGAGCTGAGGACGAAGGCGCGAGAAGGCGCTGGGGGCGAAGTTCGATCTGCGCCGGTTCCACGACGCGGTGCTGCTGCAGGGCAGCGTGCCGCTCGACGTGCTCGAGGCGCAGGTGGGGGAGTGGATCGAGGCGGAGAAATCATCCGCCCCATCGTAGATGGGGAGGATGCTATCTTCCCGGCTCCCCGTCGCCCTGGCTTCGCTCCTTGCGCCAGGCGCGGACCAGCTCGTTCCAGCAGCCGCTGGCGCCGCCCGAGCCGACCGGCGAGCAGCTCTGGATGCCGCCGCGGCCGACATATTCGAGCGCTTCGGCGCGGGCCGCCCAGCTGGTGTTCTCCGGATCGTCGTCGGGCAGGGAATCGCGCAATTCCTTGGGAATCCGGTAGCGTTCGGTCTCCGGCCGGCGGGCGCAGACGACGATCTCGTCGCCGCTCTCGGAGCGCGGGCAAGGGTCGTTGCCGTAGACGACGAGGCGGCGGATCCGCTCCTGCCCCGCCTGGCCGGCGGCGGGGGCCGGCAGCAAGGCGGCGGCCGCGGCGAGGGCGGCGAGGGACAAGGCGGCTTTCATTCGCGGCCTCCTTTCGGGCTCTGCCGGGAAGAAGGGCCGAACCGGCCGCAGGTTCCCTCGCCGCGACACTCCCCCTTTTCGAAAGGGGGGAAAAGAGGGACAGTCCCTATTTGCGGCGAGGAAAAGAGGGACCGTCCCTCTTTATCGCGGCTTGCCGGATGACGATCAGCGGGGGTCGGCGGCCTCTTCGGCGCGGGCGTCGGCTTCCTCGGCTTCGGCCTGCTCGTCGATCTTGCCGAGCCGCTCGCGGCGGGCCTCCTCGATGAGGGCGTTCCAGTTGACCGCCGGGTCGCCGCGGCGCTCGGCCCGGGCCTCGCGGACGATCTGGTTGAAGCAGCCGCTGGCGCCGCCCGGGCCGACCGGCGAGCAGCTGCCGATGCCGGAGCGGCCGGCATATTCGAGAGCGGTCGCGCGCTCGCCCAGGCTTGGTTCTTCGGATCGTTGGGATCGCCGCGCAGGACCTCGGGGATACGGTAGCGCTCGCCCTCGGGCTTGCGGGCGCAGACGACGATCGTGTCGTCGGTGCTCGGCGGGCAGGCATCGTCGCCGTAGACGATCATCGCGCTGATCTTCGGCTCGGCGGCCGGCGGCGCCGGCGCCCCTGGGCGGAGGCGGCGGCGCCGGCGAGCGACGAAGCGGCGCCGGCGGCGGCGAGAAGCAGGGGCTTCATCATCGTTTCAGATCCTTTTCGACAGCGCGATGGCGATACGACAGCCGGCGCGGATGAGGGAAGACAATAAGGGATAGCCGAACGCGTCCTCGGCGCCGGCGGCGATCGCGGTGTCGCGATGCTCGAGCTCCTCGTCGCGGAAGCGGCGCGATGGTGGCGGCGAGATCGGGCTCGCTCGGCGCCCGAGGGCGCGCAGCTGCTCGGAATAATGGCGGTCGATCTCGGTCTCGACCGCGGCGGTGCAGGCCATTGCCGCATTCGGGCTCATCAAAGCGGTGGCGACGCCGAGCGCGTGGCCGGCGACCCGCCAGACCGGCTGGAGCAGGGTGGGGCGGACTCCGCGCTCGATCATCATCTCGTCGAAGGTCTTGAGATGCCCTCCTCCTGGGTCTGCATCCGGGCGATCGGGCGGCTGGCCGGATGGCGCGCCGAGCACGGCGAGCTGGCCGCAATAGATACGGGTCGCGCCATATTCGCCGGCCTGGTCGACCCGGACCATCGAAGTCGACGTCGGGCTGCTCGTCGCCGGGCCGCCAGCGCGGGGGCTCGGCGGCGCTCAACGACGCGCGTCCGGGGTCGTCTGAGGCTCAGCCATAGGATCACCAACGCGGCACCGATCGAAAGGATCGCATTCCATCCCGCCATCGAGATTCCGAGGAACGCGAACTGGATCTCGTCGCAGCGCACCATCGGCGCCGCCATCATCCGCCTTGAGCAGTTCCTCGCCCGAAAGGCCGGCCATGCGCCGAGGTGCACTGCGTGAAGCCCTCGAAGACGCCCGCCTCGACCCCGGCATGATAGGCGCCGATCGCGCCGCTCGCGAGGATGGCGAGCGCGGCGAGCCAGACCAGGCTCCGGCCGCGGTCGGGGAAGCCGCGCAAGGCGAGCGAGAGCAGGGCGAAGGCGAGCGCCGACGAAATGGGCGTAACGCTGCCACCAGCACATCTCGCAGGGAAGAGGCCGCCCCAGATATTCGGAGCCGTAGGCGCCGGCGAGCAGGGCGGCCGGGACGGCGATGGCGAGGGCGCGGGCCTTGTCGAGGCTGGTCATGCCTCGTCGCCCCGGCGCAGGCCGGGGCCCCAGGGAGACACGGATCTCGCCGGGATGCCAGCCTTCGCTGGCATGACGGATCGCCATCAGCGCTTGCCGGTCGGCCGCGCCCCGCCCGCGGGGGTCGCCGCCGCGTTGCGGCCGAGCCGGGAGATGGTCTGCAGCGCGTAATGGAGCTGGAAGTCCTCGATGCCCTTGGCCTTCAGCTGCTCGGCGGTGGCGGCGAAGCGCGGATCGGGCTTGCCGTCGTCCTGGATCGACGTCGTTGTCGACCGTCGACCTCGTTGATCAGGTGGCGCCTCAGATCCGCCTCGCGAAGCTTCGGCCGCGACTTGTAGTCGGGGTCGGAGAGCTGCGGCACCTCGATGTCGGGCGTGATCCCGCCTTCCTGAACCGAGCGGCCCGACGGCGTGTAGTAGCGGGCGGTGGTGAGCCGAAGCGCGGTCTTCTGGGTGAGCGGGACCAGGGTCTGGACCGAGCCCTTGCCGAAGCTGCGCTCGCCCATGACGAGGGCGCGGTGATGGTCCTGGAGCGCCGCGGCGACGATCTCGGCCGCCGAGGCGCTGCCGGAATCGACCAGCACGACGATCGGCAGGCCGCGGGCGGCGTCGCCCGGCTTGGCGTAATAGCGCTCGATGTCGCTCTTCCTGCGGCCGCGCTGCGAGACGATCTCGCCGCGCTCGAGGAAGACGTCGGAGAGGCCGACCGCCTGGTCGAGCAGGCCGCCCGGGTTGGAGCGCAGGTCGACGATATAGCCGAGCGGCGGCCGGCCGAGCGACTTCTCGATGCTGGCGATGGCGGCGAGGGTCTCGTCGGTGGTGGTGCGGCTGAAGGTGTTGACGTTGATCACGCCGACATTGTCCTTCACCTCCCATTTGACCGCCGGAAGCTCGATGATCGCGCGGGTGAGCGTGACGTCGAACGGCTTGTCGCGGCCGGGGCGGACGACGGTGATCTTGATCGAGGTGCCGGGCGCGCCGCGCATCTGGTCGACCGCCTCGTCGAGCGTGCCGCCGTAGATCAGCTTGCCGTTCAGGTGGGTGATATAGTCGCCGGCCTTGATCCCGGCCTTGAAGCCGGGGCTGTCCTCGATCGGGGCGACGACCTTGACCGCTCCGTCCTCCATCGTGACGTTGAGGCCGAGGCCGCCGTAATTGCCGTCGGTCGTCGTCATCAGCGCCTGGTAGCCGCGCTCGTCCATATAGGCGCTGTGCGGGTCGAGGCTGGCGAGCATGCCGTCGATGGCGCCGCGGATCAGGGTCTTGTCGTCGACCTGCTCGACATATTCGGAGCGGACCCGCTCGAACACGCTCATGAACTGGTCGAGCTCGCGATAGGTGTCGACGTCGACCGCGGCCATGGAGGCGGTCGCGGCGGGGATGACCGCCACCGCGCCGACGAGGGCGAGCGAGCGGAGGAAATTGTTGGGCATCGAGGATTCCTGTTGGGCCGTTCGAGACGCGTGTACCGCCTTTTTAGGCGGTCGAAAAGCAACACCGGGTGAACGGGGCTTGCGAATTCGCCCGTCTGCTCCTCGCAAACGACGGTCGGCGGCGGTCGACGGGGACAGGTACCGGTACCTGTCCCCCGTCAGAGCAGAGACGTGATCGGGACCGGGCGGCCGTCCTTGCGGAGCTCGACGGTGACCTCGCCGCCGGCCGTCCGGCCGAGCGGGCGGCGGGCCTCGGACCCGGTCGCCGCGCCTGCACCTGCAAGCCCGGTCAGGTCGGTCACCGTCGTCGTCCAGCCGCCGCCATGGTCGATGATCACCACCTCGCCATAGCCGCGCAGCGGGCCGGCATAGGCGATCCGGCCCGGCCGCGGCGCCACCGCCGGCGCTCCGGCGGCGGCGGCGAAGGTCAGGCCGCGGGCATGGACCCCGGCGTCGGAAATCTCGCCGGTGCCGGTGACGAGGCGGCCCTCGACGGGAAGCAGGTAGCGGACCGGCGGCGGGGCCGGGCGGCCGGTCGCCGGGGCGCGGCGCCGGACCGGGCAGGCCGCCGAGGCGGCGGGCGAGGCGGGCCTGGAAGGCGCGGGTGCCGGCGAGCTCGGCGAGCTCGCGCGCCTCCTCGCCGAAAGCGAGGGCGCGATCGGATTCCTGGACGGCGGACTGCATCAGCGTGGCCGAGCGCGAGCGCTGGTCGCGCTCGAAGCGGGCCAGGGCGAGACGGCGCTGCTGCAGGTCGCGGCGGCCGGCGTTCAGCTGAACCACCGCCTCGGCCGCCTCGCGGCGCAGCCTCTGCCCGCGCGCCATCTCGGCGCGGACGCCGGCGGTGCGGGCGCGGATCGCCGGCAGCGACGAGGCGAGCAGGGCCCGGACGTGGACCACCTCGTCGAGCGAGCCGGGCTGGACCAGCGCCAGCGCCGGCGGCCGCCGCGCCATCGTCTGGAGCGCCGCGGTGAGCCGGATCAGCGAGCCCTGGCCGGCGGCGAGCCGGGCGCGCTGGGCGACGCTGAGGCGCTCGATCAGGGCGATCCGCGACTGGGCGGCGGTGATGTCGGCCTCCGCCGCCTCGATCCGGGCGGCGAGGGCGGCCGCCGCGGCATTGGCCCGGCGCCGCCTCGCCGGTGGCGCGGCGGGCCTGGCTCTCGAGCCGCTCCGAGCGCTGGCGGGCCGCGGCCGCCTCGCGCTGCGCCTCGGCGAGCGTCGGCGGCGCCTGGGCGACGGCGAGGCCGCCGGCGAGCAGGGCCAGGAGCAGGAAAGGAAGCGGCAGGAGCAACCGCGAGTAATTGGGGACAGCTACCGAATTCCGCGAGTAATTGGGGACAGCTACCGAATTCTCGGAGTCGGCCGCCGGATAGGGCGGTCGCGCCTGAATTCGGTAGCTGTCCCCAATTGCCATGTCCTGAATTCGGTAGCTGTCCCCAATTGCCATGCCCTATCCTTCGCGGTGATAGGGGTGGTTGGCAAGGATCGAGGTGGCGCGCCAGAGCTGCTCGGCGAGCATCGCCCGGGCGAGGAGGTGCGGCCAGGTGGCCCGGCCGAAGGAGAGGAGCAGGTCGGCCGAGGCGCGATCCTCGTCCGAGAAGCCGTCGGCGCCGCCGATCAGGAAGCGCGCCTCGCGGCGGCCGCTCGTCGCGCCAGCGCTCGAGCCGCCGGGCGAGATCGATCGAGCCGAGCGCCTCGCCTTTCTCGTCGAGGAGGATGGTGACCGAGTTGTCGGCGGAGGCCGGCGGCCGGCCGCCGCTCTCGGGCAGCTCGGTGACCTGCGTGGGCCAGGAGATGCGCTTGAGGTAGCGATCGACCAGCTCGGCTTCCGGGCCTCGGCCGATCCTGCCGCGGGCGACGATGTGGAGCTTCATTGTGCGTCAGCCCGGCGCAGGCCGGGACCCAGGAACGCAGGAATCGTCATGTCCGCCGGGCCCGAGTTCCCGGGTCCCGGCCTTCGCCGGGATGACGATCGGCGCAGGTCAGCGCGCCGCCGTCGCCGCCGGAGCCGCTCCGGCATCCCCCTCGAACGCCCACATCCGCTCCAGATTGTAGAAGCTTCGGACCTCGGGGCGGAAGATGTGGACGATGACGTCGTCGGCGTCGATCAGCACCCAGTCGGCGACCGGCAGGCCCTCGACCCGGACCGGACGGCCGAGCTCCTGCTTGATCCGCTCGCCCAGCTTCTGGGCCATCGACGCGACCTGCCGGGTCGAGCGCCCGGAGGCGATCACCATATGGTCGGCGATGTTGGACTTGCCCGTCAAAGGGATGGTGACGACGTCCTGGGCCTGGTCATCGTCCAGCGATCGAAGCACGAGGCTGTGCAGGGCTTCGACCTTCTCATGCGCTCCGCGGTCGGGCGAAGCCGGTGGATTTAGCGGGCAAACTGCCTCCTCAAGTCACGAGCCGCCGCGTTACGCCGTCGCGCAGGGCCCGGGGGTTGAACGAACAGGCTTCCGATTGGTGCCAGTTGGGCTCGGCGGCACGAATGCCTGTGGCGGAGGTCGGATCGAGCGGCTGTCTCAGGAACACGAGCGCCGGCGGTCTCCACTCCGTCCAGTTCCGAGCCTGGTCCGCGGGTTGGACGAAGCGCCGCAGCCAGCCCATCGCGCGAGCCGCGTGGGCGGCGCCATCATATCCCGGACGCGAAACGACCGCAATCGGAACTAGTTGGGCAATTTTGCGCCAGTGCCGCCAGAGGTGGAACTGGGCGAGATTGTCCTCTCCCATCAGCCAGATGAAGCGGCGGTCGGGATAGAGCCGGATCAGGGCCTCGAGCGTGTCGATCGTGTAGCGGGTGCCGAGCTCGCGCTCGATCGCGGTGGCGCGGATCGGCAGGCCGCGCGCCATCCGCCGGGCGGAGGCGAAGCGGGCCGGCAAGCGGCGCCATGTCGCCGGCCGGCTTGAGCGGGTTGCCGGGCGAGACCAGCCACCACAATTCGTCGAGGCCGAGCAGCCGGATGGCCGCCGCGCTGACCCGGCGGTGGCCGCGATGGGCGGGGTTGAAGGAGCCGCCGAGGAGGCCGGTCGCGATCACCGGCCGTCGATAGCAGGACCGGCGCGCTTGCCAAGCGCTTCCGCCTCTGTTGTTCTCGCGATCGTGGTCACCGACGACACAACCCGGCAGCCCCGCCGGAGCAGGACGTGCGCGAATTCATTCGCGTGACCTTCGCCTGCAGCGACGAGATCGCCGGCACTATTTTCGGACGCGGCACGGTGCGCGCCTACGCCGCCGCACGCGATCATCGTCCGCCAGGGCGAGGAAGCGACGGCCACCTATCTGCTGACCCAGGGTCGGGCCCACGCTTTGCTCTTCAGCCTCGAAGGGCAGCCGATCCAGGTGTGCGAATATCGGCCCGGCGACCTGTTCGGAGCGCTCGGCGAGCTCGACCCTGCGCCCGAGCAAGCCGAGATCCGCGCGGTCGAGGCGGCGCGCAGCTTCATCCTCAGAGAGCCGCGACCTGGTCGCGCTGGCCGAGGCCCATGGCGGCATCGGCCTCGCTCTGTCGCGGCAGTTGCTGCGCCAGCTCCGGCGGGCGACGTCGCGCATCTACGAGCGCGCGGCGGTATCGGCGGCCGGCCGCGTCTATGCCGAGCTGCTGCGCCTGGCCCGGGCCTCGCCGGGCCTCGTCATCTCTCCGCCGCCGGTTCTCTCCGAGCTGGCGGTGCGGGTTTCGACCACCCGCGAGACTGCGTCGCGGGCGGTGAGCGCGCTCGAGCGGCGCGGCATCGTCCGCCGCGACCCCGGCTCACTGACCGTCGTCGCCCCCCAGCGGCTGGAAGAGCTGATCATATGATTTGAGCGCGTAGAGCCCGACCGGCGGGCCGCCGTCGGGCGGGTCGAGCTCGCCGATATATTCGCTCGCCGGCCGGCGCGGCCCGGCGGCGGCGAGCGCGGCGGCGAAATCGTCGGTGACGCAGGCGGTGCCCGGCGGCGCGGAGGCGAGGGCGCCGACGGCGGCGGCGGTGGCGGCGGGGGCGAGGCGGACCGAGCCGGCGAAAGGGTCGCGGAAGGTGGGGGCGGGACCGTATTGGCCGCCGATTCGAAGCGGCAGCGCCGGAGCGCCGATCAGCCGCACTGCCGCGTCGGCCGCCTCGCCGGGGCCGCGCCAGGCGAGGATCAGCCGGTCCTCGGTGAGATAGGGGTGACAGGCCGGCCCGGGCAGCTTAGCGACCTCGCGCATGGAGCGCGGCGAGGGCCGGAGCGATCGCGCCGGCACCGACAGGCCGACGGCGAGAACCGCCAGCGGCTCCGCGGCCGTCGCCGCATCGTCGGCGAATCGTGGCGGGTCTCGCGCGGCGCCGTCAGCACCCGCTGCCGCCAGCCGCCCTCGGCCCAGATCTCGCGCGAGCGGCCGGAGGCGCCGTTGGGCATTGCCGGCGGCGGAGTCGAGCACCAGCAGCTGCACCGCCGAGCTCTCCAGCCGCCGCCCGTTGATCAGCGCCGCGCCCATCGCGACCTCGTCGGCGAGGCCGATCATCGCCGAGTCGGGCGGGGTGCCGAGCGGCCGCACCGGCCGCACCGGCTCGGCCTTGGCGAGGACCGCGTCGAAGCGCTTTCGCCAGGCCTTGCCGAACGGGTCGACCGAGACGGCGGCGAAGGCCTCGACCCCTCCGGGCAGCACCGGATGAAGCTCGGCTCCGCGCGCCAGCAGCGCCTCGGCG
Source organism: uncultured Alphaproteobacteria bacterium (assembly GCA_963716155.1). Lineage (GTDB taxonomy): Bacteria > Pseudomonadota > Alphaproteobacteria > Sphingomonadales > Sphingomonadaceae > Allosphingosinicella. The sequence goes on from OY970297.1 coordinate 3,488,117, forward strand.
ATGATGATGTCGGCGCCGGCGGCGAGCGCGCCGTAGCCGAAGCCGACATTCTCCTCCTCGAGCACCGCCGCGATCTTCTCGTCGAGATGCTCGCGCCGCATCACCTTGGGGTCGAACGACATATGGCCTCCGAAATGGAGCGAGCGCGGCGGCCGGTGGGCGTCGAGCCAGGCGGGGTCGCGGCCCTGGGCGGCGAGGATCAGGGCGAACTGGCGAAGGGTGGAGGCGTGGTCCTCCCAGGCGCGCGGCGCGAGGGCGACGGCTTCGGCGAAGGCGGTTCGGGCCTCGTCGTGGCGGTCGAGCAGGAGGAGGGCCTCGGCTCGGGTGGCGGCCCGGTAATAAGGCGTTTCGGGCTCGTCCGGATCCGCCTCGATGCGGGTCAGGACCTGATTCGCGAGGCCGTGCGCCTGATCCTCCTCCCCCGCCAGCAGCGACAGCGAGGCCGCGTTGATCAGCGGGTAGGTGGCCCCGCCCAGCGCGGCGGCGGCGCGATAGGCCTCGGCAGCCTCACCGAACAAACGCCGCCGGTCGGCGCCGGCACCGGCGAGCGCCCTGTCCTTGAGGAGGCGGCCCTTCACTCCGAGCGCCGTCGGGTCATCCGTCATGCGATCATATCCCGCCGCCGAGAAACGCTCCCATGCGACGCCCGTCGCACCCGCCCGGGCAAAAGCGATGATGAGGGAAAGCGGGGTGGATGGCATTGCGCCTTATACCCACCCCGCGCGTTCTTGTCTCAGGTCCCCGAACCGCCGGGAAAGCGGATGTCCGGATCGATCGTGATCGGCAGCACCCTCGGCTCGTCGTCGCCGACATGGGGCTTCTGGATCAGCTCGACGTTGAAGTTGAGGCCGTGCCGGTAATTTCCCAGGGGCGGGTCGGCCTTGAAGAAGATCAGCCGGCACTCGTCCACCGGCTCGCCATGGTAGCCGCCCTCGGCGTCGATATAGGTGAGGTCGCCGTAGAACTGGTCGTGCGCGGAGTCCTTGAGCGTGACCGCCGGCTCGTCCCGGCTGAACCGCCAGTTCAGCCTCGGATCGAGCCTGAACATCAGGAAGGCCGGCCCCTTGCCCTCTTCCTCGCCGCCTTCGAGGGCGAGATCGAGCGGCGTCTCGGCCGTCGCCAGCCCCGCCCCGGTGAGGCCGAGCGCCGCCGGGAAGCTCGTCGCCTGCATCTGCGGGACGACCGCGTCGAACTCGTTCGGCGCCGCGATCCTCCGGCCGGTGGTCGAGTCCTTGTAGAGGAACTGGAGCCCGTCGCTGTCCATCAGGAAGCTGATCTCGCGGACGACGTAGCGCTTGGGCACGACGTCCAGCGCCGGGCTGATCGGGGCGTGCTGGTTCTTTTTCTTCTTCGGGCCGGGCCGCGGCTCGGCGGCGTGCGAGGCCTGGTTCGGGTCCTTTTCTCGTAACAGCGTGGCCATTTCCTTATCTCCAGAAAGCGTGGGAGTGAGGGGACGCAAGACAGAACAAAAAGCGGGAGCTTGATCGGCTGCCGGCTAGTCCAGCGAGCCACCGGGACGGAATCGCCGCCAAATCGATTTCCAGTGGGCGGTCAATTCGCGTGGCCATGGCGCCTCTCCGTCGTTCGCAGCGGTAAGTATCACCTCAGGTACGGCCATGGGCGTGATACAGGTCACGCTGCAGGGGCGGCTCGGGGCATGCACGCCGACGCGCTTGTCTAATCTCCTTCGCTGCGCGGCGACGGGCGCCCAACGCGCTCGTGCCGCTATCGGGCGTCCGCCATCGCAAGCGCCTTGCTCGAACGTTCGTCCAGGCTTCGCCAGCGCGCGTTTGCGGGATCGTGCTTCAAAAGCGTGGATAAAGTCGGTTCCGCAGCCACCAGCCGTTGGCGAGCCTCGGCCATGTCGCCATGTCTTATCAGGATCTCGGCGATCCCGATCTGGGCCGCCGCCCAGATTTCCTTATGGTCGAAATTGGATTGATCCAGCGCCCGAAGCGACTTCATCAGCTTTTCCTGCTGAGCTTTGTGATAGAGTACCTTCTCCCAGCGGCCGTTCGCCTGCCAGGCCTTCATCATCCAGAGGTGGCGATTGAGAAGATCCTCGATCGCCTTCGGGTCGGTGCTCCTGCCCCGGTGGGCCAGTTCCATCCGTTGCAAGGCGCTCGTGCAAAGCTGGAGCGCAGCCTTCGCGTCTCGTGGAGGCTCGAGGGCGATCACGCACAGACTGCCGGCGGCGAAACCCGCTTCCTTGGCCCATTCGGCGTTTGACGGGTCGATCGATACGAGACGCTCCGCGAGGGCGCGGTAGCGCTCGAAGGCAGTCCTGGCCGCGGCGTAATTCTTGCGGTCATAGTCTACTAAGCCCACCCAAAATTCGCTTTGCGAATGCGCGAAGATGCGATCCGGATTGTCCGGATCGTCGGCGAGCAGCTCGGCGGTGGTGCGGGCGGCCTCGCGGAACTGGGCGAGGGCACGATCGTCCTTGCCCCGCTGCAAATCGTCCTCGCCCATGAGGTGGAGGAGCCGCGCGCGGCGCTCCAGCGAGTCCGCGGAGAGGTCTTCGAGGTCCTGCGTTTCATAATGGCGAAGCGCCCGCTGGTTGACCGCTTCGAAGACCTCGAGCCGCTTCACCGCGTTCAGCTTGGTGCGCAGGTCGGTCAGCATGAACTCGACGATGTCCTCCGCCTCGTGGCGCTGCCTTTCGGCCTCGGCGCGGGCGTTGAGCGCGAAAATGGTCAACAGCGCCATGACCAGCATCGCCGCCACGGCCGCCGCCGTCACGTAGGTCACGCGACGCACACGCCGCTGGGCATCGCGCTGGACGAGGGCGTCGAGGCCGACGCCCGAGAGGCCGGCGACGAGCTTGAGCAGGCCGAGACGGCGGCCGTCGCCTTCCTTCCTGAGGTCGGCCGCGAGCGGCTCGATGCCGCCCTCGCGCAGGGCCGGTGGGAAGCATTGCTCCGGTTCGCCCTCCACGATCGCGGTGAAGATCGGGCGGTCGGGGTGGAGCTCGCGGAACGTCGCGACCTCCTTCGCCACCCAGGGGGAGGCGGCGCTGTTCGGCGAGCAGATGACGATGAGGTTGCGCGAGACGGCCAGCGCAGCGCGCACCCTTTGGCTGAGGTCGCCGGCGGCGGGGAGATCGTCCCGGTCGCGGAAGATCGGGGTCAGCCGGGCTGGGACAAGGCCGTCCTCGCCCTCGGTGCCGGCCAGCCGCCTCGGCAGGCGATAAGCTTCGAGCTTGCGGTGCAGCCATCGCCCGATCGCGGCGTCCTTGTGGCTGTAGCTGATGAACGCAACATAGCCTCCGGGCGCGCCGGATCCCGCTTCGGCCATGGCAATCCCCCCACGGGCGCGGCAACTTCCGCACGCGTCCGCAGGCAAAGTGACAGAGCCGGGACGAGTCGACAATATATCAAAAACTTAGATATTAGATTTGCGGGCCTCGCAACGGGGCCGGCTGCGGTGGCCTCTCAACTGGTGCCGTTGCCCGGGAAGCGAATATCCGGATCGACGACGATGGCGGTGCCGTCGCGCGTATTGATGTTGAAATTCAAGGGTTGTGCGTAATCTCCGGCTTGCCGTTTCGCCGAGAAATAGGCGACGCGGCACCTTGGCTTGGGATGATCGTATGCGTCCCCCTTATCATCAACATACCACAGGTCTGCGTAATAACCGGCCGGTGGCTTGTCGGCATTGTGCGGCTTGCCTAGCGTCACAGCGGGATTCTTGGAGCTGAATGTCCACTTGCTGTCGGGATCGAGGCCAATTACAACATAAGCATCCCAACTTAGTTTTATATCTAAAATCTTGTCTTCTTTTTTGTCTTCGTCGTCATTCTTTGGGTACTTGTTCTTGGCAATACACTTGACAAAATTCTTTATTTCATCGTAATCTTTATCGTCCTTCTTTGTGGACTTATCGTAATACGTGTACGCATATTGCATCAACGTGCAGTCGAAAGTGAGCTGCCGATATATAATTTGCTCTGGTGTAAAATCGTCCAGCGGACCCGGCGGGATTTCGAACTGGGGTTCGGTGTCAATCACGAATTCGCGGGGAGGCAAGATGGCCATCTAACTGCTCCAAGTCTGAGAAGCCCGTGAAAGCCGCTCCGACACCAGATCGAACTCAAAGTCTCGTGCGACCCTGTTTCGGCTAACAGAGCCGACCGCTATTCACAACGCAATTGCGGCTTGGTCCTGCCGCTCTCTCAGCCCAGCTTCTGCGCCAGGAAGCTCGGCACCGGTCCGTTCCAGCCCGCCTCCTCCTGAGCTTCGAGCTCGACCTCCACCTCGCGCCGCGACTCGTCGCGCTCGCGGCGCTGGCGCGGCTCCCGTTTCGGCGCCCCCTGGCGGGCATCGGGCTCCGGCTCGCGCGCGACTTCTTCCCGAACGGGCGCCGGTTCGCCGTCCGAGGCTCCGCGCCGCGCGCGCGGCTCTCGCTTCGGCTCTTCCTTGCGGCCGCGGCCGCTCCGCGGACGCGCGGCGGGATTGCGGCGCGGGCGCTCTCCCTCGTCCGCGGCCGAGTCGGCTTCCTCGGCCACCGGCTCGGCAGGACCCTCCACCGGCCGGATCACCGCCCCGGTCAATTTCTCGATCGCCTCGATCGCCTCGGCGTCGGCGGCGGTGGCGAGGGTGATCGCGATCCCGGTCTTGCCCGCCCGGCCGGTGCGGCCGATGCGGTGGATATAGTCGTCCGGGTGCCACGGCACGTCGTAGTTGAAGACGTGGCTGACGTCCTTGATGTCGAGGCCGCGGGCGGCGACGTCGGAGGCGACGAGGATGTTGATCTCGCCGGACTTGAAGCGCTCGAGCTCGCGGATCCGCTCGGGCTGCTCCATGTCGCCGTGGATCTCGCTGGCGTTGAGGCCGGAGCGCTTGAGGCTCTGGGCGAGCTCGCGGACCGTCGTCTTGCGGTTGCAGAAGACGATGGCGGTGCGCACGTCATTGCCCTTCAGCCGGTCGGTGAGAACCTGCTTCTTGCGGCGCGAATCGACCTTGAGGACGCGCTGGTCGATCGAGACGTTGGCGGTGGCGGGCCGGGCGACCTCGATCGTCTTCGGGCCGGTCAGGAACTTGTCGGCGAGCTTCTTGATCGGCCCTGGCATGGTCGCGGAGAAGAGCAGCGTCTGGCGCACCGACGGAAGCTTCGAGCAGATTTCCTCGATGTCGGGGATGAAGCCCATGTCGAGCATCCGGTCGGCCTCGTCGATGACGAGCAGGCTGCAGCCGTTGAGCATGATCTTGCCGCGGCCGAACAGGTCCATCAGCCGGCCCGGAGTGGCGATCAGGACGTCGACGCCCTTCTCGAGCTTCTTGATCTGGTCGGCCATGTTGGTGCCGCCGATCAGGAGGGCCATGTTGAGCTTGTGGTACTTGCCGTATTTCTCGAAATTCTCGGAGACCTGCATCGCCAGCTCGCGGGTCGGCTCGAGGATCAGGGAGCGGGGCATTCGTGCTCGGCAGCGGCCTTCGCCGAGGATGTCGATCATCGGCAGGACGAAGGCGGCGGTCTTGCCGGTGCCGGTCTGGGCGATTCCGATCAGGTCGCGGCCCATCAGGACGGAGGGGACCGCCTGGCGCTGGATCGGGGTGGGATCGGTGTAGCCGGATTCCTCCACGGCGCGGAGCAATTCGTCGGAAAGGCCGAGGTCGGCAAAACTCATAAGGGTTCCGGGTGATTGAGGGGCTTCGTCGCGAGCCGCTTCGGGTCAAGCGCTTGGGCGAAGCGGGCGCTCAAGTCAAGGAAGCTCAACGGCGGACGGCCGGTTCGAGGCTTCGAAACCGGTCGATCTCGCAGGCGCCGCCCATCCGCGAGCGGATGATGTCGCGGTCCTCGCAGACCATGCCGTCGGGATTGGGCGTGATGTAGAAGCCGTAATAATAATCGAGCGCGGGGCAGCTGCTCTCGAGCTTCGCCCGGACCCGCTGGCGGCTGCGCAGGATGAGGTCGACGCTGTCCTTGACCGCCCGCGTGGCGGCGAGGATGCCGCGCGCCGGGATGCATTTGGGCCCCTTGCCCTCCTTCCACTCTATCCGGGACGGGGCGGACTGGCGGAAGCGGATGATGACCTGCTCGCGGACCACGGTCTGGCCATAATGGGTGGGCCGCTGCGACGGGGCGGCCGACGGCGCGGCGGCGACGAGCAGCAACAGGCCGACCGCGGCGGCGCGGATCATGGGGGAGCCCTCCATCACTCGTCCCATCCCCGCAAACGCTTGAACATGCGATTAATCCCCCAGGGTCCGTGCGAGCACGGACGCGGGCCGCTGTAGCGGCTTGCGAAAGCCGCGATTGCGCCATAGTAACCGCCGCCACATCCAGGCGGCCCGAGATGCGGCAGCCTCCAACGCTAGCGGAGACACGAACATGGCGACCGAGCCGCCGTCAAACCCCCTGCCGATTTTCTATGGCGGCCTCGAGCCGCTGTCGAGCAGCGTCCATGCGGGCTTCCGCAGCAAATCCTCCGACCGGGCGCCTTTCCTCGTTCAGCAGCATGCGGTGCCGATCACGGTCGACGAGTTCGTCGCCGTCCAGCGTTACTTGCCGATCGTCTTCTCGGTCGGCGAGAATCCGGTGCCGCTGGCGCTGATGGGGCTCAACGAGGGCGTCAACGTCTTCGTCGACGACGGAAGGCAAGCTGCTCGGCGAGGTCTATCTGCCCGCTTATGTCCGCCGCTATCCGTTCATGCTCGCCCGCCTGTCGCCCGAGGCCCAGGAGCTGTCGCTGTGCTTCGACCCGACCAGCGGCCTGGTCGGCGATTTCGACGAGGGCGAGGCGCTGTTCGACGACGGCAAGCCGAGCGAGGCGACCAACTCGATCCTCAAGTTCTGCGAGGAGTTCGAGCTCTCCGCCCAGCGCACCGTCGCCTTCATGGCCGACCTCAAGGACGGCCGACCTGCTGATGGACGGCGAGGTCTCGATCCAGCCGGCCGGCTCCGAGCAGCCGTTCGTCTATCGCGGCTTCCAGATGGTCAACGAGGAGAAGCTGCGCGATCTCGGCGGCGACGAGCTCGAGAAGATGAACCGCAACGGCATGCTGCCGCTGGTCTACGCCCATCTCTTCTCGATGTCGCTGGTCCGCGAGATATTCGCCCGGCAGATGCAGCAGGGCAAGGGCCCGCCGGTCCCCGGCGTCGGCGCCGGCTCGCCGCCCGCGGGCAACGCCTAGTCCTCCTTCGTCTCTTCCCCCTCCTCCTCGGGAGGCTCGGCCGCCATTTCCGCGACAACCGCGGCGGCGTCGAGGGCGAGGATGCGCGCGATCTGGATGAATTCGGAGACTTCGAGTCGGCGGGTGCCGCGCTCGTAGTTCGAGACGAAGGATTGCGGCCGCCCGAGGCGCTCGGCGAGGTCGCATTGCCTCAGGCCCCGAGCCCGCCGGGCTTCGAGCAGCCGCCGGCGCAGCCTGTCCGAAGGCCGCTCGCCCTTGGCGAGCGGAATTTGGGGCGCCGAGTCCCCGCCGAGGCGGACGAGTTCGCCCGCCAGTCGCTCCAGCTCCGCGCTGAGTCTTGCCAAACTTGCCTGGTCCCGCATCGCCACGATCATCACATCCCACGCTTATCGTAACCCTGTTTAAACGAGTACCCGCTTATCGCGAGGTTGTCGAGACGCGTTCGTGGTTATCGACGCGTTGGCGTATCTTGAAGGCCACCGGGACCCGATCGGGGGGATGTCGTCCAGGGCCTGAGGGCGGTCCGGTCTCTTGAAACCATCCAAGGCTTTCATACATTTAGGTAGCGCGCCGACGTATTTCCCCCTTTGCGGCGGCGCGTTGGGCCCTTCACGGGCCCTCCTCCCTGAACCTGGCCACCCCGCGATTTCGCGGGGTGGTTTTTTTGTATCGGAGAGCATGATTCGGGTTCCGGCGGCGCCGACGGATGGCCGCTTTCGGATTCAAGATCGATCGCCGCCGCCCGCCGGCGCGGCCGCTTGCGTCGCCCGATGCAGGAAATGGGCGAGCGCGAAGGACCGCAGCAGCCCGCTTCGATAGCGCCGGGAGACGGCCGGGCTGGTCCAGTCGGCCCCGGGCCATTCGGCGAGCATCGCCCGAAGGTCGTCGAGCGGCAGCAGTCGACAAGCGGGAGTCGCGGCGAATTCGTCGAGCCGGGCGGCAAGCGAGGTGCGCTGCGCGGCGGCCGGCTCGTGCCAGTCCGGCGCCTGGATGCCCTTGCGGGGTTCCGCCAGGACGAAATCCGGCACCCGGCCCGCCAGAGCCCGTCGAGCCAGCGAGCGCGGGACTCCTCCGCGGAGGAATTCGGCGGCCGGGACGGCGAGGCAGAATTCGACGAGGCGCCGGTCCGCCGTGGGGTCGCGCCAATCGATCCCGGAGCGGGCCAGCTCCCCCTTGGCGAGGCCGCCGACATCGTTGAGGTCGAAGCTGCGCAGCCGCCGCTCGCGCTCGCCGGCGGGCGCGGAGCCGTGCCCCAGCAGGGGCCGGAGCAGGGCGCCGGCGAGCGTCCGCGGAGCGACGAATCCGCCCCGCCACAGCGCCGCGAGATGCCCGGCGAGCGCCGGAAGCCGGCCCCGCCGGAGCAGGTCCGGAAGGAGCAGCAGGCCGTCGTAGCTGAAGGCGAAATTGCCGTACTGGCCGGTCAGGAGCACCCTCAGCCCGAGCGCGCGCGCCGCATCGCCGATCGCGGTCATCCAGGGGGCGTTGCACAGGTTGGGGAAGGGCTGTCCGAACAGGTCGACATAATCGTCGAGCCGGTCGAGCGGCAGAGGCCCGGCCGCGGCCAGGGTGACATGGTCCATGTTCGGCCAGAGGGCGGCGGTCGCGGAGGCGAAGGGGGCCTCGTCGAGCAAGGCGGGAGAGCGGGTCTCGCAATAGCCGGCCCGCGGCACCGCGGTGAAAGCGGTGACCCGGCCGGCGGGCGCCAGCAGATGCGCCGCGGAGGTCGCGATGGCGGAACTGTCGAGGCCGGCGCTCAGATGGGCGGCGACATGGTCCTGGCCGCGCAGCCGCGCTCGAACCGAGTCGTCGAGATGGGCTCGGAGCGCTTCCGCATAGGCGTCCCCGCTCGCCAGCCGGATCGGCGGATGCGCCGGCTTCCACCAGCGCCGCTGCTCCGAACCGTCGGCGCGGACGGTCAGCACATGGCCGGGCCGGACCCGCTCGATTCCGGCGAACCAGGAGCCGGAAAGCGGCGGCACACCGGCCCCGATCGCCCGAGCGGCGAAGTCGACATCGGGTGCGCGCTCGATCTCGGGCAAGGCGTGAAGCCCCGCCGGCATGCTGGCAAAGGCGAACAGGCGCGGGGAGGAATGGACGTGGAGCGGACGCGAGCCGGCAAAGTCGCGGGCAAGGAAGAAGGCGCGCCGCTGCGAGTCCCACAAGGCGAAGGCGAAATCGCCGACCAGCCGCTCGACGCAGGCTTCCTGCCAGCGCTCCCAGGCGGCGAGCAGGAGCGCGCCGTCGCTCCATCGCGCGAGCCGGGCCCGGTCGATTCCCAGCGCGGCCGCCATCTCGCCGCGATCGTCGATCCGAAGGTCGGCGACCAGGACGAAGCGGCCGCCGCCGCCGACGAGCGGCTGGACGTCGAAAGCGTCCTCGGGGAGGAGCTTGGCGAGGTTGCGGCCGACGGCGACATCGCCGCCCGACCAGTGGCCGCTCGAGTTCGGGCCGTAGCGGCGCTGGGCGTCCAGCATCGCCCGGCATCCCGCCGCCGAGCCGCCGCCGTCGAGCCGCCACAGGCCGGCGATCGCGCTCAACTCCCGTCTCCCTTTCGCGAGCGCGCGCCATTGCGCTATCCTCGCCTAGCCTATACCAATTGCCGCTTCCAACGCTGAAGGGACGATGATGAGCGACGAAACAGGCCAAACCGCGAAGTCCGACACGTCGCCCCGCAAGCAGGCCTGGACCCAGCCGCGCATCGAGAGCGTCGAGGGCCGCCAGGCCCGCGGTTCGGTCTTCAGCTACGGCGGCCCGGACGCCGGCATCTACTCCTGATCCCAGCGTCGGCGCCGGCGGCTCGCCGGACTCCCGGCCGGATCCGACCGCGCAGTGACCGATCTGCTCTACCGCAACCGCCCCGCGCGGGCGATGGCCGATGAGGAAGGCCTCTACCTCGAATCGCCCGAGACGGGGGAGTGGCTGAGGCTCAGCGATTCGGCGAGCGCGATCTGGGAAAGGTTCGATTATCCGGCGGCGGCGGCGCAGGCCGCGGCGGCTCTGGCCGTGCGCTTCGACGCCCCGGCGGCGGAGATCCAGGCCGCCGTCGCCGAGCTGATCGCCCGGCTCGAGCCGCACGGGCTGCTGGCGCCGGCCGAGCCCGGCGACGCCGCGCGCGAGCGCTACCTGCGGCTGCTGAAGCGGGCCCTCGTCAACCAGCTCTACCCCGAGATCGAGCTGCAGCTGCTCTTCCTTCGCGAGGAGGGCGTCGGCGACCTCGCCGGGATCGAGCTCAAGCGCCATCTGCGCGACCTGGGCGAGCGCAAGCCGGAGGCGTTCGCCCGCCTGCTCGCCCTCAAGAAGGGCGGAATGTCGCTGGCCCATTGCCCGCACACCATGATCGGCCAGTTCCGGCTCGACAATATCGAGCGATGCGCCGAGCGCCTCTTCGCCGACGGCATCGCGGGCGACTTCCTCGAGGCGGGAGTGTGCCAGGGCGGCGCGACCATCTTCATGCGCGCCCTCCAGGTCGCCCATGGCGAAGCGCACAGGCGGACCTGGGTCGTCGATTCGTTCCAGGGCGTCCCGCCGTCGGACCGCGAGGTCGACCGGGGGTACGGGCTCAACCTGGAGGAAGCGCGCGAGCCCTGGCTCGCTTTCAGCGAAGCCCGGGTGCGCGAGCATTTCGCCCGCTACGACATGCTCGACGAGGGTGTCGAGTTCGTCGCCGGCTGGATCGCCGAGAGCGTGCCGGCGGCGCCGATCGGACCTTTGGCCCTGCTCCGGCTCGACGTCGACCTCTACAGCTCGACTCAGGAGTGCCTCGACCTCCTCTACGACCGGGTTTCGGAGGGCGGGTTCGTCCTCGTCGACGATTATGGCTGGATGGAAAGCTGCCGCGACGCCGTGGACGACTTCCGGGCGCGGCGCAATATCGCCGACCCGATCCAGGTGGTCGACGCCAGCGGCATCTTCTGGCGCAAGGGCGGGGGCCCCTGCCGGTGACGGCCGAGTGAGCAAGCTCGTCTCCATCGTCATGCCGGTGCTCGACGCCGAGCCCTGGCTCGGCGAGGCGATCGAGTCGGCGCTCGTCCAGACCCATTCCGACCTCGAGCTGGTCATCGTCGACGACGGCTCGCTCGACTCGAGCCGCGACATCGCCGCCGCCGCCGCCGGCCGCGACCCGAGGATCAGGCTGCTGGCGCTTGAACGCGATCCCGCCCTGACCAGCTCCGCGCGGGCCGCCAATGCGGGGATCGCCGTGGCCCGCGGCGACTGGATCGCCCGGCTCGACGCGGACGACATCTGCCTGCCCGGCCGGCTCGAGCGCCAGCTCGACTATCTCGAGTTCGAGCGGCCTCGACGGCTGCGGCGCGCTCGCCGACGCGTTCGGCGAGGAGGCCCGCATCTACTGGTTCCCGGAAAGCCACGAGGGGATCGAGCGGGAGCTCATCTTCCGGGTCGGAATCCTCCACCCCACCCTGCTCGCCCGGGCCGAGCTGATGCGGCGCGTCCCCTACCGGCGGGAAGCGAGCTTCGAGGATTATGAATGGACCATCCGCGCCTCGGCGGCCGGGGCGCGTTTCGGCAATCTACAGGAGGTGCTGCTCCGCCACCGGGTCCATCCCGGCCAGGCCAACCGGCGATGGCGCTCCCTTTTCCTGCAGGACCTGCGCCGCTACCGGTTCCGGCACATCATGCGCCTGTTCCCGGACACCCGGCCCGCGGCCTACCAGCCTCTCGCCTGGCTGATCGAGGGGGCGGAGCTGGCCGGCGCCGACCTCGAAGCGGCCGGGGCGTGGCTGGTCCGGCTGGCCGATCTGCCGGATCGGACTCTCCGGGAGAAGATGGCGCTGCGCTGGCGACAGGCATGCGACCGCGCCGGGGTTGGCCCCGACGCGCCGCTTCGCGAACGGATCGAGGCGGAGATAATGAGCGGCGGCGGCGAAGCGTGAACCGCTACCGCGCCTACGGCCTGACCCTCGCCTGCGAGCGCGAGCTGCCGTTCGCCGCCGCGCGCGGTGGCGAGGCGGATGTGACCATCGTCGACGCGCTGGGGCAGCCGCCGGGTACGCCCTCGGCGGAGGTTCGGCGTGAGCTGCTTCGCGACGGGGACGGGTGGAGCCTGCGCTACACCAACGCCGAGGGCGGGTGGCTGCACTTCGATCATGACCCGCGAGCAAAGACCCTTACCCTCGCCGGAAGCATCGGCTGGAGCGACTCGGTGCCGGTCCTGTCGGGCGTCGCCTGCGCGGTCCTGCTCTCGTCGGCGGGAACGCCGCTGCTGCACGGGGCGGCAGTGGAGCATGGCGGCGAGGCGATCGCCATCCTCGGCGATTCGGGACAGGGCAAGTCGACCCTGGCCGCGGCCCTGCTCGGAGCCGGCGGACGGCTGCTCAGCGAGGACCTGCTCGTCTTCACGCCGCGCGGCGCGGATTTCGAGGTGGAGCCGGGCTACGCCCGGATCAGCCTGCTCGCGGATTCGTTCGAGGCGCTCGGCTTCGGCGGCGGGGCCGCGAGGCAGGAAAGGGAGGGAACGGCGAAGAGCTGGATCGACGCGGCATCGCCGGACGGCCCGGCTCCGATCCGCCGGGTCTACATCCTCGCCCCGCCCGATCCCGCCGCCGGCGCCGGCGCCGCGCGGCGGCTGTCGCGATCGGCGGCGGCACCGGCGCTCGTCCACCAGCTCTACGGCGCCGACTGGATCCGGCCGATATCGCGCTCCGACCTCGCCTTCTGCGCCTCCCTGGCCTCGCGGGTGCCGGTCTTGGCCCTCACCCGCGCCGCGACGCTGGAGCTGGTTCCCGCCTGTGCCGCCACGCTTCTGGCGGACTTGCGGGAGGGCGACGGTCGCCAGAGCGCGCTGGCTTCAGGGTGAATCGTCACCCCGGACTTGATCCGGGTGTGGATTCACATTTGAAGTGCAACGGATTGATGAAGGCTTCGGCTGGCGTTTGGAAGCCGAGGCATTTTCGGGGGGTATTGTTGTAGCGGGCGACGAGCTTGTCGATGGCCTTGTTGGAGAGGGCGTCGAGGTTGGTTTTGCGTGGCAATGCCCGTCTGAGACGTCCGATGGCGTTTTCGACGCCGCCTTTTTGCCAAGGGCTGTGGGTGTCGCAGAAGTAGGTCTGGATGCCGAGCTGCTGGGTAAGCCGGTAGTGCCGGGCGAACTCGGTGCCGTTGTCGAATGTGATGGTCCGTCGCATGTCGGCCGGCATGGGCCTGAGGATGGCGGCGAGCGCGGTTGCGGTCGGCTCGGCCTTGAGGCTTGGCGGCCGGACGAGAAGGGTGATGCGGGAGCGTCTTTCGTGGACGACGAGGACGGCCTGGCCGGGCGTGGAGAAGAGCATCGCGTCGCCCTCCCAATGTCCCTGGACGAGGCGGTCGGCGGCTTCGGCGGGGCGGTCGTGGATGGACCTTCGGTCGGTGAAGCGAGGAGCGCCGCCGCCTTTATTACGCCAGCCGCGCCTAAGCCTGCCCCGGAGGAGGTATCGGCGCCAGCTGACGTCGTTGGTGCGCTTCATCTGGGCGTGGACGAAGCGATAGATGGTCTCGTGGCTGATGACCCGGCGCCCCGCGTCGAGGGCGAGGCGGCCACAGATCTGCTCGGGCGACCAGCCGTCGGCCATGCGATCGAGCACGTTCTCGCGCAGGACGTCGTCGCGCTCGAGCCGCGACCCCGACCAGCGCCGCGCACCCGCCTGCTGCTGGGCGTAGGTCGGGCTGTAGCCGATCTTCGAGCCTTTATTGCGCTTCAGCTCCCTGGAGATCGTCGACGGCTGGCGATCCAGAGCTGCAGCGATCTGCCGGAGCGATTGCCCGCCTTCATGAAGGCGGGCAATCTCACACCGTTCCTCGATCGAAAGCTGGCGGTAGGTCGACATGGCAACACCTGTCTGAGGTGTTGCACTTCGTTTGTGAACTCAGAGGGGTCCACCTTCGCCAAGCCGCTGCGATCTGAAAGAAAAGGTGGATGCCGGATCAAGTCCGGCATGACGAGACTGGACGCCCTAGAAGCTGGGCGGCTTCCTGACGCAGGCGGCGAAGGTTCGCGCCATGGCGCCGCTGCCGCCGATCGGAAAGGCGGCGACCGGCCTCCCGGCGCGGCGGATCTCGAGGGTCCTTCCCCTGGCGAGAGCGGCGATGAAGGGCTGCTGGGCGATGCCGAGCCGGTAGGTCGGGCCAGGCTTGCCGTCGAAATCCTCGATCATCGTCGAATGCATCGCGCTCGGAACGGAGCGGCCGTCGATACGGACCTCGAGGTCGTGGAAGCGGTCGGCCGCCGCCTCGTCGTCGAGGTCCAGCGCCGGCAGGCCCGGCGCCCACAGGATCAGGCTGTCCGACATGTCGTCCCACTTCGCCAGGCGAATCGACAGGCGGGCGCCGCCGGGGAGCTCGCGGATCGCCATGCAGTAATTGCCGGCCTCGCCATAATGCCAGCCGTTGGCGAGGCGCCTGGGAGTCTCGACCGGCGGGCGGGCGCCGGCCGGACCGGCGGCGGCCAGGACGGCAAGGCAAAAGGGGGAGAGGGCGGAGCGCGGCATTTTCCGGAGGAGGATCGCCCGAGGCAAATCGATCCGCAACCTTTTTCGCGCGGGGGCGATTTGGGGCGTGGGGGCTTCGAAAGGATCCGCCATGACCCGGCACAAGATCGCGATCGTCGTCGGAAGCCTTCGCTCCGACAGCCTGAACCGCAAGGTCGCCCGCTCGATCTGCGCCTTCGCGGCCGACAGGCTCGACTGCGAGATCGTCGAGATCGGCGAGCTGCCGCTCTACAGCCAGGATTACGATTCCGATCCGCCCGAAAGCTACCGGCGGTTCCGGGAGCGGATCGCGGCGGCGGACGGGATATTGTTCTGCACGCCCGAATATAATCGCGGAGTGCCCGGGGTGCTCAAGAACGCGGTCGACGTCGGCTCGCGGCCCTACGGCAAGAGCGCCTGGGACAAAAAGCCGGCGGCGATCGTCAGCGTCTCGCCCGGGGCGATCGGCGGCTTCGGCGCCAACCACCAGCTTCGCCAGGCCTGCGTCTTCCTCAACATGCCGGTGATGCAGCAGCCCGAGGCCTATCTCGGCCGGGTGAGCGACGACAGCTTCGATCCCGACGGCTGCCTCAAGGAGGGGCCGCTCAAGGCGCTGGTGACCGGCCTCGCCGCGGCCTTCGCCGACTGGGTCGACATCATCGTCCGCTCGCGGCGCCTGCTCGCGGAGGATTCGGCCCACTCGGCGTGAGGCTTCAGCCCAGCGAGGCGCTGTCGATGACGAATCGGTATTTGACGTCGCTTCGCTGCATCCGGTCATAGGCGGTGTCGATCGCCTGGACGGGGATCGTCTCGATCTCCGAGACGATGCCGTGCTCGGCGCAGAAATCGAGCATCTCCTGGGTCTCGGCGATCCCGCCGATCAGCGAGCCGGCGATCGACCGGCGGCCGAAGATCAGCACCCCGACGCTGGGCGAGGGATGGGGATGCTCGGGCACCCCGACCAGGCACAAGGTGCCGTCGCGCTTGAGCAGGGCGGTGAAGGCGTCGAGATCGTGGCTCGCGGCGACCGTGTCTAGGATGAAGTCGAAGCTGCGCGCGTGGCCCTTCATCTCCTCGGCGTTGCGCGAGACGACGACCTCGTCGGCGCCGAGATCGAGCGCGTCCCGACGCTTGCCCTCCGAGGTGGTGAAGGCGACGACATGGGCGCCGAGAGCGTGGGCGAGCTTGATCCCCATATGGCCGAGGCCGCCGATTCCGACCACGCCGACCTTCTGCCCTGGCCCGACCTTCCAGTGGCGGAGCGGCGACCAGGTGGTGATCCCGGCGCAGAGCAGGGGCGCGACGGCGGCGAGCTGCGCCTCGGGATGGCGGATCCGGAGGACGAAGCCCTGGTCGACGACGATGCGCTGCGAATAGCCGCCGAGCGTGTGGCCGGGCGGGTCGGCGGTCGGGCCGTTGTAGGTGCCGACGAAGCCGTTCTCGCAATATTGCTCAAGCCCCTCGGCGCAGGAGCGGCAATGCCGGCAGCTGTCGACCAGGCAGCCGACCCCGACCGTGTCGCCGACCTTGAAACCGGCAACCTCGTCGCCGACCGCGCTGACGTGGCCGACGATCTCGTGGCCGGGGACGCAGGGATAGAGGGTGCCGCCCCATTCGGAGCGGACGGTGTGCAGGTCGGAGTGGCAGACTCCGCAATAGGCGATGTCGATCTGGACGTCGCCCGGGCCGGGCGCCCGGCGGTGGATGGCGATCGGCTCGAGCGGCTTGTCGGCGGCATAGGCGCCATAGGCGTTGACGGTCACGATATTCTCCAGGGGCTGGCGGTTCAGGGCCGAGATAGGCTTTGAGCGAGGGCCGGATAAGGGGCTCAATCCTGCATGGAGCTGTGAGCCGGGCTCATCGATGGGAGCGGCGGCTATTCCGCCGCGATCGCCTCCGGCGGGCTCAGAGCGGCCGCGGCGAGCGCGGCGGCGATGGCGGCGATCAGCCGGGCGACCCGGTCGAAGCCGGGGCCGGTCGAGCGCAGATCGGGGGCGAGGTAGAGCGAACGGTCGAGCTCGAGCTGGAGGGCGTGGACGCCGCGCTCCGGCCGGCCGTGGCGCTCGGTGATGTGGCCGCCGGCATAAGGCGCATTGCGGGCGACCCGGAACCCTGCCTCGCGCGCGGCGGCTTCGGCGGCCAGGACGAGGGTCTCGGCCATGCTGTCGCCGTGGCGGTCGCCGAGCACTACCGGCGCGTCGCCTTGGGTGCCGCGCGGCGGCATCGAGTGGCAATCGAGGAGGATGGCGATTCCGAAGCGCGCGCGGGCCGCCTTGAGCTCCACCTCGATCGCGCGGTGGTAGGGGCGGTGGATTCGGTCGATCCGCCGGGACACCTCCGAGGCGGCGATGCGCTGGCGCCAGATCGCGCCGGAGCCGGCGATCCGCGCCGGGATCAGCCCGAGGCCGCCGCGGGTGCGCGGCGATTCGACCGTCGTGTCGGCCGGCGGCCGGGGCAGCACCATCGCCGGATCGAGCTCGCGCTCGTCGCGGTTGAGGTCGATCTCGGCGCGCGGCGAATCCGCGATCAGAGCGACCGCGCCGTCCTCGACGGCCCGCCAGACCAGCCGGTCGACCAGCCGGTCCTCGAGGCTCTCGAGCCGGGCCCTGGAAACCCGCGAGGCGGCGAGCAGGCCCTCGGAATAGGCCCGGCCGGCATGGGGCACCGAAAGGACCACCGGCGAGCCGGGCCGGGCCGGTCCAAGGCGGCGGAAAGGGGAAGCGGAATCGGCCATTCGTACCTTCAGGGTAAGTAGTCCGGTTTTGGCACGCAATCATGTTCCGCCGCGCGGCGGGCCCCGTCCGGCGCGCCCGCGCTGGAATCCCGCGCCTGTTTCGGGCATATGAGGGGTGCGGAAGGACGCGCATCGGGCGCGGCGGTTCAGGGGCATAGATGGTCAGGATCCTGCTGGCGGAAGACGATGCGTCGATGCGGGCCTATCTCGCCCGGGCGCTCGAACGCGCCGGCTACGAGGTCGTCTCGGTCGACCGCGGCACCGCGGCCCTGCCGCTGATCGCGGCCGACAGCTTCGACCTGCTGCTGACCGACATCGTCATGCCGGAGATGGACGGGATCGAGCTCGCCCAGAAGGCGGCGGTGGTGGCGCCCGAGATGCGGGTGATGTTCATCACCGGCTTCGCCGCGGTGGCGCTCAAGGCCGGCAAGGCGGCGCCGAGCGCCAAGGTGCTCTCCAAGCCCTTCCACCTGCGCGACCTCGTCGCCGAGGTCGACCGGCTGTTCCAGACCGAGGACCAGCACGGGCGGCTTTGAAGGCGGCCGGTCTCCCGGCCGGTCGCGATTACGGAGTTGCCGGAGGAGTGGCGGCGAAGCGCAGGGCTTCCTGCCACACCAAACCCGCAAGCTGCTTGTTCACTTCCAGTAGTTGGCGCTCGCGCGAGCCGGCCGGCGCGGCGGCTATGCGCTCGTCGTAGAGCCGCATCGCCCGGGCGAAAACCCGGCGAAGCAGGTCGTTCACCATCGCCGCCGGAAGCCCGATCGTCCGCAATTGCCGCACGAATCCCTCGATCAGGGTAATGATGTAATCGCCCGCCCGGACCCGCGTGCCCCCGATCGTCATGTCGGGCTGGTGGGTGAGCTGCTGGAGGTGGACGAAGATCTCGTCCTCGGCACGGCTGGTCGCTTCGTAGAGCATCTGGTTGATGCTTCGAAGCTGCCGACGCTCCGCCAGCGCCGGATCGGGAGCCCCCGCCCTGAGCGCGACGATGTCGGGGTGGCTCGCGATGAGGGCCGCGAGCTCGCCCAGCAGGGGCCGGAAGGCCGGGCTGCCGACGGGGCGGTCGACCTGGTGGCTGAGCTCGTGCACCATGGTCGCGGCGACGCGCCGCGCGTCACCGATGCGAAGCAACTCGATGCTCATGTGGATGGCGTAGGTGCGCTCCACCCGTCCGGACGCGTCGGTATGCGTCCCCGTCTGGGTGTAGCCGCCATAGTCCATGCCGGTGACGTCCGGGATCATGTAGACGGTGTGGCTCGCCAGATAGTTGCGCCAGAAGCTCTCCTGCTGGACGAGCAGGAGCGCGCTGTAGAAGGTCTCCCGCAAGGCCGGGGTCAGGGCGTCGATCGCCGATCGCTGGTCCTGACCCAGGGTGGTGGCGGTATGAGTGCCCGTCGTCTGCTGCGCGGTCGAGCTGATCTGCGCGGGCAGCCGTCTGACGATCGTCGCGAGGTCGAGGCCCCAGCGCGAGGTCACGCGGATCGCCTCGAGGGGGGTGGCTGGAGCCGCGCCGGGCGCGAGCAGGGCGCCCTGGAGCACCGAGTCGCGCATCCGGGATCCGAGGGCGGCCGTGGCCGCCACTTCCGACGCTTCGGTCCGCTCGCGGGCCTGCCGCTCGGCCGGCGTCTCTGCCGGTCGCGGCGGCTGCGGCGTTCCCAGCCGGCCGGTCGCGCGCTGCCGCACCGGGGCCAGATAATATTCCCTGAGAGAGTCGGAGCGGGCGCTGAGCTGGGCGGCGGTCGGCGCCGCTCCGCTGAGACGTCCGGTGGCCGAGTCGCAGGCGCAGGCGCTGTCCGACTGCGGCCGGTAGAGGAGGTCCCGGCCGCCGTAGATGACCGTCCGGGTGACCGTGCCGCCGCGGCTGGTGTGCCAGTTGTTGAAGTCGGTCGAGGCGGTGATCGACGCGCACAGCGCGTTGGACCAGCTCTGCACGTTCTGCGAGCCGATGGATCGGAAGCGGGTCGCGCCGTGGGCGAGCGCGTCGTCCACCGAATGGTAGAGCTGGCCGCTAGTGCCTTCGTAACGTTCGCCTCCGGTCAGCTCGGCCGCGGTCCGGCTCCCGCCTTCCGCCCACACGCCCGCGGTCGAGCAGCCGTACCAGTTCATCTCCGGAGAGCAGCATAAGGCGCCCCGGAAACGGTTGAGGTCGGCCTGGTGGGCGTTGTCGAGCAGCCAGGTGAGCGAGAAGCCCTCGGTCGGCGACTGGGTCGGGGCGGCGCCCGGAGTCTTGACCTTCGAGCCGCCGACGACGGCCTGGTGCGAGGGGTTGGCGTGGTTGAACACCCTCACTCGACCGACGCAGCTGTTGCCCGTGGCGAGGCCGGCCAGCCGGCCGATCATGTCGGTGAGCGAGCGGACCCGGATGTCGACTCCGAGCGTCTGCGCCGCCGCCCGGACGAGGAAGTCCTCCGGGTCCTGCGCGGAGAGCACGTCGACCGATATCGGCCGGGCGGCGGCGCCGCCGCCGGCCGGGGGGGCGGGGCCGGGGCCGCTCGGGGCCGCTCCCGAACCGGTGCCGACCGCGTCGCGCTGGAGCGCCCGGCCCTCGCCGCCCTGCTGCACCGCATGGGCGAGCTCGTGCGCCAGCAACCGGCGGCCGGCGGGTTCGCGGGGGGCATATTGGCCGGCGGCGAAGGCGATCCGCCGTCCGTAGGTGAAGGCGCGCGCGTCGATCGCCCGGGCGGCCGAGTCGGCCGGGCCGTCGTCATGGATTCGGACGTCGGCGAAGCTGGTCCTGAAGCGAGGCTGGAAATAGGCGAGCGACTCCGCGTCGAGCGGACGGCCGGGCGCCGCCAGCGCGGCCGCGACCGCGGGCGGGGCGCGGCCGGCGAGCGGGCCGTCGGCGAGGGGCTTGCGCCTTATCTCCCCCTCGGCTTCCCGATCCTCCTCCGCGCATCCGGCGCATTTGCGGGCGACGCCGGGCGGAGCGGCGGAGATTCCGGCGCTCTCGCCGCGAAGCACGCGGTCGGCGGCGCGGTCCGCTTCCTGCTCGGCCCAGTCGCCCGGGCGGCTGATCGGCAGGGCCGGCCGCGCCGGCGCCGCGCCTGCCGCCGGCGGATGCGACGGAGCTCGGGAGCGCAGTGCGAGGGCGGCGCGGGTCATCGGGCCGGGCGCCAAGGGCCGCGCCGGTCCCGCCTCGGCCTTCGCGTCGCGACGGTCACGGGGGGCCTCCACCGATAAGGACGAAGCCCAGAATCCGCCCGATCCCCGCGCCGGTCAAGTGTCGGCGGGCCGAAAGGGCGGGCGGGCCGGGGTTGCGCGGCCCCAGGGGCCTCGCTACATGGCAGCCCGCGTGGGCGTGTAGCTCAGTGGTAGAGCACTGTGTTGACATCGCAGGGGTCGCAAGTTCAATCCTTGCCACGCCCACCATCTTCAAAGCCCTGGAAATCCACGGATTTCCGGGGCTTTTTAGCGTCTGGCGGGAATCGATGCGGGCGGGCTGCACGAAAGCTCCGAACAGATTCGGCCGGCGCCTCCGGACTCGACTTCACCGGAACCATTTGTTGGCAGCCCAGTTGGTTGGCCGCCTGCCATGCGGGTTCGCGAGCGAGCGGGAGAGCGTGGTGATCAGTGCCAGGGAAAGTCGCGATCCAGCTTTCGCCATTCAGATTAAGTAATCGCGGCCGATACGTCGTGCCAAGCGTGCCCACATGCAAGTAGCCTCGGCCCCCGCCGGCGTCGATTTCGATCAGGTGGTTCGGGACTATACCGGTTTGATCGGGAGAATTTCGCGTTCGTTCGAAGCGAACGAGCAGGATCGCGAAGACTTGAAGCAGGACATCCTCCTCGCCCTGTGGCGGGCGCTGCCGACTTTCCGCGGCGAATCCTCGCTCAAGACGTTCGTCGCGCGAGTCGCCCAGAAGCGGGCCGTATCGCACGTTCAGCGCCAGTCCCGCCGGGCCCGCACCGACCCTTATGAGGAAGGGTCTTCGGGCGTCGCCGCCGACCAGGAGACGCTCGCGATCGAGAACGACATCAGGAAGAAGCTGACGATAATCCTCGCCGGACTTCCGATCGCCCAGCGCGAGACCGCCGTGCTGCTTCTGGAAGGGTTCAGTTATGGCGAGATAGCGAGCATACTCGGGGTATCGGTGAACGCCGCGGTCCTGCGGTGCCAGCGGGCGAGGGTCCACCTGACGTCCGTGCTTCGGGAATGAGGATGAGCGACGACCTCGACGTTCTGCGCGCGGCCTGGACCGCCGATTCGGGCCTCGAAGCCGAGGTCGAGCGGAGCCGTCTGCTGTGGAAGCGGGCGGTCCGCCGCATGTGGCTGTGGAATTTCATCGACAGCGCCGTGCTGCTTCTGGTGGCGGCCCACCTCGTTACGTCCGTCCTGGGCAACGCGACCTGGCAGGCGGCATCGCTGGCCGCGGTCATCGTCGCGATCCTGGCCTGGTATCTGCGCAAGTCCTATCTGCTGCGCAACGCCGAGCTCGGCTCGCCCGACACGGAACGCGTGTCGGTCCTCGGATCGGAGATCCGCCGGATCCGGGCGCGGCTGATGCGCAACGCTCTCTCGCTCGCGATCATCCTTCCGATGTTCGCCCTTGGCTTGCTGCTCGGGCGAATGCAGAAATCCGCCGGGTCGGCGCCGACGGGGCTGAAGACCGTCGGACCCGCCTGGCTGGACACGGCCGTCGTCAGATGGATCGCGGTCCTCATCCTCGTGCTGCTCGTCGCCAAACTGGTCCAGGTCGTGCTTCGAGATCGCCGCAAGCTTCTTCAACTGAGATCCCGGGTCGAAGAATATCGTGCGGAATATGAGCGTGACTCGGACGCCGCCCCCTAAGCGTTTCAGAGCGGTCAAAATTTTTTTTTCGGGCCGTGACATATCTCCGTTTCGACAGTGACTGTTGTAACCGGTGGCAATGGTGCGACCACGGGGACGACAGCAGGAACTGCATTCAAATCTTTCGGAGCGCGGGTGGCCGTGCTCCGAAGCCGGACTGACTTGCCCTGCGGCAGGCTTCGGCACTTGAGGCGGTGAGGGCTGCTCGTAGGAGAGGGGATGACATGAACAGCTTCGACTTTAACGACACCGTATTCGACCTGCCGGACCTCGACACGGTGGTGGGCCTGTACGGCAGCGCCGCGCGCGAAGAGGTCGCCGGCGCGTCCTGCGTGGCGATCCTCCTCGGGACGATCGTCGCCGGCGGCTGATCGGGCGGCGGGCCCGCAGCTCCCGCCTGAAACTTCGAAATCGAAATGGCCGGGTTCGCGCGGACGGCGTCCGCGCACCCTTCCTTGCGCCCGCAAGGAGCCCGGCACGACGCGAGATGACGGTGATGATCGCAGGACAGGCTCTCAACGACTGGCTCAACGACCGCGACGCGCAGCGGGCGACTCTCGACCGGCTGATCGGCGCGCGCCGGGCCTGGCAGGCGGAAGACGGCCTGGACCGGGTCGCCGCCAGCCTCGACTCCGCCGACGGCGACGTCGCCGCGGTCACGGCGATCGCCCGCGACATTCTCGCCGACGACCGGCTGGCTCGCCGGTTCCTGCAATTGATGCTCGGGCGGCTGGCGGCGGACCCGTTCTTCACGCCGCCGCTTCGGCACATGCCGGGCGCGGTCGGCGACGGCGTGCGCCTGTTCAGCCACCGCGATCTCAACGTGTCGCTGGTCGTGATCGACGCCGACGCCCTGGCCGCCAAGAAGCGCGCCGGAGGGGACGGCCGGGCGATCGTCTTCACCGGCCACACCGCCCTTCGCCGGATGCTCCGGGCGGGCGGAGTCACCATCCAGCGCTTTGCCGCCGAGCCGGCCGAGGGCGATCTTCGCCTCGCCGACCAGCCGGCCTGCCGTCGCGCCGGCCGCGAGCGGCTCGCGGACGGCGACCTGCTCGCGATCGACGGCCGGCGCGAGAGCTTCACCTTCCTTCACGCCCGCAGCGCGATCGCCTATGTCGAATGCGAGATCCTGGCCGGCGGCGCCCCTTTCCGGGTCGAATATGACGCCGTCAGCCTGCAGCCGATCGCGGCGAGCTCGACCGACGAGGCCGCTTCGCGCTGCCAGCTGATGCTGTCGGCGCTGGGCGCGCTCGATCCGGCGGCCGATCCCTCGCTCTACGACGGTCTGCTCGCCCACCGCAGCTTCGCGGTCCGCTGGCATGCCATGCGCGAGCTGATGCAGGCAGACCCCGGCAGCGCCTGGCCGCGGCTGCGCCGGCTGGCGGCTTCGGATTCCCACCCGGAAATTCGCGCCGCGGCGACTCGGGCGGTCGCGGCGGGAACGCGGGGAGGCATGGCATGCCCCGCATAATCGAAACCGACGAAAGCGACGTCGCAACGCTCGGCGACATCGTCGAAGCGCTCGAGTCGCGGCCGTTCGACCCGCGCGACGAGGAGGCCTTCGCCGGCTTCGGGCCGATGCTGAAGCGGCTCGCCAACAACCGCGACTTCCTCGCCCGCACCATCGCCGGCGAGCTCGCCGCGCGTTGCTCGGGGCAGGAAGCGTCGAACGGCTACGGGGCGCAGGTGATCATGCTTCATGCCGGCCGGTCGTTCACCGTGCGCGCCAACATCTGGCCGGAGGCGAGCCACTCGCTGGTCAGGGCCAACGGCCGGACCAGCTTCTTCTACGACCTGCCGCACGACCACAACGTCTCCTTCCTCACCGTGGGCTATGCGGGCCCGGGCTATTGGAGCGATTATTACGAATACGAATATGACCGCGTTCGCGGCCTGCCGGGCGAGACCGCCGGGCTGCGGCACGTCGAGCGGTCGAGGCTCGATCAGGGCAAGGTCCAGCTCTATCGCGCCCATCGCGACGTCCACAGTCAGTTGCCGCCGGACCGGCTGTCGATCTCGCTCAACGTCATGGAATCGTCGCCCGGGACGGCCTTTCGCGACCAGTATATCTTCGACGTGGCGCGGGACACCGTCGCCGCCCTCGCCAACCCGCTTCCGCACGATTCGCTGTTCGCCGCCGCCGCGACGCTCGCGGAACCCGAGTCGCTGGAAATGCTCGACCGCCTGGTGCGCTCGCACGCGAGCAGCCGGGTGCGTTACTCGGCGCTGCGCGCCCGCGCCTCCGCCGCGCCCTGCATCGAAGAGCGCCGAGCGATTCTCGAACGGGGCGCCTCCGGCCAGGACCTCCGGGTCCAGCTCCTCGCCCGAGCGAAGATCGCCGAGATCGATTCGGTTCGCGGCTGGGCGGAAGGGCAGGACGCCGCTCGGGCAGTCGAGGATTTCGAATATAGCTCTTGTAAAGCTCAAGAATCGGATACAATATTCGCATAGAAGATTTTAGAAGTGCGTGTACTCTTTCCATGTCAAAGCCGATCCACGGTAAGACAAACAGGAGAAAGTGACATGAAAGAGTTCGACATGAGCAAGTTGCCCGTCCTCGACTTCGAGGCCGGCATGATCGATTGCGGCTCCGTCGAGGGGCTGAATTCGGGCGTTCGCGCGCTCGTCCACGAAGCGATCGCCAGCGCGATCGAAGTTCTCATCTGATCAACTCAAGAAAAGGGGCAAAAGTCATGGAAATCTCGAACCTTCCCGCGCTCGACCTCGAGGCCGGCCTTCCTTGCGGCTCGGCTTCCGACGCCGTGACCAGCGTCGGCGGTGTCATCATCGGCATCGTCACCGGCGTGATCGCCGGCCTCTCGTTCGAAGGCGAGGTGCTGTCGTGAGATTGCGGGGGCGGCCTTCGGGCCGCCCCCCAATCGATCCGTGAAGCCCGATGCCAAAGGGGAGTTGATCCGGTGAAAAATACTGATTTTTGGATTTCGATGTTCGCCGACGAGGCCTATGTCACGAACATCCTCGACAATGCGAAGCGCCTCGCCGCGCATCACCGCGACCATTCGGGCCTGGCCGCGCTCGAGGCCGAGGCCGGCGCGCTCGGGCGCGACGAAGAGGCGGTCTTCAACCTCGTCGAAGCGACCCTGGACCTGCCGAGGGTCGAGCAGATCCTCGCGGCCGAGCGGACCGCCTTCGCCGGCACCGACACCTACAGCTCGAAGTTCAACGGCTATTCCACCGGCGCTCAGACCGCAATGGCCTTGGCCCGGGCGCGCAACTTCATCTCGCTGATCATCGCGATCGATCCCCATCTGCTGCGGCTCGCCAAGCGCCGCCGCGACGGCGACAGCCGCTCGGTCTCGTTCGCCGGCACGGCCAACTCGCTGCGCATCCTGAAAGGGACCTTGCGGGCGCGGATCTGGACCCTGAAGCCGATCGGCGATTCCGACGATCTCGCCGCCCTCGGCCGCGCGGCCACTCCCGGCGAGCCGTTCGAGCTGCGCGCCGGCGAGGTCCGCCGCCTCTCGAGCTACGAGACCCTGGAATATCTGCCCGGCGACACCTCGGTGCTGATGATCATCACCCAGATGTCGGAGGGCGACTCGCCCATGTCCTTCGTCTGCGACGCCGACAGCGGCGCCATCCGCAGCACCCAGGCGATCGGCCAGGCGCCGAGCCAACTCCAGATGCTGGCGTCGCTGCTCCGCATCAGCGGCCGAATGGACGCCTGGGATTCCATTCGCGACCTGCTCGACCACGAGCTTCACTTCGTGCGCTGGCACGCCATGCGCGAGCTGCTCGCGATGGATCCGGCGCGGGCCCTGCCCGACCTCATGCGGCTGATGGAAACCGACCCCCAGCCCTCCGTTCGCCGCGCCGCGCGGGCCGCCCTGAGCCTCGTCGACGCGCATCTCGAAACCGCTCGCGCCGCCTGACCGCGGCTTCGAAAGAAAGGATTTTGCCATGCCCATCGTCCGCCCTTGCGACGACACCGCAGCGATCGAGCTCGGCGACCTGATCGCCTATCTCGAGGATATCAAGATCGACACCCGCGACGAGGATTCGATGCTCGCCGCCGCGCCGATGCTCAAGCGCCTCGCCAACAACCGCACCTTCATCGCGGACCTCGCCCTCAAGGAGCTTCGCGAGCGCAAGAACCTCGACTCGATCGACAACAGCTACACGCCGCAGACGATCATGCTCACCAAGGCGGATCGCAATTATTTCATTCGCGCCAATTTCTGGCCGTCCGACACCGACCACATTTTCCGCGCGTCGGGGGCGAAAGCCTTCTTCTACTATGCTCCGCACGACCACAACTTCAACTTCCTGACCGTGGGCTATTTCGGGCCGGGCTATAAGAGCAACTATTACGAATATGAATACGGCACCGTCGACGGCTACGAGGGCGAGCCGGTGGCGCTGCGCTTCGTCGAGGAATCGGCGCTCAGCGAAGGCAAGGTCATGCTCTACCGCGCGCTTCGCGACGTCCACGACCAGAGGCCGGGCGACGCCATGTCGATGAGCATCAACATCATGGAGAATTCCTTCCGGGGGAATTTCCTCGATCAGTACAGCTTCGACACCGAGCGCAACTGCGTCACCGGCATCCTCAACCGGATCGGCGCGACGGCCCTCCTGCCGATGATCGCGGCGGCCGGAGGCGAGGAGGCCGCGGACTTCCTCGACCAGACCAGCCGCCGCCACCGCTCGGGACGGGTCCGCTGCATTGCCACCGACGCCCTCGCCGCGGTCCAGCCCGACGCGGCCGCCTCGATCGAGGTGCATCGCCGCGGCGCCGCCAGCGACCACGCCCAGGTTCGCGGTCACTCGATGCAGCGCATCGCCGCGCTGGAGGCGCTGCTTGTCTGACCTCGATCCCGGGAGGGCCGCCATGTCGACCGAGCTCGCGGAAAAGCTGCGCCAGCTGAAATTCCAGCCCGAGGCCGGCAACGGGCGGCCTCCGGCGCCGCCGCGCGCGGCCTCGCGCCGGAACCGGCCGGAGCTCGCCGGCCGGGGGCTGCGCGCCGTCGGGCTGCTCGGGGCGATAGGAGCGACGGCTTTCTGGGTCGGCACCCAATGGGCGCGCGCGCCGGAAGCCTCGGCCTCGCCGGCGCCGGTCGCCGCCGCAAAGCCCGCGGCGGCCCCCGTCGAGCCGGCCGCCTTCGCGGCCTCGGGCCATATCGTCGCTCGGCGCCAGGCGACGATCGCGGCTCAGACCACCGGCATGATCGAGAGCATCGCCGTCGAGGAAGGCCAGCGGGTCGAGAAGGGCGCGCTGATCGCTCGGCTCGACGGGCGGTCGATGGAGGCGGGGCTCGACCGGGCGGTGGCGGGCGTTCGGGCGGGCGCCGCCGACGTCGACCGGCTCGTGGCGCTGCGCCGCGAGGCCGTCGCCGTCCAGGCCCGCTACGACGCGCTCGCCCAGCGCGGCTTCGCGAGGATGGCCGACGTCGAGCATGCGCGCGCGCAACGTTCGGCGCTCGAGGCCGACATCCGTCGAGCGGAGGCGCAACGGGCCGGCCAGGCCGCCGACGCCAAGGCGGCAGCCGTCTCGGTCGACCGCACGAGCATCCGCGCTCCCTTCGCCGGAATCGTCACGCGCCTCAGCGCCCAGCCGGGCGAGATCATCTCGCCGGTGAGCGCCGGCGGCGGCTTCACCCGGACCGGCATCTGCACGATCATCGACATGGACAGCCTCGAGGTCGAGGTCGACGTCGCCGAGACGCAGATCGCTCGGGTGAGGGTCGGCCACGCCGCCGAGATCATGCTCCAGGCCTATCCCGACCGCCGCTACCCGGGACGGGTCGTCGCGGTGGTCCCGGTCGCCGACCGGGCCCGGGCGAGCTTCCGGGTGCGGGTCGCCATCCTGCGCGGCGACGATCGGGTGCTGCCGGAGATGGCGGCGCGAATCGCTTTCAAGGGGAGGGTCTGACCATGACCGATCTTACCGGAACTCCGTTGCCCGCGCTGATCGAGCTGGAGGGAATCGTCAAAGGCTATCGCAAGGGCGGTCAGGCGGTGCCGATCTTCGACGGCCTCGACCTGCGCTTCGACGAAGGCGAGTTCGTCGCCATCATGGGTCCCTCGGGCTCGGGCAAGACGACCCTGCTCAACCTGCTCGGCGGGATCGACGGCATCGACGGCGGCGAGATCCGTTTCCAGGGGGCGCCGATCAGCGGCCACAGCGACGGCTGGCTGACCCACTGGCGGGCGCGGCACGTCGGCTTCATCTTCCAGTTCTACAATCTGATGCCCTATCTGACGGCGGCTCAGAACGTCGAGCTGCCGCTGATGCTGACGTCGCTGAGCGCGCGCGAGCGGCGCCACCGGGCGGTCCTCGCGCTCGATCTCGTCGGCCTGTCGGACCGCAGCCGGCACCGGCCGGGCGAGCTGTCGGGCGGCCAGCAGCAGCGGGTCGCGATTGCCCGGGCGATCGTCACCGATCCCGAGCTCATCCTCGCCGACGAGCCGACCGGGGACCTCGACCGCGCCACCGCCGACGGCATGCTCGACCTGCTCCACCAGATCAGCGCGGCGATGGGCAAGACCGTGATCATGGTCACCCACGATCCGCGCGCGGCCGAGCGGGCGAGCCGGATCCTCCACCTCGACAAGGGCCGTCTCGTCGGCAGCCCGGAGCTGGTCCATTGAAGACGCTGTGGCTCGCCTGGCGCAATCTGCTGCGCCACCGCCTTCGCGCCGCGCTGATGCTGGTTTCGGTGGCGATCGCCTTCGCCCTCTACGGCACGCTCTTCGGGGTCGACAGCCTGCTCGGCGGCGGCCAGATCGCCGGCAGCCGGGACCTCGTCGTCCACCACCGCGCCAACATCCTGCAGTCGCTGCCCGCCCATTACCGGACCACGATCGAGCGCACGCCCGGAGTCGAGAGCATCGCCGCCGTGACGATCATCGGCGGCTATGTCGGCGAGCGCTCGAACAAGGTCCCGACCCTGATGGTCGAGCCGGCCCCCTATCTCGCCCAGAACCCGGAAGGCATCGTCCTTCCCGCCGCCCAGCGCGCCGACTTCCTCGGCTCGCGGGACGCGGTGATCGTCGACGCCCGGACGGCGCTCGAGAACAGGTGGAGCGTCGGCGACCGGATCGTCATCACCAGCGAGATCACGCCGCGGACCGACGGCGGCTTCGACTGGCCGTTCCGGATCGCCGGGATCTTCACCGCCGCGAAGCCCGAGGAGGGGATCAGCGGCGCGATCGCGCATGTCGATTATTTCAACGCCGCCGCCGCCCTCGGCCGCGACCGGGTCCATTGGTTCGCGGTCCGGTCGCGCGATGCCGCCGCCAACGATTCGATCGCCTCGACGATCGACGCCCGCTTCGCCAACAGCGAGGCGGAGACCCGCACCGAGCCCGCCGCCGCCATGGCCCGGGCCTTCCTGTCGCAGGTCGTCGACTTCACGCTCGTCATCCGAATCGTCGTCGGCGCCGCCTTCGTCACCATCCTGATGGTGGTCGGCAACACCATCGCTTTGGCGGTTCGGCAGCGCCGGCGGGAACTGGGCGTGATGCGGGCGATCGGCTTCGACGCCCGCCGGGTCTCCTGGATCGTCCTCACCGAGGCGCTGATCATCGCCGTCGCCGGCGCCCTGTTCGGCCTGACCCTGGCGAGCGCCCTGCTCGCGCTGATGGCCGCCGGAATCACCGGCGGCACGCCCTCGCTGGCCTCGCTTCCCCTCGGAGTGCTGGCCAGCGGCCTCGGCATCGCGATCCTGTTCGGCGCCGCGACGGCGCTCATTCCCACGTTCCGCGCGGCGCGCATCCGCCCCGCGGAAGCTTTTTCGAGGAGCTGAGGCATGGCGACCTTCAAGCCGATCGTCGCGGCGGTTCGGATCACCCTGTCGGGCCTGCCGGGGCGCTGGCCGATGGCGCTGGCGTCCGTGTGCGGGATCGCCCTGGTGGTGGCGGTGCTGCTCGGCTTCCTCGCCATGGCCGAAGGCTTCACGCGCTCGCTGACCGCGGCCGGATCCTCGCGAGTCGCCGTGATCGTCGGCAAGGGCGTCCGCTCCGAGCAGATGAGCGTGCTCCCGCCGGAAGCGGTCCAGCTGATCCAGGCCCATGCCGCGAACTCGGGCATCGCCTGGGAAGCGACCTCGGCCGAGCGGGTCCGGGTCGCGTCGGTCCGGCGCGCGGACGGCGGCTCCGGAACCCTGTTGCTTCGCGGAGTCGGGCCGGCGGCGGCGCCGCTCCGGCCGGACCGCCGCACCGCGGCGGGCGGGCCGCCGCCCATGCCGCGCGAGCAGGAAGTCCTGCTCGGCATCGCCGCGGCCCGCCAGCTCGGGGCGAGCCGCGCCGGCGACAGCGTCCGCATCGGCGGCCAGTCCTGGCGCGTGGCGGCCCTGGTCGAAGCCGGCGGAACGGCGCTCGAATCCGAAGCATGGATCGCGAACGAGGCGATGCGGGCCGCCTTCCCGGACCAGCCGCACCTGCAGTCGCTGCGCCTGCCGCTCCGGCACGGGGAGGTGCCGCCCGCGCTCGGGGCCGCGCTGGCCCGCGATCCGCGCCTTTCGGTCAGGATCGAGCGCGAGGATCGTTTCTTCGGCCAGCAGTCCGCCGGGCTCGCCGCGATGCTTCGCGGCTTCGCCTGGCCGCTGGCGATCGTGATGGGCCTGGGGGCGCTTGCCGGGGCGCTCAACACCATGTTCAGCTCTGTGGCGTCCCGGACCCGGGAGATCGCGACCCTGCGCGCCATCGGCTTCGGGCCGGGAGGCACCTTTCTCGCGACCTTCATCGAGGCCCTCGTTCTCGCCATCCTCGGCGCCGGCGTCGGCGTGGCGCTGGCGGCTTTGATCCTCGGCGGGCGCGGCGGCTCGACCCTCGCCGGCGGCGCCGCCGAGATCAGCTTCACCTTCGCCCTGACCCCCGCCGCGATCGGCGCCGCCCTGATGTTCGCTCTGCTGGTCGGAGTGATCGGCGGGGCGGGGCCTGCCCTGCGCGCCGCCCGCCAGCCGATTCTGGCCGGTCTCAACAGCGATTCGGAATGAGGATCACACAATGACCCGGTCACATCCTGGAAGCGCGCCCGGCGCACTGCCGACGAAGTCGCCGCTGGCGACGGTCATCGCCGCGGGCCGGCCCCGGAAGGCGCTGATCGCCGCCGCCATCCTCATCTCGCTGGTCGACGTCGCCGCGACCCTCGCTTTCCCGGTCATCACCCGCGACCTCATCGACGCGATCGACGTCCAGGCGGGCGGCCCGGGAGCCTTGCTGCGCAGCGAAAGGCTCGGCCTGCTCGCGGCCGTGCTGATCGGCGGCGCGTTGTGCGGGGCCGTCGCTTCCTACCTGCTCGCTCGGGCCGGCCTCGCCATCCTGCGGCGGATTCAGATCCGAATCTTCCAGTCGGTGACCGCCCGCCCGGTTGCCTTCTTCGACGGCCAGGAAAGCGGCGCCCTGGTCAGCCGGATCGTCAGCGACACCCGGGTGGTCGCGCAATTGCTGACCCACGGCGTGTCGGGGCTCGTCACCGGAGTCTTGCTTCTCGTCGGCTCCGCCGTCGTGCTGAGCCTGCTCGACGGCGCGCTCACCGCCATGGTCTTCGCGATCGTCGTCGGGGCCTTCCTCCTGATGGCGCCGATGGTCATTCGGCTGGCTTCGGTGAACAAGGCGATCAACGCGCATTCGGCCGACGTCGGGGCCGGCCTGGCCCGCACCTTCTCCAGCATCCGCCTGGTGAAGGCGTTCACGGCCGAGCCGGCGGAAACCCGGCGGATCCGAAGCCATCTCGGCGAAGTGGAGCGCGCCGGAAGGCGCCTGGCGGTCACCCAGGCCCTGCTCAGCCCGGCCAACGGACTCGCGGTGACCGCGGCCCTCGTGCTGCTCTTCACCTACGGCAGCGCCCGAGTCGCCGCCGGCACGCTCTCCGCCGGGACGCTGACCGCCTTCATCCTCTACATCTTCAACATCGTCGCGCCGCTTCTCCAGCTCTCCAAGTTCGTCTCGCAGCTGCGCATGGCGCAAGGGGCGGCCGAGCCCCTCGCCGAGCTTCTCGCGCTGGAATTGGCCGCCCGCCCGGCCGAGCCGGCCGAGCCGTGGTCGCGCGACGAAGCCGGGGCGCTCGTCTTCGAGGACGTCCGCTTCGGCTATGGCGCCGATCCGATCCTCGAGATCGACCGGCTGGTCATCCCGGCGGGGAAGCGCACCGCGATCGTCGGCGCCAGCGGCTCGGGCAAATCGACCCTGCTCGCCCTGATCGAGCGCTTCTATGCCCCCGAGGCCGGGCGGATCTTGTGCGGCGGGCGCGACATCGCGACCCTCGACCTGACGCAGTGGCGCCAGGCGATCGGCTACGTCCCCCAATCCGCGCCGCTCGGCTCGGGCTCGATCCGCGACAATATCGTCTACGGCGCCGACCAGATCGACGAGGACCGGATCGTCGCCGCCGCCGAGGCGGCCAATTGCATGGAGTTCGTCCGCAAGCTTCCCGACGGGCTCGATTCCGCGGTCGGCGAGAACGGCGTGCTGCTGTCGGGCGGCCAGCGCCAGCGCATCGCGCTCGCCCGCCTGTTCTACCGGGACCCGGCGATCCTGCTGCTCGACGAGGCGACGGCCAGCCTCGACGAGGAGAACGGCCATCTCGTGATGGAATCGTTCCAGCGGCTGATGGTGGGGCGAACGACGATCATCGTCACCCATCAGCTCGGCCTGCTTCGCGATCTCGACCGGGTCTACACCGTCATCGGCGGCCAGCTGGTCGAGACCGCAATCCCGTCGCCCAAGCCGTCGGCCGCGAGCCGGCGGCCGCTGATCCACGCCGTCTGACCATGAAGGGGGAATTCCATGCACGCACGACTGCAGAGGGTAGAGACGGCGAGGGGCGGCCCGCCGCCGGCGGGCTGGGTGGCCTATCCGGAGCCGCTGCTTTCCCGGATCCGGCCGTGGCGGTCGATCATGGCGCTGGCCTATGACGCGCGCGGCGCCCGCCGCGATCTCTTCGGCCGCAACATCCTGACCGATCCGGCCTGGGACATGCTGCTGGTGCTCGGCCTCGCCGCCTGCGACGACCGCGAGCTCACCGTCGGCGAGCTTTGCGCGGGCGCGCGGTCGTCGATGACCACGGCGCTGCGGGTGATAGACTATCTGGCCGATCGCGGGCTGCTCACCCGGCGGTCCAACCCGGGCGACCGGCGCAGCGCCCTGCTTTCGATCAGCGAAACGGGGCTGGTGCGGATGGCGTCGCTTCTCGAACGGTCGGCGGAACGGGTCGCCGCCGGCCAGGTCCAGCCGCAGGAGTGCGCGACATGCCTGATCTGAATCCGTCGCCGAGGCCCTTCGCGACCCGGCGCCACTTCGAGCTTCTGCTCGCGGCCGGGGCGCTGTTCGAGGCGATCCATCTGATCGGCCTGTTCGGCCGCCGCGCGGAGGTCGACGGGACAATGCTCGCCATCCTCTTCACGGTCGGCGGGCCGCTGGTCGTGCCGCTGCTGGGGCTGGCGGTGACCCGGCTGGCAAGCTCTCTCGCCAAATGGCTCCTGATCCTGCTCGTCGCCGTCGCCCTGCTGAGCGCGCTCCGGATCGGTTTCTCCCAGTGGCTGGACCAGCCCGCGCTGCTCGCCGGCGCGGTCGCCGGCTTGTGCCAGATCGTCGCCGTCGCGATGCTCTTCACCCCGGCGGGCCGCCGCTGGACCAGCCGCAAGGCCGGAAGGCCGGCCGAGGGCGGCCTGTCGAGCTAGGCCGGGATCGGGCCCACCTCGACCACCTCCAGAGCTTCGGCGCGGCCGGCGAAATCGACCAGGTCGCCGGCGCAGGCGCCGATCAGCGCCCGG
Organism: uncultured Alphaproteobacteria bacterium; assembly: GCA_963716155.1. Lineage (GTDB taxonomy): Bacteria > Pseudomonadota > Alphaproteobacteria > Sphingomonadales > Sphingomonadaceae > Allosphingosinicella. Next base: position 3,521,974 of record OY970297.1, read on the forward strand.
GCGAGCGGGGCCGAGAAGGCGATCCGGCCGCCGGCGGGATCGGCCTCGTCGTCGCCGACGATGTCGATGCTGCGCAGGGCGCCGTTGTGCCGGAAGCCGACCCGGGAGCCGAAGCCGGCCTCGCCGGGCGGCGGCGGCGGCGCGAGCCGGGCGGTGGCGAGGCGGGTTCGCCAGTAGCGCAGCTCGCGCTTCGCCTCTTCGAGCCGGGCCTCCTCGCGCTCCGCGGCGACGAGCGCCTCGAGCTCCGCCACCCTCGCCTCGATCCGCGCCAGGCCGCGGGCGGTCACCAGGTTCGGGCCGACGGGGATCGGAAGCTCGAACCTCGGCTCCTTATGCTCTTCATCGCTCTCGCGGCGGAACGCGACGCTCAAGGCTCGATCCTCTCCATATCCGGCCAGGTGACGAACGTTGGTGTCGCCGGGTTCGTTGCGCTTGTCCATGGATGGTCTAAGGCGCGGACCGATGATCCCGCGCGTGCTGATCGATACCGCACCGGTCCCCGGCGGCGGGGGCGAGCTTCGGCTGGTCCGGCGCGGCGACGACTTCTGGATCATGATCGGCGCCAACGCGCTGATGAGCACCCGGCTGCGCGGGTCGGAGGAGGCGCTCGCCACTTTGGCCTGCGAGCGGATCGCGGGGCGGCCGAGGCCGGCGCTGCTGATCGGCGGGCTCGGCATGGGCTTCACCCTGCGCGCGGCTCTGGGAGCGCTTCCACCGGACGCAAGCGTGGTCGTGTCCGAGCTGGTGCCGGCGATCGTCAAGTGGGCGCGCGGGCCGATGGCCCACGTCCACGGGACGAGCCTGGACGATCCCCGGGTGCGGATCGCCGAGGGCGACGTCGGCGACCTGATCGCGGCCGCCCGCTCCGACTATGACGCGATCCTGCTCGACGTCGACAACGGCCCCGACGCGCTCAGCCTCGACAGCAACGACCGGCTCTACGACATCGAGGGGCTGCGCAGGGCGCGCGCCGCGCTCCGGCCCGGCGGGGTGCTCGGCATCTGGTCGGCGGCGCCCGACCCGGCCTTCACGCGCCGCCTCGGCACGGCGGGCTTCGCGGTGGAGGAGGTCGCGGTCCGGGCCCATGCCGGGCGCAAGGGCGCCAAGCATATGATCTGGCTGGCGATGGTGCGCGGGAGCCGGATCTAACTCCTGATCCATTCGGGCTGAGGTCGTCCCTTCGCCGGAGCTGGAGCTTCAGCGCGCTTGCTCGAGAAGCTTGGCGACGTTGGGCGTGCGTTCCAGGCTCGCCTCTATCCTTTGGCGCCAGCGCGGGCCGCGCGATACCGCGTCGTCATAGGCCTCGATAAGATCGGCGGGCCGGTCTTCCGACAGGATTGAGATAAGTAGCTCGGCTTGCATCAGGTCTTTGCGTGCCTTGAGGGAATCCGGTCCGTCTCTGCGGCGGTCGGCAACGATCAACTTGTGGATGGCAAACCGCTCCGGCCGGGGCGCTTTGACCAGAATGCCTTCGCGATAGACCGCCGCAGCATGAATAGTGTCGCTGATGAGATATTCCAAATGATGGAGGGCCCGCGCACTGACGCCTAATTCGGGCAGGTCGCGGATTCCCTCCTCGTCGCGGAACGAAGGAGTCAGGAATTCGAGGAGTGATTGGCCGTCCGATTGCCTCCACCGCCACGCTCGTCCCCGTTCGAGAGATAGAACGGGGGCAAAGCTGAAATCGGCAAGAACCTCCTGGAGATTGGGTTGGACGGATTCGTCCACTCCCAAGGCCAGCTTTTCGAAGCTGGCAATGTCGATGTCGCTTGTGCGCGCGGTCGCGTCGGCTGCGAGCCTTAAGCCGAGTTCTCCTTCATAAAGCAGGAAGGCGATGGTTCCGACCGCGACCCCGCCGATGCGGAAGAGGCCGGCTTTGGCCAATGCGGCCACGAGGCTGCCGGTTGCGTTATCGAGGCCGAGAAAGCGCTCGCTGCGGAGAAGGCGCACCAGGCGGGCACGCTCTTTGCGGCGGGGAGCTTCATCCGTCCTCAGCCTCTCATGCCGCTCTATCCGGGCTCTGATCTGATCGCTGTCCTCGCCTAGGTATCGCTCCTTTATGTCGGTTCCTACACGATAACGGTCGTACCAATAGGCGCGTTCGCCCCGTTGACGGAGGGTCGGCGTTCCTCGAATGTCGGAAACGGCATCGTCCAGCAGCAGCGACACGAGGTCGTGATAAGCTGCTTGCGCAGTGTGACTATGGCGTCGGTATTGGTTCATGTGCCACACGATAATAATTCAGTGTGGTACAGAAGGCAAGCCATGCCACACGGTAAAATTTCCATGTGGTAGGGCCGCTACCAGATCCTGACGCGATCCTCCGGGGCGATGTATTGCTTGTCGCCCGGCTTCACGTCCGAACGCTTCGTACCAGGCGTCGATGTTGCGCAGCGGGCCGACCGCGCGGATCATTCCGGGCGAGTGCGGGCCGCTGGACGAGCTGCTGGCGAAGCGCCTCGTCGCGGAACAGGGTGCGCCAGACCTGGCGCCCAGCCGAGGAAGACGCGCTGGTCGCCGGTGAAGCCGTCGACGACCGGCGCCGGCTTGCCGCCGAGCGAGGTGCGATAGGCTTCCAGAGCCGATGGTGATCCCGCCGAGATCGCCGATATTCTCGCCCATCGAGCCGCGGCCGTTGATCTTCAGGCCGGGCAGGCTGGGGAAGACATGGGCTTCATACTGGGCGCCCAGCTTGGTCCGCCTGGGCCTCGAACTTGGCGGCGTCCTCGGGCGTCCACCAGTCGCGGAGCACGCCGGCGCAGTCGGACTTGCGGCCCTGGTCGTCGAAGCCGTGGATGATCTCGTGGCCGATGACCCCGCCGATGCCGCCGTAATTGACCGCCGGATCGGCGTCGGGATCGAAGAAGGGCGGCTGCAGGATGGCGGCCGGGAAGACGATCTCGTTCTTCACGCTGTTGTAATAAGCGTTGACCGTCTGCGGGGTCATTCCCCACTCGGTCTCGTCGACCGGCTGGTCGATGCGGTTGCGGCGATAGTCCCATTCGAACTGGGCGGCGCGCTCGGCATTGCCGACGAGGTCGCCCGGGATCGACCTGCAGCGCCGAATAGTCGCGCCACTTGTCGGGATAGCCGATCTTGACGTTGAAGCCCTCGAGCTTCTTCAGAGCCTCCGCCTTGGTCGCCGGGCCCATCCACTGCAGGCCCTCGGATCCGGCTGCCCATGGCGGTGCGCAGATTGACGACGAGCGCGTCCATCTTCGCCTTGGATTCGGGCGGGAAATAGAGCTTCGACATAGTCGCGCCCGATCGCCTCGCCGATCGCATTCTCGGCGAAGGTGACGCCGCGCTTCCACCGCTCGCGCTGCTGCGGCTGGCCGTTGAGGAACTTGGAGCGGAACTCGAAATTGGCGTCGACGAAGCGCTTCGACAGCAAGGGCGACATCTCGTCGGCGGTGTGGAAGGCCTGCCAGGCCTTGAGGGTCTGAAGGTCGGTGTCGGCGAAGATCCGGGCGACCTTGGGGAAGGCGGTGTTCTGGGCGACGATCGCGCGCTCGGCGCGCGAGACGCCGGCGGCGTCGAGGAAGGTCGCGCCAGGGGAAGCCGGGGGCCTGCGCCTCGAGCTCGGCGCGGGTCATCAGATTGTAGGTCTTGTCGCGGTTGCGGCTCTCGGCGCGGGTCCAGTGCGCCTCGGCGATCTTCGTCTCGAGGGCGACGACGTCCCGGGCCGAGTTCGGCGGCATCCGGCCAGCCCGCCATCTCCAGCATCTGCCGGACGTAGTCGAGGTAGCGGTCGCGCTGCGGCTTGAACTTGGCGTCGAGGTAGAAGTCGCGGTCGCCGAGGCCGAGGCCGGCCTGGCGGAGGTAGAGGGCGTAGACGTCGGGCCTCTTGGCGTCGTCGCTGACCCCGGGGCCGAAGAAGGTCGAGCCGAAGCCGCCCAGCGCCCGGCCCATCAGGCGGGCGATGTCGTCCTTGCTCTTCGCCTGGTAGATGGGGACCATTCGGGCGAGGAGCGGAACCGCGTCGAGCCGCTCGGCGGCGGCCTCGTCCATGAAGCCCTGGTAGAGCGCGGCGATCTTGCCCTCGTCCCCGGCGGCGCCGAGGCTGTAGCCCTCGACCAGCTTTCGCACCCGGGCTTCGGAAAGATCGCGGAGCACCGCGAAGGCGCCGTAGGAGGAGCGGTCGGCGGGGATCTGGGTGTTCCTCGACCAGGTGCCGTTGACGAAGCTGTAGAAATCGTCGCCGGGCTCGACCGTGCGGTCCATGCCCGCCGTGTCGAAGCCCCAGCTTCCGTAGCGCAGTCGCCTCGACTCCGCCGCCGCCGGCTTCATCGGCCTGGAACAGCGACTCGATGGTGCACGCTTCGTCGAGACACTCGTGACTCCCGCGGGCGGCGGCCGGCGCGGCGGCGAGGGCGAGGATGGATGCGGCGAAAGCGAGGCGCTTCATGAACAGGCGGACTCCGGTTTCTGTTGGATATGAGGCGCTTGGACGCCGTCGCGCGGGGAATAGCGAGTCGCGGGTGAGATCGCAAATCCGGCGCAGGAGGTTCGGCGGAAGTTTCGCCGGAAGGTTCGGAAGTTTCATAAGTTTCAGCTTCCAAGGAAGCGGAAATTTCCCCGCCGAAACTTCGGTCCGGCGGGGAGGGTGAAGTTCACGACGTAGCGGGATCCTGCGCAGGTCGCGCGCCAAGTCTTCCGGGACCGGAGCTGGAAATGAGGGCTGAGACCGCATCGTGCGAACATAATACGAACACGAAAGGATTCAAGCCGGCGGCGGGGAACGGCCTTGTCCGAGCCAGGCTTGCGGCTATCCTGACCGCCAGGGGGAGGGGCCGATCTTGCTCAAGTCGATTGTCGCGACCGCGCTCGTCGCGGCTTCGTTCGCCCTCGCCGCCACGGCGGCGTCCCGGGAGAGATCGAGCCAGGTCGCGCACACGCCCTGGCTCGGGATCCGGATCGTCCAGGACGGCAAGCCGGTTCGGCTGGTCAGGACGAACCTGCGCACCACCGAGGTCCGGCTCGCGCCTCGCCCGTTCCGGATCCTGTTCCCGAAGCGGCGAGGCGAGGCCGCCTACCAGCTCTGCGCCTGGACCGGCAAAAGCCTCTTCCGCCAGCTGCGGCCGCGGCCGACCGAGGCCGACCCCAATGCCGGCGCCGAGCATCCCTGCTTCCTGCCGGGGACGGGCATGGCCGACACCGAAGCGGGGTCGGGCATGCTGATGCTCGATCCGGGCGGGCACAATTATCTCGATCGACCTCCGGCTCGGGCCGGATCCGGAGCGCCCCGCCGTCTATTATTCTTCGCTGTGGACGAGGGCCGGCGGAGAGGTTTCGATGGCGAGGGCGCGGGGGTCGATCTACCTGATCGCCTTCCACGACCGCGACGGCAACGGGCTGCTCGGCAACGGCGAGCATGACTTCCTGGTACTGAAGTTCGGGCGCTGAGCCTCGCAGCTCCTCCCCCGCCGTAATTGGGGACAGCTACCTAATTCGAGAGGTGCGCGGTTTCGGGCGAGTTTGCGGGAATTAAGTAGCTGTCCCCAATTACCGGAAACTTCCGTTCGGGCTGAGCCTGTCGAAGCCCGTCTGCTTGTCGAGACTTAGAAGGGAAGGCTTCGACGAGCCCAGCCCGAACGGCGTCCATGCGGTCAGTCGTATTGGAGGTCGACGCAGTGGGCCGCCCGGATCGCCAGCGCCCGCGCCTCCTCCGTCGTCGCGCCGGTCGCCAGCGCGACGCCCATCCGGCGGTAGGGGCGGGTGACCGGCTTGCCGAAGAGGCGGACGTCCACCTCGGCCCCTTCGCCGCCCAGCGCCAGGGCCTCGGCGACGCCCTCGAAGCGGAAGCGCTCCAAATCGCGGTCGGCGAGGATGACCGCCGAGGCGGCGGCGGGGGCGGTGAGGGCGATGTGGGGGATCGGGAGGCCCATCACGGCCCGGGCGTGGAGGTCGAACTCGGAGAGGTTCTGCGAGATCAAGCGTGACCATCCCGGTGTCGTGCGGACGCGGCGACAGCTCGGAGAAGATCACCTCGTCGCCGGCGACGAAGAACTCGACTCCGTAGAGGCCGTAGCCGCCGAGATCGTCGACCACCTTGCGGGCCATGTCCTGGGCGTCGGCCAGGGCGCCGCGGCGACATCGCCGTCGGCTGCCAGCTCTCGCGATAGTCGCCGCGCTCCTGGCGGTGGCCGATCGGCGGGCAGAAGAGCACGCCCTCGCGGGTCCGGACGGTGAGCAGGGTGATCTCATAGTCGAAGCGGACGAAGTCCTCGACGATCACCCGCGCCCGGTCGCCGCGCATGTTGGCGACGGCATAGTCCCAGGCGTGGCGAAGGCCGTCCGCCGCCTCGACGGTGAGCTGGCCCTTGCCCGACGAGGACATGACCGGCTTGACGACGCAGGGGAAGCCGGTGTGGGCGGCGGCCGCCTCGACCTCCTCGAAGCTCTCCGCGAAGCGGAAGCGCGAGGTGCGAAGGCCGAGCGGGCCGGCGGCGAGCTCGCGGATCGAGTCGCGGTTCATCGTCATCATCGTCGCCCGGGCCGAGGGGACGACGGTCGTTCCGGCGGCTTCGACCTCCGCCAGCACCTCGGTGCGGATCGCCTCGACCTCGGGCACGACGAAATCGGGGCGGTGGCGCTCGAGCGTCGCGCGAAGCCGGTCGCCGTCGAGCATCGGGAAGACCTCGGCGTCGTCGGCGACCTGCATGGCCGGGGCGCCGGCATAGGAGTCGCAGGCGACGACCCAGGCGCCGAGCCGCTTGGCCGAGATGGCGAATTCCTTGCCGAGCTCGCCCGAGCCGAGCAGCAGGATCCGGGCGGTGAAGCTCATGCCGGGGCCCCGCCGAGCCGGGCCCTGCACAGCGCCTCCCGCTCCGGCCCGGCGGCGGTCAGCTCGAGGCGCTGGACCTCGAACTCGGCTTTGCCCTCGGGGAGGAAGCGGATCACTTTCTCGCCCGCGCCGTCGGTGACCCGATAGGCCATCTCGACCGTCGAATCGCCGATCTTGCCGGCCTCGCGGCGGACGAGGCGCATGCCGTCGCGCATCCCGGCGGCATAGGCGGGGCCGTCCGGCGCGACTCCGGCGATGATGCCGTCGGCGCGCCGGGTCGCGGCGGCGTCGTAGCCGCGGTCGAACTCGCGGCGCCGCTCGGCGACGAGGCGGGCGCAGTCGCCGAACAGGTCCGCCGGCAGAAGCAGCGGCTCGCCGCGGCGGGCGTAGCGCTCGAGATCCGGCGTCGATGTCGATCCCGGTCTCCTCGCGAAGCGTCTTGCGGAACAAGGCGGTGGCGAGCTCGCGTGCTGTCCTCGGCCGCCCGGCGCTGGGTGCGAAGCACGCTTTCCAGGCTCTTGCCGGCAGGCCCGGGCGGCGATCTCGGAGTCGAGCTTGGCGGCGAGCAGGTGGCCGCGGTCGTAGCTGACCTGCTGGACCGCCGGGTCGGTCCAGAAGCGGGCCGCGATCTCCTCGCCCTTGACCGTCTTGGCCGGCGAGCTGCCGTAGCGCAGCAGGGTCTCGTTCTTGTCCGCCGCCCAGTCGGCGAGCGACCAGAGGCCGGAGCGCAGCAGCACCTTGGAGGCGAGATAGTCGTTGAAGCCTTCGCTGAACCAATAATCGCGCGCCTCGTCCTCCTCGGGCATTCCGCCCAGTTCGATCGGCACCCAGGAGTGCATATATTCGTGGGCGAGGAAGCGGACCGCCTGCCTGAGCTCGAACGCGCCGGTCGAGGCGATCGAGAAGGCGTCGGTCCGGCCGGTGCCGGTGTAGGAGAGGCCGGAGGGGAGGTCGCCGAGCGGCGCCATCGCGATCAGGAAGGGCGAGCTTCGGTCGCCCCAGAAAGCGTCCTCGGCGGCGACGATCGGTGCGACCGTGTCGGCGAGCTGGTCGGGGGTGAAGCTCCACTCGCCGAGCAGCGCGACCCGGAGCGGCGCGCCGCGCAGGTCGCGGCGGACGAGCTTGAGGTCGGCGCCGCCGATCGCCACCTGTTGATCAGATTGGCGAGCGTGGTCGGCTTGCCCTCGAGATGGTCGAGGTCGGAGGCGACGGTCCAGCCTTTGGGCAGCCTGCCCCATTTGAATCGGGCGGGGCGCGCGGGATCGCCGCCCGGCGCGGCGAAGACGGTCTCGCCGTGGACGAAGAACCAGTCGGGCCGGACCATCGGCCGGGCCTTCTCGTAGGCGAAGCCCGGGATCCTCGTCATAGGCCGAGACGATCCGGTAGCGGATCTTGAGGCGGGCGCCGGGACGGTGGCGGAGCGACCGGATGGTCGTAGCTTCCGCCGAGCCTTGCTCGCGCCGCTGATCCTGAGCCGGGTGGCGTGGCGCCAGAGCTCGCTCGTTCCGGCCCAGACGCTCGGGCAGGAAGATGTCGGTCTCGCCGTCCGGATCGCCGCGGAGGCGCATCTCGACGTCGAGCGCCCGGCTGCCGTCGTCCTGGAGGACCGGGGTGATCTTGTAGGCGATCGGCGGGGGCGGCTTGGCGGCGGCGAGCAGCAAAGCGGCGGCGGCGAGCGCGGGGTAAGCGACAGGGTTCAAGCGAGGGCCTCCCGGATTCGGGGGGAGTATAGGGGGTCGGGAAGCGGGGCGACAATTCCTCCCCGAGGCAAGCTCGGGGAGGAATTTATAGGTCGAAATATTCTCCGAGCCGCTCCAGCGTCTCCTCGACGCTTCGGTGGTGGATGAACACGCCGCCGACCTCCTCCCAGAGATGGGCGTGCCTGAGCTGGTCGTCGACCAGCACGTCGCCTTCGCGGGCATGGTCGCGCTTGTCGCGGGCGGCGGTGGTGATGATCCGGGTGCCGGGGAAATGCTTCGCCGCCCAGCGCACCTTCTGGTCGGCGGCCCAGTTGCCGCGCGGGAGGCCGGTGAGGATGATCGGGTCGAGATGCCTGACCGCGTCGAACAGCTCCATCGCGCCGTCGAGCAGGGGGAGGCCGAAATAGAAATCGGGCGCCTTCGCCAGCCGCGCCCAGAAGCGGCCGATGCCGTGGCGCTTCTCGAACGCCTTCGGGGGCATTCCGAGCACCGCCGCCGCGCCCTTGTCGAAATCGGCGAGCACTCCGTCGCAGTCGAGATAGAGCTGCCTCGTCATGCCTTCCTGGGCCAGCAGGACGGCGCCAGCCTGACCGGCATCGGCAGGTCGAACGAAGTCCAGTCGCGCGCGGCGAGGACGTCGTTCGATCTCCTGCGCCTTGCGTCCCGGACCGAGCGACCAGGTGATGTGGTAGACGCTGCCGTCGGGCCGGTCGGTGGTGCCGCCGATCGCGACCACCATCGCCTCGACGCCCCGGCCGTCGTCCGCTCGGCCGACGATCTCGCCGAGCGTCTCCTCGGGCAAAGCGGAGTCCTCGGCCACCTCGGTCTTCAGGGTGACGTGGTCGGCGTCGACGTTGCGGTAACGGGGCGGGAATTGCTGGAGCAGCTCCTTGCGCTGGTCGCGGTCGAGCTTCCAGCCGATCACTCCGTCGCCGTCGCCCGCCAAAGCGGAGGCCTGCTGCGCCGAGGGTGCCATGCCCCCTTCAAAGCGCAAGGCGCGGAGCGGGTTCCCGCCCCGGGCGTTCAGGCGGCGAAGGAGAGGAAAGATGGGCGGCGACGAGAAGGACCTTCCCTCGGACGACGAGTCGATCGAGGAGAAGGCGAAGGAGAGCCGCGAGGCTCTGGACGAGGTGCCGGAGCCGGGGACGGACCCGCTCCACGAGGGGCCGTGAAAAAGGGGACACGTACTTTTTCGGCGAAAAAGTACGTGTCCCCATTCAGGCCGCTCCACGAGGGGCCGTGAGCTTTTCCCCTCCCTGCACGCAGGGAGGGGCTAGGGGTGGGTGGGTTTCCGCCCGGCAGCAACTTTTCCGGACGCGCACCCACCCCCGGCCCCTCCCTGCGTGCAGGGAGGGGGGTTGGCCGCCAGCCACTGTCCGACTTTGCGCGTCTCCGCGGCGCTCATGACCAGCCCGAGCTTGGTGCGCCGCCACAGCACGTCCTCGGCGGTTCGGGCGAATTCCCTCTCCACCAGCCAGCGAAGCTCGGCCTCGTAGAGGCCCGCGCCGAAGTGGACGGCCGAGGTCGGCGAGGCCGGTCGCGTCGCCGATCATGTCCTTCAGCCGCGTGCCGTAGGCGCGCGACAGTCGGGCGAGGAGGGGCTCGGGCATCCAGGCGGCGAGGGTGCCGAGCCAGTCGAGGAAGTCGGGATAGAGGTCGCCGCCCGGAAGGAAGGCGTGGGCGGTCGACCGCCGGCCCTCGATTCCGAGCCGGTCGAGCGCCTCCTGCGCCAGCGCCCGGGCGGTGGTGATCTTGCCGCCGAAGACGGAGAGCAGCTTCGGGCCGGGATCGGAATCGAGCTCGAGACGATAGTCGCGGGTGATCGCCTTGGCGTCGGCATGCGCCGTCGTCGTGGAGGGCGCGCACTCCGGAATAGCTCCACACCACGTCGGCCGGGACGACCTGCCTGAGGAAGTAGCGGTCGGCGGCCTCGCAGAGATAGCGGATCTCCTCCGGCGTGATCGCGGCGTCCTCCGGCCGCTCGACCGGGATGTCGGTGGTTCCGATCAGGGTGAAGTCGCCCTGGAAGGGCAAGGCGAAGACGACCCGGCCGTCGGCCTGCTGGAGGATGTAGGCCTGCTCGCCCTCCCACAAGGCGCGGGACGACGATGTGGCTGCCCTTGACCAGCCGGACCCGGCTCTCGCTGGTCTCGGCGAGGCGGCTGTTGAGAACCTCGGCGACCCAGGGGCCGGCGGCGTTGACGATCGCCTTCGCGGCGACCTCGCGCCCGCCGGACAGCTCGGCGCGCCAGACCTCGCCGTCGCGGCGGCCGGAGAGGAACTCGGTGCGCGTCGCGATCTCGGCGCCCTGCTCGGCGGCGGCGACGGCGTTGAGCACGGTCAGCCGGCTGTCGTCGACCCAGGCGTCCCAGTAGCTGAGGATCCGGCGCCGCTCCTTGAGCGGGGCGTGGAGCGCCGGCCTCGCGCCGGCCGACCCGGCGCGAGCGCGGCAGGCTGCCGCGGATCGAGAAGAGATCGTAGAGGAGGAGGCCGGAGCGGATCATCCAGTGCGGCCGAAGCGCCGGGCAGTGCGGAAGGACGAAGCGCAGCGGGCGGACGATGTGGGGCGCGGTGCGGAGCATCATCTCGCGCTCGCGAAGCGCCTCGCGGACCAGGCGGAACTCGTAATATTCGAGATAGCGAAGGCCGCCGTGGATGAGCTTGGAGGAGGCGGAGCTGGTGTGGGCGGCGAGATCGTCCTTCTCGACCAGAAGCACCTTCGCGCCGCGGATCGCCGCGTCGCGGGCGATCGCGGCGCCGTTGATGCCGCCGCCGATGATCAGCAGGTCGAAGGAGTCCATGCAGCCCTTATCGTCATTGCGAGCGCAGCGAGGCAATCCGGCTCGGCGCTTGTCCTATGGATTGCTTCGTCGCTACGCTCCCCGCAATGACGGCGCAGCGGAACGACCTCCTTCTCGTCATCGACGAAGGCACGACCAGCACCCGGGCGATGCTGTTCGACGCCGGCGGCGCCTGCCTCGCCACGGAGCAGCGCGAGCTCGCCCAGTCCTATCCGCAGCCCGGCTGGGTCGAGCATGACGCGGAGGAGATCTGGGCCTCGAGCCTCGCCTGCGCCCGGGCGGCGGTCGCGGCGCGGCGGCGGGGCGGAGCGGATCGCGGCGCTCGGGATCACCAACCAGCGCGAGACGATCGTCTTCTGGAGCCGGCGGACGGGGCGGGCGCTGGCTCCGGCGATCGTCTGGCAGGACCGGCGCACGGCGGATCTCTGCGCCCGGCTGAAGGCCGAGGGGCATGAGGAGGCGGTGCAGGCGAAGACCGGGCTTGCTGCTCGATCCCTATTTCAGCGCGTCCAAGATCGCCTGGGCGCTGGAGCATTGGCCGGCGCTGAGGGAGGCCGGCGACGCTCTTTGCGTCGGCACGGTCGAGAGCTGGCTGGTCTTCCGGCTGACCGGCGGGCTTCACGTCTCGGATGCGACCAACGCCTCGCGCACCGCCCTGATGGACATCGGCTCGGGACGCTGGGACGACGGGCTGCTCGGCCTGTGGGGCGTGCCGCGCGCGCGCGCTTGCCCGAGATCGTCGATTGCGCCGGGCCGCTGGGCGAGACCCTGGCCGGGCATTTCGGGGCGCCGATCCCGATCTGCGGGATGGCGGGCGACCAGCAGGCCGCCGCGATCGGCCAGGCCTGCCTCGCCCCCGGGAACAGCAAGGCGACCTACGGCACCGGCGCCTTCATCCTCGCCAACACCGGCGCCGAGTTCCGCCGAAGCCGGCACCGCCTGCTGTCCACCATCGCCTGGCAGCTCGGCGGGCGAGCGGGTCTACGCGCTGGAGGGGTCGGTGTTCGTCGCCGGGAGCCTGATCAAGTGGCTCCGCGACGATCTCAGCTGCTCGGCAGCGCGGCCGAGACCGAGGCGCTGGCGCGATCGGTGCCGGACAGCGGCGGAGTCCAGATCGTGCCCGCGCACAGCGGCCTCGGGGCGCCCTATTGGCGGCCCGAGGCGCGCGGCGCCATCTCCGGCCTCAGCTTCGCCACCGGGCGAGCCCATGTCGCGCGGGCCGCGCTGGAGGCGATGGCCCACCAGACCCACGACCTGATGGCCGCCTTCGCCGCCGACGGGGCGGCCTGGGAGGTGCTCAAGATCGACGGCGGCATGGCGTCGAACGGCTGGCTGGCTCAGGATCTGGCCGACGTGCTGGACCTGACGGTGGAGCGGCCCGCCTTCGTCGAGACGACGGCGCTGGGCGCGGCGATGCTGGCCGGGGTGGGGTGCGGGATGTTCGGCTCGCTGGAGGAAGCGGCGGCGATGCGCGGCGCGGTCGAGCGGTTCGAGCCGGCGATGGCGGCGGAGGTGCGGGAGGCGCGGCTGAAGGGGTGGAAGACGGCGGTGGAGGGGGTGCTGCGCTAGCGCCGTCGTCCCAGCGAAGGCTGGGACCCCAGCGGGTGAAAGGCACGGCGCTCGTCACCCCCCGGGGCCCCAGCCTTCGCTGGGGCGACGAGTGTCCAAACCCTATCTTAACCGCTCTGCGCTAGTCCGGCCGCCATGGCCCAGCGCATCCACCTGATCGCCGCCGCGCGTCCCAATTTCATGAAGGTGGCGCCGCTCTGGCACGCGCTCGCCGCCGCGCCGGGATTTCGAGCCGGTGCTGGTCCATACCGGCCAGCATTACGACGTCGAACATGTCGGACGCCTTCTTCGCGCGACCTGAAGCTTCCCGAGCCCGACCATCATCTCGGCATCGGCTCGGGAAGCCATGCCGAGCAGACCGGCGGGGTGATGATCGCCTATGAGAAGGTGGCGCTGGCCGACCGGCCCGACTGGATGGTCGTCGTCGGCGACGTCAATTCGACCGCGGCCTGCGCGATGGTCGGCGGCAAGCTCGGCATCCCGGTCGTCCATCTCGAGGCCGGCCTCCGCAGCCGCGACCGCGCCATGCCGGAGGAGCTGAACCGCCTCGTCACCGACGTCGCTGGCCGACGTGCTGTGGACGCCTTCGCCGGACGCCGACGAGAATCTGCTGGCCGAGGGCATCCCGGCCGGCCGGATCAGCCGGGTCGGCAACATCATGCTCGACAGCTTCGAGCTGGTCCGGCCGGCGATCGAGGCGGCCGACGTGCCCGGCGAGCTCGGGCTCGAGCGCGGCGGCTACGGCGTCGTCACGCTGCACCGCCCGTCCAACGTCGACGAGCCCGCCCAGCTGATCCGGCTGGTCGACGCGCTGATCGAGGCCCAGCGGCGGCTGCCGCTCGTCTTCCCGGTCCATCCGCGCACCGCCAAGCGGCTGGCGGCGGGCGCTGTTCGACGGCCGCCTCGCCCGGGCCGGGATCCGGCTGATCGAGCCCTTGCCCTATGTCCGCTTCATGAGCCTGGTGACCGGCGCCGCGGCGGCGATCACCGATTCGCGGCGGGATCCAGGAGGAGACGACCTATCTCGGAATCCCCTGCCTGACCCTGCGCGAGAATACCGAGCGGCCGGTGACGATCAGCGAGGGGACCAACCGGCTGGTGACGCCCGAGACCCTGCCGATCGAGCTGGAGCGGGCCTTGAGCGGGCCGCGGCCCGGTGCGCTGTCCCGATCTGTGGGACGGCAAGACGGCGGCGCGCTGCGTCGAGGATCTGCGCCGGCGCTCGGCGGTAGCCACCCTGCCGGTCACCCCGCCGAGCCTGGCCGAGATCGCCCAGCGCCATGGCGGCGGCGAGCGGCGCCGCGCCGGCGGTTCCAGCTTTAGACGGGCGCCCTGACCATTATCGTCATGCCGGACTTGATCCGGCATCCATGAACCGGAATCTCGAGAGCCTCATGCGGCAGAGTTCATGGATTCCGGCTTTCGCCGGAATGACGGATCAGCTCTGCGACGCGCTCCAGCTGTCGTCGATCATCTTGATGATCGCGGAGAAATCCTTGCCCGGCCCCGCCTCGGTCGGCGAAGCGGGCGTAGAGCGTCTCGGCCTCCGAGCCCATCGGCGTGTAGGCGTCGACGCTCTGCGCCGCCTCCATCGCGAGCCGCAGATCCTTCAGCATCAGCGCCGCCGCGAAGCCGCCCTCATAATCGCGGTCGGCGGGGGTGCCGGGACCGACTCCGGGGACCGGGCAGTAGGTCGTCATCGACCAGCATTGGCCCGAGGCCTTGGAGGCGATGTCGAAGAAGGTCTGCGGGTCGAGGCCGAGCTTCTGCGCCAGGACGAACGTCTCGCAGGTCGCGACCATCGAGGCGCCGAGCAGCATGTTGTTGCAGATCTTGGCCGCCTGACCCGAGCCGGGACCGCCGGCGTGGATCACCGCCTTGCCCATCTTCTCGAGGATCGCCCGGCCCGCTCGAACGCCTCGTCGCGTGCCGCCGACCATGAAGGTGAGGGTGCCGGCGTCGGCGGCGGCGATGCCGCCGGAGACCGGCGCGTCGACCATCGCATAGCCGGCCGCCGCCGCCTTCTCCGATCTCCTCGCGGGCGGTGGCGACGTCGATGGTCGAGCAGTCGATCAGGAGGGCGCTCGTGGGCGCGGCGCCGATCACGCTGGTCTCGTAGACCTCGCGGACATGCTTGCCGGCGGGAAGCATGGTGACGACCGCCTCGGCGTCCGTCGACCGCCTCGCCGGCCGAGCCGACCGGCAGGCAGCCGCTCGCCTCCGCCTTGTCGAGCGCCTCGGCTCGCAGAGGTCGAAGGCGCGCACCTCGTGCCCCGCCTTGACCAGGTTCGCGGCCATCCCGCCGCCCATGTTGCCGAGCCCGATGAATGCGATCCGTGCCATAAATTACTCCTGAGGAAGGGCGCGGGATAATCGCGCCAAGCCCGTCATGCCAGCGAAGGCTGGCATCCCAGGGGGTGAAAAGTGCCGCGCTCTTCACCCGCCGGGGCCCCAGCCTTCGCTGGGGCGACGATCATCGTCCCGTCCACTCCGCCTTGCGCTTGTCGACGAAGGCGCCATGCCTTCCTTCTGGTCCTCGGTCCCGAACAGGCCGTGGAACAGGCGGCGCTCGAAGACGATGCCCTGGGCGAGGCCGGTCTCGAAGGCGGCGTTGACCATCTCCTTGGTGGCGATCGCGGCGAGCGGCGGCCATCGACGGCGATCGCCTCGGCCGTCTTCAGCGCCTCGTCGAGCAGCTCGGCGGCCGGCACCACCCGGGCGACGAGGCCGGAGCGCTCCGCTTCCTCGGCGCCCATCATCCGGCCGGTCAGGCACATCTCCATCGCCTTGGCCTTGCCGACCGCGCGGGTCAGGCGCTGCGAGCCGCCCATGCCGGGCGTGACGCCGAGCTTGATCTCGGGCTGGCCGAACTGGGCGGTGTCGGCGGCGATGATGAAGTCGGCCATCATCGCCACCTCGCAGCCGCCGCCGAGCGCGTAGCCGGCGACCGCGGCGATCCACGGCTTGCGGGTCGCGGTGACCTTCTCCCAGCCCTGGAAGAAATTGGAGCCATACATCGAGGCGAAGCCCTGGTCCGACATCTCCTTGATGTCGGCGCCGGCCGCGAAGGCGCGCTCGCTGCCGGTGAGCACCGCGCAGCGCTGGCTCGTCGTCGGCGTCGAAGGCGGCGAAGGCATGCGATCAGCTCGGCGAGGACCGCGCTGTTGAGCGCGTTGAGCGCCTTGCGGGCGGTTGAGGGTGATCAGCGTGACCGCGCCGCGCTGCTCGACCAGGATGTTCTCGTACGTCATGTCATTCTCCTGCCGTCGCCCCA
The DNA here is from genome assembly GCA_963716155.1 of uncultured Alphaproteobacteria bacterium. Lineage (GTDB taxonomy): Bacteria > Pseudomonadota > Alphaproteobacteria > Sphingomonadales > Sphingomonadaceae > Allosphingosinicella. The sequence goes on from OY970297.1 coordinate 3,538,105, forward strand.
GCGGAGGCTGGGGTCCCGTGGGGTGAAGGGCTCCGTGCCTTTCACCCGCCGGGGTCCCAGCCTTCGCTGGGACGACGTTTCCTTCACAACGGCGTCCATTCCTCGCCCTCCGGCATCGGCGCGAAGATGGTGTCGATCAAGTGCTCGGTGACGCCTTCGGGCGTCGGCGGGCTCCCAGCGCGGGCTGTTGTCCTTGTCGACGAGCAGGGCGCGCACGCCCTCGACGAAGTCGTGGCGCTGCACGACCCGGGTGGCGACGGCATATTCCTGGCGCATCTCGTGGCCGAAATCCTGGCACCCGGGCGCCGTCGTAGAGGAGCCGGAGCGAGACCTTGCAGGCCTGCGGGCTCTTGCCGCGCAGGGTCTCCAGCTCCGTCCTGCGCCCAGTCGGAGCCGTCCGCCTCGAGCGCGGCGAGGATCTCCTCGTAATCGTCGGAGGCGAACAGGCGGTCGATCCGCTCGCAGATTCGCCTCGATCCGCGCCGCCGGCGGCGGCGTGCTGCTCTCGTCGAGCAGGGCCTCGATCCGCTCCGGCTCGGCGAGGATCCGCGCCTTGAGGTCGTCGAGCGCGAGCGACTGCATATAATGGGTGGCGAGGCCGAGCCGGAGGCATTCGGCGCCGTCGAGCCGGGCTCCGGTCAGCGCCAGGAACTGGCCCGACCGCCCCGGCAGCCGCGGCAGATACCAGCCGCCGCCGACGTCCGGGAACAGGCCGATCGCGGTCTCCGGCATGGCGAAGCGGGTATTCTCGGTGGCGACGCGGTATCGGCACGGCTGCGAGATGCCGACTCCGCCGCCCATCGTGATCCCGTCCATGAAGGCGATGGTCGGCTTGGCGTAGGTGAAGAGCAGATGGTTGAGCCGATATTCCTCGTGGAAGAAGGCGCGCGCCTCGGCCCCGTCGCCGGCGCCGCTCCGCGCCAGCATGACGATGTCGCCGCCGGCGCAGAAGCCGCGGCCCTCGGCATGGTCGATCATCACCGCCTGGACGGCAGGGTCCTCGCGCCAGGGGAGGAGGGCGGCGATCATCGCGCTGCACATCTCCCGGGTGAGCGCATGGATCGCCTTGGGCCGGTTGAGCCGGATGCGGCCGACCTTGCCCTCGATCCGGGTGACGACGTCGGGGCTCATGACGATCGCTCCCCGGCGAAGGCCGGGGCCCAGCCTTGCAGCGTCGTGACCTTCGAAAGCTGGGCCCCGGCCTTCGCCGGGGAGCAGCTTCCTGCGTGGTCCATGCTCACTGCCTCAGCATGTCCCGGGCGACGATCACGCGCATGATCTGGTTGGTGCCCTCGAGGATCGAGTGGACCCGAAGGTCGCGCCAGAAGCGCTCGACCGGATAGTCCTGGAGATAGCCGTAGCCGCCGTGGAGCTGGAGCGCGCGGTCGACGACCGAGGAGCCGGTGTCGGTGGCGAGGCGCTTGGCCATGGCGGCGAAGCGCGATCTTGTCGGGCGCGTTCTCGGTCACCTTGACCGCCGCGGCGTAGAGCAGCATCCGCGCCGCCTGGAGCTCGGTCTCCATGTCGGCGAGGGTGAACTGGGTCGCCTGGAAATCGGCGATCGGCGTGCCGAACTGCTTGCGCTCCTTGGTGTAGGCGACCGCCTCGTCGAGGCAGCGCTGCGCGCCGCCCAGCGAGCAGGCGCCGATGTTGAGCCGGCCGCCGTCGAGGCCCATCATCGCGATCCGGAAGCCCTCGCCCTCGCCGCCGACCAGATTCTCCGCCGGCACCCGGACCTCGTCGAAATTGACCTGGGCGGTCGGCTGCGAATGCCAGCCGAGCTTCTTCTCCTGGGCGCCGAAGCTGACCCCCGGCATGTCCTTCTCGATCACCAGGCAGGAAATGCCCTTCGGCCCCTCCTGCGCCGGTGCGGACCATGGTCACGTAGATCTCGTTCTCGCCGCCGCCGGAGATGAACGCCTTGGAGCCGGAGACGACGTAGATGATCGCCGTCCTTCACCGCCCTGGTCTTCAGCGCCGCCGCGTCGGAGCCGGAGCCGGGCTCGGTCAGGCAATAGCTCGCCATCCGCTCCATCGGGATCAGCGAGGGCAGGTATTTCTCCTTGACCGCCGCCGAGCCGAAGCGGTCGATCATCCAGCTCGCCATGTTGTGGATCGAGATGAAGGCCGAGGTGGAGGGGCAGCCATAGGCCATCGCCTCCATGATCAGGGCCGCCTCGAGCCGCCCGAGCCCGATCCCGCCGCTCTCCTCGGAGACGTAGATCGAGCCGAAGCCGAGCTCCGCCGCCTGGCGGATCGTGTCGCGCGGGAAGATGTGCTTCTCGTCCCACTCCGCCGCGTGGGGCGTGATCGCGTCGGCGGTGAAGTGCCGCGCCATCTCCTGGATCTGGCGCTGCTCGTCGGTGAGGTCGAACTGGCTCATGCGCGCGCTCTAGCGGACGCGGCGGGAATCGCAATCGGCTGGGAATCAGGAAAAGATCTTGAGGGCACCGATGATAGCAATGGTTGCCGCAGTCATAGCGCCCATGCGGACCGTTAGCTTGTTCGTTAGACGATGCTCGAGGTCTTGAAGATCGCTCTTTGTTGCGAGAGTGTCGAATACGATGTCATTCAGCGCTTCAGCCAATGCCTCAGCGTGCCGGGCGTCCATCCCGGCGGCCGACAATCGCTTGGCGAAAGCGAGCGTATCGAAGCTCATATGAGCCATCATCGCTGCATTTTAGCCGTTCTGCATTTGCGATGAAAGCTGAAAAGTTGCCCATCGGTTTTCTATATATGATTAGATTGTCCCGCGTTGCCGCGCTCAGCCCATCGTCGGGATGACGAACGCATTCTCCCCGGTCACCGACCCGTCCGGCCAGCGCTGGGTGATCGTCTTGGTCTTGGTCCAGAAGCGCACGCCTTCCATGCCGTGCTGGTTGATGTCGCCGAAGCCGGAGCGCTTCCAGCCGCCGAAGCGTGTGGTAGGCGACCGGGACCGGGATCGGCACGTTGATCCCGACCATGCCGACATTGACCCGGGCGGCGAACTCGCGGGCGGCGTGGCCGTTGCGGGTGAAGATGGCGACTCCGTTGCCATACTGGTGCTCGCTGGGGAGGCGCAGCGCCTCCTCGAAGCTGTCGGCCCGGACCATCTGCAGGACGGGGCCGAAAATCTCCTCCTGGTAGGAGCGGAAGTCGGGCTTCACATGGTCGAAGAAGGTCGGGCCGATGAAGAAGCCCTCCTCATGGCCCTGCAGCCTGAAGCCGCGGCCGTCGACGACCAGCTCGCCGCCCTCGTCGGCGCACATCTGGATGTAATTCTCGATCCGCTGGCGATGGGCGGCGTTGACCACCGGGCCGTAATGGGCCTCGGCGTCGGTCGAGACCCCGACCCGCAGCGCCTCGATCGCCGGGATCAGCTTCTCGCGCAGGTTGTCCGCGGTCTTGTCGCCGACCGGAACGACCACCGGAAGCGCCATGCAGCGCTCGCCGGCCGAGCCGAAGGCGGCGCCGGCGAGGTCGTTGACGACCATGTCGAGATCGGCGTCGGGCATGACGATGCCGTGATTCTTGGCGCCGCCGAAGGCCTGGACGCGCTTCCCGTTCGCGGTGCCGCGGCTGTAGATATAATGGGCGATGTCGGACGAGCCGACGAAGCTGATCGCCCTGATGTCGTCATGGTCGAGGATCGCGTCGACCATCTCCTTGTCGCCGTGGACGACCTGGAGGATGCCGTCGGGCAGCCCCGCCTCCTTCATCAGCTCGGCGAGGCGCACCGGCACCGAGGGATCGCGCTCCGACGGCTTGAGGATGAAGGCGTTGCCGCAGGCGATGGCGACCCCGAACATCCACATCGGGATCATCGCCGGGAAGTTGAACGGGGTGATGCCGGCGACGATGCCCGAGCGGCTGGCGCATCGAATAGACGTCGATCCCGGGGCCGGCGCCCTGGGTGTACTCGCCCTTCAGCGCGTGCGGGATGCCGCAGGCGAACTCGATCACCTCGAGCCCGCGCTGGATGTCGCCGCGGGCGTCGGCGATGCACCTTGCCGTGCTCGGAGGAGAGGAGGAGGGCGAGCTCCTCCATGTTCTTCTCGACCAGCGCCTTGAAGTTGAACATCACCCGGGCGCGGCGCTGCGGGTTGGTCGCGGCCCAGGCCGGGGAGGGCGGCATTGCGCGCTGCGGCGACCGCCCGGTCGAGGTCGGCCGCGGTGCCGAGGCGGACCCGGGCCTGGACGCCGCCGTTGTTGGGGTCGAAGACGTCGCCGTGCCGCTCGCCGGACGCATGGGCGCGCGCCGCCGATGAAATGGTCGATGTTACGCATGGATGTTCTCGAATCGAGATCTGGAGGAGATGGCGAGCCCCTAGCCAAGCCGCGGACGCAAATGCCAGCCACACTCGTCATGCCGGACTTGATCCGGCATCCACCTTTCCTTCAAAGCGCCCGTGAAGAAGATGGACCCCGGATCAAGTCCGGGGTGACGATCTGCACCCACCCGGCGCGACGAGGAGCAATCAATGAAGCTTGGATCCCTTCCCGGCGGCCGCGACGGGCGGCTGGTGGTGGTGAGCGACGACCTCGCCTGGTGCGCCGACGCGACCCATATCGCGCCGACGCTGCAGGCGGCGCTCGACGATTGGGAACGGATCGCGCCGCAGCTCGAGCTGCTCGCCACCGACCTCGAGCACGGAGTCATCCCCCGCGACCGCTTCCACGAGCGCGAGGCGCTGGCGCCGCTGCCGCGCGCCTATCAGTGGGCGGACGGCTCGGCCTATGTGAACCACGTCGCCCTCGTCCGCCAGGCGCGCGCCGCCGAGATGCCGGAGAGCTTCTGGACCGATCCGCTGATGTACCAGGGCGGCTCCGACGAGATGCTCGCCGCCGCGCTCGCCGATCCCGCTCGCCGACGAGGCCTGGGGCTGCGACTGCGAGGCCGAGGTGGTGGTGGTGACCGGCGACGTGCCCCGCGGAGTCACGCCCGAGGAGGCGCTGCGAGCACATCCTGCTGGTCGGCCTGGTCAACGACGTCAGCCTTCGCAACCTCATCCCCGCCGAGCTCGGCAAGGGCTTCGGCTTCCTCCAGTCCAAGCCCGCCTCGGCCCTGTCGCCGGTCTTCGTCACGCCCGAGGCAGCTCGGCGAGCGCTGGAAGGACGGCAAGCTCCACGGCGCGCTCAAGGTCGACCTCAACGGCCAGCCGTTCGGCCGCGCCGACGCCGGGAGTCGACATGACCTTCGATTTCGGAACCCTGATCGCGCATCTGGCGAAGACCCGCAACATCGGCGCCGGCTCGATCATCGGCTCCGGCACGGTCTCCAACCGCGATTCGGACGGCGGCCCCGGCAAGCCGATCGACGCGGGCGGGCTCGGCTATTCCTGCATCGCCGAGGTGCGGACGGTGGAGACCATCCTCGAGGGCAAGGCGAGGACGGAGTTCCTCAAGCGCGGCGACACGGTGCGGATCTGGATGGACGACGAGTCCGGCCACCCGATCTTCGGCGTGATCGAGCAGATGGTGACCTGAAAGGCGTCAGATCTCTTCCAAATTGTTCAAGATGCGCACGTCCCGGCCGTAGCGCAGGCCGCACAGGCGCGCGGCGATCCGCGCGCGGCGGGCGACTTGATCTCTCGACAGGTTCGTATCGAAATGCCAGCCGCCGACGAGGGGCCTGGCGTGGCGCTTCGCCAGTTTGGGCGAGTTGAGAAAGAGATCGCGCGGGGCCCGCGCCACGAAGCGGCGGGCGCGGGTGCGTTGCGCGGCAAAGGCCTGCAGGAATTCGGGATGCCGTTCGTCCAGCAGGAGCAGCAGGGTCCGGTACGCCGTCTTGAGGTTCGACGTCGCGACCCGCTTGCCCTCCAGCTCGACCGTCCACCGGCCCCGGATCCGCTCGCCGGGCTCCTCGACCGCCGCGAGGTCGGAGGCGCTCGTCTCGGAACGAGCGGCGCTCGTCTCGGAACGCCCTGCGCCTTCCGGCTCGCCGAGGAGCCGCCGCCGCAGAATGTCGTTCGCGCTCTCCTGAAACGACCGCCGGAGCCTCTCGATCGCCGCGTTGACCTCGACATCGATCTCGATGGTCTTCCTATCAGGCATGGCCGAATTCCCTTATAAGGGCTTATAAGCGCTTATAAGGAAATGGTAGTGGGCCGCAAGCGTATATTCGCGGCGCGCTTAGGCTGGCGGGTCGAAAAATTCAAAGGGGCCGAGCGGCCGCAGCCTCGATTCCGGACCGCGGAGCCGGTCGGGAGCGGAGATTCCGCCGCCCAGGTGAAGTGCCGGGGTGGGGGGCGCCGCCTTGCGCCGTCGCGCGGCGGCGTCCCGTCAGGTCACCGGCGCGACATTGTCGTCGGAGTTGCGGTCGATGTAGAAATTGTAGGGGTCGACGCCCGCGTGGGTCGGCTTCCTGGTCGGTGACGAAGCGGAAGACCTGCTTGCCGCTCCGCACCGGCTGGCGCTGCATCAGCGATGACGTTGCGTCGGTCGAAGGCGCCGCGGCCCGGCTCGGCGGTGAACAGGCCGATCTCGATCCGGTCGGCGAGCGGCGCGGCTTCTCGTTGCCCTTGCCGTCGGCGTAGAATTTGCGTCGCCTCGACCGGGACGGTGACGTCCCACTGCCGTCCGGCCGCTTCACCGCCCTCGGCTCCGCCGACCTTGAGGTCGTAGAGGGTGATCCGCTCGAACAGGTCGGTGATCAGCGCCTGGTCCTCGGGCGTCTTCGCCTCCCCGCGGAACGCCTCGATGAGCTCGATCGAGCGCGGGATAGGGCGCGCCCTTGAACTTGTACTTCTCGAGGATCGTGCGGAGCGCGCGGTTGACCGCCTCCTCGCCGAGCCGGTCCTGGAGCAGGTACATGACGAGCGAGCCCTTGCGGTAGTGGATGTAGGGCTGGTTCTCGACCCGGGCGAGCGGCAGCTCCTCGACCACCTCGCCGCCGCGGCCGCGCAGATAGCGGTCGAGCTCGAACTTGAGGAAGCGGCGGATCTTGTCCTCGCCGTAGAGCTGCTTCATCACCATCAGCGCCGAATATTGGGCGAGCGTCTCGGACAGCATCGTCCCGCCCTGCATGTCGGCGCCGATCATCTGGTGCGCCCACTATTGGTGGCCGAGCTCGTGGGCGGTGACGTAGGTGACGTAGTCGATCTCGTCCGGGTCGCTGAATCGTCGGCGACGAAGCCGATCGCCTCCGAATAGGGCATGGTGTTGGCGAAGGCCTGGGCGAAGGTGGCGTAGCCCGGGAATTCGATGATCCGCGCCTGGTCGAACTGATAGGGGCCGAAGTTGGCGCTGGTAATAGTCGAGCGCCGGCCTGGAGCGCGTCGAGCATCCGGTCGACGTTCCAGTCGTGGGTCGGGTGGTAGTAGACGCCGAGGTCGACTCCGGCATGGCGCCGGTGCTTCTCCGCATAGCGGGCCGACTGGATCGAGAAGAAGGTGAGGATCGGCGCGTCGGAGACGAAGCGGGCGGTGCGCCGGCCGCCGCGGACGACGTCGCGACACCTTCTTGCCCGGCGCGATCGGGATCTGGTCGGCGAGCGGTCGAGATGGTGATGTCCGCCGTCGCCCAGCCGCCGCCGAAATAGCTCCGGCGGGTCGCCGAGACGTCCTCCAGCTTGGCCGGGCGCAGCTCGGGGGGCAGGCCGTATTTGCGGCGCTTCGCCGCGCTCCTGGAGCAGATCGATGCGGTCCATGCCGATGCGCCGGCGCGAGCTCGAAATTGTTGAGGAAGGTGCCGTTGCGCGACGAGCCTCGTGTCGTTGCCCCGGTTGCGGAAGCCGCGCTGCTCAGCGCCGGGTCTCGAAGCGCGAGCTCGCGCCGTCTCGCCGGGCTGCATCGGCGGTCGAGCCGGTAGATGCGGTAGCCGATATTCCTCGTCGTTGCCGGCGAGCCTCGCGCCCGGGAAGTCGAGCTCGAGTCAGCTCGCATGGTCGCGGTCGGCCGTGCGGACATGGACGTCGCCGATCGGCCGCCTGGGTCAGGTTCGTCGAGCGCGTAGCGGCCGCGCGTGACGGCGCGCGTCTGCTCGGGATAGAAGCTCGACGTTCGAGCACCGCGTGGCCGATGCTCGGCTGCGGCAGCTTCTCATATTTGAGGAAGCGTCTTCTCATATTCGGCGGCGAAGCGCGTCGGCATCGTCGCGGGTGCGGTATTCGTTGAGGACGTTGGTGTTGTAGTAGATCCAGGCGCCGGTGCCGGCGAAGACGAGCGAGAGCGGCCAGCGGCGACCAGGCCCGGCGGGCCCGCGCAGGCGCGCCGGCGCGCGCTTCAGCCGCGGCTTCAGCCGGGTCTCGGTGCCGCGCCGCCAGAGCAGATGCGCGCGCGACGAGCAGCAGCACGGCGAAGGCGCCCCAGTAGAGCCGGAACCACCAGGCGCCGGCGCCAGTAGCCGCCCGACGCCGTTCATGTCGGAATAGCGGCACGTCGGGGACCTGGCCGTAGACGGTAGAGGTTGTGCTCGAAGCCGACGATTGCCGAGCGATCAGGATGGCGATCGACGTAGAGGACCATCAGCGCCCCAGCCGACATATTTGTTGGGGCTGAGCGCCTGGACGAAGACGGCGAGCACGGCGAGCAGGATCATCGTCGACGCCGGCCGGCAGCACGTACCAGAGCGAGATATTTGCCGAGCTCGAAATCGGTATAGCCCTTGAGCAGCTGGACGAGCAGCGCCGCGGCGACGCTGATCAGCGAGCGTGGCGAGCAGGACGAGCGAGACGGCGAGCGTCTTGGGGACGACATAGGCCCAGTTGGGCAGCGGCGTCGCGTCGATGATCTCGTGCATCTTGCGGTCGCGCTCGCGCCAGACCAGCTCGCCGGCATAGTAGATGGCGATGATCAGCGGGATGAGGCTGAACGTGCCCTCGAGGATCGGGATCAGGCGCCCGGGTCACCGGATAGGTCGGCGTGCCGAACAATCTCGCCGGCGAACCACAGGCTGACCATCGCGTTGAGCAGCCCCAGCGCCATCAGGACGACGAAGGCCGGGCTCTTGAACACCTGCTTCATCTCGAACCGGGTGCGCGCCACCAGCTGGGCGCGGGCCGCCGCGCGGCCGAAGCGGGGCGCGGGCAGCGGGCCGACGGCGTGGGGCGCCGAGCCGGCCTGGGCAGCCGCTTCCAGCGCCTTCGCTTCTTGCGCTGGCGGCGCGACATGCCCTTGTCGGCGAAGCGGTAGCTCCAATGGGCGAGGGCGAGGAACAGGCCAGCGATCGCGATCCAGATCAGCCGGTTCCAGAGCAAGGCGCCCTCGAGCGGCGGAAGCAGGCTGTTGCGCTCGGCCGCCGTCCAGTAGCGGGTCGCCTCGCCGACGGCGCCGACCCCGAACGGCTCGAGATAGGCGAGCGATCGGTCGCGCATTCGGGCTCCTGGCCCAGACGTCCCGTTCGACCAGCGAGATAGAGGATCAGGAAGGCGATCGACGCCGACATAGGTCGCCATCATCGAGCGGGTCACCGTCGCCAGCGCGAAGAAGATCGCCGAGGTGACCAGGATGTTCGGGAGCGCGAGCACGAAATAGGCGAAGAGCGTAGTAGGCCGAGCCGGTTCGGGCCCGAGCGTCTCCGGGTCGACCCACGGCATCAGCGAGCCGAGCCAGATGCCGAGCGGCACCGCCAGGAAGCACGAGCGCGGCGGCGAGCGAAGGCGCCGAGGAAGCGGCCGATCAGATAGTCGAACTTGCGTGACCCGGGTCGAGCGGACGATCGGCCCGAAGCCGGTCTCGTCGTCGCGCACGACGACGTTGGCGACGAAGGCCGTCGTCACGAACATGAAGAAGAGCGACATGATCAGCATCTGTCTCGAGCGATCGCGTACGGCGCAGTTCTATGTGGACGTTGCCGCTCGCTGCCGATCTGGATCTCGTCGACGGCGACGGCGCCGAAGGTGAGCAGGAAGAAGATCGCCGCCGGTCACCCAGAAGACCGGGTTCTTGAGCTGGTAGCGGAACTCGAAGGCCGCGATCTTGCCGAGCATCGACATCGCTCCTCAGGCCGCGCGGCGGGATTGGGCGAGGGTCGAGAAATAGACGTCCTCGAGGCCGCCCTCGACCGACGCGAAGCCGTCGCCGGGATCGCTGTCGGCGAGGACGTGGATCGACGGTCCGGCCGGCGAACAGGCGGGTCGAGATGACCTCGTAGCTGGCTCTCGATAGTCGTCGAGCTCGCCGCGCTCGATCATCTTCATCCAGATCCGGCCGCGGGTCGCGTGGATCAGCTCGACCGGCGCGCCCTCGAGCTGGATCCGGCCGTCCGCCAGCACCGCCATGCGCGGGCAGAGGTCGGAGACGTCCTCGACGATATGGGTCGAGAGGATGACGACGACATTCTCGCCGATCTCGGCGAGCAGGTTGAGGAAGCGGTTGCGCTCCTCCGGGTCGAGGCCGGCGGTCGGCTCGTCGACGATGATCAGCTCGGGATTGCCGATCAGCGCCTGGGCGATGCCGAAGCGCTGGCGCATGCCGCCGGAGAAGCCGGCCAGCGCCTTCTTGCGCACGTCCCAGAGGTTGACCTGGTGGAGCAGGGTCTCGACCGTCGCCTTGCGGTCGCGCCGGCGAGGCGATGCCCTTCAGCACCGCCATGTGGTCGAGCATGTCGTAGGCCGAGACGCGCGGATAGACGCCGAAATCCTGCGGCAGATAGCCGAGCGTGCGGCGCAGCTTCTCGGGCTCGGCGATGACGTCGATGTCGCCGAAGCGGATCGTGCCCTCGGTCGGGGTCTGCAGGGTGGCGACGGTGCGCATCAGGGTCGACTTGCCGGCGCCGTTGGGGCCGAGCAGGCCGTACATGCCGCGCGGGATCGACAGGGTCACGTCGTCGAGCGCGCGGGTGCCGTTCGGATAGACGTGGCTGACGTCGGCGAGTTCAAGCATCAAGGAGTTCCCCAACCCGGATTTTCGCCGCCGGTCTGCCAGAGCGTCTTAGAGGTGTAAAGCAGTCCGGCTGCCCCATGCTTGCGAATTTCGGCGGAGAGGTTCAGGGGCCGAGGCCATGAGAAAGCTCGCCCTGTTCGTCCCCGCCCTGCTCCTCTCCATCCGCCGCCTCCGCCGCGACACCCCGCGCGATCGCCGACCAGGTCGAGCCAGGACCGGATCCGGGCGATCGTCGAGAAGCTGGTCAGCTTCGGCACCCGCCATACCCTGTCCTCGCAGACCGACCCGAAGCGCGGCATCGGCGCGGCGCTCGAATGGACCGAGGCCGAGTTCGGCCGCTATTCGCGCGCCTGCGGCGGCTGCCTCAGGATCGAGACGCCGTCGGACATGGTCACCGGCCGGCGGGTGCCCGACTCCGACCAAGGTGACCAACGTCATCGCCATCCAGCGCGGAAGCGTCGATCCCGAACCGGGTGGTGATCATCACCGGCCATATCGACAGCCGGGTCACGGACCCGATGGACTTCACCAAGGACGCGCCCGGCGCCAATGACGACGGCTCGGGCACCGCGGCGGTGATCGAGGCGGCGCGGGTGCTGTCGAAGCACAAATTCCCCTACACGATCGTCTACGCGGCGCTCTCGGGCGAGGAGCAGGGGCTGCTCGGCGGCAAGATCCTCGCCGATTACGCCAGGGCGCAGGGCTGGGAGGTGATCGCCAACCTCAACAACGACATCATCGGCAACAGCTGCGGCTCCGACGGCGTCTGCGACGACGCCCATGTCCGGGTCTTCTCGGAAGGGCCGCGCTGGCAGGGCCACGAGGATCTCGCCGCGCGGATCCGCAGCCTCGGCGGCGAGAATGACGCGCCGTCGCGCAACCTGTCGCGCTGGCTCGACGGGCTCGCCGACGATCTCGGCCTCGGCCTCGACGTCCGCCGATCTGGCGCAACGACCGCTTCGGCCGCGGCGGCGACCATACCGAGTTTCTCAACGCCGGCTATCCCGGCGGTCCGGATCACGGTCGCGATCGAGAATTACAACTGGCAGCACCAGGATCTGAGGGTCGAGAACGGGGTCGAATATGGCGACACGATCGACAAGATGGACTTCCCCTATCTGACGCAAGGTCGTGAAGCTGAACGTCGCGGCGCTGGCCGCGCTCGCCAGCGCGCCGCCGCCGCCGGCGCCGATGGTGGAAGGGGCGGTTTCGACCGACACGACGCTCAGCTGGAAGCGCGGTGCGCGGCGCCGACGCCTATGTCGTCCGCTGGCGGCGGACCGACTCGGCCAATTGGGAGAAGAGCCTTCGGGTCGCGCCGGGCGCCAATCTCCAGTCGACCGAGATTCCCCGCACATCCAGGTCCGGTCCGGTCGTCTACGATAGCCACCAGGCCGTCCTGCCCGGCGTGCGGGTCGACGATTATGTGTTCGGAGTGTCGTCGGTGTCGAAGGACGGCTATGAAAGCGCCGGTCGCCTCCGCCGTGCCGGGCGGGGCGTTCCAGCCCTATAGCCCGCCTCCGCCGCCGGCTCCCTAGGATGGCGAAGCCGCCCCGCGCCGGCCTGCCCAGCCGCCAGCAGATCCTCGACTTCATCGCGTCGAGCGACGCTCCCGCCGGCAAGCGCGAGATCGCGCGGGCCTTCGGACTGTCCGGCCACGACAAGATCGCGCTGAAGGCGCTTGCTGCACGACATGGCCGACGAGGGGCTGATCGACTCCTCGCCGGGCCGCGCCTTCCACCAGGCCGGCGGCGTGCCCAAGGTGACGGTGCTGCGGATCGTCGACGTCGACGAGAGCGGCACCGCCTGGGCGGTGCCCGAGCGATGGGAAGCGGACCTGCCCGAGCCGCGCCTTCGGGTGCTCGAGCGCAAGGGCAGGGGCTCGGCGCTCGGCGTGGGCGACCGGCTGCTCGCCCGGACCGAGCAGCGCGGCAATGGCTGGGCCGCCCACCCGATGAAGAAGCTGATGAAGGGCAGCGAGCTCGTCCTCGGAGTCGTCCACCAGGAGGCGCAGGGCTTCTGGCTCCGCCCGGTCGAGAAGAAGGAGAGGCGCGAGCTGCCCATCTCCGACATCGGCAGCGCCCAGCCGGGCGATCTCGTCCTCGCCGAGAAGGTCGGGCGGCCGCCGCGGCTGAGCGCCCGCGTGTCGGAGGTCCTCGGCGACCCGTTCGCGCCGCGCAGCTTCAGCCTGATCGCCATCCACAAGCACGGAATCCCGCACGAATTTCCGGACGCCGTGCTGGCGGAGGCCGAGCGGGTGGCCGGCCAGGCCCTCGGCAAGCGCGAGGATCTGACCCACATCCCGATCGTCGCCATCGACCCGGCCGACGCGCGCGACCATGACGACGCGGTCTGGGCGGCGCCGGACGACGATCCGGCCAATGCAGGCGGCTGGAAGGCGATCGTCGCCATCGCCGACGTCAGCTTCTACGTCCGGCCCGGCTCGGCGCTCGACAAGGAGGCGCGGAAGCGCGGCAACAGCGTCTATTTCCCCGACCGGGTGGTGCCGATGCTGCCCGAGACGCTGAGCGCCGAGATCTGCTCGCTGAAGGAAGGCGAGGACCGCGCCGCGCTCGTCTGCCACCTCCAGGTGAGCCGAGGACGGCCAGCTCAAGAGCTGGCGCTTCAGCCGCGCCCGGGTCCGGATCGCCGCCAACATCGCCTATGAGGACGCCCAGGCGGCGATCGACGCGACCCTGGGACAGGAGCGGATCGAGGTCAGCTCGCCGCCCTGCTCGATGCCGGAGATCGAGGCGGACGAGCCGCCGGTCGCTCCCGGCATCGTCGAATCGACGCTGAAGCCGCTCTGGGCCTGCTGGCGGGCGCTCTACGCGGCGCGCGAGAAGCGGGCGCCGCTCGAGCTCGACCTGCCCGAGCGGCAGGTGATGCTCGACGAGAAGGGGCGGATCACCTCGGTGGCGCCGCGCGAGCGGCTCGACGCCCACAAGTTGATCGAGGATTATATGATCGCCGCCAACGTCGCCGCGGCCAAGGCGCTCGAGGCGAAGAAGGCGCCGGTCATGTACCGCGACCACGAGCCGCCGAGCCGCGAGAAGCTGGTCGCGCTCAAGGATTATCTCAAGACGTTCGAGGTCGAGTTCGCGCTCGGCCAGGTGGTCCGCCCAGCGACCTTCAACCACATCATCGACCGGATCGGCGAGGCGGATTTCCGGCCGCAGGTGATGGAGCAGATCCTGCGCACCCAGACCCAGGCTTATTATTCGCCCGACAACAAGGGCCATTTCGGCCTCGCGCTCGGCTCCTACGCCCATTTCACCAGCCCGATCCGCCGCTATGCCGACCTCGTCGTCCACCGCTCGCTGGTCCGCGCCTACGGGCTCGGCGAGGGCGGCCTCAGCCGACTCCGAGGCGGAGGCGATGGAGGTGACCGGCGAGCTCATCTCGCAGCTCGAGCGGCGGGCGATGGAGGCCGAGCGCGAGACCCTCGACCGCTACGTCGCCGCCTATCTGTCCGAGCGGGTCGGCGACCTCGTCGACTGCCGGATCACCGGAGTCCAGCCGTTCGGCTTCTTCGCCACCGTCGAGGGGCTGGGCGGCGACGGGCTGGTGCCGGTCTCGACCCTCGGCAGCGAATATTTCCGCTACGAGGAGGCCAGCCAGAGCCTGGTCGGCGAGGACAGCGGCGAGCGCTTCAGCCCGGGCCAGCGGCTCAAGCTGCGGCTGGTCGAGGCCAATCCGGTGTCCGGCGGGCTGAGGTTCGAGCTTCCCGACGCCGGCTATACCGCCGCCCCGCCGCGGCGCGGCCCGCGCCGCGACGGCCGCCGCGGCGACGGCGAGAAGCCGCGTCCGCAGGGCCGGCGCGGCCGCCCGTCGAACATCCGCCATCGCGGCCGATAGGCGGAATTGCTACTTCGTCAGCCGATCCGCCAGACCACCCGGCCGTCGTAGACGGAGCGACGCCCCTGGGTCGGGGTGAAGCGGGCGCGCGACATCAGCAGCTCGCAGGTGGCGACGTCGAGCCGCTCGAAGCCGCTGCTCTGGGTCACCTCGCACTCCTTGGGGACGCCGCGGCGGTCGATCTTGACCCGGTAGTGGACCGTGCCCTGCTCGTTATTGGCGAGCGAAGCCTTCGGATATTCGGTGAAGGCGGCATTCGCCTCCGCCTGCCGGTCGGGGACGTCCGCGGTCACGGCCGTCGCCGCCGTCGAGCCCGCCGCCACCGCGGCGAGCAGGAGCCATTTCGCCTGTCTCATACTGACCTCCCTCTGTGGTCACGCGGACCATCCTATACCCATGAACGGGCGGGGAAAAGCCGCTCCGTTCGAGTCTCAGGGCGCCGCTTTTCGACGAACCGCCGTCCCGTTTCTGCCGACGACCCGCGGGGCCATAGGTGCCGCGCCCGGGGCGGCCTAAGTTGCGGGCGGGATGAGAGACACCAGGAGACAGTGGATGAGCATCAAACTGATTTTCGCATCGACCGCCGCTCTCGCCCTGATCGCGGGCGCGCCGGTCCATGCCGCGAAGAACGAAAGCAGCCGGGCGATGGCCGCCGCGGACTCCGGCGCCGGCGCCAAGGCGAAGGAGGAGCGCAAGACCTGCCGGCTGTACGACAACAGCGTCTCCCGGATGAAGCGCGAGCGGATCTGCATGACCCGCGAGGAATGGAAGAAGTTCGAGGAGGCGCAGAAGGAGATGTAATCAGAAATCTCTCCCGCTTTTCGCGGGAGAGGACCGGGGCAGAGGAGCAGCGGCGAAGTGACGGCGCAGCGTCTTCCCCTACAGCTTCGGCAGGGTGACCCCGCGCTGGCCCATATATTTGCCGGCGCGGTCGGCGTAGCTCGTCTCGCAGGGCTCGTTGCCCTGCAGGAACAGGAACTGGCAGGCGCCCTCGTTGGCGTAGACCTTGGCGGGGAGCGGCGTCGTGTTCGAGAATTCGAGCGTGACATGGCCTTCCCAGCCGGGCTCGAGCGGGGTCACGTTGACGATGATCCCGCAGCGCGCATAGGTCGACTTGCCGAGGCAGATGACGAGCACGTCGCGCGGCACCCGGAAATATTCGACGGTGCGGGCGAGCGCGAAGCTGTTGGGCGGGATGATGCAGACGTCGGTCTTGCGGTCGACGAAGCTGTTCGACTTGAAGTCCTTGGGGTCGACGATGGCATTGTCGACGTTGGTGAACAGCTTGAACTCGTCCGAGACGCGGGCGTCGTAGCCGTAGCTCGACAGGCCGTAGCTGATCGTCCCCTCGCGCTTCTGGCCGTCGACGAACGGCTCGATCATGCCGTGCTCGAGCGCCTGGGTGCGGATCCACTTGTCGGACATGATCGCCATCGGTGCGTCTTATCTCCGTTCGGCCTGAGCCCGTCGAAGGCCGTTCCTTCGGCTTCGGTAGGCGGAAAGAGGGGGCTTCGACAAGCTCAGCCCGAACGGTCTTGAGGGCGCTGCACGTTCCAGTCGACCCGGCCCTCGATGCCGCGCAGCCGGCGGAAGTTGGAGACCTGCCAGAGATGCCAGGGCCGGGCTCCGAAGCGGGGCTGGACGACGAGGCTGCGCAGCCAGAGCGGCCGGTCGAACCGCGCGCTGACCTCATAGGCCTCATCGAACTCGCGGGTGAGGTAGAGCAGGACCGGCCTCCCGTAATGGCCCTCGACCCGTCGCAGATAGTCGGCGAGCTCCTTGTGGAAGGCGTCGCGCGACAGCTTTCGCGAGCAGTTGCCGAGATGCTCGAGGTCGACCGCGGGGGAAGCGAGTCGGCCTCGGCCGGGACGGCGGCGATGAAGTTGGCGGCCTGGTCGGCGCCGGGTCGGCACAGGGTGAAGAAATGATAGGCGCCCCGGCGCACCCCCGCCCTCCGCGCTTCGGCCCAGTTGGCGGCGAAGGCGCGGTCGCGATGGTCGCCGCCCTCGCTGGCCTTGATGTAGGCGAAGTCGACGCCCTGGGACGGCAGCTCGCGCCAGGCGATGGTCCCCTGGTGGCGGGAGACGTCGATGCCCTGGGTCGGGAAGTCGCTCTCGGACGGGTGCCAATGCCCGGCATGGAGCCATGCCCCGCCGCCGCCGGCCGCGGCGGCGAGCAGCGCCAGGCCGGCCCAGGCCGCCGCCCTCATTTGATGTGGAGCACGCAGATCAGGGTGAACAGGCGGCGGGCGGTGTCGAAGTCCATCTCGATCCTGCCGGCAAGGCTCTCCCGGAGCAGCTCGGCGGCCTCGTTGTGGAGGCCGCGGCGGGCCATGTCGATCGTCTCCAGCCCCTTGGGCGAATCGGAGCGGACGGTTTTGAAATAGGTCTCGCAGATGGCGAAATAGTCACGCACCGGCCGCTTGAAGCGGGCGAGGCCGAGGCGGATCGTCTCCAGAGGCGCGCCGGCTTCGTCGTGCAGGTCGATGGCGAGGCTGTTGTCCTCGATCCTCAGCAGGATCCGGAACGGCCCCTCGAGGCCGGCCGGCTGGAAGCGGTTCGCCTCGAGCAGGTCGAAGATGGCCACCCGCCGCTCGCGCTCGATATCGTCGCTGCGGCGGATGATCGTCCGCTCGTCGAGCTCGATGTCGATGATCCGCGGGTCGGCCATGCGGCCTGTTAGCGGGGGCACACCCCCCGTCACCCCGGTCCCGGATCAAGTCCGGGATGATCCGGGGTCCACCTGCTTCTCGATGCGCGAAAGGAAAGGTGGATGCCGGATCAAGTCCCGCATGACGAAATGGGATTTTCCACAAAGCGTCCACACAAGCGCACCCGGAATTCTCGTTCCCGGGCTACACCTTGATGCCGGCCGAGCGTACAGTCCCGCCATGGCCGAAAACATAATCCGCCTCGCCGACGCGCCGGCGCCCGAATCGTCCGCCCTCCCGCAGAACGTGGAGGCGGAGGCGGCCCTGCTCGGCGCTCTGATGATCGACAACAGGCTCGCCGAGGACATCCAGCTCAAGCTTCGCGCCGACCATTTCCACGAGCCGCTCCACGCCCGGATCTACGAGCAGATACTGAAGCTGGTCGATCGCAACATGATCGCCTCGCCGGTCACCCTTCGGCCATTGTTCGAGGCTGACGAGGAGATGAAGGAGCTGGGCGGCCCTTCCTATCTCGCCCAGCTGACCGGGAGCGGCGCCGCGATGATCGGCGCCCGCGACTTCGCCGAGCAGATCTACGAGCTCGCCCTGCTGCGGGCGCTGATCGGGGTCGGCCGCGAGATGGTCGAGCAGGCGCTCGACACCAGCGAGGACGTCGACCCCAAGGGCCAGATCGAGGCGGCCGAGGCGGCGCTCTACCGGGTCGCCGAGGAAGGCGGCGGCGAGGGCACGGTCAAGAGCTTCGCCGAGGCGACCCGGATGGCCGTCCAGATGGCCGAGAAGGCGCTCAACACCGGCGGCGGCCTCTCCGGGCATCACCACCGGCCTCGAGACGGTCAACGCCAAGACCGGCGGCCTGCACAATTCGGACCTGATCATCGTCGCCGGCCGGCCCGGCATGGGCAAGACCGCGCTCGCCACCAACATGGCGTTCAACACCGCGCGGCGCTTCATCCGCGACACGGTCGAGGACGGGATCGCGCCGGAGCAAGTCGGCCGGCGCCGGGGTCGCCTTCTTCAGCCTGGAGATGTCGGCCGACCAGCTCGCCACCCGAATCCTCGCCGAGCAGTCCGGGATCAGCTCCGAGAATCTGCGCATGGGCAAGATCAGCCAGCAGGATTTCCGCAACCTCGCCCGGGCCGCGGCCGAGCTCGAAAGCCTGCCGCTCTATATCGACGACACGCCGGGCCTCACCATCGCGGCGCTCCGCACCCGCGCCCGCCGGCTCAAGCGGCAGCGCGGCATCGGCCTCGTCGTCGTCGACTATCTCCAGCTCCTCCAGGGCACGGGGCGGGGCGGCAACGACAACCGCGTCAACGAGATCTCGGAGATCAGCCGCGGCCTCAAGACGCTCGCCAAGGAGCTCAGCGTTCCGGTCATCGCTCTCTCCCAGCTCAGCCGCCAGGTCGAGCAGCGCGAGGACAAGAGGCCGCAGCTCTCGGACCTGCGGGAATCGGGCTCGATCGAGCAGGACGCCGACATGGTCTGGTTCGTCTATCGCGAGGAATATTATCTCGCCACCAAGCAGCCGGCCGACGACCATAGCGACTTCCCGGCCTGGCAGGAGCAGATGAATCGCGCCTACGGCCTCGCCGAGCTGATCATCGCCAAGCAGCGCCACGGCTCGACCGGCAAGGTGAGGCTGAGGTTCGAGAGCAAGATCACCAAATTCTCGGACGCTGCCGACGAGGGGTATCTCCCGAGGCGCGGGGGTAGCGGGAGGAACTGTCGCCCCAGCGCAGGCTGGGGCCCCAGCGAGGACGGGCGCCGGGTTTTTCACCCTCTGGGGCCCCAGCCTGCGCTGGGGCGACGGTCAGCCCTCCAGCTCCTTCGCCGCGAACGGGTCCCTCAAGCCCACGCCGATGCTGGCGCGGGCGCTCTCGGCTTCGGAGCTGGTCACCGGATAGGCGCAATAATCGGCGGCGTAGAAGGCGCTCGGGCGGTGGTTGCCGCTGAGGCCGAGGCCTCCGAACGGGGCGTTGGAGGGGGCGCCGTTGGTCGGCTTGTTCCAGTTGATCACGCCGGCCCGGATGTTCGCCCAGAAGCGGTCGTAAAGCTCCGGGCTGCCGCCGACCAGCGAGGCGGCGAGGCCGTAGCGGGTGGCGTTGGCCTCGGCCAGGGCGGCGTCGAAATCGGGGACCCGGATCACCTGCAGGACGGGTCCGAACAGCTCCGCGTCGGGGCGGTCGGCGACGTCGGTGACGTCGATGATCGCCGGGGTGAGGAACGGCTTGTCCTCGTGCGGGCGGTCGAGGCGCTTCAGCGGCCGGCCGCCCTTGATCAGCAGGTCGAGGAACGCCTCCTGGAGCTGGTCGGCGGCCTGGTTGTCGATCACCGGTCCCATGAACGGCGCCGGCTGGGCGTGGGGGTCGCCGACGATGATCCGCTCGGCGAGCTTGACGATCTCGGCGAGCAGGGCCTCGTGCTGGCCGTCCTGGACGATCAGCCGCCGGGCCGCGGTGCAGCGCTGGCCCGAGCTCATGAAGGCCGACTGGATCGCGATCACCGCGGCGGCGGCGATGTCCTTGGCGTCCCAGACGACGAGCGGGTTGTTGCCGCCCATCTCCAGCGCGAGGATCTTCTGCGGGGTGTCGGCGAACTGTCGGTGGAGCGCGAGGCCGGCCCGGGCCGAGCCGGTGAAGAGCAGGCCGTCGAGGCCCGGGCTGGCGGCGAGCGCCTTGCCGACCTCGACCCCGCCCTGGACGCAGCGGACGACGTCCTCGGGCACCCCGGCCTCGTGGTAGAGCCGGACCAGCATCTCGCCCACCGCCGGGGTCTTCTCGGACGGCTTGAACACCACCGCGTTGCCGGCGATCAGCGCCGGCACGATATGGCCGTTGGGGAGATGGGCCGGGAAATTGTACGGCCCGAGCACGGCGAGCACGCCGTGCGGCTTGTGGCGGACGGCGACCCGGGCTCCGAGCGCGCCTTCTAGCCGGCGCTGCGCGGTGCGCTCCGAATAAGCGGTGACCGAGATGTCGACCTTGTTGACCACCGCGTCGACCTCGGTCGCCGTCTCCCAGAGCGGCTTGCCGGTCTCGCGGGCGATGAGGTCGGCGAGCGCGTCCTTCTGGCCGCGCACCGATGTTGGCGAAGCGGCGCAAGGTCTCGATCCGGACGGCGAGCGGCCTCGCCGCCCAGCCCGCCCAGGCCGAGCGGGCGCGGGCGACCTCGGCGTCGGCGTCGCCGATCTCGCCGGTCCAGAGCGTTTCGCCGGTGGCCGGTTCGATCGAGCTCAAGGTCGCCATGGCGGACGACCCACCATTTTTGGCTGCGGCGGTCAAGCGCCCGCCCGCATCGCCTCGCCCATCCGCCTGACCGCCTCGATCTTCGCGTGGAAGGGCCCCCAGTCGTCGGCCTCGTCGATGCGGCTCCAGATCGCTTCGACCTCGTCGATATGCATCGAGCAGGGCGCCTCGTCCGACCAATAGGGATGGTCGGTCGCCGCCTCGACCGGCTCGTAGCCGGCGATCGCTTCGCGGAAGGCCGCGAAGGCCTCGCCTTCGTAAGCCTCGTCGGCCGGGGAAGGGCCGCGCCGGCGCCCGCCGCGCCAGTCGAAGAAGAAGCGGTCGATCTCCACCGTACGGGCGGCGAGGGCGGTTTCGAGGGCGACGAGGAAGGCCGCGTCGCGATCGGGCCCGGCCGGCCCGACGCCGAGCCGGGCGAAGACAGCCTCGACCAGCCGGCGCTGGAATTCGGCCGGGAAAGGCGTCGAGCGACGGGGTCAGTGCTTCCGCTTCGGCGATCGCGCGGAGCGAGGCGGCGAGCTGGAGGACGTCCCAGTGGATCGCCTCGGGCTGGCGGCCGAAGGAATAGAGGCCGGCATGGTCGAAATAGGCGGCGGTGAAATGGCCGTCCCAGAAAGGCGTGAAGCGCCAGGGGCCGTAGTCGAAGCTCTGCGCGGTGATCGCGATATTGTCGCTGTTGAGGACGCCGTGGACGAAGCCGGCGGCGATGTAGGAGGCGGCGAGCCGGGCCGCCTCGCGGGCGACGTGGGCGAGGAGGCGGGCGGGGGCGTCTGCAGCCGCCTTGCTCGCCGTAATAATGGCGCAGGCAGTAATCCGTCAGCTTCGCCAGATTCTCCGTCTCCTGGAAGTAGGCGAGGCGCTGGAAGGTGCCGATGCGGATGTGGCTGTGCTGGAGGCGGACCAGGACGGCGGAGCGGGTCGGGGAGGGCTCGTCGCTGCGCTCCAGCGCCTCGCCGGTCTCGATCAGCGAGAAGCTCTTCGAGGTCTCGACGCCGAGCGCCTCGAGCATCTCGGTCGCAAGCACCTCGCGGACTCCGCCCTTGAGGGTCAGCCGTCCGTCGCCGAAGCGGCTGTAGGGGGTCTGGCCGGAGCCCTTGGTGCCGAGGTCGAGCAGCCGGCCCTCCTCGTCGCGGAGCTGAGCGAACAGGAAGCCGCGGCCGTCGCCGATGTCCGGATTGTACACCCGGAACTGGTGGCCGTGGTAGCGCAGCGCGAGCGGCTCGGGGAGATTGTCCGCAAGCGGCTCGAAGCGGCCGAAATGGCGGATCCATTGCGCGTCGTCGAGCCCGCCGAGGCCGACCGAGCCGGCCGCGACGTCGTTGCGGAACCTCAGGACGGCCTGCGGGAAGCGGGCCGGCTCGACCGGATCGTAGAAGGCCTCGCCGAGCTCGAATATCGCCCGCTCGGGGCGGTAGGACGGCGAACGGGTGGACATTGCGCTCAAACCCTGCCCCCGGCGCGCGGGTTCCGGGCCGCCGCTTAACCGGCAATTAGCATTTTGGGGGCAGTCTGTGACCCTCGACGGAGGACCCGGATGCGCCATCTTCGCAGAATCTTGCGCGACCGCAGGGGCGGGACCGCAATCGAATATGCCCTGGTCGCGACCCTGATCGCCGTCGCCGCGATCGTCGCCTTTCGCAACCTCGGCACCCAGATCGACTCGACGTTCAACGAGGTCCACGGCACGGTCGCCAACGCCAGCTAAGGGTTGAAGCGCCGGCGCTTCCCCGCAATATGCCGCCAAAGGGGGCGGGAATGGCGGACTGGTCGGACGGTTGGTGGACGAGCGCCGACGGCCTCAGGCTCCATTATCGCGACTATGCCGGCGGCGGCCCGGATCGCCCGCCGATCGTCTGCATCCCCGGCCTGACCCGCAACGCGCGCGACTTCGAGGGCGTCGCCGACCGGCTGAAGGGGGACTGGCGGCTGATCTGCGTCGAGCTGCGCGGGCGCGGGCAGAGCGACTATGCCAGGGATCCGATGACCTATGTGCCGCCGGTCTACTGGCAGGACGTGGAGGCGCTGGTCGCGGAACTGGGCCTCAAGCGCTTCGTCCTGTTCGGAACCTCGCTCGGCGGCCTGATCACCATGCTTCTGGCGATGGCGGACAAGGGGCGAATCGCCGCCGCCCTGCTCAACGACATCGGCCCGGTGCTCGAGACGAAGGGGCTGGAGCATATCCGCTCCTATGTCGGCCGGTCGCAGAGCTGGCCGACCTGGCTCCACGCCGCCCGCTTCCTTCGCGAGGCGCAGGGCGACCGCTATCCGGACTGGGAGATCGGCCGCTGGCTGGTCTACGCCAAGAGGCTGTGCAAGCTGACTCCGGGCGGCCGGATCGTCTTCGACTACGACATGCGCATCGCCGAGCCGTTCCGGGCGCCGGGCGGCGACACCGGCTTCGACCTGTGGACTGCCTTCGCCGGCCTGAACGGCGTTCCGTCGCTGGTCGTGCACGGCGAGATTTCGGACCTGCTGAGCCGGGCGACGGTCGAGCGGATGCTGGCCGAGAATCCGGCGATGGAGGCGGTGACGGTGCCGCGGGTCGGCCATGCGCCGACGCTCGACGAGCCCGAGGCGCAGGCGGCGATCGACCGGCTGCTGGCGCGGGTGGACTGACTGCTCCCCTCCCTGCCTGCAGGGAAGGGGGGGACAAAGGTTGATTTGTTCACATTTCTCCCCCATATGCGCGTCAGCGAAACGTCATTGCAGCGTGAACGCCCCTCCCGGGCCGGCTCCGTTTCGTCGTTACCAAGGTTTCCCTTTTCACGCGGGTCACCAGAACCCGCCGCGTTTCCGCGCGCCGTTCCGGCTGCGCGGGGGCGCCGCACCAATATAGTGAGTTATCTATGTCTTTTGAAAATCTCGGGCTGTCGCAGCCCGTCCTCCAGGCGCTCGCTCTGAAGGAATATTCCACCTCGACCCCGATCCAGGAGCAGGCGATCCCGATCCTCCTCAAGGGCAAGGACCTGCTCGGAATCGCCCAGACCGGCACCGGCAAGACCGCCGCCTTCATGCTTCCGTCGATCGACCGGCTGGCCGCGTCGGGCAAGCGGCCGCAGCGCGGCGCCTGCCGGATGCTGGTGCTCGCCCCGACCCGCGAGCTCGCCTCGCAGATCGCCGAGAGCGCCCGCGCCTATCGCCGCTTCAGCCACATGAGCGTCGCCACCGTGTTCGGCGGCACCTCGATCAACAAGAACCGCCAGGACCTGTCGCCGCGGAGTCGACATCCTCGTCGCCACCCCGGGCCGGCTTCTCGACCTGGTCGAGCAGCGCTGGCTGGACCTGAGGCAGGTCGAGATCCTCGTCCTCGACGAGGCCGACCAGATGCTCGATCTCGGCTTCATCCACGACCTCAAGAAGATCGTCCGCTTCCTGCCCGAGAAGAGGCAGAGCCTGTTCTTCTCGGCGACCATGCCCAAGGCGATCCGCGATCTCGCCGACCGCTTCCTGACCGATCCCGCGCAGGTCGCGGTGACCCCGGTGGCGTCGACGGTCGAGCGGGTCGAGCAGTATGTCACCTTCGTCAACCAGGCCGAGAAGCCGGCCCTGCTGACGATGATGCTTCGCGTCGGCTTCGGCCCCAAGGGCTCGATGGACCGCGTGCTGATCTTCAGCCGCACCAAGCACGGCGCCGACCGGATCGTGAAGCAGCTCGCCCAGACCGGCATCCCGGCCAACGCCATCCACGGCAACAAGAGCCAGCCGCAGCGCGAGCGGGCCCTGGCCGAGTTCAAGGACGGCAAGGTCAAGATCCTGATCGCGACCGACATCGCCGCGCGCGGAATCGACGTCTCCGGCGTCAGCCACGTGATCAACTTCGACCTGCCCAACGTCGCCGAGCAATATGTCCACCGCATCGGCCGCACCGCGCGCGCCGGCGCGGCGGGCATCGCGGTCGCTTACTGCGCCGAGGACGAGCGGCCCTATCTGAAGGGCATCGAGCGGCTGACCAAGCAGGCGCTGACTCCGGTGCCGCTGCCCGAGGGCTTCAACGCCGAGGCGGCCCGGATCAAGGCGGCTCGCGCCAAGTCGCCGATCCAGATCGTCGAGCGTCCCGAGCGGGAGGAGCGGCATTCCCGCGGACGTCCGGCCAAGCGCTTCAGCGCCCGGCCGGCGCGCCCGCAGGGCGACTCCCGAAGCGGCGGCCGTCGGCGCTACGCTTCCCGCTAGTCGTCATTCCCGCGTAAGCGGGAATCGAGACGGCTCTACGAGCCCGTTCTGCCGCCCCATGCGATTCCCGCTTTCGCGGGAATGACGTAGGGAGGTAGAGCGGGCTCGTGCCGTTCCTTCTTCCCTTCCTTCTTGCCGCCCAGCCGACCCCCGATATCGTCGTCACCGGCCGCGGCCTGCGGAGGCGGCCGGCGAGGAGGTGTTCAGCACCCAGACGCATCGACCGCGACCGCCTGACCGGCGTCGGCCTCCGGCCGGCTCGAGGACATGCTCCGCGACGTCCCCGGCTTCCAGCTCTTCCGCCGCTCCGACTCCCGCTCGGCCAATCCGACCAGCCAGGGCGCGACGCTGCGGGCGCTCGGCGGCAATGCGTCGAGCCGGCTTCTGCTCGTCCTCGACGGCGTCCCGCAGACCGATCCGTTCGGCGGCTGGGTGAGCTGGCCGGCCTACGATCCCGAGCGGCTCGGCGAGGCTCGGGTGACCCGCGGCGGCGGCAGCGGCGTTCAAGGGCCGGGCGCACTGGCCGGGACGATCGAGCTGGCCAGCGCGACGCCCGGCGAATTGCGCGGCCTGCGCGCCCGCCTCGCTTACGGCAGCCGCGACGGCCTCGATGCACATGCCGGCCTCGGCCTGACGCTCGGCGGCGGCTTCCTCGCCGTCTCCGGCGCCTGGTCGAGCGGCGACGGCTTCATCCCGGTCGTCCGCGGGCAGCGCGGGCCGGCCGACCGGCCCTCGCCCTACGAGCAGAGCAGCGTCGCCCTGCGCGGAGTCGCGCCGCTGGCGGGCGGGACCGAGCTTCAGGCGAGCGCGCTCCTCTTCGCCGACGACCGCGAGCGCGGAACCGCCTTTTCCGACATCCGGACCCGAGGCGCCGACGCGTCGCTTCGGCTGGTCGGGCGGCGCTGGAGCGCCCTCGCCTATGTCCAGACCCGCGATTTCTACAACAGCTTCGCCAGCGTCAATTCCGGCCGGACCGTCGCGACCCGCACCGCCGAGCAGTTCAGCGTGCCCGCCGACCGGGCTCGGCGCGCGCGTCGAAGCGCGGCCGAAGTCGGCCGGCGCCTCGAGCTGCGGCTCGGCGGCGACTGGCGGCGGACCGAGGGCGAGACCCGCGAGCTGTTCGCCTTCGTCGCCGGCGCCGGCACTCGCGGCCGGGTCGCGGGCGGGCGGACGCAGACGCTCGGCGGCTTCGCCGAGGCGGCGTGGACGGCGAGTGACCTCACCCTGACCGCCGGCGGCCGGATCGACCGCTGGACCATCGCCGAGGGCCGCCTTCGCGAGCGGGTGCTGGCGACCGGCGCGGTGCTGACCGACACCGCGTTCCGCGACCGCGCCGGCTGGGAGCCGACCGGGCGCGCCGGCCTCGCCTGGCGGGCGGGCGGCGGGCTGACCTTGCGCGGCGCGGCCTATCTCGGCTGGCGGCTGCCGACCCTCAACGAGCTGTACCGGCCCTTCCGGGTCGGGCCCGACGCGACCGCGGCCAATGCCGAGCTGGCGCCGGAGCGGCTCGAGGGCGTCGAGGCGGGGCTGGACTGGCGGCCGGCGCCGAGGGCGCGGATCGGCCTCACCCTGTTCGCCAACCGGCTCGAGGGCGCCATCGCCAACGTCACACTGGGGCAGGGCCCCGGCATCTTTCCCGGGGTCGGCTTCGTCGCCGCGGGCGGCGAGTATCGGCAGCGCGCCAACCTCGACTCGATCGCGGCGAAAGGCATCGAGCTGGACGCGCGCTACGCCTTCGGGGACTGGACGGCGTCGGGCGGCTGGTCGTGGGTCGACGCAAGGGTCGAGGCGAGCGGGGCGGCGCTGGCGCTGGACGGCCTGAGGCCGGCGCAGACTCCCCGCCACAGCCTTTCCGCGACGCTCGCCTGGGACGGCACGGCCGGACCCGCGCCTCGCTCACCGCCCGCTACGCCGGGAACCAGTATGAGGACGACCTCAACCGTCAGCAGCTGCGCGGCGCCTTCACGCTCGACGCCGCCGCCGCGGTGCCGATCGTCCGCCGGGTCGCGCTCGAAGCGCGGGTCGAGAACCTCGCCGACGAGGAGGTCCAGGCCGGGATCGGCGGCGGAGTCCTGGAACGGGCGACTCCCCGCACCCTGTGGATCGGCCTGACGGCGAAGCTCTTCTGACGCCCGGCTCAGCCGTTCGGGCGATCCTCCCCAACCTCGCCGTCGTCGTTCGGAGCGTCCCCAGCTTCGCCCTGGTCGGGCTCGTCGCCCGACTGGGGCGCGGGCGGGTCGCTCGAATCGCCGGTCAACGCTCCGCTCGGACCCGCGGCCGAAGCCATCGGGCCTCCCAAACCGCTCTGGTTCTCCACGCCGAACGAGCCTGGCAGCTGAGTCGTCTGGCGCTCGGCGCGCTGACCCTCGTCCTTCTGGGCGATCAGCGAGCGCAGCTTCAGCAGGTTGGCGAGGGCAGAATACCAGAACGGCGCGCCGAGGCTGAGCAGGGCGGCCGAGAGCAGCACTCCGAACAGGAAGGGGAAGCGGAAGGCCCCGCCCTCGCCCGGCGACCACCAGGCTTTGTACCAGGCGTCGACGCTGGTCGGGATCGTGACCACCCCCAGCTCCTCGATCTTCCGCTGGGCATCGGCGACCGCCTGGACCGGAGTCGGCTTTGCCGCCGGCTCGGGCTCCGCTGTCGCCGGGGCGGCCTGGTTGGAGTCCGCCGCTTCCGCGGCATTGGCGGGCTCCTCGCTCGCCTCGGCCGGGGCCGGCGCAGCCGCATTGCTTTCGGTCGGCTCGGCGTCCTCAGGGGCCGGGGCGTCCGGCGGGCGGCTCGCCTCGACCTCCTTGCGCCACTGCGGATCGTTCTGGAGGGCGCGATCGACCAGGCTGTTGCGAAGCTCCTCGTCGACCGACAGACGGTTGATCAGGCCGATCGAATCGAGCTGGATGGTCAGAGCGACGGCCAAGGCGACGAGGACGGTGACGAATCGGATGCGGCGCGTGAACAGCTCGGAGGTGCGGTCGACGGTCTGATCGAACCAGCTGTTGAGCTTGGCGAGATAATCGCTCGCCGCGAAGTTCAGAAGCGCGATATTGGAGCGGATGGCGTGGCTCGCCTCGGGATTGCGCCTTTCGAGCTCGACCACGGCGCTTCGGACCTCCCGAAGCACGGCCTCGGGATCGGGTATGCCGTTGCGGGCCAGCGACGCGCGCAGCGCGTGGCGAAGCGACGCGTCGTCGGCATACTTCTGCGGATCGGCCCTGGCGGCATCGCCCGGAACGGCGAAATCGAGCAGAAGCTTGGTGAGCTCGTCGCGGTGAATAACCGAGGCCAGGCGATATTTGCCGCGGCGCGCGCTCCCCGCCGATACCAGGGGATTGCGCAGGATATGATCGGCGATTCGATTCGCCTGCTCCCGCGACAGTCCCTGATCCATCAGCGCCAGAAGACTCGTCAGTCCTTCGTGCAGCGACTTGCCGCGAAGGTTCATGATCGACGAACCGATGGCTTGGGTGATCATGGTCACGGCCATGCTCACGACCAGCATGACGACGGTAAACCCGATCAAGACATCCAGTGAATTCAGCATAGCGCCCCCCGCGACCAGAGCTGTTCGACGACTCGGCGAGTCGTGACTTCCCCGGGGGCGAGTGTGACAGGGACTCGGCCAAAGGCAAAGCCTCAAGTCACTTGCCAAGCCGCGCCGAGTGGTTAGAGTTGCGAAAGAAAACCTATCAGGAGTCGGCCATGATCGTCTACGGAGCCTCTTTGTCGCCCTTCGTCCGCAAGGTGCTCGCCTATGGCGCCGAGAAGGGGATCGAGCTCGAGCACAAGCCGATCGGGCTCGGCTCGGACGATCCGGGCTTCCTGGCGGCGAGCCCGTTCCGAAAGATCCCCGGCTTCAGCGACGGCGACTTCGCCATCTCCGATTCCTCGGCCATCATCCATTATCTCGAAGCCAAATATCCGGAGCCGGCCCTGATCCCCGCCGAGCCGCGGGCCCGGGCGCGGGTGATCTGGTTCGACGAGTTCGCCGACACCATCCTGTGCGCCTGCGGCGCGAAGATGTTCTTCAACCGGATCGTCGCTCCGCGCTTCCTCGGCCGCGAGGGCGACCTCGAGACGGCCGACAAGGCCGAGAGGGAGGAGCTGCCGCCGATCCTCGACTATCTCGAGCGGACCATTCCCGAGAGCGGCTGGCTGGTCGGCGAGGGGATCACGCTCGCCGACATCGCGGTCGCGACCGCCTTCGCCAATCTCCGCCATCTCGGCTGCGCGGTCGACTCGGCCCGCTATCCCAGGGTCGCCGAGTTCGCCGAACGGATGCTGGCGCGCCCGAGCTTCGCCGGCTGGGTCGAGCGCGAGGCCGCCTTCCTCGAGCGATCGGCGGCGTGACCATGGCCTCCTACGGCGCGACCGTCGAGTGGAGCGCCGACGGCGGCTTCCGGGAGGGGCGCTACAGCCGGGCCCATCGCTGGACGTTCGACGGCGGCGCGGTGGTGCCGGCCTCGGCGTCGCCGCACGTCGTCCCGGCGCCGCTGTCGGATCCGGCCGGGGTGGATCCGGAGGAGGCGCTGGTCGCCTCGGTCTCGTCCTGCCACATGCTCTGGTTCCTCCACCTCGCCCGCGACTGCGGGCTCGACGTCGCCGCCTATCGCGACGAGGCGAGCGGAACCATGGCCAAAGACGAGCGCGGGCGGATCGCCATGACCCGGATCGCGCTCCGTCCGGAGATCGACTTCGCCGGCGAGGCGCCGGACCCGGAGACGCTCGCCCGGCTGCACCACGAGGCGCACGAGAAATGCTTCATCGCCAACTCGCTGCGCACCGAGATCGTCGTCGAATAGTCAGCGCCCGAGCAGCCGCCCGCGGCGAGCGAGGCTCTCCGCCGGCCAGACCTCCGCCGCCCGGTAATATTCCGGTACCGACCGAGCGCCCTCCGGCAAGGTCAGCCAGGGCAATTTCGTCGAGGTGAAGATGTGGATGTCGGGCGGCAGGCGGCCCGGCTCGTCGAGGGTGCCGACCCGGACGAAGGCAAGCTTCGGCCCGGCGCCCGGATAATGGCTCCACAAGGCGACCTCGCATTGCGGGCAGCGGAGGACGGCCTGGGGCTTCCCGCTGGCGCCGCGGACGGGCACCGCCCGGGGCTCGCCGGCGAGGATTTCGAGCCGGCCCGTTTCGATCGGCGCATTCACCGCGAAGGCGGCGCCGGTGAGGCGCTGGCATTCGGTGCAATGGCAGGCGTGGACGATCAGGGGCAAGGAGAGCAGGCGGTACCGCACGCCCCGGCACGCGCAGCCGCCGTCCAGGTTGGTCCCGCTCTCGCCCATGCCTGCTCCCTGGCGGCTCTCGATCCGGCTTGCCTCACCTTCGCATTGCGCTAGTCGGGGAGAAAGCCCCTTATGAAAGCCCGTCCATGCGCCTTGTCGTCGCTCTCCTGCTCCTGATCGCCGCCGGACCGGCCCTTGGCCAGGCGCCGGATCGCACGCTCGAGGCCATGCGCCGCGATTTCCCTCTCGACCATCAGGCCGTCGCCTCGACGCTCGCCGGCAAGGCCCCGGAGGAAGCGCGGCGGCTGGCCTATGCGGGGATCGACCGCTTCCTGCGCAGCCGCCGGAGCGCGATCCTCGCCGCGCCGGGCGCCTCGCTGGTCGCGCTCGAGGCGCGCCAGGGCGCCATGCTTCGGGCCCTCGCGACTCAGGACCTGCGGCTGTGCGCGGCGGTCGGCGACCGGGGATTCTTCAGCGGCGCGGCCGCCGCGGGCGCGGCGCCTCCGGGCGTCGACGCCTATGGAGCCGCCCTCGTCGAGGCGGCGAAAGCGGGCGCCGGGACGGCTCGAGCGGCTCCGACGGCGACCGCGGAGGATTTCCAGGCCTGGCTCACGGCGGTCCGCAAGATCGAGCCCGACGTGCCGGTGTGGGAGATGCTGACCGACCGCGAGCTGCGCGCCCGGGCCAGCCCCGACCATCTCTGCCGAGGCGCCGCCGCGATGCACGAGGCGGTCGCCGCCTTGCCGGCCGAGGCCGGCGAGCGGATCGCCCGGACCCTGCTCAGCTCGGTGATCGGCTCCGCGACGCCGTAGCGGGAACGGGTGTCGCGCGGAGGCGAGGCCGGACAGGGGTGGGAGCGGTTAATCGTCGCCCAGCGAAGGCTGGGGCCCCGGGCGGGAGTTGGCGCCGAGCTTTTCACCCTTTGGGGTCCCAGCCTTCGCTGGGATGACGGGCCCCAAAACGAAATGGAGGCCGGCATCGCTGCCGGCCTCCACTGTCCCTAGGTCCGTTCGTCTGGCCCGAAGGCCTGGCTGCCTTTCCCAGGGAGGTTCCGGCCGAGGCCTTGCGGCCCCGGTCGGTCCCTCAGGTTCCTTCGCAGGACCATTGCTGGTCCGGTTCCGGTTCCTGCGGGTCCCGCGCCCTGCCTTGCGGCCGGCTACGGTTCCCTGGCGGGATCCGTTCGTCTCCGTCTTGCGACTTCGACAATCGGGTTCCCTATCGGACTCCGACGAAGCGAAGCTTCTTCGGCGTCCTTTCGCGAAACCTTCCGCCCGGGGGCTTCCGGTTTCGCCGGACCCTTGAAGGAAAGTGGGTTCGGCTTTGGCTTGCGCCGAAGCCTCGCGCTTCTTCCTTCCGGTTGCCCGGGACCTCGCTTCGATTGGCTTCCGTCCGAAGACTTCCGCCGCTCTCCGCGGGGCCGTGGCTGGGACCGTCTCTCCGTTTCCGGAGGGCCGCGCCCTGCCACAGGACAGAAAGTGGCACCGATTTGCGATTCGCCCAAGGGTTATTCGGGGCGAATCGCCTGTGGATAACGGGGATAACGGGGATAACCTGGATTAATTCTCTAAGGATTTGTCCCGATAGGTCCAAAACCGGAACAAAAAGGGATCGCAATCCGGGCCGCGATATGAGATAAGAAGGGCGGGTCATTGCGACTCGGGCTCTTTGGCATCGTGAGACAAATTTGCGGAGCGATTCGCGCCCGGCCGTTCGGGCTGAGCTATCGAAGCCTGTCCTTCCTGCCGCCCGGGAAGAGAAAGCCTTCGCCAGGCTCAGGGCGAACGGGGTGGGCCAGTCCGGGCCGGGAGCGCGCTTGCCAGCCGCGCCGCGTGCCGCCATTGACCGGCCCATGCGCCGCAAAGCCCGAACCGCGTCCAAGCCCGAGAACCGTCCGCGCTTCTGGGGCCGCCACGCCGTCGTCGCCGCGCTCGCCAATCCGGACCGCGAGGTGGTCCGGATCTGGGCGACCCGCGAGGCAGCCGCGGAAGTCGAGCTGCCCAAAGAGCGTCCCGTTCACCTTCGCCGACGCGGCCGATCTCGGCCGGCTGGTGCCCGCGCGACGCGCCCCACCAGGGACTGGTCATCGAGGTCGAGCGGCTCGACGACCTGCTGCTCGCCGACATCCTCCAGGATGCGCCCGAGCGGCGGCCCCTGCTGGTCCTCGACCAGGTCACCGACCCGCACAATGTCGGCGCCATCCTGCGCTCGGCAGCGGCGTTCGACGCCCTCGCTTTGGTCACCCAGGACCGCCATGCGCCGCCCGAATCGGGGGCGCTGGCCAAGGCCGCGAGCGGAGCGCTCGAGACGGTGCCCTGGGTGCG
This sequence comes from uncultured Alphaproteobacteria bacterium, assembly GCA_963716155.1. Lineage (GTDB taxonomy): Bacteria > Pseudomonadota > Alphaproteobacteria > Sphingomonadales > Sphingomonadaceae > Allosphingosinicella. Next base: position 3,570,395 of record OY970297.1, read on the forward strand.
CGTCGTCAACCTCGCCCGGGCGCTCGACGAGATGGCCGAGGCGGGCTTCTGGCGAATCGGCCTGACCGGCGACGCCGACCTCACTCTGGCCGAGGCGGTCGGGCCGGCGCGGGTGGCCCTGGTGCTCGGCGCCGAAGGGGAGGGGATGCGCCAGAATACGGAGGCGCATTGCGACGCTCTGGCGCGGCTCCCGATCAGCGGCCGGATCGAGAGCCTCAACGTTTCCAACGCGGCGGCGGTCGCGCTATATGCGGTGGCGACACAGGGGGGGTAGTTCTATGTCTTCATGCGTTTCGCGTTCGCGGCCGCGGCGTCGCTGGTGCTTTCGTCCTGCATATTGAGCCCGGGCAAGTTCGTCTCGACCCTCGCACATCGCCAAGGACCGGAGCTTCACCTTCACCTATGTCGGCGAGGTCATCCTGCTCGATCCGGCCGCCGCCATGCAGCAGGGGATGCAGGACGGCCTCGCGGACGCCGCCCCGCCCGCCGACGATTCGACGGGCGAGGATTCGATGGACGGCGACATCGTCGCCAACGCCGCCGACGCCGGGCCTGCCGCACCGGGGGCGCCGGCCACGCCGGCCGCCGAGACCGCCCAGCAGATCGCCGAAGGCAAGGCGATCGCCGAGGCGCTGTCGAAGGAGGTCGGCTACCGCTCGGTCGAATATCTCGGCAAGAACAAGTTCCGGGTCGATTATTCGATGACCGGCGGCTCGACCGGAGCTTCGTCTATCCGATCAACCTCGACGCCAAGTCGGTCATCCCCTGGATCGCCGTCGAGGTCCGCAAGGATCGAACCGCTCGGATCATGGCCATCGCCTTCGGCGACACGGACAGCGGCATGGGCGGCGCCGGCAAGGGACCTTCGGAGGAGAAGGAGCGCGAAGGCACCTTCACCTTCACCACCGATGCCGAGCTGGTCATGCAGAATAACGAGGAGGGGATGGCGCCGGGGCCGGGCACGAAGGTGGTCTGGAAGGTGACTCCGACCAGCAAGACGGTGCCGACGGCGGTGGTGCGGTTCGCGAGCTGAGGGATTTCGTCATGCCGGACTTGATCCGGCATCCACCTGGGCTCACTCGCTCGAATCGGTTTGAAGACAAGGTGGATCCCGGATCAAGTCCGGGATGACGACCTTGGAATCAGTCCTCCGGGGCGATGCGCACCCGGAGGCCGTCGAGGGCCGGCCCGAACTCGATCTGGCAGGAGAGCCGGCTGCTGGCCGAGCGCTGGTCGCTCGTGTCGAGGAGATCGTTCTCGTCCTCGCCCATCGGCGGCAAGGCGGGCAGCCATTGCTCGTCGACATGGACGTGGCAGGTCGCGCAGCTGCAGCAGCCGCCGCACAAAGCGAGCAGCTCGTCGAAGCCGGCGTCGCGGATATTCTCCATCACGCTCCAGCCGGACTTGCCCTCGATCGTCTTCTCGGAGCCGTCGCGGCCGATGATGGTGAGGTTCGCCATGGGCCGCGCCTATGCTAGGCGGGGGTGGCGAAGACAAGGGAGCAATTGTGGGCATCGCCGCGCAGGACTTGAGGACGTCGCTCGACGCTCTGGCGGAGCGCGAGCCGAGGATCGCCGCCGCTCTGGCGCGCGGCCGGCTATCCCGAGCCGAGGATCAGCGAGCCCGGCTACCAGACCCTGCTCCGGGCGATCGTCGGCCAGCAGGTGTCGGTGAAGGCGGCGGCCTCGATGTGGGCCAAGCTGACCGCTGCTGGTCGGCGATCCGCCCGATCCGGAGGCACTGATCGCCGCGTCGGACGAGACGTTGCGCGCGGCCGGGCTGTCGCGGCAGAAGGCGAGCTACGCGCGAAGCCTCGCCGAGGAGGTGGTTTCGGGGCGGCTCGACTTCGCCCGGCTGCCCGCGGACGACGAGGAGGCGATCGCCGAGCTGGTCCGGGTAAAGGGGATCGGGCGCTGGACCGCCGAGGTCTATCTGCTGTTCGCGGAAGGGCGGACCGACGTCTGGCCGGCGGGCGACCTCGCCGTCCAGATCGAGACCGGCCGGATCATGGGCCTCGAGGGCAAGCCGACCGAAAAGCGCGTCCGCGAGCTCGCCGAAGCCTGGCGCCCCCACCGCGGCGCCTTCGCCATCTTCGCCTGGCACCACAGGCGCAACTCGGCCGCTCCCGTCTAGAAATTCGTCACTGTCACGATTTTCGGGTCCCGCCGGTCTGACGGTTCGAGTCCGGGTAATCCCGAACCGGCAACGGAACATTCCGGCCCGCCGGAGCGTCTAGACTGACGATCCGCGGCCGTAACAGGGGCCCGGAGCTCTAGTAGGAGTAAGCCTCATGGGTCTCATCGTCGCACTCATCATCGGTGGCATCATCGGCTGGCTCGCCAGCATCGTCATGCGCACCAACGCTCAGCAGGGCATCCTGCTCAACATCGTCGTCGGAATCGTCGGCTCGCTGCTCGGCAGCTTCCTGCTCGGCCGCTTCTTCGGCGCCGACGGCAACATCATGAACAACGCCTTCGACGGCGGAGTCCTGATCGCCGCCTTCCTCGGCGCGGTCATCCTGCTCGCCATCGTCAACCTCTTCCGCCGCGGCGCCGTCCGCTAAGCGGATCGCTTCAGGCTGAAAAGGGAGGCCCGCCGGAGCGATCCGGCGGGCCTTTTCGCGACCGGCGTCAGAGCGGCTTCTCGTAGATCCGGTAGACCCGGTTGATCCGGCTTTCGATCGCCTCGGCGATCGAGATCATCGGCCCGTTGTCCTCGAGCACCCAGCCGACCTCGGCCCGGGTGATGCCGTAATGGCCGGTGCCGGCCCGGCGGATATATTCGATCATCATGAAGGCGAGCTGGCTGGCGAGCCGGCTGGCGTGGAGGCGCTTGACCACGCCCATCAGCGGCACCCGCCCGCCCGCCGGGCCGCATCCGCTGCAGCCGCCACAGCAGTTTCGCCCAGCCGAACGGGAACAGGCTGCCGTTCAGGTCGCGGATGAACTGGTTGATGTCGGGCAGGGCCATCATGAAGGCGACCGGCTCGCCCTCATATTCGGCGACGAGGATCATGTCCTCGAGAACGATCGGCTTGAGCTTCTTGCCGGCATAGGCGATCTCGCTCTCGGTGAGCGGGACTATAGCCCCAATTCTCCGACCAGGCGTCGTTGAGGATGCCGAGCAGCAGCGCCGCCTCCTCCTCGAACCGGCGTCTTGTCGACCTGGCGGATTCGGATTTTCGGGTTCTTCTCGCCCATCTCGACGAGGCGGTGGGCGAGCGGCGGGAAGGGGCGGGTGACATCGAGATCGTAGGTGTAGAGGTCCTTCGCCTTGACGTAGCCGGCCGCCTCCACCCAGGCCTCATACTCGGCCTTGTTGTGGCCCATCATCACCATCGGCGGGTGGTCGTGGCCCTTGATCAGGAGACCCGGCTCGTCCCAGATGGAGAGCGAGAAGGGGCCCATGGCGCGGGTCATGTCGCGGCCGCGAAGCCAGGCCTCGGCGCGATGGATGAGCTCGGCGGCGACCTCGGAGTCGGCGGCCTCGAACATGCCCCACTGGCCGATCCCGGCGCCCATATGCTCCTGGACGAGGCGGTCGACCTGGGCGGAGATACGGCCGACCGGCTTGCCGTCGCGCTCGGCGAGGAAGAAGCGGGCCTCGGCATGCTCGAACCAGGGGTTGGTTCGGGCGTCGAGGAGGCCGTGGACCTCGGTCTTGAGAGGGGGGACCCAGTTCGGGTCGTCGGCGTTGAGATCGTAGGCGAGGTCGACGAAGGCCTTGAGGTCGGCGGCGTCCTCGACGGGTCGGATGGCGAGCGTCATGGCGGGGAGCGTAGCGGAGGCGGAATGTTGGCGAAAGTGCCGCGGAGCGTGCGCTGCGACGGCGGCGAAGGGCGGGATTCCGCGATTATGCGCCGGATAATCGCGAGTCCGCTTCAACAAAGAGTCGGGACAGAGCCTCGACGCAGAAGGCGGTGGTGAGGGCCTCCGAGCCCCAGTGGGGCGTGTCGGGGTGGCGCGGGGCGAAGCCGCCGCCGGGACGGCGAAGCCTCCCGCCGTGGTAGAGGGCGGCGCGGGGCCAGCTTCCGTCGGCGGCCTGGAGGGCGAGGAGGGCGTCGACCTCGGCCTCGCCCGGGCGAGCTCCGCCGTTGAGCGCTGCGCACAGGTCCAAGGCCCTCTCGAAGGCGTTGGCCGGCGGCTCGGCGGCGGCCCGGCGGGCGATGAGGGCGGCCGCCTCGGGCTCGCCGGCGAGGGCCCGGGACAGGAAGTAGCGGACCGCGAACGGGTTCTCGTACCATTTGTCGCACTCGGCCTCGGCGCCGTCGCGGAGCACTTTGAGCAGGAAGTCGACGACGGCTCCGCGGCCGTCGAAATCGCCGAGGTGGAAGAGGGCGTTGGCGTTGACCACGGCGTCGACGTCGCCGGGCCGTGCCGAGGTCCGGCGGAAGAAGAGGAGGAGCGTCGCGGCGTGGCGAAGCTGGGGCCAGGTCGCGCGGCGGTGGGCGGCGCAGCGGGGGCGGAGCCGGGGCAGGATCCAGGTCAGGAAGAGCCCGTCGCGGCGCCGGTTGCACAGGAGGATCTCGCGGTTGCCGGCCAGCCTCGCCGGGTCCGCGATCGCCGCCGACGCGCAGCTCGTGTCGTCGAGGTCGGGGGGGAGCTGGGCGCGGTGGGGATGCTCGCGGGTCCAGTGGCGCCAGAGGCCGTTCCGGTCCATCTCGGCGGCGAGGAAGGCGAGCGCCCGGCGCCGGATCGGCTCGGCCCCGGCGCAGAAGGAGAGGCAGTAAGCGGCGAGCGCGGTCGGGAAGACCGACGGATCGAGGGTCCCGCCCTCGGCCATGGCCGGGTCGTTCGACGCGTAGACCGGAAGCTCGCCGCTCGGCAGCTGGACGGATTCGAGGAAGCCGAGCGCGCGCTCGAGGGCGATCTTCGCGGCCCCGGCCTTGTCCCTTCCGTCCCTCATCCGCCGCTGGCTCTACAGGGGCGGGGCCGGGACTCCTAGACCGGAACGCGCAGGCGGGCAGGCATCGACAGCCGGCGAAGAGCGGCGCTATGCTTTCCGGCGATGACCGACATAGTCTACGGTTCCGCCGCCGAGCTGTCGCGGCCCGGCGCGTTCCTGCGCGAGGCGGTTCGCGACCTTCGCGCTGCGCCGCGCATCGGCCGCCGGCTGTTCGCCGCCCAGCTTCGCGGGCGGGCGCGGCGGTCGCTGCTCGGCTATGCGTGGCTGGTCCTGCCGGCGGCGGCGGTGACCTTGCTGTGCCTCTATCTGCGGTCGCTCGGGGTGCTGGCGGCAGGGCCGACCGGAATGCCCTATCCGCTCTACGTGCTGTCGGGCGTGCTGCTCTGGCAGATCTTCGTCGAGGCGATCAACCAGCCGGTCCAGCAGCTCCTCGCCGCCCGGCACCTGATTAGCCGAAGTCCGGTCCCGCACGAGGCGATCCTGCTCGCCGCCGCCTTCGACCTCCTCCTGTCGGCGTCGATCCGGCTCGCCCTGCTGCTCGCCGCCTTCCTGGTCTACGCTCCGGCCGTGCCCGGGGTGGGACTGCCGCTCGGCGTCGCCGCGCTGATCCTGGCCGGCTTCGCGATCGGACTGTGGGTCGCGCCCTGGGCGCTGCTCTACGACGATGCGGGGCGCGCCGTGACGATGGCGACGACCTTCTGGTTCTTCCTGACCCCGATCGCCTATCCCGCCGTGACCGGCGGGATCGTCGCCCTCAACCCGGTGACCCCGCTGCTGGAGACCGCCCGCTCGGCGCTGGCGGGGGGCTCGGTGAGCGGTGGGCTGCCGCCGGTCGCCGCCGCTTCGGCCCTGCTGCTCGTCGCCGGCTGGCTCCTCTACCGGCTGGCCAGGCCCCACGTCGTCGAACGCCTCGGGTGAACTTCTTCCGCAGACTGAAGGCGCAGGTCGTCCGGCCTGGCCCGGGGCGCCGGTCGCCCATCCTGTTCGCCCTCGGCGGCGCCTCGCACAATTGGCGCGGCCCGGGCGAGGAGCTCTATCGTTCCGAGCCCGCTTTCAGGGCTTGCGTCGACCCCGCCGACAGCCAGGTGCGCGGCGCCCTCGGCTTCTCCTCGACGGCGATGTTCCGGGGCGATTGGGCCGCCCGGTCGCCCGAGGACCAGAGGCGCAGCGACATCATCAGCATGGGCCTGCTCCACCTCGGCCTCCTCGACCTGTGGGCGGCGAACGGGATCCGGCCAGACGGAGTCCTCGGCCTGAGCCTCGGCGAGGTCGGGGCCGCCTATGCGGCGGGCGCGATCGACCGAGCTTCAGCGATCCGCATCTATTGCGCGATCGGGCGCCACGTCGACGCCCGCTCGGACGACCATGTCCTGTTCGTGGTGGAGGCCGGGGCCGATCCGGCGCGACGGCTGTGCGGCGGCTCGCCCGTCCCGCTCCATTTCGCCGGAGAGCCGGTGCCGGGCACGTCGGCGCTGCTCGCCCGGACGCCGGATTCGGGAGAGGTCCGGGCCTATCTTCGCGGCCGTGCCGCGATCCTGGCCGAGCATGAGACCAAATGGCCCTATCACGTCGCCACCGCGGCCTTCGACCCGGCGGCGGCGCTCGCCGACCTGGCGGGGATGCGGCCGGGCGCGCCCGCCGTCCCGGTCTATCTGGCATCCCTCGGGGGACGGGCGGCGCCCGATCACGATTTCGGGCCCCCGCACTGGCCGGCGATGGTGGTCGGCAGCTACTTCCTCGCCGGCGCGAGCCGAAGCGCCTTCGAGGACGGCTATGGGCTGATGGTCAATATCGGCACCGCCAGCATCGGCGCATGGGTGGCGGAAGCGGCGCCGGCCGGCCTGCGCCGCTTCGACGCGACTCCGAGCGACTCCGGCGCCGAGGCGTGGAAGGGGCCGATCGAAGCGGTCCGGGCGCTGCAGGCCCCGCGGCCCCGCAAGCCGATGCCGACGGTCGATCTCGCTTCCCCCGAAGTCCTCGCCAATCCCTTTCCCGGCTATGAGCGGCTGCGGCGGGCGGGCCCGGTCCAGTTCCTGCCCCGTCAGGGTTTCTGGGTCGTGCTCGGCTACGACGCGGTCGATGCGGCGCTCAGGGACACCAAGCGGCTTTCGAACTCCGCTTATGCCGCCGTCGGCCCGGTGCTGATGGCCCAGGATCCGCCCGGGCATCTCCAGGTCAGGAAGCTGCTCTCGACCCTGTTCGCCCCGGACCGGATCGACCGGTACGTCGAGGCCGTCCGCAAGTCCGGACCGAGCCTGATCGCCGACCGGTTCGATCTGGTCGCCGATTATGCGCGGCCGCTGTCGCAGGCGGTCGCCTTCGGGCTGCTCGACATTCCTCCTTCGGCCCAGCCTTCCTTCCAGGACGCGGCCCGGATCTATCACGAGGAGGGCCGCGACGTGGGAAGGCATGTCGAGCGGCTCGACGCGCTGGCCGGCGAAGCGGGCGTCCTTGCCGACCTCGTCGAGCGCGGCGACGGCCTGCTGGGCGGCGAGGAGGGCCGGCAGCTCGTCCGCTTCCTGTGGATGGCCGCGACCAAGACGAGCGAGCGGGTGATCGTGCGGGCGACGCTCGTCCTGCTCGGCGATTCCGCGCTCAGGGCCCGAATCCAGCAGGAGCCGGGGAAACTGGACGCCTTCGTCGACGAGATCCTCCGCCTTTATCCTCCCGAGCTGATGGTGCCGAGGACGACGGTGGCGCCGCTGACCCTCGCCGGTGCCGACATCCCGGCCGGCCGGCACATCATGCTGTGCCTCGCCGCGGCCAATCGCGATCCCGCCCGCTTCGAGAAGGCCGGCGCCCTCCGGCTCGACCGCCCGCTCGGCCAGCATCTTTCCTTCGGCGCCGGGATCCACAAATGCGCGGGGACGGCGATGTCGAGGCCGATCGTCGCGGCCGCCGTGCAGACGCTGCTCGACTGCGCGCCGGGGCTGCGCGCCGACGAGCCGCTCGACGCGCTCCGCTATCACAACTCGGTCACGGTCAGCTCGCCCCTCCGGCTGCGGGTGGCGCGGTGACGGTCGCGGCGCCGCTGGCGGCGATCCTGCGTAAGGTCCGGTCGGCGGCAGGCAGGCTGGCCGGGCGCCTGCCGCGCTTCGTTCAACCCGCGCGGGCGGAAGCGGACTCGGCCTTCGACCTCGATTCGGCGGGCGCGACGCATGCGCCGTTCCCCGCGCTGGCGGAGCTCCGCGCCCAAGGCGACGTGCATTTCCTGGCGCGGCACGGCTGCTGGATCGTGCTCGGCTACGATCCGGTCAGGGAAGCGCTCGGCCGGCCGGACCTGTTCTCGAGCAGCCCGCAGGATCAGGTCGATGCGGTGCTGCTCGGCGCCGACCCGCCGCGGCACGAGGCGGCGAGGAGGCTCGTCGCCGGCCGGCTGACCGCCGCCGCGATCGGGCGCCTCGCTACCGCCGCCCGCGACGATGCCACCGAGCTGGTCCGGCCGGGCTTCGACCTGGTCGGCGATTTCGCTGCGCCGATGGCCCGGCGGAGCGCGGCCAGGCTGGTCGGGCTGGAAGAGGCCGGGCTGGCCGCCGTGCTCGCGGCGCCCGACCTCGCCTTGCCGGCGGACTCGATCGCGCCGGCCTCCCGCGCCATCCTCGCGGGATCGACGCTGTACGGCGATCTGCTCGGCGACGGCGCCGCCGAAGCCGAGGCGCTGAGCCTGGTCCGGCTCCTCTGCCGGGCCGCGACCGAGACGAGCGAGCGGCTGATCGTCCGGGCCGGCGCCGCGCTCCTCGGCGATCCGGCGTTGCGCTCGAAGGTCGAGGGCGATCCGGCGGCCCTCGCCGCCTTCGTCGAGGAGGTCGCCCGCCTGCTTCCGCCGGAGCCGAACGTCGTCCGCCGGACGACCCGCGCGGTCGAGCTGGCGGGGCGGCCGATGCCCGGGGACGCCATCGTCTTCCTGTCGCTGCTCGCCGCCAACCGCGATCCGCGCCGCTTCGAGGAGCCGGACCGGCTGCGCCTCGACCGCGGCCGCAGCGCCCATCTTTCTTTCTCCGGCGGGCCGCATCACTGCATCGGCGCCGGCTTCGCCCGGCAGCTGGCCGCCGCGGCGATCGCCGGCCTCCTCGAGCGCGGAGCGCGCCCGGCCGATCCCGACGGGGCGCCCGACCTCATCGTCGTCCAGGGCATCGCGACGCCGCGGCGGCTGGCCGTCGCGGCATGAGCGCGCCGCCGGTGCTGAGCGTCTCGCACCTGTCCAAGACCTATTGCAAGGACCTGCGGCGGTCGTTGCGCTACGGGCTTGCGGACATGGTCCGCGAAGTCGCGGGCCGGACCGGGCGGCCGGCGGGGCTGAGGCGGGGGGAGTTCCTCGCCCTGGACGACGTCTCCCTCGCGGTCGGGCCGGGCGAGGCCCTGGCCGTGCTCGGCCACAACGGCGCCGGCAAGAGCACCTTGCTCAAGATCGTCAACGGCCTGCTCAAGCCCAATGGCGGCGAGGTCCGGATCAGGGGCGGCGTCGGCGCACTGATCGAGCTCGGCACCGGCCTCAACCCTTTGCTGTCGGGCCGCGAGAACATCCTCGTCGCCTCGGCGATACAGGGCTTCCCGGCGGGCCGCGAACGCGCGCTGGTGGACGAGGTGGTGGACTTCTCGGGGCTCGGGGCGGTGATCGATTCGCCCTTCCAGACCTACAGCTCCGGGATGAAGGCGCGGCTCGCTTTCTCGCTGGTCGCGCTGATGCGTCCCGACCTGCTGCTGATCGACGAGGTGCTGGCGGTCGGCGACCATGCGTTCCAGCGCAAATGCGTCGGCTTCCTGCTCGGCTATCTGAAGAGCGGAGGGTCGCTGCTGTTCGTCTCGCACAACGGCCACCAGGTCCAGGCGGTCTGCGAGAAGGCGGTCCTGCTCGACGAGGGGCGGCTGGTCTTCGCCGGACCCGCGGTCGAGGCGCTCGACCGGATGTACGAGCGGCGGCCGGCGCCGGCCGCGGAAACCGGCGTCGTCGCCGGCGCCGGGCCGGTGGCGATCGAGAGCCTGTCGGCGACCGGACCGGGCGGGGAGCCGGCGCGGACGGGCGAGCCGCTCGACCTCAAGCTCCAGTATCGCGCCGCGGAGGCGGTCGAGGCGATCTGGGCGGTGACGATCTGGAGCTCGGACGGCTGGGTCTGCGTCACCAGCGCCATGGACGACCGGCCGCGCCGGCTGGAGGCCGGGCCCGGGACCCTGACCTGCACCATCCCGCGCCTGCCGCTGGTCGCCGGACGCTACCTGCTGACCGCATCGATCGTCGACCCCGCCACCCTGCACCCGATCGTCCGCTTCGGGACCGAGCAGCAGCGGGCCGTCCTCGACGTCAGGTCGGCTCCCGGCCTGATCGCCAATTTGCAGAGGCAGCGCGGCCAGCTCGTCGACCTGGACGTGATATGGCCGTGACGCCCGGCGGCCACCTCCTCCATGTCGGCTATCCGAAGACCGGCTCGAAATTCCTCCAGCGCTGGTTCGCGGCCCATCAGGACATCGCCTTCTCCTATTGGGGCATCGCCGGCTTCCGCGACTCGCATGCCCTGGTGGGCGCCGCGGCCGGGACGGGCCCGGCCTGGCACGCGACCAGCCACGAGGCCCTGCTGACTCCGATGGCCGACCTCGACGACTTCGGCGCCGGCGCCGGGACGATCGCCCTTCCGACCCGGGCCGCCCAGGAATCGGCCTGCCGACTCCTCGCCGCGCTGTTTCCGGCCGGGCGCGTCCTGATCGTCGTCCGCGGCCATGAGGCGCTGATCCGCTCCTTCTACGGCGAGCTGGTGGTCGGAGGGGCGGGCTACGGCTTCGCGGAATTTTGCGACGCTCTGCTCGTCCAGGTGGAGGCCGGGTCGGACGCGTTCCACTTCGATGCCGCGATACAGGCCTATTCCGAGGCGTTCGGGGAGGAGCGGCTGCTCGTCCTCCCCTACGAGCTGCTGCGCGACCGGTCGGACGATTTCCTCGGAGCGATCGAGGCGGAGCTCGGCGTCCGGCCGCTGCGCCTGCCTTCGGAGCGGGTGCGCCCGTCGCCGTCCGACGCCCGAGTCGCCGCCTACCGGCGGATGACCCGCTGGATGGATGCGGTTCCCGGCACCGCCCGGCTTCGGCGCCGCTACGTCGCGGCGCTTCGGGCGGGCCGTCTCGGCCACGTGGCCGCAGCCGTGGAGAGGCTGCCGGGCGGGTCGGACGGCGACGGCCACGCCGTGCCGCGACGCCTCCTCGAAGCCCTGGCCGGCCGCTCCGAGCGGCTTCGCGGCAACCCGTTGTTCCGGGCCTACGCGCGGGACTATTTCCTCTAGGGCGGTGAGCGATTAGGCTGAATCGTCATGCCGGACTTGATCCGGCATCCACCTTTCTTCCGGATTCCATTGCCTTCAAGAAGGTGGATCCCGGATGAAGTCCGGGATGACGATTTAAGCCGGAGCGTCAGCGCGGACGCAGGGTCGGCAGGAAGCGGGAGCGGCGCAGCTTCCAGGCGTCGCGCACCGCCGTCGCCGCTCCGATCGGGAACAGGATCAGGTGGACGACGATGACGAAGGCGTCGGCCGGGCTCCTCAACGCCGCCTCGACGAGCAAGGCGAGCGGCAGGAACAGGAGATAATATTCCTGCATGAGGAGGAGGTAGCGCGGCTGGGGCTCGACCACGACCGCCCGCATCCGGAAGATGGCGAGGCGCTGCCGGACGAGCAGGGCGTAGAGGAGCAGGGCGACGGGAGGACCGGCCAGGCCGAGCTTCCAGAGCAGGAAGGTGAGGGCGGCGAGCTCGGCGGGCCAAGCGAGATAGTGGCCGAGCGCCACCGCGCGGGCCCTCGGCACCCGCTGGACGAAGGTCCGCACCCCGGCCGCCTCGTCGGCCTCGGAATCGAGCAGCTGGTGCCACAGGATCCCGCGCAGGCCGTGGGCGAAGGCCCACAGGCCGACGGCGGACAGCCAGGCCGGATCGATCGGCGCCCCGGCGGCTCGGAAGGCGAGGAGGACGGCGACGAGGGTCGGGAAGAGGTGCGCTCCGCCGGCGTCGGCGGCGAGTCCGGCCAGGCCGCGGGTCTTCAGCCGGAAGGGCGGCAGCGAGTAGAGGGTGAAGGCGATCCAGGCGGCGAGGTAGCAGGCCAGCAGCGGCGGATCGCCGCGCCAGTGCCAGGCGACGGCGAGACCGGCCGCGATCGCCGGGCCGATCGCCAGGCTGGCGAGCCAGGCCGGCGCTCCGGCCATCCGGTTGGCCTTGCCCGCTTTGCCGTCCTCGGCGCGGTCGGTGAGGTCGTTGAGAACGCTGACATAGACGGCCCCGGGGACGAGGGCGGCGATGAGCAGAAGCAGCGAAGGGGCGAGCGACAGCAGCGAGGCGCCGGCGAGGAGGGAGGTCGCGTAGAAGATCGCCAGGATCGGGGCGATCTTATATTCCCACCATTCGCCCGCGCGCATCGCGGCGGCGAGACGGTTGCGGACCGCCTTCACCGGCGCTCCAGCCTTGCGATCCGGTCGAGCCGACGCTGGTCGAAGCGCGCCAGGGCGGCCAGCCAGCGGTCGGTCGCGCCCGAGGGGGCTTCGGCGCCATGCGCCTCGAACCGCTGCCGGACCGCCGTCGGCCGGGGAGCGACCCTGCGCACCAGGTGGCGGGCCGTGCGCAGCAGCAGGGCGAGGCCGGTCCTCGCCGGATCGAGCCGGAGGGCGCGGCCGAGCAGCCGGAAAGCGGCGCCGGTCTCGCCGCGAAGGGCCCGGGTCTCGGCCAGGACGAGGAGCCTGGAGCCCTCGCTCCAGCGCAGCGCCCGTCGCGACAATGTGCCGTTCGCGCCCAGCAATTCGATCGCGTGCCGCCAGGAGCGGAACATCCGCTCGGGGTCGCCGGACATCGAGTCCGGGGTCAGGCGGTAGCCGACCAGATATTCGGGCACGAACGCGACCGGGTGGCGCTCGGCCAGCCGGAGCTGGACGAGGAGGTCCTCGCAGCCTTCCGCGCCGAGGCCGCGAAGCCGCTCGTCATAGCCGCCCGCCTCGACGAGCGCGGCCCGGGAGATGAGCGGCGCGCTGCCGTTGCCGACGAAGTTCGAACAGGCGAGGCGCTGGAGCGCCGATCCCTCGACGGCGAGCGAAATGCCGTCGCGCCAGACCTTCCCGGCCTCGTCGATGTCGCGGAACCAGCAATAGACGAAGCCCGGCGGCTCCGGCGCCGCCAGCGCCGCCGTGACCTGCCGCGAGATCTTGGCCGGGTGCCAGAGATCGTCGGAGTCGATCGGCGCGACATAGTCGCCGAGCGCCTCGGCGATTCCGAGGTTGCGGGCCGAGGCGACTCCGCCGTTGGCTTTGCGGAGCAGCCGAGCGCGGAGCTCGCCCGCGCAGAAGCGCGCGGCGATGTCGGCAGTCGAATCGGTCGATCCGTCGTCGACGATGAGGATTTCGAGCCGCTCATAATCCTGGGCGGCGATCGAGCCCAGGGTCCCCTCCAGGGTCGCCCCGGCGTTGAAGGCGGGGACGACCACCGACACGAGCGGCCGGGGACCGGCGGCCTCGCCGAGATCGGACTCCGGCCCGGGCCGCGGCGACGAAGGGAGGTCCATCCCCATCCTTGGGATCGGGGCCCCGCCGCCGTCAAGGGCCGGAAGATCGCTGGACCCGCGTCGGTCCGCCGCTATGATCGGCGCTCGCATCCGCCATTGGGGAAGGGAAAAGAGTGGCCGATCGGCCCGATCAGGCGCGCCGGATCGCGTTCGTCAGCAGCAACTCGCTCGGCTGGGGCGGAAGCGAGGAGCTGTGGAGCGCGGCGGCCGCCGAGCTGGCCGCGAACGGCCATCAGGTGGCGGCGATGAAGCCCGGGCTCGGCAAGGATGCGCGGGTGGCGCGTTTGCGCGGGCTCGGAGTGCGCCTCACCGACCTGCGCCGGCTGCCGCCGCTGCCCGATCGCCTGGTCGGGCTGATGGTCCGCTTCTCCTGGCTGATCGAGATCATCATCCGGGCCTCGCGGCTGGCGGTCGCGCTTCGCCTGTTCCGGCCCGGGCTGGTCGTGCTGTCGCAGGGCGGCAACGCCGAAGGCCTGTTCTATGCGAAGCGAATCCAGCGGCTCGGCGTGCCCTATGTCCTCATCGTCCAGAAGGTGGCCGAGATGTATTGGCCGTCGGACGAGCAGCTCGAGGAGCTGAGGAGCGTCTATGCCGGCGCCCGGCGCTGCCTGTTCGTCTCCGAGCACAATCTGAGGCTCCACGAGGAGCAGCTCGGGATGAAGCTCGCCAACGCCGAGGTCGTCCGCAACCCCTTCCTGGTGGCGTGGGGCAGGCCGGCGCCCTGGCCGGGCGAGGAGCAGGGGCTGCGCCTCGCCTGCGTCGGCCGGCTGTTCCCGCGCGAGAAGGGGCAGGACATCGTCCTCAGGGTCCTAGCCCGCGAGCGCTGGCGCGAGCGGCCGGTCAGCCTGTCCTTCTTCGGCTCCGGAGGCCATCTCGAGGGGCTGAAGGCGACCGCCGCCTATCTCGGCCTCGCCAACGTCGCCTTCGCCGGCTTCGCGGCCGACGTCGAGGCGATCTGGCGCGACCATCACGGGCTGCTGCTTCCCTCGCATTGCGAGGGTCTTCCGCTGGCGCTGGTCGAGGCGATGCTGAGCGGGCGGGTCGCCATCGTCACCGACGTCGCCGGCCATGGCGAGATCGTCGAGGACGGCGTCACCGGCTTCCTCGCCGCCGCGCCGACCGCCGACCATGTCGACGAGGCGCTGGAGCGCGCCTGGCAGCGCCGCTCCGAATGGCGGGAGATCGGCGAGGCGGCGGCGGAGCGCGCGCGCTCGCTCGTCCCGCCGAGGCCGGAAAGGGTCCTGGCCGACAAGATCGCGGAGTGGGCCGGGGAAGGGAGGATGTCGCCGGGAGCAGCGGCAAACGGCACCCGGCTCGCTCCCGGTCCGGCCTAGCCCCGGGGCTTCCATTCGACGATCGCGGCTCCGCCCAGCCGCCGCCGCGCCTGGGCGTTGCGAAGCGCGAGCAGGCCGCGCAGGGCGGCTCGGAGGCTGCGCGGGCTCGCCTCCGCCCAGGCGGCCCAGACCAGCGCCTTCAGGGAAGCGGAATCGAACGCGAGCGCGCCGCTCGAGCTCAGCCGGCGAAGCACGCCCGGCCTTCGGCCCGTCCAGACCGAGCCCGACCCGCATTCGATGAACAGGCCCGGATCGAGCCGGCCGCCGTCCTCCGCCGGACCGGCGAGAAGCGCCTCGTAGCCGCCGTCGCGCTCATAGCGGGCGATCGCCCGGTAGAGCAGGGCCATGCTCCGCTCGAGCCGCTCCGCGCCGTCCATCGAGCGGGTGCTTCGCCCGGTCTGCCGATAGTGGAGGAGCGGCTCGGCGAGGACCAGGATCCGGCCCTGGGCGGCCATGCGCAGGAACAGGTCGACATCCTCCCATTTCTCGGCGGCCGCGCGGTAGCCGCCGGCGCGTTCGAAGGCTTCGCGGCGGAACATCGCCGTCGAATGGCTGAACGGGGCGAAGGCCGAGCGGCGGACCAGCCGGCCGTAATCGGGGGCGCGCACCCGGCGCCCGCTTTCGTCGATCACGTCGGCGAGCGCGCCGACCATGACCGCGTCGGGATGGCCGGCGAGGACCTCGGCCTGGCGCTGGAGCCGCTCGGGCGCCGCGATGTCGTCGGCGTCCATCCGAGCGATCAGGGGCGCCGAGGCGGCGCGGGTGACCCGGTTGGAGCTCAGCGCGGCGCCGCTGCGGGCCTCGTTGCGGATCAGACGGATCCGGCCGTCGCTCCGAGCCCAGCCGCGCAGCCGCTCGGTCGAGCCGTCGGTCGAGCCGTCGTCGAGGATGACGAACTCGAAATCGGCCAAGCTCTGGGCGAGGATCGAGCGGATCGCGGAATCGAGGAAATCGCCCGCATTGTGGACGGGCATGACGACGCTGACCGCGGCGCCGCCGCTCAAGGCGCGTCGACCTGTCCGCGCGGCCGCCACTCGACGAAAGGCGGGCTGCCGATCCGGGCCGAGGCGATCCGGTTGCGGGCGTGGGTCACGGCCTGCAGCACGAGACGAAGGCTCTTCGGGCTGACCGACGCCCACAGCACGAAGGCGAAGCTCTGGACGGAGGCGAGATCGGGGCCGAACCTCGCCCGGCGCAGCATCTGGCCGAGGACGATCGCCCTCTTCCCCGACCAGACGCGCATCCAGCTGCGCGCGACGAAGATGCGCGGGTGGAGCCGGACCCCGTCGAGCGGCCCGGCCTCGCCGTTCAGCTGCGACTCGTAATCGCCGGTCTCCCGGTAGAGCGCGACCGAGCGGTACATGCGTTCGAGCGACCTTTCGAGGCCTTCCGCCCGCGCGTTCTCGCGAAAGCTGACCTTCGAGTAGCGATAGCGGGTCAGCACCTCGGGAATGACCAGGATCCGGCCTCGGCGATCGAGCCGCCAGTAGAGATCGAGATCCTCCCAGCAATCGGCGGCCTGCCGGTAGCCGCCGGCCGCCGCGAAGGCGTCGCGCCGGAACATGATCGACGAATGCGCCATCGGCGCGAAGGAGGTGGGGAAGGCGAGCCGCCACAGATTGGGCGGATGGACGGTCCGGCCGCCGGCGTCGATGCCGATGTTGAGGGCGCCGACGAGGACCACGTCGGACCGCCCGCCGAACAGCTCGACCTGGCGCCGGAAGCGGTCGGGATGGGCGATGTCGTCGGCATGGGCGATGGCGACCAGCGGCGCCCGGGCGTGCGAGACCACCCAATTGGCCGCCCGCGCCGGCCCCGACTTGCCGTCGCGGCGGAGCAGCCGGATCCGCTCGTCCTCGGCCGCGAGCCGGGCCAGGACCTCGCCGGTCCGGTCGCTGGATCCGTCGTCGCCGATGATCAGCTCGAAGTCGGCAAAGCTCTGGGCGAGCAGGCTTCGGACGCTCTCCTCGACATGCGGCATGCCGTTGTGGACCGGAAGCGCGACCGACAGGCTCGGGCTATCGTTCACGCCCGACCCTCGTCCTGGAGCCGCGCCAGGAAGCTGCCCGCCGGCGCCGGCCGGTCCTTCACCTGCTTGATCCGCTCGTTCCACAGGTGGACCGCGACGGTGCGCGGCGTGATCATCTCGTCGAGCGTCCGGTCGGGATCGGTGATCCACAGCGCGTCCTGCCACGGCGCCGGGTAGAAGATCTCGGGCGGCAGCGCGAAGCGGCCGACGTCGTGGCGGCGGGCGAGGTGGCTGATCGCGCACGGGCCGGCGCTGCCCCAGGGCATGGAGGCGAGGCCGGTCCGTCCGCGCCGCCACAGGCGCAGGTGCGCGGCCATCCGCGGCCTGAGCGCGAGCCAGGGCGGGACGCTGCGCTCCTCGAACAGGTCGAGGAGCGGCGGCAGCAGCGGAGAATCGGGGGGAAGGCGCAGGATTCCGTTGTTGATCCGGCCGGGCGTCTCCTCGCCGAAGAGGCAGGGCGAGGTGCCGTCGAGCGGGGCGAGCAGATAGACGTCGCAATCGACCCAGGTGCCGGCCTGGCGGCGCTGCAGCTCGTAGCGGAACCAGTTGGCGAACAGGGCGAAGCTGCCCGACGCGTGGCGGATGATCCGGTCCTCGGCAAGTATCGCGGACGCATCGCGCAGCTCGACTCCGTCGGGCACGCCCGAGGGCTCGCGGTAGCAATAGAGCATGAGGCGGTGGCCCTGGTTCAGCACCGACTTGAGACAGGCTCTCTCGACCGGGCCCAGGCGGGGCCCGATCCACAAGGTCACGCAAGGGGGAAGCAGGAGAATCTCCGCAAATTCACAAGGACGCCGGTAGGGCGCGCTTAACCTGCATCGGTCTGGGACTGCAACTGAATCAAGGTCCGGATGCGACGGGAAGGGCCTCTGGCCCCATTCAGTCTGCCTGCCGATCAAAAAGGCCGAGGTCCGCACCGGACGAAAGGACGGACGCGCGCCCGGACTATTGACCCTGCCGAAGCGGGGGTGGAGGTTGGGTTCATGAGGATCAGGTTCTTCGGCAGGCTGAGGGACGCGCTCGGCGACGAACGGGCGGTCGCGGGCCGGGCCGGGGAGACGGTGGCGGAGCTGAGGCTCAGGCTCGCCGGGCTTCACCCCGAGGCGGCCGGCGAGATGCTCAGCCCGCGGGCGCGCGCCTGCGTCGGCGACGCGATCGTCGGCGAGGATTTCATCGTCGGCGGATCGAAGCTCGTCGAGTTCCTTCCGCCGCTCTCGGGCGGCTGAGATGTCCGTCCGTCTCGCCGACCGGCCCTTCGCCGCCGAGCGCGAGCTCGCCGAGTTCACGGCCGGGCTGGACGGTGAGGGCGCGGTGGTCAGCTTCCTCGGCATCGCCCGCGCCCGAACGGCGGACGGCGAGACGGTCGATCGGCTGGTCCTCGACCACCACCCCCGTCTGACCCTGGCTTCGCTCGAGGCGATCGCCGCCGCGGCGCGGAGCGCTTCGCGATCGCGTCGCTTCGGATCGTCCATCGCTGCGGCGCCATCGCGCCGGGCGAGACGATCGTGTTCGTCGCCGCCGCCGCGGCGCACCGCCGCGCCGCGTTCGAGGCCGCCGACTATCTGATGGACCGGCTCAAGACCGACGCCGTGTTCTGGAAGCGCGAGGACAGGGCCGACGGGCTCGCGCTGGATCGAGCCGACCGAGGACGACCGCAGCGCGACCGCGCGCGGTGGAGCGAAGATCGTGCCCGGAATAGACGAGACGCCTGACCTTCCATCCGCTCGCGGATCGCGGTGCTGACCGTCTCCGACACCCGGACGGAGGAGACCGACACGTCCGGAGCGCCTGCTCGCCGAGCGGCTCGACCGGCGCCGGCCACGAGCTCGCCGCCAGGGCGATCGTCGGCGACGAGGTCGAGGCGATCCGGGCCCAGGTCTCGGCCTGGGTCGCCGATCCGGCGGTCGACGTCATCCTCACCACCGGCGGCACCGGCTTCGCGCCGCGCGACGTGACGCCGGAGGCGGTGAAGCCGCTGTTCCGGCGCGAGATGGACGGCTTCGCAGTCGTCTTCCATCAGGCCAGCCTCGGCACGGTCGGGCGTCTCGACGCTCCAGTCGCGCGCCTTCGCCGGCCAGATCGAGGACACCTTCGTCTTCTGCCTGCCGGGCTCGACCGGCGCCTGCCGCGACGGCTGGGACCTCGTCCTCGCGCCTCGAGCTCGACAGCCGCTACCGGCCCTGCTCGCTCGCCGGGCAGGTGCCGCGCCTCAGGGATCTTTGCGCATGAGCCGGCTCAGCCATGTCGGCGAGGACGGCCGCGCCCGGATGGTCGACGTCTCGGACAAGGCGCCGACCGCGCCGCACCGCGACGGCCGAGGGCCGGCTCAGCTGCCTTCCGGCGACGCTCGCCGCGGTTCGCGCCGGGAACGACGCCGAAGGGCGCGGTGATCGCGACCGCCGAGCTGGCCGGGGTGATGGCCGCCAAGCGGACGGCCGACCTCATCCCGCTCTGCCATCCGCTGCCGCTCACCAAGGTCGGCGGTGACGATCGAGCCGGACGAGGCCCTGCCCGGCTTCCGGGTCTCGGCGGAGGTGCGGACGGTCGGCGCCGACCGGCGTCGAGATGGAGGCGCTGACCGCCGTCACCGTCGCCTGCCTCACCTTGTTCGACATGCTGAAGGCGATCGACCGGACGATGGAGATCGGCGACGTCCGGGTGACCTCGAAAGAGCGGCGGCCAGTCGGGCGGCTGGTCGCGGCCATGATCGCCTTCGACGAGGCGGTCGCGCTGGTCGCCGAGGCCGCCCGGCCGCTCGGCCGCGAGAGGGTGCCGCTCGCCGAGGCCGCCGGCCGGGTGCTGGCCGCGCCGGTGACGCGCGAGGATCGAATGCGCCGCCCGCCGACGTCTCGGCGATGGACGGCTATGCCGTCCGCGAGGCCGATCTGCCGGGCCCGCTTCGACCGATCGGCGAGTCCTTCGCGGGGGCCGGCTTCAACGGCGCCGTCGAGCCCGGGACCTGCGTGCGGATCTTCACCGGCGCGCCGGTGCCCGGCGGCGCGGACCGGGTCGTGATCCAGGAGGCGGCGGCGCGGGACGGCGAGCGGTCGCCTTCGCCGGCCCTCCCGGCGGCGCCCGCCACATCAGGCCGCGAGGCTCGGACTTCCGGGCCGGCGACATCCTGCTCGAGGCGGGGCGGCGGCTCGATCCGCGCGCCCTGGTCGCCGCCGCGGCGGCCGATGCCGGCGAGGTCGAGACCTGGCGGCCGCCGGCCTTGCTGGTGCTCGCCACCGGCGACGAGCTGGCGCCGCCGGGAGAGGCCCGGCGGCGGCCGGGCGCGATCCCGGACAGCGTCTCGATCGGGGTGGCGGCCCTGGCCGGGCAATGGGGCGGCGCGAAGCCTGGCGGCGCGGCTGCCTCGGCGACGACCTGCCGGCGCTGGAGCGGGCGGCCGGCGAGGCGCTCGAGCAAGCGGACCTGGTCGTCGTCACCGGCGGCGCGTCGGTCGGCGAGAAGGATTTCGCCAAGGCGATGTTCGCAGCCGCACGGGCTCGAGCTGATCTTCTCGAAGGTCGCGATCAAGCCGGGCAAGCCGGTCTGGCTCGGCCGGGCGCGGCGGCCGGCTCGTCCTCGGCCTGCCCGGCAATCCGACCTCGGCGCTGGTCACCGCCCGGCTGCTGCTCGCCCCGCTCGTCGCCGGCCTCGCCGGGCGCGGCGGGGCGCTGCGAATGGCGGCCGGTGCCGCTCGCCGGGCCGCTGCCCGCCTGCGACGAGCGCGAGACCTTCCATCGCGCGCGGCTCGCCGGGCAGCGGGCCGTCCCGCTGGCCAATCAGGACAGCGGCGCCCAGAAGGCGCTGGCCGAGGCCGACCTGCTCCTGCGCAGCCGCCCGGGCGATCCGGCGCGGGAGACGGGGGAGGAAGTGGAGGCGCTGGATTTCTAGACAATGGACCGTCACCCCGGACTTGATCCGGGGTCCATCTCCTTCATCACACTGCCCCCCAAGGCAAAGGTGGATGCCGGATCAAGTCCGGCATGACGAGTTCGTCACCCGAAGATCAGCTTCGCTCCGGCGACGACCAGGACCAGCGCCAGGCCCTGGAGCAATCTCGGCTTCGGCAGGCGGCCGGCGCCGAGCCAGGTGCCGACCAGGGCGCCCGCCGCCACCGCCGCGACCAGGATCGGCAGCTCGGCGGGCAGCGAGCGCACCGAGGCGCCAATTGCCGGCGAGGCCGGCCAGCGAGTTGATGAAGATGAAGCCGGCGGCGACTCCCGACGTCCGGCGCGCGTCCTCCCAGCCGAACAGGATGATCAGCGGGCTGAGGAAGATGCCGCCGCCGGTGCCGGTCAGCCCGGCCAGCAGTCCGAGGCCCGCTCCGGCCGGGAGGGTGACGGCGAGGGAGGGGGCGTGCGGCTCGCGTTCCGCCAGCCGCTCCGGCTGCCAGAACAGCCTCGCCGCGGCCGCCCACAGGACCAGCCCGACCATCGGCCGGTAGACTTCGCGGCGGAACCTGGATCGCTCCGCCGACGAAGGCGGCGGGGGCCGCGGTGAGAGCGAAGGCGGCGAGCAGGCGCAGGTTGATCTGGCCGGCCCGCCAGTAGCGCAGGCCGGCGAGCCCGGCGACGACGAGGTTGAGCGCCAGCGCGGTCGGCCGCATCGTCTCGGGCGCCACGGCGAACAGGGCCATGATCGCGAGATAGGCGGAGGCGCCGCCATGGCCGACGGTCGAATAGAGCGCCGCCGCCAGCCCCATCAGCAGGGCGATCCAGAGGAGGGTGCTCGAATCCATATCGCCCTTGTCGTCAGCGCCAATAGGTCATGCCGGACTTGATCCGGCATCCACCTTTCGCGCGTGCTGCGACGCCCTGAAGAAGATGGATCCCGGATCAAGTCCGGGATGACGAATCAAACCTGACTCCCCCGCGTCAGCCGCCGGTCACGCTCATGTGCCTCGCCACCGCGGGCGCGGGCGCGTCGATGCGGAAGTCGTGGCCGCGGGGCTTGCCGGCGAGCAGGCGGTCGAGCGCCTCGTCGACCGCGGCTCGGCCGCCGGAGCGCAGCAGGTCGCGAAGCTCGACCTTCTGGTCGTGGCCGAGGCAGCCGTAGACGGTGCCGGTCGCGGCGACCCGGATGCGGTTGCAGCCGTCGCAGAAATTGCCGGTGAGCGGGGTGATCAGGCCGAGCCGGATCGCGGTGCCGCCGACGTCGAAATAGCGCGCCGGGCCGCCGGTGCGGACCAGCGTCGGGATCAGGTCGAAGCTTTCCTCGAGGCGGCGCCGGACCCCGTCCAGCGGCAGATAATGGCGGGTCCGGTCCTCCTCGACCTCGCCGAGCGGCATCGTCTCGATCAGGGTGAGGTCGAAGCCGCGGCCGGCGCACCAGGCCAGCATGTCCTCGATCTCGTCCTCGTTGAGCCCCTCAGGGCGACCATGTTGATCTTGACCTTGAGCCCGGCGGCGGCCGCGGCGTCGATCCCGGCCAGACCTGGGCGAGGTCGCCGCCGCGGGTGACGTGGCGGAAGCGCTCCGGGCACCGGCTGTCGAGGCTGACGTTGACCCGCCGGATGCCGGCCGCGTGGAGCGCGGCCGCGTGGCGCTCGAGCTGGGTGCCGTTGGTCGTCAGGGTGAGCTCGTCGAGGCCGCGCCCGATCCGCTCGCCGAGCCGGGCGACGAGGTCGGCGATGCCGCGGCGGACGAGCGGCTCGCCGCCGGTCAGCCGGATCCGGGTCACTCCGCGCTCGATGAGGATGTCGGCCAGCTCGACGATCTCGTCGATCGTCAGGATCTCGCTTCTGGGCAGGAAGCGCATGGTCTCGGCCATGCAATAGCGGCAGCGAAGGTCGCAGCGGTCGGTGACCGAGAGGCGGACATAGCTGATGCGGCGGCCGAACGGGTCGACGAGCGGGCTGGAAGGCCTGGGGGCGGCGGACGGCGGCATCCCGCCTTGCCTAGGCTACCGTTGGCGCCGGTCAAGACGAGGGTGCGTGCCCGGAACCGGACGAAGTGGACAAAGTGGACGGGGCAATCCCCTCTCCCTGCAGGGGAGAGGGAGGGGCCCAAGCCGAAGGCTTGGGAGGGTGAGGGCTTATCTTACGCCCGCCTTGCCCTCACCCTGCCGCCGCTGCGCGGCGGCTGTCCCTCTCCCCTGCAGGGAGAGGGGTTTAGGGGCGTACCCCGATCTCCCCGCCAGGAGGCAGCTCCACCTCCTCGCAATTGTTGCCGGGACCGCTGCGGTCGACGACGAGGAAGTCGCTTTCGTCGAGGACGAGGAGGAAATGGTGCCAGACGCCCTTCAGGTAATGGACGCCCTGGTGCCCCTCGGCGCGGAAGAGGCGGATGGCGGCGGGGTCGAACGGGCCGGGGGGCGCCACGGCGACGAGGTAGGGGCGGCCGTTCAGTGGGACGAAGGTCTGGCTTCCGAGCGGGTGGCGCTCGAAGCCGCGCAGGACGAGCTCGGCGAGCGGGCGGGCGCGGAACAGGCTGACCATCGCGGAGCCGCCGCCGTCGGCGACGTCGATCTCGGCGAGGGCGTCGTAGCGGACGGCGTGGCCCTCGTTGATGTCGAGCCTGACCGCCGCGTCGGAGGCCTCGATCACGCTTCCGAACGGGGCGAAGGCCGCGGCGGTGAGGGGCTCCGGGGTCAATTCGCGCATGTGATGTTCCTTCGCTCCCGCCCGTGCCTCCGGCATCGTCACCCCGGGCTTGACCCGGGGTCCACCTTCTTCCTAGCCGTTGCGGAAGAAAAGGTGGATGCCGGGTCGAGCCCGGCATGACGAGATAGGCGGCGCGTTTGACCGAGACCAGCTACCCCCGCGATCTCGTCGGCTACGGCCGGACTCCGCCGCACGCGCAATGGCCCGGGGGAGCGCGAATCGCCGTCCAGCTCGTGCTCAATTACGAGGAGGGCGCCGAGGCCAATATCCTCGACGGCGATCCGGCCTCTGAGGCGTTCCTCTCCGACATCGCCAATGCCGCGCCGGTCGAGGGCGCGCGGCACATGAGCATGGAGCAGATATACGAATATGGCTCGCGGGCCGGGGTGTGGCGGCTGCTGCGGCTGTTCGAGCGCTTCAGGGTGCCGGTCACCGTCTTCGGGGTGGCGCTGGCGATGGAGCGCAATCCGGCGGTGGTCGAGGCCTTCCTCGAGGCCGGGCACGAGATCGCCTCGCACGGCTGGCGGTGGATCAACTATCAGCGGGTGCCGGAAGCGCAGGAGCGCGCCGACCTGGAGCGGGCGATCGAGGTTCACACCCGGCTGACCGGCGGGCGGCCGCTCGGCTGGTATACCGGGCGGACCAGCCCCAACACCCGCCGGATCGTGGCGGAGGAGGGCGGCTTCCTCTACGATGCCGACGATTATTCGGACGACCTGCCCTTCTGGACGCAGGTGGAGGGCAAGGCCCACCTCATCGTCCCTTATTCGCTGGAGACGAACGACATGCGCTTCGCCTCCGCCAACATGCAGACGTCCGACCAGTTCTTCGCCTATCTGCGCGACACGTTCGACATCCTCTATGCCGAGGGGAAGGAGCGGCCCAAGATGATGTCGGTGGGCCTTCACTGCCGGCTCGCCGGCCGGCCGGGCAAGCTCGCCGGGCTCGAGCGGTTCCTCAGGCACGCGCTCGGCCACCGGGACGTCTGGTTCTGCCGGCGCGTCGACATCGCCCGCCACTGGCGGTCCGTCCATCCGCATGTTTGAGGAGCTTCGCCGCCACTCTGTCGACCTCGCCCAGCCGCGGCTAGGGGCGGAGGTCGTCTACGCCACCGACGATTTCTTCGCCGACAAGGCGCGGCTGATCGATCCGGCCGAGCCGGTCTTCATCCCCGGCAAATATGACGAGAACGGCAAGTGGATGGACGGCTGGGAGAGCCGGCGCAAGCGGATCCCCGGGCACGACTGGTGCGTGGTGCGGCTCGGCGTTCCCGGGATCGTCGCCGGCTTCGAGATCGACACTCGGCATTTCACCGGCAACTACCCCCCCGCCGCCGAGGTCGAGGTCTGCCGGAGCGAGGGCGGCGTGCCGGTCGAGCGGATGGGCTGGACCAGGGTGACCCGGCGCCTCGCCCTCAGGGGCGACGACCGGATCTACATTGCGGTCGAGCATAAGGAGCCCGTCAGCCATGTGCGGCTGAACATCTTCCCCGACGGCGGAGTGGCTCGGCTTCGGGTCTGGGGGCGGGTCGCGAAGGACTGGTCGAAGGTCGGGCCGGACGAGCGGATCGACCTGCTGGCGATGGCGAACGGCGGCCGCGGCATCCTCGCCAATGACGAGCATTACGGCCGGGTCGAGAATCTGACCGCGCCGGGGCGGGGCGTGAACATGGGCGACGGCTGGGAGACGAGGCGGCGGCGCGAGCCGGGGCACGACTGGGCGATATTGGAGCTTGGCGCGCCCGGCCGGATCGACGAGGTCGTCGTCGACACCGCCCACTTCAAGGGCAATTATCCCGACCGCTGCTTCGTCCAGGCCGCGCCCGACGCGCCCGCCTCGCCCGAGGAGATGGCGGCGGTTTCGGAGACCTGGCCGCTGCTCCTGCCGCCGGCGAGGCTCGAGGCGGACAAGGTCCACGTCTTCCGCGACAGCCTCGCCGATCTCGGGCCGGTGCGCTTCGTGCGGCTCAACATCGTCCCCGACGGCGGGGTCAGCCGGCTCAGGACGATCGGGCGGGTGGCGCGATGAGCGCTCTGTTCGAGCATTCGCTTTGGGTCGAGGCGCGCGCCGATGCCCGGCCCTCGTCCGGCGACCGGCTCGCCGACCTGATGGCGGTCGTCCGCGACGCCTCGCTCGACGAGCGGCTCGCCCTGATCCGGGCCCATCCCGAGCTGGCCGGCAAGGCGGCGGTCGACGGGACGCTCACCGAAGCGAGCGCCGCCGAGCAGGCCGGCGCCGGGCTCGACCGGCTGACCCAGGCCGAGTTCGACCGCTTCCACGCCCTCAATGCCGCCTATCGCGAGAAGTTCGGCTTCCCCTTCATCATCTGCGTGCGCCTGACCGACAAAGCGGGCATCCTGGCGGCGATGGAGGAGAGGCTGGGCAACGACCGCGACGCCGAGATCGCCGCCGCGATCGACCAGATCGGCGAGATCGTCCGCTTGCGCCTCGAGGACATGCGATGAGCACGCTCTCCACCCATGTGCTCGACACGATGAACGGGCGGCCCGCGGCCGGAATGGCGCTGGTGCTGAGCGGACCCGGCGGGGAAATCGCGCGGGGCAGGACGAACGGCGACGGCCGCTGCCCGGGCCTGGCGCCGGCGGAGCTGGGGCCGGGCGCCTATTCGATCCGCTTCGCCGTGGCAGATTATTTCCGAGGGCTCGGAGTCGCTCTGCCCGATCCGCCCTTCCTCGGCGAGGTGACGGTCGATTTCGGGATCGCGGCCGGCGGCGGCCATTATCACGTGCCCTTGCTGGTCTCGCCCTACGGCTATTCGACCTATCGGGGCAGCTGAACGATGGGCTTCGACCTCGGCGAATGGCTGAACCTCGCGATCCGCTGGCTGCACCTGACCGCCGGAATCGCCTGGATCGGGTCGAGCTTCTATTTCGTCTGGCTCGACAACCACCTGAAGGCGCCCGCCGAGGGCGACGCCTCGGGCGAATTGTGGTCGGTCCATGGCGGCGGCTTCTACCACAACCAGAAATACCAGGTCGCTCCGAGCGCGATGCCCGAGCATCTCCACTGGTTCAAATGGGAGGCCTATTTCACCTGGATCAGCGGCTTCTCGCTTCTCGTCCTCATCTATTATGTCGGCGCCGAGAGCTTCCTGATCGATCCGGCCAAGGCCGCGCTCAGCCCGGCCCAGGGCACCGCCATCGGCCTCGCCGCGCTCGTCCTCGGCTGGCTGGTCTATGACGGGCTGTGCCGTTCGCCGGTGGGGTCGAGCAACCTCGCGCTCGGGAGCTTCTGGTTCGTCTGCCTGCTGCTGGCCGCCGCGGCGCTCGACGGCCTGTTCAACAGCCGGGCCGCCTATCTCCACGTCGGGGCGATCGTCGGAACGGCGATGGTCGCCAACGTCTTCCTCGTCATCATCCCCAACCAGCGCAAGGTCGTCGCCGACCTGATCGCCGGGCGGACGCCGGACCCGAGGCTCGGAGCTCAGGCCAAGCAGCGTTCGCTCCACAACAATTACATGACCCTGCCGGTGCTGTTCATCATGATCAGCCCGCATTATCCGATGACCTACGGCGCCGGGCGGCCCTGGCTGGTGCTCGCCCTGCTCGGCCTGACCGGAGTCGCCGTCCGCCACGTCTTCAACCTGCGCGGCCGGGGCAAGGCGACCGGCCCGACGGTCGCGGTCGCGGTGCTGCTCGCGCTCGCCAGCGTCACCTACGTCACGATGGAGAAAGGCGGAGCCGGCCCCGGACCGGCGCAGACGCTCGTCTATGCCGACGTCGAGCCGATCCTGGCCAAGCATTGTGCGGGCTGCCACAACGTCAAGCCGCCGCCCGTCGGAGTGGCGCTGGCCAATCTGGAGCAGGTCAAGGCGGCGGCGGTTCGGATCAAGGCGGTGGCGGTCGACACGCACGTCATGCCGCTCGGCAATCCGACCGGGATGACCCAAGCGGAGCGCCAGAAGCTCGGGGCCTGGATCGAGGCGGGGGCACCGAAATGATCCGCTTCCTGCTCGACGGCGCGGTAATCGAGATCGAGGACGGCGATCCCGCCGGCACCGTCCTCGACTATCTTCGCTACACGCTGCGCCGAACCGGCACCAAGGAAGGCTGCGCTGAGGGCGATTGCGGGGCCTGCACCGTGCTTCTCGGCGAGCTGGCCGGCGACAGGGTGAAATGGCGGGCGGTCAATGCCTGCATGCTCTTCCTGCCGATGCTCGACGGCAAGGCGCTGAGGACGGTCGAGAGCCTCGGCGGCGACCATCCCGTCCAGCGCGAGCTGGTCGAGCGGCACGGCTCGCAATGCGGCTTCTGCACGCCCGGATTCGTCATGTCGCTCTACGGCCGCAGCCTCGGCGCGATGGGCACTCGAGGGGTGCCGGTCGGCGACGTCATCGCCGGCAACCTCTGCCGCTGCACCGGCTACGGCCCCATCCTCGCCGCGGGCGAGGCGGTGACCGCGGCGGCCGAGGACGACGGTGCGACCGTCGAGGCGCTCCGCGCGCTTCGGCCCGCTTACGGCCATCCCGCCACGGCCGACGCGCTGGCCGAGCTGCTGATCGCCAATCCCGAGACCCGGATCGTCGCCGGGGCGACCGACGTCGGCCTGTGGGTCACCAAGCAGCTCCGCGACCTCGGGCCCACCGTCTTCATCGGCGACATCGCCGACCTGAGGCGGATCGAGGAAACCCCGGACGACCTCACTCTGGGAGCCACCGTCCGCTACTCCGAGGCCCGCGAGGCGCTGGCCGGCCTCCATTCCGACCTGGGCGAGCTGGTCCGCCGCATCGGCGGGGTCCAGGTCCGCAACGCCGGGACGATCGGCGGCAACATCGCCAACGGCTCGCCGATCGGCGACATGGCGCCGGCGCTGATCGCGCTCGGCGCCGAGCTCACGCTCCGGCGCGGCGCGCAGCGGCGGACGATCCCCCTGGAGGATTATTTCCTGAGCTACGGCAAGCAGGACCGAACGCCCGGCGAGTTCGTCGAGAGCGTCCGAATCCCGCGCCCCGGGCCCGACCAGCTGATCCGGGTCGTCAAGCTCTCCAAACGGTTCGACAGCGACATTTCCGGGGTCTGCGGGGCGTTCGCGCTGCGAATCGCGGACGACATCGTCGCCGAGGCGCGGATCGCCTTCGGCGGGATGGCGGGCATTCCCGCCCGCGCCCCGGGCTGCGAGGCGGCTCTCACCGGCCAGCCCTGGAGCGAGGCGACCGTCGAGGCGGCCGCCCGGGCGCTCGCCGACGACTACCAGCCGCTCGACGACCTGCGCGGTTCCGCGGCCTACCGCCGCAAGGTCGCCGCCAACCTGCTCCGGCGGATCTGGGCGGAGCGGAGCGAGCCGGTCAGCGTGCTCCATGGCTGAGGGCGCCGTCCACCGGCCGCTGCCGCACGACAGCGCCGATCTCCATGTCGCCGGCGCGGCGGCCTATGTCGACGACCTCCCCGAGGCCCCGGGCACGCTCCACCTCGCCTTCGGCCTCGCCGGCGACGGCCATTCGCGGCTGACCGGGCTCGACCTCGCCGCGGTCCGCTCCGCGCCGGGCGTGGTGGCGGTTTTCACCGCCGCCGACATACCGGGCGAGAACAATGTCGGCCCGGTCTTCCACGACGACCTTCTCTTCGCCGAGGAGGAGATACTCTATCCCGGCCAGCCTTTGTTCGTCGTCGCCGCGGAATCGACCCGGGCCGCCCGGCTCGCGGCCCGGCTTGCGAGCGTCCAGACGGAGCCGCTCCCGGCGCTCGTCACCATCGCCGACGCGTTCGACGCGGGCTCGGACCTGGAGCCCGCGCAGCGCATGGTGCGAGGCGACGCCCGGGCCGCGCTCGAGCGCGCTCCGAACCGCCTGTCGGGCACGCTCGAAATGGGCGGGCAGGAGCATTTCTACCTCGAGGGCCAGGCGGCGCTCGCCACGCCCGGCGAGAGGGGCCAGGTCCATGTCGTCAGCTCGACCCAGCATCCGAGCGAGGTCCAGCATCTGATCGCCGAGCTGCTCGGGCTGCGAAGCGCCGACGTGACCGTCGAGGTGAGGCGGATGGGCGGCGGCTTCGGCGGCAAGGAGACCCAGGCCGCCGCTTACGCCGCCGCCTGCGCCCTCGTCGCCGCGAAGACGGGGCGGCCGGCCAAGATCCGCGCCGACCGCGACGACGACATGGCGATGACCGGCAAGCGCCACGATTTCCGGGCCGATTACGACGTCGGCTTCGACGGCGAGGGCCGGATCGAGGGAATCCGCATCGTCCTCGCCTCGCGGTGCGGCGGCACCGTCGACCTCAGCCTCGCGATCAACGACCGGGCGATGTTCCACGCCGACAATTGCTACTGGCTGCCGGCGGTCGAGATCGTCTCGCACCGGCTGAGGACCCACACCGTCTCCAACACCGCCTTCCGCGGCTTCGGCGGGCCGCAGGGGATGATGGCGATCGAAAGGGTGATGGACGCGATCGCGGCGCATCTCGGGCTCGATCCGCTTCGGGTCCGCCAGGCCAATCTGTACGGGCCGGGGCGCGACGTGACGCCCTACCACATGACGGTCGAGGACAATGTCGCTCCGGAGCTTATCGCCGAACTGGCCGAGCGCGCCGGCTACGACGCCCGCCGAGCCGCGGTGGAGACGTTCAACGCGGGCCACAACGTCCTCAAGAAGGGCCTGGCGCTGACTCCGGTGAAGTTCGGCATCAGCTTCACCACCACCCACCTCAACCAGGCCGGAGCCCTGGTCCTCGTCTATGCCGACGGGTCGATCCATCTCAACCATGGCGGAACCGAGATGGGGCAGGGGCTGATGATCAAGGTCGCCCAGGTGGTCGCGGGCGTGTTCGGAGTGCCGGTCGAGACGGTGAAGGTCAGCTCGACCCGAACCGACAAAGTGCCCAACACCTCGGCCACCGCAGCCTCGTCAGGCTCGGACCTCAACGGAATGGCCGCGAAGGATGCCGCCGCGACCATCAAGGCGCGGCTCGACACCTTCGCCGCGGGCCAGAAGGGATCCGAGGAGTGGAGTTTTGCCGAGCTCTGCCGCCGGGCGCATCTGGCGCGGATCCCGCTTCTCGCCACCGGCTTCTACGCCACTCCCAAAATCCATTACGACCGGGCCAGCCACAGCGGCCGGCCCTTCCTCTATTTCGCTTACGGCGCGGCTTTGAGCGAAGTCGTGATCGACACGCTGACCGGCGAGCACAGGGTCGTCGCGGTCGACATCCTCCACGACGTCGGCCGCTCGCTCAACCCGGCGATCGACCTGGGGCAGATCGAGGGCGGGTTCATCCAGGGCATGGGCTGGCTGACCACCGAGGAGCTGGTCTTCGACGAGCGCGGCCGGCTGCTGACCCACGCTCCCTCGACCTACAAGATCCCCACCGCCAACGACCGCCCGGCGCATATGGAGATCGCGATCTGGGAGCGGGGCGAGAATGCGGAGGAGACGATCCACCGCTCAAAGGCGGTCGGCGAGCCGCCCCTGATGCTCGCCATCTCGGTCTTCTCGGCCCTGACCCAGGCCGTCGCCGCCGCCGCGCCGGGCAAGGGCCTGCCGAAGCTCGACGCCCCCGCGACGCCCGAGCGGATCCTCGCCGCGATCGACGAGCTCAGGGCCCGATAGTGGCGAATTCGCGGCCGTCGCGAACCTCCAACCCCTCTCCCGCTTTCCGCGGGAGAGGGGGGGCCCATCGCCGAAGGCGATGGGAGGTGAGGGTCTTGCTGACTCCGCGGTACAGACCCTCACCTCCCAAGCTTCGCTTGGGCCCCTCCTCTCCCGTGAAGGACGGGAGAGGGGTCGGAGCCGCAGGACCGTCGCATGTCTGACTGGACCGGTCAGGCCCGCCGGGCCCTGGCGCAGGGGCCGACGGCGCTGGTCACCATCCTCGCCACCGAGGGCTCGGCGCCGCGCGGACCGGGCGCTCGGATGGTCGTGACCCGGACCGGCCTTGCCGGCTCGATCGGCGGCGGCAGGCTCGAGCATCAGGCGACGGCGCAGGCGCGCTCGATCCTCGGGCTCGAGCCGGGCAGCTGGCGGGTCCAGGACTATCCGCTCGGGCCGCTTCTCGGCCAATGCTGCGGCGGCCGGGTAAGGCTGCTGGTCGAGCATCTGGAGAGGGTGCCGGAAGGCGAGGGGCCGTATCGAGGTCACCCTCTCCGAGCGGGTCGAGCGGAAGCTGCTCCCCGGCGAAGGCCGGGGTTCAGTCGCGGATTCAGACCTGGGCCCCGGCCTTCGCCGGGGAGCGGCGGGGGCCAGAGGCCCGCTGCCGACCGCCGGCGACCGATTTCGTCGAGCCGGTCGAAAGCGACTCCCTCCCCGTCCGGCTCTACGGCGCCGGCCATGTCGGCCGGGCCATCGTCGCCCGGGCGGAAGGGCTCCCGCTCCATATCGCCTGGCATGACAGCCGGCCGGACATGGCCGGGACTCCCGGGGTCTTCCTCAGCAGCGAGGACGAGATGGCCGCCGGCGCCGCCGAGGCGTCCGAGGCCTCGGCGGTCGTGATCATGACCCACGACCACGGTCTCGACTATCGCCTGACCGCCGCCGCGCTCGGCGGCCGGGCGCGGTTCGTCGGGCTGATCGGCTCGGCGACCAAGCGCGCCCGCTTCCTCAAACGCCTCGCCGACGACGGCATCGACTCCGGCCGCCTGACCTGCCCGATCGGCCTGCCCGGCATTCCCGGCCGCGAGCCGGAGGTGATCGCGATCGCGACGCTCGCGCAGTTGCTCATGCTGAGGGATGAGGGATGAAAGCCTTTCGCGGCGAGATTTTGAGCGTTGCCGAAGATCCGCAGATCGCCGGGCCCGAATCGATCCGCCATTTCGAGGACGGCCTGCTCGTCGTCGAGGACGGCCTCGTCCTCGCCTGCGGCGCCCATGCGGACCTCGCCGGCGCCTTCGCGGAGGCGGAGATCGAGCCGCTCGACGGCCTGATCGTTCCCGGCTTCGTCGACGCCCATGTCCATTATCCGCAGATCGAGCGCATCGCCTCGCACGGCGAGCAGCTGATGCAATGGCTGGAGCGGCACATCTTCCCGGCCGAGAAGGCCTTCGCCGACCGCGGCCACGCCGACGACGTCGCCGCCTTCTTCCTGGACGAGCTGCTGAGGCACGGCACGACCAGCGCGCTCGTCTTCGCCACCGTCCACGCGGCTTCGGTCGACGCCCTGTTCGAGGCGGCGCTGGAGCGCGACATGCGGATCGTCTCCGGCAAGGTGCTGATGGACCTCGGCCCCGAAGGCCTCAGCGACACGCTCGCCTCCGGCCGCTCCGACACCGAGGCGCTGATCGCCCGCTGGCGCGGCCGAGGCCGTCTCGGCTACGCTGTCACGCCGCGCTTCGTGCCCACCTCGAGCGCCGAGCAGCTCGCCGACGCGGGAGCCCTGGTCGCCGCCCATCCGGACGTCCTGATGCACACCCATTTGTCGGAGAATCCGGGCGAGATCGAGTTCGTCGCCGGCCGCTTCCCGGATGCCGCCGACTATCTCGACGTCTACGACCGTTTCGGCCTCGTCGGGCCCCGGTCCGTCTTCGCCCATTGCGTCCACATGAGCGAGAGGGCGCTGGCGCGGATGGCCGAGGCGGGGTCGGCAATCGCCTTCTGCCCGACCAGCAACATGTTCCTCGGCTCCGGCCTGTTCGACCTGGCCCAGGCCGACCGTCACGGAGTCGGCATCGGCATCGGCACCGACATCGGCGCGGGCACCAGCCTCTCCGTCCTCCACACGCTCGGCGAGGCCTATCGGACCTGCCAGCTGAGGGGCGCGAGCCTCGATCCCTTCCGCGCCCTCCACCTCGCCACCGCGGGCGGCGCGCGCGTGATGGGGATCGGCGATCGCGTCGGCGCGCTCCTGCCCGGCCAGGAGGCCGACTTCGTCGTCCTCGATGCGGCGGCCACGCCCCTGCTCGCCCGGCGCTGCGCCGGTGCGTCGCTGCACGATCGCCTGTTCGCGCTGCAGATCCTCGGCGACGACCGCGCCGTCGCCGCCACTTACGTGCGGGGGCGGCGGGCTCATTCGAGAGCGAATTGAGTCTCTCCAGGCCGATCGGCGATTTGTCCGGTTGAGTTTCGGTCGGCGTCGTGGCTCAATCGCCGGGCCAACAGGGGGACAGCATAATGACCACCAATCCGACCGACGGAAACCACGTGCCGCTCATCCAGCGGGTGAAGAACATCCTGATGACACCGAAGACCGAATGGCCGGTCATCGATGCCGAGCCCGCCACGATCGGGGGCATCTACCGGAATTATGTGATGATCCTGGCGGCGATCCCGCCGGTCTGCCTGCTGATCGGACTGCTCGTTTTCGGAATGCCCTATTTCGCCTTCCCGATGGGCTATCTGATCGGCCAGGCGGTGCTCACCTACGTGATGGCGCTGATCGGCTGCTACGTGCTGGCGCTGATCATCGAGGCGCTGGCGCCGAGCTTCGGCGGGACCAAGGACCGGGTGAAGGCGTTCAAGGTCGCCGCTTATTCGAGCACGGCGGCCTGGGTGGTCGGAATCGTCTACCTGGTGCCGGTGCTCGCGTTCCTCGGCGTCCTCGGCCTCTACAGCTTCTACCTGCTCTATCTCGGCCTGCCGGTGCTGATGAAGACGCCGGAGGATAAGTCGCTCGTCTACACGATCGCGATCATCGTGGCGGCGATCGCCATCTACGTCGTCGTCGGCGCGGTCACCGGCCGAATCCTGATGGCGATGATGCCAGGGCCGACGATGACGGTGCCGACCGGCTATCCGGGCTGAGGGGCAGGCGAAGCGCAGCCGGTCGGGCGCGATGCGGCCCGGCTGGCGCGCCCGGCAGGATTCGAACCTGCGACCCCAAGCTTAGAAGGCTCGTGCTCTATCCAACTGAGCTACGGGCGCGCACTCGGCGGGTGTAGCGCGGTTTCCAGGCGAACGGAACGGCGCTAGGAATCGCCGCCATGGAGCGGGGCGAGGTGAGGGCAGTCGAGGGGGCGGCGCTGACGGGCGCGCATTTCCGCTATTTCGACCTGGTGATGGCGGCGTTCGTCACCATCCTCCTGCTCTCCAACGTGATCGGCGCGGGCAAGGTGGCGACGGTGACCTGCCGGGGATCGGCGCCTGGCCGTTCGGCGCCGGGCATCCTGTTCTTCCCGATCTCCTACGTGATCGGCGACGTGCTGACCGAGGTCTACGGCTATGCCCGCGCCCGGCGCTGCATCTGGGCGGGGTTCGCGCGCCCTGCTGTTCATGGCCTTCATGAGCTGGGTGGTGGTGGCCCTCCCGCCGGCGGCGGACTGGACCGGGCAGGCGGCCTATGAGCTGGTGTTCGGCCAGGTGCCGCGGATCGTCCTCGCCTCGATCGTCGCCTTCTGGGCGGGCGAGTTCGTCAACTCGCTCGTGCTCGCCCGGATGAAGCTGATGACCCAGGGGCGGCATCTGTGGTCGCGGACGATCGGCTCGACGGTCGTCGGCCAGGCGGTCGACAGCCTGATCTTCTATCCGCTCGCCTTCTGGGGCGTGTGGGACGGCGAGACACTGATCAAGGTGCTGCTCACCCAATGGGCGCTGAAGGTCGCCTGGGAGGCGGCTCTGACCCCGGCCACCTACGCCGTCGGTCGGCTTCCTCAAGCGCCGCGAAGGCGATCGACGTCTTCGACCGCGGCACCGACTTCACCCCGTTCCGGACGAGGGTGTGAGCGGCTTCCAGCAGGCCAAGCTGTGGCTGGCGGCCTGGGCCGGGCTGCCCAAGGACGCGCTCCACATCTATGTCGGGCTGGCCGTCTTCCTGCTCGCCGCCGCGCTGCTGCGGGCGCCGCTGCGCTCGTGGAAGCCGCTCGCCGTCGTGCTGCTGGCGGCGTTCGCCGGCGAGGCCTGGGACGTCGCCGACACCTGGCGGGCCGGCCAGAAGGTCGCCTGGGCGCGCAACTGGCACGACGTCTGGAACACCTGCTTCTGGCCGGCCGCTCTGACCCTGCTCGCCCGCTACACGCGCCTGCTGCGCTGAGCTTAGCTGCTCCCGATGCCGTCGCCGCGATTGCCGGTCGCCGGCGGGGCGACGTTGAAGATCCGCCTGATCAAGGTCTCGAGGCCCTCGAACACCGCGTCGACGCCGAAGCCGGCGATGAACGAAATGGCCGATCCCGAGAGCGCCACCGGTCCGAGGAGGCTCTCCTCCCCGGGTTCCGTCCCGGGCGCCGCGATGAACAGTCCGATGCAGGCCCCGACGACCGCGCCGAGGGCGAGTTGCTGGAAGGACAGATGCAGGTCCCGCGGGCTGAGCAGGCTTGCCCGGATCTTGCGCGAGAGCGACCGGATGATCGCGGCGCCCGCGCCGAGCAGGCCGTACAGGAAGGGCAGGACCGCGGTGCCCAGGACGTTGGCGAGGGCGGCGGCGCGCGGGGCCGCCTCCTCGAGCCGTTCGTCCTGAACCTCGGCGCTCGCGACCTGGCCGCTCGGCATTGCCGGGACTTTGGCGGCGGCTTGCGGCCGGCCCGCGGCCGGAGACGGGGCGTTCCCCTGCGGCATCGCCGCGGTCCTGGCGAGGCGGGCATCCATCTCGGGCGACGAGGCCCGCCGGAGCGCTCCCGCCTCTTCGCCCGGGGCGGCGGGCTCGGTCAGACAATCCCTCCACGGCGCCCAGCACAGCCAGTCGACCAGCCGCTTCTTGACTCGCCACAGCTCGTCTTGCGCGCGATCGAGGCTGGTGCAGGATTGCAGCCGCCCGGGCAGGCCGTAGGAATTGCCGTCGCAATAGGGCGCGGTCTGGTCGAGGGCGGGGACCGGGGCGGAGCCGTCCACAGGTGCCGGCGATTGGGCATCGCCGTCCGGGCCGGGTGCGGGTTCCTCGTTCTGGCCGATCGCCGCCTGATGCACCTGGCGCTCCATGTCGACGAAATTCGCCTGCGCGGTCTTGAGATCCCCCAGCGCCGCATTGCCGTAGGCGACGTACCAGGAAAGGAAGCAGGTCATCATCAGGGCCAGAACCAGGCCGATGCACATCCACCACATCGCCTTGCGGAATTTCACGGCCTTGGTCATCAGGTCCGGATAGGCGGTCTCGGCGAGCGAGCTGCGCGAGGGAACGGTGCGATTCTCTTCTTCCAGCTCGGTCGCCTCCCGCCGCCGCCGATGGCGTTTCGCCTCTTCCTCCTGAGTGACGAGGAGAGTGAAGGCGATCGTCGAGCCGCTCGCCGGCGAGGCCAGGCGGTTCAGATAGTCCTTGGCCGCGATCAGCAGGGCGGCGTCCCGCGCCTGGTCGGTCCCTTCGTCCGGCGGCCAGTTGATCTCGCAGACGTCCTCGATCCAGTCGCTGCCGAGCAGCGGCGGCCTCTTCACCGCGGCCTGCTCTCCAACCGTCGTGGTCGGATTGGCGGAGACATTGTCGAGGAGAAGATGAACCTCGCTCAGCTCGCGATGGAGGACGAAGACTTTCGGGTCGCCGGAGATTTTGCGCCGTTTCCGAGCCTGCCTGGCTTTCTCGCCGGGGGTCTTTTCCGGCTCAGGTTCATTGCGATCGTCGCTCATGCCGCCCCGCCGGGCGCCCGGCCTCCCCTGTCCCCGGTCATGCGGCATCCCCTTTGCCGATCCGTCGGCCGGCTGGCCGAACTCCCTGGATTGGCCGGAGGATGACAGCGCTCGCAACAGACCGCAAGGGCGCTCGGCCCGGCGCCCCGAGCCGACCTTCACACCTTCGGGAAGTCCTTCGGAAAGACACAAAAGCCCCTCATCTCGGCCCGAAAAATCGTTTCTTTTCAGTGGCGCCGTAGCGCGGGCTCATCGCCTTGAGAACGGCGATGGTGAGCCCCTCGCTGTAGCGGACATTCTCGCCGCACTTACGCCCGCGGTAATAATAAGGCCGCACCTCGCCGGCGATGGCGCGCTCCAGCGCGAATTCGAGACGCCGGTCCTGCCCCCATTGCGCCGCCTTGTCCCAGGCGAGGGCGAAGCTCTCCGCGCCCTCATGCTCGCGCAGCCGGTAGGCGCTCCGCCGGGTCTTGCCGACGGCCCGGGCGGCGGCGCCCGGCGAGCCGCACAGCGCGAGACGCAGGATGAAGGCGCGCTGGCATTCCGGCGACCACCCGTCCCGCCGAGGCCGGACCGGCACCGGAGTGAAGGCGAGCTCGTCGAGCGGGAGATCGCCGACGAGAGCGGCGAGGCGTGGGGGCAGGGGGAACGAGTCCGAATCGACCATGGTCGGAACATAGCACGAACATTTTGGCTCGTAAAGTCTGTTGAAGCTTGGAAACCGTTTCACTCAATCAGGGAAACGGCAGCT
Source organism: uncultured Alphaproteobacteria bacterium (assembly GCA_963716155.1). Classification (GTDB taxonomy): domain Bacteria; phylum Pseudomonadota; class Alphaproteobacteria; order Sphingomonadales; family Sphingomonadaceae; genus Allosphingosinicella. The sequence continues at coordinate 3,607,954 of OY970297.1, forward strand.
TCCGGGGTGACATGCTTCGAGCCAGATTCCACCGCGGCTGCCCGGCGGAAAGCCGGGCGATCCGGAGATCAAGGCATGATTGCGACCTTGAGGATCCCGTCGCGCTGGTTTGCAAAAAGCTCGTAGGCTTCCTCGATGCGATCGAGCGGGAAGGGGTGAGTGACCATCGCGCCGAGATCGACCCGACCGGATTCGATCGCTGATCAGCCTCCGCATGCGCTCCTTGCCGCCCAGCTCGCCGATCACGGCTTCACCGCCGGGCGCCGCCGGGGGAGGTCGCCTCCCAGCGCCTCTGCGAGAAGGCCATTGCGACCAGGCCGGCGCCGGCGACGGCGAAGCTGATCGCGAGGAGGATTCCGAAGCTCGACACCGCCTCCCGGGTTTCGTTGAACATCAGGATCGCGATCATCGCCATCGGAAGGCCGACCAGCAAAGCAAGCCCGAGACCGAGGTCGGTGACTCCGCGGAGCACCAGCCAGAACCAGCTCCGGCCGTAGCCCGCCCGGGCCTGGATCCCGACGTCGAGGGAGATCATGCCCCTGAGGATGAGCCAGATCATCGTGATCGTCGTCAGCGGGAACAGGCCCTTCCAGCCGCTGAGGATGAAGAGGATTCCGGCCGTGACGGTCAGGACCCCGGAGCCGAGCGTCAGCTTGCCGAGCAGGGTCCGGTGGGCGCCCCAGCCAAGCGCGAACTCGGCCGCTCCCCCGGCGAGCAGCATCCAGCCGACCAATTCCGCCAGCGGTCGGCCTTCGATCAGCGGCAAGACGATGGCCGCCGCGGCGATCAGGAGCTTGAGGACGCCGCACGCCAGGGTCGCCTCCCAGGAGGCGGCGGCCAGCTGCCTCGGCGAGGAGGTTGCGGCGGGTTCCGGCGGGTCGGCCGGCGTCCTGGAATCGGTCGCGAGGCCGCTCATGCCGCTATCGGAAGGCGGGGAGAGAAGGTCGCGCGGGTCACTTCGACCGTGAGGCCGCTTCGGGCCCGACACCTCCTCGATCTGCGCCTGGAGCTGTTTGGCCAGCGCGCCGACGATCACCGTCCCAAGGCCGCTGGAACGGGTGGCGGTGGCGGCGGTGCGCCCGCAGCCATTATCGGAGACGCTGAGCTTCCAGTCGGCCTCGTCGACCTCGAACGTGACGAGGATCCGGGCGCCGGCGCGGGCGGTCGGAAAGGCGTATTTGATCGCGTTGATGATCAGCTCGGTGACGATCAGGCCCAGGCTCACCGCGTGGCTGGTCTGAAGCGTGCCCTCGTCGGCGACCACCTCGATCTCAATCCCCTGGTGCGGACCGATCATCGACGCGGCGAGGCCGGCCGTGAGCTTGGTCAGATAGGCGCCGATATCGATATGGTCGATGCCGTCGGAGGCATGGAGGTGGCTCTGCACCGCCGCCACCGACATCACCCTCTGGTGCGCGTCGCGAAGCTCATCGCGAGTCTCCTCCGACGCCACCGCCCCCGCCTTCAGCAAAAGGATGCTGGCGATGATCTGGAGGCTGTTGGCGATTCGATGCTCCATCTCGCGAAGCAGGGTCTGGTGCTGGGCGAGCAATTCCTCAGTATGCTCGAGCAAAGCCTGCTTCTCGCGCTCGACCAGCCGGCTTTCGGTAATGTCCTTGAAGGCGAGCAGGAGCGTCGGGCTGGAGCTGTCCTCATAACGCACCAGCCGGGCGCCGAGCAGCATCGTGCGGCGGCCCAAGCCCGGGCAGTCCTGCTCCAGCTCGAACCCGTTCATCGGCGCGTGATCGCGAAGCACCGTCTCGAGCCCGCGCCGCAACGCCGGGACGTCCCACTGGCCCCCGCCGAGCTCGAAGAACAAGCGGCCATGCGCCGTTTCAGGGTCTTCCTCGAAGACCTCATAGAAGCAACGGCTTGCGGCAAGCACCCGAAGGCCGTCGTCGAGCACGAGGAAAGGTTCGGGAAAGGTGTCGACGATCGCGAGCGCCAGCGTCTGGGCATCGGCGAGATTATCGAATTGCTGCATGAGCCTGCTCCATTGGGCGGGAGCAATTGGCGTCTCTCAGCCACCGACGCGCCAAGGCAAGGGATCGGTGATGGCGCACCCTACCATGTTTGCCGGAAGCGATATAACCTAAATTAATCTTCCGCCTTCTGGCGAGGGCCGGTTGCGATCGACGGACGCTGATCTTGCTGACCCGGGCCGCATCATTCCCTCCTTCACACGCAATTGGGATGACCAAGCACGGCACTTTTTGCAAGGACCGCGCGGCTTCGGCGCGGGCGGCCCGTTTTGGCGCGTAATGCGATCGGCCGAGGGGTTCCCGTCGGCTCCAAGCCATATACGAAAGCCTGTACGAGGTCGCCGCAAGGGCGCCGATCGCTAGCCCACCGCCTCCAGAAGCCCCTCGAACAGCCGCCGCCCGTCCGTCCCGCCATGGGCCGGCTCCACCATCCGCTCCGGGTGGGGCATCATTCCGAGCACGTTGCCCGCCTCGCTGACGATGCCGGCGATGGCGCGGGCCGAGCCGTTGACCTCGTCGGAATAGCGGAAGGCGATGCGGCCCTCGCCTTCGAGGCGGTCGAGGGTTTCGGGGTCGGCCTGGTAATTGCCGTCGTGATGGGCGACCGGGATGGTGACCGCCTCGCCGGCCTCGTAGCGGCTGGTGAAGGCGGTCTGGCTGTTCTCGACCTTGAGCGGGACGTCGCGGCAGACGAAATGGAGGCCGGCGTTGCGCATCAGGGCGCCGGGCAGGAGCCCCGCCTCGGTGAGGATCTGGAAGCCGTTGCACACGCCGAGGACGGCGACTCCGCGTCCCGCCGCCTCGCTGACGGCCGCCATGACCGGCGAACGGGCGGCCATCGCGCCCGAGCGCAGATAGTCGCCGTAGGAGAAGCCGCCGGGAATGGCGACCAGGTCGAGGCCAAGCGGAAGCCCGGACTCGCGGTGCCAGACCATCGCCGGCCTGGTGCCGGTCACCTGCTCGAGCGCCACCGCGAGGTCGCGGTCGCAATTGGAGCCGGGGAAGACGATGACGGCGCTCTTCACGCCTTCGTCTCCGCCGCCTCGCGCTCGATCCGGAAGTTCTCGATGACGGTGTTGGCGAGAAGCTTCCGGCACATCGCCTCGACCTCCTCGTCGCCGACCCCTTCGGCGAGGTCGAGCTCGATCAGCTTGCCGGCGCGGACGTCGTTGACGCCGGTGAAGCCGAGCCCTTCGAGCGCATGGTGGATGGCCTTGCCCTGGGGATCGAGCACGCCGTTCTTCAAGGTGACGTAGACGCGGGTCTTCATGGCCGCCCTATGCCGGTCCCGGCGCGGCGCCGCAAGCGGCCGCGGGCGGGCGGGCCGGCGCCAGCAGGCGGGAAAGGAGCCAGGCGAAGAGGATTTGCCACGGCAGGAAGAGCAAAGCGATGAGCGCATATTGGCCGCCGAGCTGCCGGCTCAGCCCTTCGCCCGCCCACAGGCCGGCACCGCCCAGGAGCGCGAGGAGCGCGATTCCGGCGAGCACGAGCAGGCGCCGCCGCGGGTGACGGGAGATCTGAAGGAAAGGCAGCAGCGAGAGCGCCGATCCGACGGCGCCACCGGCGAGGCCGGCGACGAACAGGCCGAGGTCCAGCTCAGACCCTGTCGCCTTGATGGCGGCGACCGTCGCGAGATAGTGAAAGGCCGGGAGCAGGATGAGGAAATAGAGACAGGCTCGCCAGGCGCCCGGCCGGCGGGCGGCGGCGGCGAGGAACGGCAGCCCGAACAGCGGCGTCAGCATATAGGCCGTCGTGACGACCGGCTCGCCGCGCCAGGCGAGGATCGCGAGGGCGATCGCGAACAGCGCCGCTCCGGCTCCGAGCAGCCGGAAGGCCGCCGTCTGCCTGGAAGCTCCGGCCATTCGCCCTTCCTCCCAACCGCGCCGCGTTCGAGGCGGGTGCCGCGGCCGGCCCGGCCGGGCCCGCTCGGGCGTCCACCGGCTTTACCGGCTTCGACGGCCCTCGGCCAGTCCGGGTGGGGAAAGGCGAGGGCTCCTCCCCGGGGCTTGCCCGGGGAGGAGCCTGGCCTCAGTTCGGCAGCGAGACGGCGTCGGTGACGTGGATGATGCCGTTGGACTGGTAGACGTCGGCCTGGGTGACGGTGGCTCGGCCGCCTTTCTCGTCGGTGAGGACGACCTTGCCGCCGGCGAGCCGGGCGGTGAGGATGCCGCCCTCGACGGTGGCGAGCTTCGCCATGCCGCGTCCGGCCTTGATCTTGCCGACGAGGTCGGCGGCGCTGACCCGGCCCGGGACGACATGGTAGGTGAGGACCGACTGCAGCATCGGCTTGTTCTCGGGCTGGAGCAGGGTGTCGACGGTGCCGGCGGGGAGCCTGGCGAAGGCATCGTTCGTCGGCGCGAAGACGGTGAACGGGCCGGCGCCGGCGAGCGTGTCGACGAGGCCGGCGGCCTTGACCGCGGCGACCAGCGTGGTGTGGGCCTTCGACTGGACGGCATTCTCGACGATGTTGCGCGACGGATACATGGCCGCACCGCCGACCATCGGCGCCTTGCCGCCGGCGAAGGCGGCGGGGGCGGCGAGGGCGAGCAGGGCGGCGGTGAGTGCGAGCTTGGACATTGGGGACCTCTTTCGGAACCGGGGGGAGCCCAGTCCACTAGGCCCGGCCCGGCAACGCCGCGATACGGACTTTAGGCGGTAGGGGGCGGAATTCCTCTCCCGTAAAGGACGGGAGAGGGGTTTGTCGGCGGCGCGCCCCTACAGCCCCGCTTCGACCGCCAGCCTGATCGCGTCGGCGGTGGTTCGCACGCCGAGCTTGTCGAGCAGCAGGGCGCGGTGCATCTTCACCGTCTTCTCGGACAGGCCGAGCCGCCAGGCGATCTGCTTGTTGCGCTGACCGGCGGCCATTTCCCTCAGCACTTCGCGCTGGCGCGGCGACAGGGTCGCGGCGAGGCCGGCGGCGCGCTGCTGGCGAAGGGCGAGCGGAGCGGCCGAGCCCGGATCGACCTCGACCTGCGAGCCGAGGAACCAGGCGACCTCGCCGTCGGCTCCGAACAAAGGGGCGATCAGCACGGCGTTGCGGAAGGGCGAGCCGTCCTTGCGGTAGTTGAGCAGCTCGGTCAGCGACGGGCGCAGGTCGCGCAGGGCGGCCCGGATCCGCTCGGTCAGCCAGGGCTCGGTGTCGGGGCCGGCGAGGAATCGGCAGTTGCGGCCGACGATCTCGCCTTCCGAATAGCCGGTGAGGGCGCAGAAGGCGGCGTTGGCGGCGACGATCGGATTGTCGGGCCGGCGAGGGTCGCTGAGCACGGTGGCGATCGGGCTGAGCCGGATCGATTCGGCCAGCGCCGCTTGTTCCCGCCGATGCGCCTCGCCCTCCGCCATGGCGCCTGGATAAAACATATGTGGATAGAAGCATAAGCGCGATTCACGGCGGACTCGCGATCGGCTAGGCTCGCTCTCGATGCTCACCCCGGCCCATGTCTGCGGAGTCTCCGCGCTCGATCCTCGGCCAGCCCTGGCGCTGGCGCGGCGGGGCGGCGGACGGGCATGACGAGTCGTTCCGGCCCGACGACCTCATCGACCAGCTGCTGATGGCCCGCGGGGTGGAGCGCGCGGCGCTGGAGCTCCACCGCGCCCCGACGCTGCGCGGCTTCATGCCCGACCCGTCGATCTTCCGCGACATGGACCTGGCGGCGGCACGGCTCGCCGACGCCGTCGAGGCGGGCGAGGCGGTGACGGTGTTCGGCGATTACGACGTCGACGGGGCGACCTCGGCGGCCCTGCTGGTGAGGCTGCTGCGCGCCCTCGGCTCGCGATCCCAGGGCCTATATCCCCGACCGGCTGATGGAAGGCTACGGCCCGTCGGGCGAGGCCCTGGTCCGGCTCGGGCGCGACGGGGCGCGGTTGATCGTCACCGTCGATTGCGGCGCCCAGGCCTTCGAGGCGCTGGCGATGGCGCGCGAGGCCGGGGTCGACGTCGTCGTCGTCGACCATCACAAATGCGCGAGCGCGCTTCCGGCGGCGCTGGCCCTGGTCAATCCGAACCGGCTCGACGAGGCGGCGGAGGCGGCGGCGCACGGCCATCTCGCCGCGGTCGGGGTCTGCTTCCTGCTCGGGGCGGCGACGCTTCGGGTGCTGCGCGGGCGCGGCTTCTTCGCCGGGCGCGAGGAGCCGAGGCTGATCGAGCTGCTCGACCTCGTCGCGCTCGGCACCGTCGCCGACGTCGCGCAGCTGCGCGGCCTCAACCGCGCCTTCGTCACCCAGGGGCTGAAGGTGATGGCGCAACGCCGCAACATCGGCCTCGCCGCCCTCGCCGACGCGGCGCGGCTGAGCCGGGCGCCGACCTCGACCGACCTCGGCTGGGCGCTCGGGCCGCGGATCAATGCCGGCGGGCGGGTCGGCAAGTCCGACCTCGGGGTCCGGCTGCTGACCAGCGACGACCCGGCCGAGGCCGAGGCGATCGCCGCCGAGCTCGACCGGCTCAACGAGGAGCGCCGGACGATCGAGACGATGGTCTGCGAGGCGGCCGAGGCCCTGTGCGGCGGCCAGGGCAACCGCTCGGTGATCGTCGCCGCGAAGGCGGGCTGGCATCCGGGCGTGATCGGGATCGTCGCCGGCCGGCTGAAGGAGAGGTTCGGCCGCCCCGCCATCGTCGTCGCGCTCGGCGAGGACGGGCTCGGCAAGGGCTCGGGCCGGTCGATCGGCGGAGTCGATCTCGGCGCGGCGGTGCTGGCGGCGAAGGACAGCGGGCTGCTCGTCGCCGGCGGCGGCCATGCGATGGCGGCGGGCCTCACCGTCGAGCGCGGCAAGGTCGAGGCGCTCGCCGACTGGCTCGACGAAAGGCTCGCGGCGGAGGTGGCCAGGAGCCGCGACGACCGCGCCCTGCTGCTCGACGCGGTGCTGGCGCCGGGCGGGGTCTGCCCGGCCCTGTGCGACGCGCTCGAGGCGGGCGGCCCCTATGGCGCCGGCTGGCCGGCGCCGCGAGTGGCGGCGGGACCGGTCAGGGTGGTCAAGGCGGACGTCGTCGGAAGCGGTCACCTCGGCTCGTCGTCGCCGGCGACGACGGCCGGCGGATCAAGGCGATCGCCTTCCGGATGGCCGCCGGGCCGCTCGGCGAGGCGCTGCTGGCGGCACCGCCGCACCGCAAGTTGTGGGTCGCCGGGCGGGTCCGCAAGGACGAATGGGAAGGGCGCGTCGGCGCCGAGCTGCACCTGGAAGACGCCGCCTGGTGCGATTGACGCGGCGCCCCGCGCCACTTAAGGGCCGCGGTTCGAGCCAAGGCCCCATCGTCTAGCGGTCAGGACGTCGCCCTTTCACGGCGAAAACACGGGTTCGATTCCCGTTGGGGTCACCAAGGCGCGGAAAAGCCGGGACTTTTCAGAAAGTTTCCGAAATTCAGATTCGGCGGGCGAACCCCATCTTGAGGAGCCAGGCGATCGCGATCGCCGCGGCATCCGGCCGGCAGCGCGCGATTCCGATGATCTGCGATTGAAGATCGGAGTGGGAATGCGACCTGGAGTCGAGGAGCGCCAGCGCCGAGCGCAGCGCGTCGACCGAAATCGCTCCGAGCGCGGCATGATAGGCCGGCAGCGGCGCATCGCGCCGAAGCACGCCCCGGCCCGCCGGGCTTAGCCCGATGGTGTCGTCGGGGGCCAGGCGCGAGCTGGCATAGTGACTGAAGAGGGCCGACAGGCGGGGCGAGGTATAGTCGTGCCGGTCCGCGAGTTCCCAATGCGTCGCCGCGGCGATCTCCTCCAGCTCATCCCACAGGGCTTCATAGGCCGCGATGACCACCGGCCAGGCATAGCGCTCAAGCGCGCGTGCCCGCGAGGCCTCGCCCATCGTCCGGCGCCGCGCGGGATCGTCGATCAGCCGCTGCAGGCCGCAACGCAGCGCCTCGGGATCGACGATCGTCTGCTGGGCCATCAGCAGGTGGTCGAACAGGTCGAATTCGTCATAGACGCCCGCCCCCAGGCCGGCATCGCTATCGCCGAGGCCGAGCATGGTCGGGACGAGCAGGCCCGTCACTTCGTCTTGCACCGTGTCCTTATAGCCGTTCCAGGCGGCGACGACCTGCGGCGTGCCCGAAGCCATCGCTTCGACCGGAGTGATTCCGAACGTCTCCTGGATATTGTCGGCGGGCGAGACGAACAGGTCGGCGGCGGCGTGGAAGAGCTCGCGCCGTGCCGGCGGCACGGCGCGAAAGATCACCCGCTCGGCGACGCCCAGGCGGCGGGCGTAATCCTTCAGGCTGCGCCGCACGAAACGGTGTCCGGAGCCCCCGACGACGAGCAGCAGCGGCGAGTCGCCGGCCGGGCGCAATTGCGAGAAGACGTGCAAGAGCGGCAACAGATCGGCCTTGTCGAGCGGCGAGAGCCGTCCGACCCACAGCAGGATGGTGGCCTCGTCCGGCAGATCCAGCTTCCGACGCGTCTGTCGCCGGTCGCGCGGCCGGAAGCGGTCGGTATCGACGCCGAGCGGAATGACGTCGACGCGGGGCGGCCCCTTGTCCTTCACGCCGAAGTCCCGCGCAACGCCGTCGCTCACCCAGGCGGCGAGCTTGCCGAGGCTGTCGCGTGCCGAGGGCGTCGGGCAGATCATTGCGTCGCAAGGAGGATTGTCCTGGAGCAGCATGCGCAGGATCCAGTTGTGGCGCAGCATCTCGTAGCTGAACACGTGGGGCGTCGCGGTGACCGGATAGAGCCGGTCGGAATAGCGGCGGCGCAAGTCGCGCGCGGTCGAGAGATTGCCGTCGAGATCGTGCCAGGCGCGAAAGGGATGGGCGCCAAATTCGGCTTTCAGGGTTCGCATCTCCGCGAAGCGCGGCTCGACACCGGGCGCGGCCAGCGCGGCCAGCCGCCGGTCCTCGACCGGGCCCGGCCTGAGGAGCGGGCTGTTGCGAAAGAAACGGACGACGCCGGGCCTCCCGTGCCGCATCAGCGCCTCGCAAAAGCCGTCGACGGCGATGTCGCGGCCGAAAACGCCGTCCTCGTCGGGCTCGGGATCGCTCCAGTCGAGATGGAGCCCGAGCCTGGCGATCATGCGGCGCGGCCGATGCGCTGCAAGGCCAGCTCGAGGATCGCGGCGCTGTAAAAGGGGATGGCGGCTTCGTCCTCGCCGCCCGCGCACCAGTCGGCGAAGGCGGCCCGCAGCCGTTCGGGCTCGACCAGGCCCAGCTGGGCGAGCCGCGGAGCGGCGAACAATTCACGCAACCGGTCGCGCGCGTGATCGCGCAGCGACGACGCCAGCGACAGCAGGAAACTGTCCTGGGAGCTGGCGTCCCACACCGAGGCCGGACAGCCCAGCTGGCGAAGCATGGCGCGCTCGACGGCGCGCCCGGCCCGGCAATCCCAGGGCAGCGAATTGCAGAAGCGTGCGAGCTCGGGCGTGCACAGCGGGTGGATGGGCCAGATGCCGTGGCGCAGATAGAGGGCCGAGCCGAACGCGGCCGATTCGATCGCGGAGGCGTCGACCACCGCGTTCGGCGCCCGGTCCGGCCGGCGGGCGCGCATGGCGGCCAGCGCCGGTCGGTCGAGAAAATCCGGACGCGACTCGGCCTCGCACGCCGGACCGCGCTCCGCCAGCTCGGCGGGCGGCGGCGGCTCGGTCGCGTAGAGCGGGCAGAGCTCGTCGCCGCCGAAGCCGGTGAACATCGCTTCGACTCCCTGGCCGGCCGCCCGGGCCAGCAAGGCGTTCACGGCCTCGGCATAGGTTTCCTCCCACGGCACCGCCCCGCTGCCTGCCCAGCGCGGCGAATCCGGCGCCAGCGGCAGCCAGTCCCTGAGCTCGAGGGCCGTGTCGCGAAAGCCGAACGCGGCGATCAGCTCGCGCCGCCGCCGGTCCTGGCCGGGCGCGTCGTCGAGCATGAGGCCGAAGGTCCGAAGATTCGGGCGCTGGCGGCCCAGCGCAATCGAAACCAGGCTCGAATCGAGTCCCGCGCTGAGCTCCGAGCCGTAACCGACATCGTCGTGGAGCCATCGCGCGATCGACTGCTCGAGCATGGCCAGCGCGGTGGCGGCCGGCGCCGCGTCGGCGCGCAGGCGCCGGGGAACGGGCGGGCGCTGCGGCGGCGGATAGGCGATGCGCAACCGCCCGCCCGCGCCCCACGCCGCTTCGGCCTCGGCGGTGAGCAAGCACAGGTCAGGGAACAGCGTGGCGCGCGCATAAGGCATGTCGAACGTGGCGAGAAACCGAGCCGCCAAGGCGAGGTCGACTCGCTCGAGCAACGGATAGAGGCTGGCCGGATCCCAATGGCCGTGCAGCGTCTCGCCGCCGTCGACGAGATAGACCGGCGCCACCCCCCAGCGCCCTTGACGAAGGGTTAGTCGGGCGCGCGCATGGTCGATGATCAGCAGGCAATATTGGAGTGGCCATGAGGCCGCGGCGCGCGTTTCGCGCCGGAAGTCCGCGGCGCCCAGCTGCTTGTCGCGCAACGGGCGCCGCCCGCGCTCGCGCACCAGCAGAGCGCTCCGCTCGGGGCCTTGCAGGACGCAGGTTTCGAGCATCTTGTGGCGAAAGGGTTCGATCCGGCTGGCGCCGAACCTCACCGCGCCGTCGGCGACTTGCCACCGGCGCGTCAGATCGGCGCGCGCGACCCGAAGCTCCAGCATCAGCGCAGGCGATCGAACAGGCGTGCGGCGGCCTCCAGCGCCATCGCCTCGTCGCGGCGCAGCAGCCCGCCCTGGATCAGCAGGTGGCGAAGGCCGTTTTCATCGCGCCAGGTCAGCGCATCCTCGCCGTTCGAATACCAGTCGACCAGCAGGTTGAGATTCGCTTCGGCGGCCTGCGGACCGAGCGCGGCGCGGGCCCGATCGAGGATGTCGAGATCCTCCGGGATCACCCCGTCCGCGCTTCGCTCGAGCGGGACGTCCTCCGGAAGCAGCGAGACGGCATCGGCGGGCGGCACCGTGGTGAGGAAATCGGCCGAATAGAAACTGCCATGCTCGAGTATCACCACGCCCTCGCCGGCGTCGCCGCGGCCGTTCCCGCCATTGGCGGCATCCCATTGCCGGCTGCCGACGCTCGGCCGGTTCCTGAGAACGGCCATCAGGCCGCCGCGCCCCGGCTCGATCAGCGGCGAGGCGAACAGCTGCACGGCATAATCGCCGGTAACGGTACCGTCGATGACCAGCAAATGGCCGTTGAAATCATCGTCGGGCGGCGCCAGCGCGGTGGCGATTTCAGGTACGATCCCGTCGAAGGCGCCCCAGCTCAGCCGATCGATGGGGATCGGCTCGCCCGCGGCCGATACCAGCCGGTCACTCAGCTGGAGGCGGCTGGCCGGCAGCAGGCCGTCGTCCGCGGTGAGGAGCGGCGTATCGGCGTGGAGGACGCGCGACAGCGCGAACCCGTCGGCCTGATAATCGATCAGCACCATGTTATCGAACCGCCGCGGCGGCGGCATCCCGACATGCCGGAGAAGGACCGGCTCGAAATCGAGCGCGAGGCCGGCCGCGAGCACGGCCTCGCCCTGGGCGAGCGCGAAGGGCAGGGGCTGGCCTTCGGCGTCGAGGACCAATCCCGGCCGGGTCCAGCCCGCGCCGCACGTGCAATAACAGGTCGCGCCGGATTCGCGGAAGAGCAGCGGCTGTCCCGGCTGGAGACCAAGATCGTGGCAAGCGGAGTCGATGGCGGCTCGGTGCGCCTCGCAAAAGCCGGGCTTAATCTCGTCGCAATTGGGCAGCGAATCCGAAGTCACGATGCATCCTTCCGAGCGGAAATCCCGATCGGCGGAAACGGGGTGGATGCCCCGTTTCCGCCTCGGCCCCGCAATCCTCAACGCGAACCGCCGGGCTCCTGCGCCTTGCGGAACTTCTTCTTCTTGGCGCGATCCCGGGCACCGGAAATCTTCGCCATCACGCCGAGATCCTCATACTCGGTCTCGAGGCTGCGCGCCTTGCGGCGCTGGCGGTCGCGAGCGCCGGCGACCTTGGCCATCGGCTCGCCGACATCCTCTTCCTCGAAGCTGCTCGACTTGCGCCGCTGGCGGTCGCGGGCGCCGGCGACCTTGGCCATCGGCTCGCCGGCATCCTCGCCCTCGAGGCTGCGCGCCTTGCGCCGCTGGCGGTCGCGGGCGCCGGCGACCTTGGCCATCGGCTCGCCGACGTCCTCGCCCTCGAGGCTGCGCGCCTTGCGGCGCTGGCGGTCGCGGGCGCCGGCGACCTTCGCCATCGGCTCGCCGACATCCTCGTCCTCGAAGCTGCTCGACTTGCGGCGCTGGCGGTCGCGGGCTCCGGCGACCTTCGCCATCGGCTCGCCGACATCCTCGCCTTCGAGGCTGCGCGCCTTGCGGCGCTGGCGGTCGCGGGCTCCGGCGACCTTGGCCATCGGCTCGCCGGCATCCTCGCCTTCGAGGCTGCGCGCCTTGCGGCGCTGGCGGTCGCGGGCGCCGGCGACCTTGGCCATCGGCTCGCCAGCATCCTCGCCCTCGAGGCTGCGCGCCTTGCGGCGCTGGCGGTCGCGGGCTCCGGCGACCTTGGCCATCGGCTCGCCGACATCCTCGCCCTCGAGGCTGCGCGCCTTGCGGCGCTGGCGGTCGCGGGCTCCGGCGACCTTGGCCATCGGCTCGCCGGCATCCTCGCCCTCGAGGCTGCGCTTCTTGCGCCGCTGGCGGTCGCGGGCGCCGGAAACCTTGGCGGTCAGTCCATCGTCCTCGTCATCATAATCCTCGTCGTCGAACTGATCCTCGCCGTCGGCGATGTCGAGGTCGTCGTCGTCGTCATAGTCCTCGCCATAATCCTCCTCGTCGTCCTCATCGTCCTCGGGGGCGCAGAGCGAGCAGGCGGGCGGCGTCGGCGACGTCATCGCGGTCCTGTAGGTCTCGATACGGCAGGCGTTGCTCGGATAGGGCTGGCCGGTATCGTCCATCTCGGGACCTTCCACCTCCTCGTCCGGAGCACCCCTCTTGCGCATGTAGCGATAGAGGAGCTCGAACTGCTTGATCGCCTTTTCCATGTTGGCGAAATAAGCTTCGCCGAACCACAGGGTGCGAAGCACCACCGACCCGCCGAACCAGTCGGCCTGGCCTTCGCAGGTGACTCCGTTCTCGAGCTGCGGACGGCCGATCAGATGGCCGACCTCCTGCGCGATGGCGAGGGTGACGCCCTCGATGTCGAACCCCTTGATGCGCGCCATGCCGCCGGACAGATAGACATAGGGGTCGCCGCTGATCCCATCGACCCATGAGGCGGCGTTGGTCTGCTCGTCATACCAGTTGAACAGGAAGTTGATGTCGGGATAGGCGGGCTCGAACACGCGCTCGATCAGATATTCGCACATTTCGAGAAGATACTGGTTGGAGATCGGCTCCAGAGGCGCGCGCAGCCTGAGCAGCGCGGCCTGCCGTTCGGGCAGGAAGGCGCTGGCATGGTCGGGGATCGACTGCTTGAAGGCCTCGGCCGGGATGAAGACGCCATGGTCCATCTCGATGACGCCGGCGTCAAGCTCGCCGGCCAGGACGTCGTTGCGCGCCAGCCATTCCGCCGTGCCGACCAGCGGACGCTCGGCATAAGGCGGCGACTTCATCTCTTCCTTGCTCACCGGATAATTGACGAAGATGGTCACCGCATAGTCGCCCGTCACCACTCCTTCGGTGAGGACGAGATGGCCGTCGAGCTGCGGGTCGGGTTCGGTGATCGAGGTCGCGAATTCCCAGAAGCGGCCGACATATCGGCCCCAGCGCAGGGCGGTGATGCTGACCGGATTGCCGTGCTGGTCGAGCAGCTCGTCATCGAGCTGGAGAACGCCGGCGCCGACGAGGGTCTTGTCGCGCAGCAGGAAGGGATGGTCCATCGTCACCACCCGCTCGATCCTTCTGCCGTCCAGCTCATAGGTCAGATAGATGGAATTTTCCGTCTCGCCGACGGGAGTGCCGACGATCTGGCCGACGAGCGTCGGCTTGAAGTCGAGGCTCTTGCCGGCCGCGAGCACCGTGGTGACGTTGGCGACGATGTCCTCGACGGGAATCTGCCGATTGTCGCCGGTCGTGACCAGCGTGCCTTCGCCGAGGCAGCTGCAGATGCAATAGCAGGTCTTGCCCCCGACCTGATACATGATCCACTTTCCGGCTTCCTTGCCGAGATCATGGCACGCGACATCGATCGAGGGCTTCTGCGGATCGCAAAAGCCGGAGCCACAATATTCTACGGTCATGATTCACTCTCCCGGCTGACAGGTCTCGGAAAGGGCTCTCCCCAGCGGCTAAGGGCCGGATCGACGGGGTTTCGATCGGGGCAGCGTTCGTGCGGAAGTCGTCCCTTGATGCGCACGTTGCAGCCGCACAGGCTGCAGATCTTCTTGGCGCCGGCCATCGCGCCGGCGAGGCGGTAGGTCAGCCGCGCGGGCGGCTCGGCGACATGCGGGCAGGCCATGCACGCCGCCCAGCGGCGCTCGCGGGTCGGCCCGTCCGCGAGCCGCAGACCCTCGCCGATCCAGCGCAGAGCCGAAGCGCCCGCCTTGATGGCGAGGCCGGCGTCGCCGGGCAGTTCGGCCGCTCTGGGTTCGCGGCCGATATCGTCCAGCACGGTGAGCGGCGCCGCCGGCGGATGCGCGAGGAGATGGTCGACCGCCTGCGGATAGTCGCGCAATGTTCCGAGCTTGTGGGCGTAGCGGGGGCTGATCAGCAGCGCGGCCAGCACCTGGTCGCTGATCGGCGTCCGCGTGCCGAGCCAGTCGCGCAGATGCGTGCGCAGGCCTTCGCGCGAGCCGTGGCCGGTGAGCTCGAGCGCCGGCGTCACGCCGGGATTCCGAGAAAGGAGCGCATGAACTCCATCAGGTCCTGCTTGTATTCGCTGCGCTTGGCCGCCAGCGCGGCGCCCCACACGGGGTTCTGCGCGAGCAATGTCAGAAGGGTGTCAACTTCGTTGCTGATCGCGGGCATCGGATTGGCGGCGTCGGTGGCCGGCAGCTCGGCGATCACCACGAGGTTGGAGACGATGCTGTCCTCGTCGGGCCGCCGCACGTCCGGGGTCAGCGACATGCCCTGCTGCTCGCTCGCCGGCGGGGTGCGGCTGACGTAGGTGACCCGATGCATCACCCGCCACACTTCGTTGGGGTTGGAGAGCGCGCCGCGGAGGGCGAGCGCGTCGGGATCATATTTGCCGGCGTAGGCGCCCTGGCCCATCAGCCAGTCGCGATCGACGATCCCGCTCTTGAACGCCTCGAAATTCTGTTTCGTCGGCGCCCGGTAGAAGCTCATGAAGCGATAGCCGCGGACCTTTCCGGGCGAGGGCTTGCTGGAGTAGAGGAGCTCGCCTTCGGAATCCTGCTCGACCAGGCCGATGTAGCGCTGGTCTCCGGCGAGGTCGATCATCAGGCTGAACTGGGCGGAATCCTGGTCCGCCTTGGTCGCCTGCGTGGTGATGGTGGTGCCGAACATCGCGTCGAGATTGAAGGTCGGGCCCACGCTCAACGTCATCTCGGTGTAGAGTCCCGCCTGGCTCTGCATCGTGTAGGATCCGCCGCTCGATTCCTCGCGGGTCGCCATGAATTGCTGCTGCTCGGAATAGAGCCCGCCCGCGGCGGTCCAGACGTAGGTGTTGGCGAGGCTGCGCCGCGCCATCCGCGCGCTCCAGTCGTCCACCGAAAGCGCTGCCTTGTCCTTCACGCCGATCAGCGTGTTGACGAGGCTCTGCGCGGTATTGGCGAGATCGATGGCGTTGGGCTTGAGCGCGTCGGCGCGCTGGCCGAGGCGCTCGGCGCCGAAATTCTCGAAATAGGCTTTGCGCTGGTGCTGCTCGCGCTCGATCGTCGCCTTGATCGCATAGGCTTCGAGCGGCTTGAAATAGCTGGCATGCTGGCCGGGCTGGAGGTTGGGATAGGACGAATCGGGCTGGAAGCCGATCCAGCCGTCGAGAGTCCCGTTCTTGATATATTGGTCGTTGATCCTGAACATGATGATGTTCATGTCTTCGGGGATGTCGGGATTGGGCCGAGCCGAATAGCCGACCAGAGCGCCGCTGCCGGCGATCCGCATCGCGAAGAGATCGGCGGTGGCCGACCGGACGAGCGCATAGCCGATATTGTCGGGATAGAAGATGTCGCCGACGCCGGCGTCGATCTGATAGGTGTTCGGAAACCAGCCGCCGCGCGATTCCATATATTTCTGAGCGACGATGGTGGTTTCCTCGCTGGTCGAGCCTTCGCCGAGAACGCCGACGGTTTCGCTGATCTGCGCGCTGATTCCCCCGGCGATACCGAACGAATAGACCTTCTGCTGAATGCCGATGCCCGCGCTGGTCTCGCCTTCGACGTTGAAGCCGAAACGGGTGCTCAGATCGACGACGCTGCCGACGTCGCGATTGGCGGCATATCGGTAGGTCTTGCTGTCGGTCTCATCGACATAGATGGTCGAGGCGCCGGTGTAGGACAGCGGATCGCCCGGATAGAGCTTGAGATTTTCCGCCGGCAGCGGCGGCGTGCCTTCGATGTAGCCGATCAAGGTGGGATCGACCTGAGCCTGGCCGACGAACTGGAGGACGAGGTCGCCGATCTTGAAATCCGCCAGCCGCGCCATCTCGCCGTCGGCGGCGTCGACCAGCGCCAGCGTCTGCAGCAGGCTGGAATAAAGCGATCCGCGCGCATCGACGTCGATCTGGCCATATTGGCCCGCCGAGGCGGCATAATCGCTCTTCATATTCTCCGGACGGGCCGTGTCGCCCGGCGTGCTTTGCAGCACCGGCTCCTCGAGGCCGACGGGCGCGGTCGACAGAATCCACGGCGGTTTGTCCCCGCCCATCCAGCGGCCGACGTTGTTCCAGCCCGACAAGTCCGGGAGCGTGGCGCCCGAGCCGGTGTCGAGCCCCCAGAAGGCGGCGAGCCCGGGCTCCGCGCCGGACAGCAAGGTGAACATCGCGCCGCGGATCTCGGCGCCGGTGCGTTGCCGGTTCCACACCCGCGCCTGGCTGATCTGGCCGGTCAGGAAGCGCGAGATCGAATTGGAGAGCCGGAATGCGCCCAGCGTCGCCTGCTTGTCGCCATAGCCGCCCGGGGGCAGCGCGCCGTCGACGCTCCCGACTTTCTCGCCGTTGATGAAGAAGGTCCAGCCGGCCCTGAAGGTCGCCAGCACCCACATCGAGTCGAGCACCTCGTCGGTGAGCTCGACCCGCCCGTCGCGGATCAGGGCGTTGTTGTCGCTCTTGCTGTCGAAGGCGACTCCGCCCTTGCCGGTGGCGAACTCCCAGGCGGAGACCAATCCCCTGTCGTTGCTGGTCAGAGTCTCGTGCGCGAAATAGTTGATCTGCCAGTTCATTCGGCCGACGTTCCACAGCCGGCTCTCCGAGATGACGCCCTGGAGATACGAGGCGAAATAGCCCGAGCCCAGCGTGACTCGGGCGTCGGACAGCGCGATGGGATCGACCACCCGCTCGAACACCTGCATCAGCCCGTCGACGAACAGCTTCTGGGCGAAGGCCCCCTTGTCGATGCGGATGAAATGGCCGCCGACGAGCGTTCCGTTGGCGGTGCCGGTGAGGTCCATGACCGTATCGCCGAACAGGTCGTTGAACCGCCAATAGCCGCACAGGCCGCGTTCGTTGCCGGCCAGCGGCTGCTGGATCTTCTGGCGGACCTCGTCGATGTCGAGGCCGCGGTTCCACAGGCTTACTTCGTTGATCGTGCCGATGAAGGTCGCCTGGCTGGCGAGGCCGCCGACGCTGTAGGCCGCCTCCACGGCCGCCGCGGCCGGCGCCGCCACGGCCGCCGCCAGGGCCGCGCTTCGAGTCGGCGTGCCCACCGGCTCGCCGTCCACCAGCAGCAGGATGCCGCGCGCGGGATCGAAAGTGCCGGCGACGTGAACCCAATCGTTGCGGCGCAACGGCCGCGTATCGGTGACCTTGAAATTCTGGGTGCCGTAGCTGACGAAGAATTGCAGCGCTCCGTTGTAGAGATTGAGCGAAAAGGAGAGATTTTTCTGGGCGTCCGTGTTGGTGAACAGGATCTCGTTGGTGCTGTTGCCGTCCTCGAGGCGCTTGACCCACATCATGATGCTGACGCCGTTCGCAGGCGGGAACTCGACCTCGGGGATCTTCACGTAATTGCCGCTCTCGAAGGTGATCGCGACCTGACGCTCGTAGCTGACGTCATAGACGCCGGCGACATGATGCCACTCGCCGGCGGTGAGCGCGGTCGTCGAGACGATCGTCCGGTCGCTGGTTCCGGTGCTGGTCGACTGCACCACCTTGAAGGCCAGCTTGCCGTCGCCGTTCACCCACAGCGACCAGCTCGTCCCGTCGTTGAGGGAGGTCTTGGCGAGCACGACCTGGTCGCCGCCGATCCGGTCGAGGCGAATCCAGCTCTCGAGGGTGACGGCCTCGGCGGTCTTGGTGTTCTCGGCATTGCCGGCGTCGAGGTAGCGCTCGCCGCCGAGCTGCACTCCGAAATGGGTCGCGTAGGAAGCGGCGAGATGAGTCCAGTCCGAACCCATCGGAACGCCCGCGGCGGCGGCATTGACCACTTCGCCGCTGCCGGCGAACGGCACGCCCTTTCGGAGCCCGACGATATAGGCGACATCATCCTCGTCCGCGGTGCCGGGGCGGTTGAACACGAGCAGAATCTGGTCGTCGCTCTCCTGATTGGCGACCGGCTTGATCCAGGCCTCGACGGCGAGATCGCGCTCGATGAGCAGCGATCCCGCATAGGCATCGACGGCGGGACCGTCGAGAATGTCGACGAACTGGCCGAGATCGGAAAGGTCGAGGCCGGCGAGCGGCGGATAGGGCTGCCAGAGGCCGCCCGATCCGGAGCGGCCGCGGACGGCGGGCGAAGCGCCGCCGAGCGCCTCCACGACGGCCGGCATGCCGTTGTCGGGCAGCTCGTCGCAGACGACCTGGAATATGGCGGAGCCGCGTCCGGGCCCCGGAATCGGGCCGGACTGGCCCCGGCCCGGGGTCACCTTGACGCTGCCATAATCGTACATCAGCGCGTCTTCGGCGAGCTCGACCGGATTGTCGGAGGTCTGCGCCGCGGCGCCGTTGATCACCCGGCAGAAGTCGTCGAGCGCGCGCGGCACCTTGGGCCAGGTTTCGACATAGCCGGTATCGCTGCGCAGCGCGACCTGGCAGTAGGTCGCGTTGGTGGCCTTGATCTCGACGAAGGACACCGCCGGATCAGGATTGTTCATCGCCGTGCTCGCGACACGGGCGACGAAACGCAGCTGTCCCCGCTGGCTGTTGGCCGGCGCCGCACTGTCCTCGGCCTTCCAGGATCCGAGATAGGTCGAGCGCTGGACGATCGGAGCGAAGTGCGCCGCCGATGCCTGTTTGCTGCCCTTGGCCGAATAATAGAGGTGGAGGAGCGAATCCGCTCCCTCGTAGAGCTGCGGCGGAGCCTCGGTCGCGGCATAATCGAGATAGAGGGCGAAGGCGGTGAGGCCGTTCTCGTCGTAGAGCGCCGGGATCGCGCCCGGAGTCGCCGGCGCGCGGCTCGCGACCCATTGCGCGCCGTCGAGGACGCCGTCGGCCGCGGCGCCGGTCGCGGCGCTGTTCGGAACGGTCGTGAAGCGCGCGTCCCCCGGCGGCGCATTGCCTTGCCAGGCTCCCACCAGGTCCGCCCAGTCGGGCGCCGCGCTGGTCACGATCCGGTTCATCGTGGCGAGGATCTGCGCCTGGCTGCGTGCGGTCTTCCACAGACGGATCGCCGCAAGATCGCCGGTCATCCCGTCCGCCCCGCCGAGCGCATAGCCGTCGTTCGGCGGCGCTCCCCGCCCGCCCTCGACGCCGTTGGCGGCCTTGAAGGGCTGGCCGTTCACATAGAGGATCGCCTGTCCATCCCAGCTCGCCGCGACGTGGGTCCAGTCGTGGATGCTGAGCGGCTCCAAGGCGGCGACGGTCTTGCCGTCCGGCCCGAGGAAATAGGGGATGCCGGCGTCGAGGCCGAGCGTGAAGGCCACATTGGCATTGGCCGCGCTGGCCATGATCACCGCGCCTTCGCCGGCATCGGTGCTCGGCAGCACCCACGCCTCGACGGTGAGCGTCGGGCCGGTGGCGATCGCCGGGATGGCGACCAGGCTAGCGATGCTGGCGTTGAACCGAAGCGCACCCTGAAGGTCGGCCGGACCGGCGACGGTCAGGGTCTCTCCGATCCGAGTAATCCGCCCGTCGCGTCCGATCCCGAAATCGAGCGTGGCGATCTTGCCATCGGGTCCGATGGCAAGCGCTGCCATCGCGCGCATCTCGCGCTTCTGCAGCGTCACCCGGCCATATTCGTCGATCTGCCACTCCTGCTGGTCGTAGCGGATGAGGCTGAGACCCGAGGCGATGGCAAGCTTCGCTCCGGCCGGATCGACGAGGTCGAATTCGGCATCGGGCACCACCGCTCCGGTGTCGGGATCCATGCTGTCTTCAAGGTCGAAGCCGCCGTCGGGGCTGCGCTGAATCGAATAGCTGACAAGCTTCCCCGACTCGGCCTTCTGCGCCAGGAACTGCCAGCGCGTCACGCCCGCCAGTTCGGTGGGCAGGATGGCGACGTCGAACCGGCCCGGAGTGAGGCCGTGGAGAAAGTCGAGCTCGACCGTCGGCTCGAGAAACGGCCGCCCGTTCATGTCCTGACCACCGAAGGTGTCGCGCCGGTCGAGCGGCAGGTCGGCCTTGCGGCTGCGGCGGTAGCGCACCTGCGTCGCGTTGACGAGGCGGCCGGTCGTCTGATCGTAGACGAACTTGTCGCAATAGACCGATTGGTTGGTGGAGGTGCGGAAGACGTAGACGAAGGCGGAATCGGCGACGGCCGCGAAGGCGGCATCGGCGGTGGGCGCCGGACCGTCCATCCTGACGGTGAGGACCTCCCGGCCCACCGTGCAGATTTCAGAGGGTAATTTCAGTGCCTCCGGATCGCGCCAAGACGAGTCGCTGTTGGGATTCTGATTTGCGAGGCTATGGACCGAATAGACGATCTGCGGACCCGCGGTTTCATCGACCAGCAAGCCAAAGTTGATCGTGCTGCCGCCGAAAACGACCGTCTTCGAATATTTTAGGCTCATTCGACCCAAGTCTCCCGCTAAAGGCGCAGGACGAACTCACCACTGCACAGGTCAAAACTGTGCAGAAGCGCCATAAATTCTGAGAAGCCACGAATCGACACCCACTCGCTGCTTTTTAGGTGCAGCAAGTGGGGAAAGCCCCATGTTCCCGAGTCGGGAAATACTTACGCTTTCCGTTGTGGCCGGTCAAGCTTGGGACTTGCTCTAGCATCATACGAAGCGCGTAATCATATGGAAATCTTCACGATAATATTCATCCGCATGTCTGTGACGGACGAAGTCGCGCGTGCGAGCGGAATAGCGGCACGGAAGGACAGTCGTGCCGCGTGGCATGCCGTGACCGGGCGCGCGGCGGCGAGCCCGCCGGCCGAGCGGCTATTTGCCTTTCCTGGCAGCCGGGCGCTTCTTCTTGCTGCCCGCGCGGGCGGTGAGACTCGCTTTCTTCGCGGCGGGCTCGACGGCGATCTTCGTCTTCTTGGCCTCCGGCGCTCCGCCGGTCGACGGCGCTGGCGGCTTGCCCTCGCCGCTTCGTTCGGCCTTCGTCTTCTGCTCGCGCGCCTTGAGGTCGCGCTTCAGCTCGGCCAGCTCGGTGTCGATGCTGGCCACCAACTCCCGTTTGCGCCGCTCGAGCCCCTCGATCCGTTGCCGGATCCGCTCCGCCTGCTCCGACTGCAGGTCCCTGGGCTGATTAGTCGCGTCGGCAGGCAGGCCTCGGCGATCGAGCGCCGCGGCGGCGTCGGCGACGAACTTGTCGCGCTGGGCGATGAGTTTGGCGAGGTCCAATTTTTCCTCCTCAGGCGATGGTGTTGAAGGACCATTCGGGGTCGGGCATCTCGGTCGCCCGGCGGGAATGACCGAAGTGGGAGACGTTGCCGATGAAGGGCCCGCTCATCGATCCCGCGGCGGTGTCGAGGCGCCACGAAGGGAAGCCCGGCGTCGTCACGGCGACGTGGTTCCCGGTGATGCTGCAAAGCCGGCCGACCAGCTTGACGGTGGCCTGCGGCAAATCGGGCGCCGCGGCGATATCGACGGTTAGGCCGCCCGCGTCGGTGGGTAATTGGCGGGTGAAATGGGCGCAGTAATTGCCGTGGAACAGGACACGCTGGAAGCGCACGAGGGCGCTTTCGTTGGACCCGGCTTCGAACAGCTCCACCAGGGCGGAGGCGCCCGGCCCAATGAACTTGTTGTTGGCGATCTGGATCGCGAAGCCGACGAGCAGGTTCCTGCCTATCACGACGTCGAGCGTGCCCCGCATCAGGAGCGCACGGTCCTCGCCGGCGACATCGCGAAGGGTGGGGCTCGAATAAGTGACCAGATTGCTCTCGATCCGCGCTTCGAGGATGAGATCCCCGGCAATGCCGTAGGCGACCGGCGCTTTACCGTCGCCGACCCCCAGGTCCATCACTTCATTGCCCTCGACGTGAAGCTCGCCGCGAATGTCCCAGGCGCCGATTCCGTTGGCGACCGCGGCCCGGGCGCCGCATCTGACGATCCGGTTCTCGATCACGTTGCATCGCTGCGCCGCCAACCAGATGATGATGCCATTCTCGGTGAGGTCGGTCAGTCGGTTGCCGGCGATCGTCGGCGCCTCCTCGACCAGCACGCCGATTCCCAGGCCGCCCCCCTCCAAGCGATTTTCGTTCACCGCGTTGCGCTCGCCGCCGGCGATATAGATTCCAAAGGCGTGCCGAATGACGATGTTCTCGCTGACGATGCACTCGGACCCCTGGTGGAGAATGATGGCGTTGTAATCGACCTGCGAGCCATCCCCGAGCAGGTTGCCGTTCACCCGGCCGCGGGCGACGCCGCCGAGAAAGATGCCGTGCTGTCCGCCTTCGATGACGTTGTCGGCGACGATCAGACGATCCAGCGGCAGATAGCCCTGTCCCTGGCCCGGGTCGAACCCGGCGAAAATGGCGGCGGCGGCGTCCGCGGGCTGTCCCGATCCGGTCGCCGGCGACTCGACGCGGTGACAGCGGATGACGTTGCCGCGCGCCGCCGAGCCGTTGCCGCACAGCCGGATGCCGGTGAAGTTGCCGCCCTGGTGATCGATCTCGTTGTCGGCGACGATCGACGCTTCCGAGGCGACGTCGATGGCGAAGGCTCGGTCCGGTTCGTCGGGAGCGCGGGTGATCCGGATCCGATTGCCGCAGACTCGCGAACCGCGCGCGTCGGAGCGCGGGGTCCCCGCCGGGTCGTCGTTGATGACGATTCCGTAGGTCGGAGTGACGACGATATTGTCCTCGACGACGATCGGCCCCGCCATGGTCTCGGCGAACACGGCGAAGGCGACGTCGAAGCCGGTATCGGCGCGCAAGGTGAAATCGCAGCCTGAGATGGCGACGTCCCGGCTCCCGCCGAAGCAGGCGATGGCGATGTCGCTGCCCTGGAAGACGCAGCCGGTGACCCTGGTGTCGAGGGCATGGCGAAGGACGAGCGCGTTGCCGAGCCGCACCGGCTGTCCCTCCAGCCGGCATTCGTCGATGACGACGCGCTCGACGTCGAGCAAGGCGACGATCGGACCGAAGACCCGGCGGTCCTGGCGGAACACGATGGAGGAGATGCGCACGTCGCGCGGGACGACATTGTTCAGTGCGCCGACGATCAGCAGCCCTTCGGTGCCTCCTCCGCTGACGATCGCTCCCATGCTTTCGCCGTGGAGGGTGACGTTGCTGCGCGCGATCACGATCGGCTCGTCGACCTCGTGCACCCCGGTCTTGAGGCAGATGCAGCCGCCCGCGGGCGGGAGCGCGTCGATGGCGGCCTGGATGCTCTCGCCCGGCCTCACCACGAAGGTGCAGCAGCCTTCGTCGGTCGTCGGCCGAGGGCGGCAATCCTCGATCGCCGGGGCAGGTCCGCCGAGCCCTGAGATGGCGCCGATCTGGACGTAATGATGGTGGATCCCGCGCGGCGGGGCGGCGGTCAGTATCTCGATCTCGGCGGTCGCGGTGCGCGCCCAGAATTGCCAATAGTCGCCGGCTCGGAACGTGCCGCCGGCAGGATCGGTGGTGAAGGCGATCTCGATCCCCGCCTCGATCGCGATCGGCCCCGCCGCGGTGTCGATCAGGCCGTCGGTGTCGAGAGTGTTGAGAGCGTCGGTCTGGTCCCAGCGCTGGACCCGGGTGTGGCGCGCCGCGAGCCCGGCCGGTCCGGCGCCGAACGCCCGGCCGCCGCCGGTCGGCAGGGCGCGGTCGAGCACGATCTCGCGGTCGGCCTCGTTGATGTTGGCGATCCGGGCCATCTCGCCGGGCTCGCCGTGAAGCTCGCGATGATCGTCGGTGACGGTCACCCAGTCGCCGATCCGGAAGCGCATCACCTCGTCGCGGCCGAGGCGCTGGGCGGTGAGCGTGGTCTGGGCCCCGGCCACGACGAGGTCGCCGACCGGAGCGACCAGCGTGCCGTTGTCCCGCGACCATTTGAACCGGGCGGTGCCGAGCGGCCCGCCGTCGTGGATCTCGACCCGGTAGAGCCGGTTCTCGAGCCCGCGATAGCCCTGGAGCGGCGGCAGGATGCAAGGATCGTCCGGCGCCGGCGGGGCCACCGCCGCGGTGGTCAGCCGCCCGGCCGACGGCGGGTCGCCCACCGGCATTCCGCAATCGGCCTGGGGAACGCCGTCGACTCGCAGCTGCCAGACGGTCTGCAGCCGGGCGGTCGTGTCGGCCCCGCCCAGCGCCACGTCGAGAAGCTCGGGGTCCTCGACATAGGTCACCTCGCGCTCCCAGACGTCGAGATAGGCGAGGGAATTGCCGGCGGGCAGGGGCGGCGGGTCGGGCAGGAAGGGCTGGGTGGCGTAGCTCGCCCCCTCGTCCTCGAACAGCTCGGCGAGCAGGCCGTCCACGTAGAGCCGGCCGGGCTCGATCGACAGGTTGGGCGGCGCGCCGCCGATCAGGCCGAGCTTGAAGGCGTCGGGCGTGGTCAGGAAGGGCAGCCCGACCGGCCCGAAATTGTCGAGGGAGAGCAGCCGAAGGCGCTCGCGCGAGATGTCGCTCTGCTCGTTCGAGTCCGAGTCGAGCTGGACGCGGCCCTGCTGCTCGAGCACCGCCGAGAACCGCTTCCGGGGCCTGAAGCTCATTCTTGTATAGTCGCCGCTCATGGCGTCCCCCATTGGCTCATGGTTGCTCGTCGAGTCACGTCGCGTAGATCAGTCCGAAATCGAGTCCGAAAGGCAGGTATTCCTCCAGCCGGGTGCGCAGATTGGCGGCGCGCTGCGGCTGCTTGAGATGGCTGTAGACGCCCATCTCCGAACCGTCCTCGGCGCCGGTCGAGATTTCGGGCGGGGCGTTCAGCGAGAGCTGGAGATAAGCGTGGTGGCCATAGGCCTCGGCGGTGAATTCGGGCCTGACCCGGCGGCGCTCGCCGGTCCGGACGGCGGCGCGCTCGGCGGCGGTCAATGGGCCGGATTTCGCCTCCGCCGCCTCGAGCGCCCGCCGCTCCGCGAGATCGGGCTGGCAGCGATAGCGCCGCGGGGTGCGCGAGCCGGGCTGCACGTAGGAGAAACGGACGCAGCCGGTCTGGACCCGGTCGGCTGTCACCAGCCCGTCGAAGACGGCCTCGGT
This sequence comes from uncultured Alphaproteobacteria bacterium, assembly GCA_963716155.1. Lineage (GTDB taxonomy): Bacteria > Pseudomonadota > Alphaproteobacteria > Sphingomonadales > Sphingomonadaceae > Allosphingosinicella. The sequence continues at coordinate 3,633,420 of OY970297.1, forward strand.
CGCGAGGTCGATCTGCCTCGCCCTCACCGGGCCGCGAAGGGTGGAGCGCTCGATGCGCAGCGGCGGGCCGGCCGCTCCGGCCCCGATCCCGGCGACGGCGGGCCTGCCGAGACCGTCGACGACGCTGTCGAGCACGGTCAGCGATTCGGCATGGTCGGGCGCCCGGATCGCTCCGCAGATCGAGAAGGCGAGCTCGATCCGAAGCTCGGCATTGGCCAGCCTGCCGGCCGGCAGGGCCGCCGCCGCGACGATCGACGGTTGCGCCGCCGGGGGCGGCGGATCGGCGATCGAGACTCCGGGGACGAGGGTGGAATGGATCAGCCGGAGCCTGCGCAGCGATCCCCGGATCCGGATCCGGCCCTCGATCAGCAGTCCGCTCAGGGTGAGCGAGAAATCGGGACGGTCGCCGTCGACGAACAGGGTCCCGCCGAGGAGCAGGTGAGGCGAGGCGCCGTCGACCGCCTCGATGGCGAGGAAGCGGCCGGCGGCCGGGCCGGCGTCGACCGCGAGGGCCTCCGCATAGGTGCGGTTGTCGCCGATCCGGATCACCGCGTTCGGGCCGCCCGCGGTCACCCATTGCGCCAGAGCGGTGGCGACGGTGGCGAAGGTGCCGGGATCGCCGGTGTCGTTGACCTCGAGGATGAGAGTCTGCGGCGTGGCGTCGATCAGCCAGGCGCGCCGCCGATAGGGGCCGCCGCCGAGATCGGCGGGGAAGCCGTAATGATAGTCGACCCGAACCGAAGCAGCCGGCAGCAGGCCCGGGCCGAGCACGAGCCGGCCCCTTTGCACGTCGATTCCGATTTGCGAGCCGACAGGCTGGCTCCAGGTCTCGAGGTTGCGGCAGCGCACGTCCTCGGCGGGAACGGGCGCCCCGTCGACGAACACCATCAGGCTCGGCGCCGGCGCCACGTTGAAGCCGGGAAAGGCCTCGAACAGGCCGTAAAATTCGGTGAAGCCGGGCTTGGGCAGCGGCGTCTTCACATCGTCCAGATAGTCGCGGATGTCGGCGTGGAAGCGGGCGGGGCGGATCGGCTGGGGGACATGGAGCGCGGTCGCCAGGCCGGCTTCGTCGCCCTCGCGCCGTTCGCGGCTGAACAGGTGGGCGGGCGCGCCGAGACGGCTGAAATGATAGCGGAAGTCGCCGGCGCCGCCGACCCGCCGGGCGTCCGCCCGACGCAGCGGATAGGCGCCCAGCCGCCACAGGAAGAAGCCGATGTTACGGATGCTGTGCCACCCCTCGGACTGCGTGATCGGCCGGACGTCGACCGTGTGCATGATCTCGTCGAAGGCGCGGTCGAGCCGGTCCATGCGCTCGATGCTGCGGATATCGGGGGTGCGCAGGGCGTGCGGGCGGAGGTGGTTGCGGATCCACTGGGTCCAGCCGAGCAGCTCGAAATATTCGACCGCATGGGCCGACCAGCCGGTGACGTCCCGCGCCAGCTCCTCGAGCATCGGCAGGGTGCCCTTGCGGCGCCGGTAGTAGATTTGCTTGGCGACGTCGGCACGGCCTCGAAGCGCCATCGCCGCGCGCAGATTGGGCCCGCGCAGGTCGTCGAACAGCTCGGCGGCGGTGTCGCCGTCCCTTACCCGGCTGTCGTCGAACAGCGGCGTCGTTCCGACGAGGTCGCCGATATAGGGCACGGCCCAGGGCTCGCAGGTCTCGATAAAGGCATTTTCGTAGAGCTGGCGGATGTCGGCATCGACCGCCTCGGCCTGCTTCTCGACGATCTCGAGCAGGCCGCGCAACGGCTCGCCCTGCTCGACGTCGCGCGCCCGGATGTAGGCCGGAAGAAGGTCGTAGAGCTTGTCGCGGGGCGCGTTGGAATAAGCCATCAGAGCGCCTCCGCGACGACGAGGTCCACATCCTCGTCCGGATCGGCGACGTAGAGCTGCTCGGCGGCGAGCACCGGCGGCGGGACGCTGCCTTCGAATCCGGCCCGCGAGAAGCGGTCGAGCTGGGCGAGGGGCGGGGCGGCCCGCGCCGGGAAGACGCGGATATGCGGCTGGACAGGCGCGGCGGTGACCGAGCGTATCGCCCGCTCGGCGGCGGTGAGGTCGGCATGGCCCTTGAGGTGGAAGACGTCGAGATCGACGGCGGTCACACCGGTCACGCCTTGCAGGGCGGCGTAGAGGCTGCTGGCATGGGCAGCATAGGCGAGCGGCATGGCATCGAAGGCGAAGACGTCGAGCAGGGCGGCGCGCGCGGAGCCGCGGACCGAGTCGCGATCGAAGGCCGGATCGACCAGCAGCCTCGCCTTGACCACGACGGGGACCCGGACGAGGTTCGACAGGAACAGCGGCCGGTTCGGATCGCCGGCGGCGCGAAGGGCGGCATGGACGGTGGCGAGCGAGGCGGCCGACAGCTTCTCGCCGCCGGGCGCGGCGACGGTGAGGTGGACGGCGCGCTCCAGCTCGCTCCAGACCCAGGTGACGTAGGCGCGAGCGACCAGCCCCGACGAGGTGGCGAGCCACTCGAAGTCGCGCAGCGAGACGGCCCGGCCGAAGGTCCGGACCGTGCCCGGGGCCGAGCCGCGGGCGTCGTCGCGGGTCTCCGGATCGGCGGCCCCGTCGGCGGGCAGCGGATTGACCACCGAGCGGAGGCCGGGCGGCCGTTCCAGCGGCATCGAGATCTGGCCCGGCTTCATCCGGCCGGCGAGGCCGAGGCCGGTCCGGTAGCGGGCGACGACATTGGCCGCTCCGGAAGGAAGCCGGGCGCCGGTGCGCCCGTCGCCGAAGGTGAGCAGAGTCTCGCCCTCGTCATTCTGACGGGCGGTATAGATGCGCTCGTTCGGCTTGCGGGCGTAGAGGCTCGCGGCGTCGCTCCAGCGCTCGCCGTTGACGCTGAGCTCGAGCGCGGCCTCGCCGGCCATGGCCTGGGCGCTGGGCAAATAGGTGAGTGGGCCCCGCCGAAGCTTCAGCATCTGGAACCCCTGGGCGGCGTCGCCATTGCCGAGCGGCTCGTCCGGCTGGGTCTCGCCGTGGCTCGCCTCGGCGACGTTGCCGAGCAAGGTGGCTCCGGCCAGGGGCCAGGGCGGAACGGGGGTGAAGTCGACCAGCAGATGGTCGGGCGCGTCGCCCGGGACCGCCGCCGTCTGGTTCACGGCGGTGACCCGGGCGGCGTGGAGCCGGCCGGCGGAGCTCAGCAGGATCCGGCGCCCCTTGGCCAGCTTGGCCAGGCCCGGCCGGTCTTCGCCCAAGCGCAGCGCGATCCGGCCCTTGGAGACGGATTCGGGATAATCGAACCGCCGAAGCTCGATGTCGCCGGGCACGAGCTCGTAGATCCGGGTCGAACGCCGGTCGGGGATCGATCCCAGCCCGTCGCCATGGCCGACCCAGGGCTGCCAGCCCGCGCCGGTTCGCTCGCGCTGGGCGAGCGCTCCGTCGGCGCCGCGGGCATAGACCTGGAGCGTGGCGCCGTCGCGCACCGCCACGGGGACCGAGCCGAGCGCGCCGTCGAGGCTTTCCCACGCGCTCCAGGCGGCGCCGTTGCGGGCGATGTGGACGAGGTCGCCTTTGGAGCCTCGCGCGAAGACATCGGCCCGGTCCGGCGGGCCCGCGACGATGGCGGGTTCGTCGGCCGCCTCGCCGCCGAGGTCGCTCCACGGACCCCAGGCGCTGCCGTCGAAGCCGCGATGGACCAGGCCGCCGCCGGGCGCGAGGGCGACGACGTCGATCCGACCGCCGGGCCCGGCGCTGGCCGCCGGCGCCCCGGCGAGCTCGCCTTCGAGCGATTCCCAAGGCTTCCAGACGGCGCCGTTGCGCCGCCGCATCCACAAGGCCCGGTCGCCGCCGCGGACGAAGACGGCGAGGCTGCCGCCGCCCAGCGAGACCGGCGCGGGCGCCGAGGTCAGCTGGCCGCCGAGCGGGATCCAGGGCCCGGCATTGGTAACGTCGATCGCCCACAGCCCATGGTTGCCGCCGCGCGCGAACACCCAGATCGCCGCCCCGGTCCACACCGGCCGAGGCGGACTGGTGAGGAAGCCGCCGTGGTCGATCCAGACTCCGGGGCCGGAGCTGATCCGCCACAGCGAGCGCTCCGAATCGCGGATGAGATAGTCGATTCCGGCGGGCATTGCGACGATCGCGACGTCCGCCGCGAAGCGTCCGTCGGGAAGCGCGAACCAGCGCTTCGGGGCGCCTCCGAACGGCGAGAGGAAGAGCGGCGCTCCGGCGCCGGAGCGCGCTGCGACGACATGACCGCCGCCCGGGGCGGCGCTGACCGCCGGCCGCCCGGACAGGGTCTGGCGAAGCCGGACATGGGTGACGCTGTCCTCGAGTGGGCCGAGCGTGGCCGAAGCCGTCTCGACCGCGGTCGCGACCGCCGTCCTCAGCCTCGGCACGGCTCCGGCGCCGGCGTCGACCAGCAGCTGGGCGCCGGGCTTGAGGCCGTCATAGCGTCCGTCGAGCGGATAGGGCGCCTGGCTGTCAGGGAAGGCCCCGTTGATGGGTTCGCTCCGCCAGATCGGCCACGGCCGGGACGGCGGATCGGCGGGCAGGTAGAGATTGTGCGCGGCCGGGGCGTTGTGGCCGAAGAAGCGCAGCCGTCCGGCGACCTTGGCGGCGCGCGCGATCCCCAGGAACAGGCCCGCCGTCTGGACTCCGGGGGCGAAGCCGAGCCGCTCCCCGCCCGCGCCGGAGTCGAGCGAGACGACGGTCTTCTCCTCGATCGTGCCGAGGCCGAAGACGAGGAAGGAATCGCCGACGGCGAGCGCATCCGGACGCGACTCGATCGGGGCTGTCAAACTGCCCTGGCGGAAGGCTTCGAACGGCTTGGGCGGAGCCAGCGCCGGCACCTCGTTGAGGTCGCCATGGGCGAAGATCGGCTCGATCGTCTCGAAGGTCTGGGGAAGCTCGTCCTGGCCGGGGACGCTCATCACCTTGAGGCCGCGGCGGATCCTCGCCTCCTTGCCTTCGTCAAGCGAGAAGGAGAGCAGGGTCTTGGCCGCCAGCCCCGGACGGAGCCGGTAGCCGATCAGCCGGACGAGGCGGAGGACCGAATCCCGCTCGCGCGCGGTGCGCAGGTAGAGCTCGTTCGCGATCCGCTCGTTGTAGAAGGTGAGCACGTCCCCGACCGCGGCGAACAGCTCGAGGATCGAGACCGCATATTCGTCCTCGCTCCGCGAGGTCAGCGCCGTCAGCCGGGAGTCGGCGACGATGCTCTCGAGCATGGCGAGCCGGAAGGTGGCGAAGGTCCCGACCCGGTAGCGGACCGAAACCAGCCCGGGACGGTTCAGCGAGTCCGCCTGCGGAGCCAGCAGGGCGGGGGTGCAGCAGCCGCAGAACTCGAACGAGGGCGGGCCCGTCATGTCACTGCCCTCCGATCGCGGTGAGACGGAGCACGCCGTTCTCCGGCAGGCTGGCATCGTTGTCGAGGCGGGGGATCTCGAACGGGCCCATCTCGGCCAGGCCGCGATCGAGCTCGTCGCGGGCAGCCTCCCAATAGCGCTTCATCAGCGTCACCGTCGCCGAATCGACTCCGTCGACGGCCTCGATCGCGGCGTAGAGGCGCGACAGATAGACCGGCTGGCCGAAGCCGAACGCGAGGGGATGGAAGAAGCCGCGCGAGCCGTCCGGGAAGGCCCGGTTGGACAATATCCGGGCCACGGCCTGGAGGACGTCGCCGCGGAAGTGGCCGCGGGCGACGCACAAGGTCACCTCGATCTCGAGCGGGACATATTGCGCGGCCCGGACCTGGAGATCGTAACCGGCGAGCTTGAAGCGCCGGAGATGGGCGTGAACGGACGCCGCGAAGGCGGGGCGGAGCTCGGCCCCTCCCCCCGGAAGCCGGAGCAGGTCGGCCTCGTCACGCGGATGGATGGCGACGAACACCGTGTGCCAGCTTCCGGTCCAGCGGAAGCTCGCCTTGGCCGCGGCGACGCCTTCGTGCCGCAACGCCACCTCGCGCCAGTCCTCCTCCGTCACCGCGCGATATTGGACGGCCCGAAACGCTTCCGGAGCGATCTGGCGGACATGCTCGATCGTCTCGGGATCCTCGCCGCCCGTCGCGGCCAGCGGCTGGAAGACGGCCCGCACGTCGCCGAAGGCGAGCGGGGCGCCGGGATTGGCGGGGTCCAGCAGGTCGGCCGGATCGGGCTCGACGAGGTGGACGAGGGACTCGGCGCCGAGATTGCCGGCGAGGCCGTTGCCGACGCGGAACCGGGCCACCACCCGGCTCACGCCGAGCGGGCGCCGGCCATATTGATCGTCGCCGAAGCGGAGGCGCGGGGCCCCGGCATTGTCGATCTCGGCGACGAAATGCTGGTCGTAGGTCTTGCTGTCGAGCAGGCTGGGCTGGGGCACCCACAATTCCGGGTCGAGGCCGGGGAAGCTCAGGATCAGGACGATCGCCGGCGCGGCCTCGCTGGCGGGGCCGTGGAGGTCGTGCCGGCCGCGCAGGGGCTGGCCGAGGTCGGTGAATTCGAGCGCGCGGAACGGGGCCTGGTGGGTCAGCGGCGCCTCGTCGAGCGCCAGCATGGGCAGGCTCCACCGGCCGCCGCCCTCGTCCGGCAGCCCGATCGCGTCGGTGGCGGAATCGCGGCGGACCGTCCGGCCGTGATCGGCCGGCGCGACATTGCCGCGGGCGATGGCGACCGGCCCGATCGGAGCGCCCTGCTCGTCCTCGGCGGAGAGGCAGAAGGCGGCGGTCAGAGCGTCCTCGCTGCGCCAGCGGACGCGCTGCAGCGGCAGAGCGGGATCGGCCGGGTTTAGGCGCGGAGTCAGCACCCCGTTCGGAACGGCCGAGGTGTAGGCGTCGTCCGTGTCGCCCGCCACTTCGGTGATCCGGACCACCTGGCGCCGGGCGGGGTCGGCATCGGCCTCCGCCCCGGTCCTCGGGCTCAGCACCTCCTGGAGAAGCAGATAGTCGCCGGCCGCGAAGGCGGGCGCGACCGCGACCTCGGCGCCGGCCGCGCCGGTCATCGCATAGAGATGCGCCTCCCGAGTCCCCGCAGCCAGGCAGCACAGGGCATCGCCCCAGCTGTGGATTCGAAGCGCGTTGTGAAGCGGGTTGATCGTCACCAGCGCCGTCGTCTCGAAGACGGTGACGCCGGCGAGCGCGGGATCGCCGTCGAAGTCGGGCTGGGTCGTGATGGTCGGGCCCGGCGGCGCCAGCTCGCCGATCAGCGGCATTCCGACCCGGGTGAGGAGCTTGGCGCCCGCCGGGACCACGCCACCGCCCGGACCGGCGGTGAAATGCACGAAGGTCGCCGCGTTCCGGCCGTTGTGCATGCGATAGTCGATCAGCCGTCCGTGGCGAGCGGCGGAGATGCGATGCAGGCAGGTGTCGAGGAAACCCTCGGTGGCGGGGCCGCTGTCCTGGGCGTAGCTGAGATAATCGCCGGCATAGGCGATCAGCTCGACCAAGGCCATTCCGAGGTCGGCGGGGAGCCGCTCCTGCCAGGCCGGATTGCGATCCGCCAGAAGGTCGAGGAGCAGCCTTCGGAAGCTCTGATAATCCTTGGCGAGATAGTCGAGGGCGGGCTCCTCGAGCGAGACGGGCGGGCATTCGACGAGGGTCCGGCAATCGAACTCGGTCGGACAGCCGGCCTTGAAGCTGAAGCGCGCCTCCGACCGCTCCTCGTCGATCGCCGCATGCTCGACGCGCAGGATGTAGGTCGAGAAGTCCCCCTCGCGGTCGATGAGGACGTTGAGCTGGAGCGGGTTGCCCGGGTCGACAGCGACTCCGAGCACCCTGATCCCGACGACCCGGACTCCGCCGATCACCTCGAAGTCCGCGGCGGTCAGCGCCGGCGGCGCCTTGAGGAAGCTCACCTCGAGCGTTTTTTGCGGCAGCCGGCGATACTCGACGAAATCCACGCCGTTGAGCGGGTGGCCCGGCTCGCGCAGGACCCCCGAGCGGCGCTCGTCGTCGCACCAGATCAGGCCGTTGCCGGAGATCGTCATCTCATCGTCTCACACCGCCACCGGCTGGCGGAAAATCTCTTCGCGGCGCTCCTGCGTGTCGCGCCGCGCATAGGCGACGCCGATCTCGATCGAACCGTCGCCGACGGCGACCGAGACCGATTCGACCGAGATGACCGGCTCCAGCCAGCGCAGCAGCGCGCCGTGGATGAGCTGCTCGGTCGCCGCGGCGAGGGCGTCGGACGCCGGGGCGAAGACCAGCTGCTTGATGCCGCAGCCGAACTCCGGTCGGTTGACCCGCTCGCCCGGCGCGGTGAACAGCACCTGCGCGATCAGGTCGCGGACATGGTCGTCCTCGTCGGTGAGCGCGGCCCGCCCGCGCGTGTCGATCGAGAAGGGGAAATCGAGGAAGGCGGGGCCGGAGATCATGTCATTTCCACGTCGATGCTGGGCGTCACCACCACCAGCTCGCCGACGAGGGGCAAGGTGATCTTGAACGAAGTCTCCTCCGCCTTCAGGTGACGGGCGATGCCTCGGGCGATGGCGACGAACAGCCGGCGCCGGTGACGGACGTCGGGATCGGTGGGATCCATGCTGATCTCGCCCAGCCCGTCGGTCAGCATCAGCTGCCGGAGCGCCTTGTCCATCTCGTCGGCCATCGAGCCTGTGAACGAGCTGTAGTCCGAGATGATCGCGTTCGGATAATTTCCGGGCTTGATCGGCATGGCATCTCCTATTCGAGCAACACCTTGATCGAGAGCAGGCTGGGATTCGGCGGCATCATCGGCGCGACCGGAGGCGAAGGCGTGACGGGGATGACCCCGGCGGCGAGCTGGCCGGGGTGGACGTGGCTGTTGAAGATCGCGACGAGCTGGGAGAGGTAGGCCAGCAGCAGGTCGCCGAGGACCCCCGGATGCGACGCCGCGTCGCCGCCCTCCTTGAGCAGGACTCCGGCGGCATTGACGATCTGGGTTGCCGCCTTGACGGTGATGATGCCCGTCAGCGCGCTGATCTCGACCTTGTTGAGGCCGGCGGCATCGCTCAGGGTCATCGTCTGGGCCTGGTCGTCCAGAACGGCGGTGAGGCCGAGCTCGGTGCGCCAGATGTGGGTGGTGGGTTCGCTCGGCGAGCCGGGCGGCTTCATCGGCAGTTCGCCGGTTCCCCAGAAGCAGCCGCTCCAGATCGGCCTCGAGACGTCGCCGGCCTCGAACTCGATCCAGACTCCGGCCGAGACCGGGGGCACCGAGAAGAAGCCGGAGGTGGGCCCGGCATAGGGAACGCAGGGCTTGGCCCAACCCGTCGTCACCTCGCCGAGTATCTCGGGCACCAGCGCCTGCAACCGGCCGAGCTTCAGGGGATCGCGATTGTCGCTGACCATGCCCGCGAACTTGCCGTAGAATCGTTCGCGGCCCTCGTTGACGCCCGAATCCGCGAGCAGGTCGTCCACGTCCCCGCCCCCCTATGCCACCGCTGCCAGCGGATCGAAGAACATCTCCGTGCCCTTCAGGCCGACGGCGTTGCGCCAGGCGGTGAAGCGCTGGCTGTAGCTGTCGACGGTGATCCGGTGGGTGACGGAATCGATATAATATTCGCCGCTATTCTGTCTGCCCGCGCCGCGCACCGTCACAGGCAGGCCGCACAGCAGCGGCCGGCTGAACTTCAGCCCGTCCACCTCGCCGCTGGCGGTGATCGAGCGGCTGGTCTCGCTCGCGCGCGCCAGGGCCTGCGACATCGCCTCGGTGGGATTGGCGGCATCGGTCGCAGCCGGCCGCTCGATGGGCGGCGCCAGGTAGCGGGCGAGCGCGGGCTCGCTGCCCATCGGCAGCTCCGTCGAGGCGAAGCCGAGCGAGGGAAGGGGCGCGCGGGTGCGTGGGTCGACCGTCATCGCCGAGACGGTGGTGGGCCGTCCCATGTCGTTCGACACCTCGAAGCTCTCGAGGTTGGTCTGCCGGCCGAAATCGATCGACAGAACCGCTTGCGGCGGCATGCTCGAAAGCGGCGGATGGAAGTGACCGAGGTCGGTGCCGAGCAGCGGATCGGGCTGGATGTAGAGCTCGAAGCCGTTGCGCTGGGCCAGCTGGAGGAGAAAGCGGGCATCGTAGGAGCGCTGGACGGTCGTGGTGTCGAGGACCGTTCGGGTCGGAGGCAGCGGAATCGTGCTCGGGATGATGCCGTATTTCGCGAAGATGGCGGCGGCGATGACGCTGTCCGGGCTGTTGGGCCAGGACATGGGCGCCTGGCTGTTGGTCATGGTCGAGCCGAGCGCGTCGAGCCCGACCACCTCGAGCCGCGAGGCGCCCGGCGTGTTGCTGGGCGTAAGTCGCGTGTCCCTGACATAGGCGTTGATCAGCGCCATCGGCAGGCCGAGCCCCATCGAGACTCGGACGGTCAGCGGGATGAGCGGCCGGAAGATGTCGAACACGACGGCGTCGAGGTCCCCCCAGGCGTTGCGGCTCAGGTCGAAATGGAGGCGCACGGCGGAGGCTCGGCCGATCGCGGTTTCGACCTCGATCTCGCGCAAAGCGTGCATGAAGGTCACCGGCAGCGGGGCGAAGCCGACCTGGACGGTGAAATAGGAGGGGAGGAGCCCCATCCTAGCGGCCCGGCCCGGGAACCAGGATCCGGCGGCCCGGAAAGGCGGTCAGGTCGGCCGGGCGCCGGACCCGGTTGACGTCGCAGAGGCGCCAGAAGGATTCCGGATCGCCGAGCGCGCGATAGGCGGCGAGGTCGGGCCGGTCGCCCTCCTCGACCCGGTAGGTGAGCCGGGCGGTCTCATCGGGGATGAAGCGGATGCGCTTGTAGTGGATCGTGCGGCCGTTCGGACCGGCGATCTGAGCCACCGGAACATGCTCGTATCGGCTGCCGCGGAAGAACATGCCCGCCTCCTACAAAGCGACCAGCGAGCGAAGCTCGCTGGGGTCCCCGAACGTGTTGAGAGCGGCCATCACCTCCTTCTGGGTGAAGGCGGTCAAATAGACCCAGTAGCCGGGATTGGTCACGTCGAGGTCCCGGTAGGTGAGGACGTTGAGGGTGAGATCGGCCTTCGCCCGGATCGGATTGAGCTTCTGGTCGAACGCCTCCTCCTTGATCGACAGGCTCTGAACCTGCACCGGCAGGACCCGCCTCGGGCCCCAGATGAGCAGCGACAGCGGCGCCTGCTCGGCGAGGATGAAGGCGCTTCCAGCGAAGGCGAGCGCCTCGTTGGCGACGACCAGCGGGTAGGAGGGATGCATCAGCCGCTCGAGCGAGGCGATGACCGGATGGAGTCCGTTCGCCACGGTGACCGCATTCTCGCCGGGCCGTTCGAGCTGGTCGGCGGCGTCGATCTCGACGCTCAGCGTGATCGTCTCCTGCGGCGGGCCGTTCACCCGGTTGGCGTCGCCGCGGCCGCCGCCGCCCTGGGCGGCGCGGCCCTGAATGGAGCGCGAAACCTCTTCGGGGTTATACTGGAAGACTATGACGGTGGGGAACAGATCGGGAAGTTGATAGGCGACGATTCCTCCCTTTAACACCTTGGGACTTCTTGGGAATTCTTGCGCCATCACATCGCCCCCGAATCCCGCTCAAGCACTAGGGCGAAGCATAACATAGTTTATCATACCGGCCCAATTGGAATCACCGGGGTGGTCGGGCATGTCGAGGTAACCATTGCGAGCATTTACTGTCCTCCCGCGGGTACCTTCGCTTTTATTAATAAGCGTCGGAAGTTTCTGCCGAATCCTGCCGGTATCCGCGGCGATCATGGCTGGCGGCCCGCGCCGAGCGCCGGCAGCCTGATGGTCAGCGGCATCGTTCCGGACTGGGGTTCGCTGGGATGGAAGCTCGGGCCCGCGACGAGCTTGCGCAGCTCGGGAAAGACCGTCCGCAGGAAGGCTTGCGTTTCCGGGGTGTCAACGCGGTTCCGGTCGGTGTCCAGCACTCGGACCGCTCGGCGTTCGAGGTCGGGGGAGTCCAGCATGAGTCGACCGGTCGCGGCTTCGAGCCGGAGTTCGATAAGGATTTCGCCGCGCAGGAAAGCGCCGGTGCGGTGCGGAGCGACGATCTGGGCCACCCTGTCGAAATAGGCGCGCCGGGACATGCCGCCGGCCTGCGCGCGCGGCAGGGCAGGGTCGACGTCGAGAAACTCGGCAAACAGCGGCACGCTCTGAGGGCTGACGAAATCGAGAGGCGTGGCTCCGCGCAGCATCATCGCCTGGCTGTCCGCGGCCGAGGCGGCCCGCGACGTGACGGAATAGGAACCGCGCCCTTCGACATCGCCGGCGGCGTTGGCAGACCAATCCGAATCGAGACGGAAGCGGAGGCGAAGCCCGCCCAGAAACTGGGTTTCGCCGACGGTGGGGGCGGCCGGGGGGATTCGGCGACGCGCCACGACCCAGGTGTTGAACTCGAGGACCCGTTCCCCCCGGTCGGGCGGATTGTTGAGCAGCCCCCGGCGTCGGCGCTGCTCCGCCTCGATATCGGCCTGCGGCGTGCCGCGTGGCAGGGCCGCGCCGAGGCGCGGCTGAAATGTCGCCCTTTCGAACCGCGGGGGATTGGCGCCGCCCAGCTGAGCGACCTGGAAGAACAGGCTGGACGGCAGATCGGGCAGGAACCTGAAGGCGCGGAAGTTCGGAGCGTCGATCAGCGCGCTCGCGTTGGCACCTGGCACGGCTTGGGCCCGGCTGCTGCGATCGAACCACGGCGGATCGCTGGCCGGCTCGTTACGCCCCGGGCCGTCCCGCAGCGGAAGCGGAAACCGGCGTCGCTCGCGTCGGCCGTCGACATGGGTGTTGATCCACGTCTCCGCCATCACGGTCTGAACCATTCCGATGTCGTATTTCGCAATCTCGGCCGGCGGCCCGGCGGCATCGACCGTGGCGTTCACGATGAAGGGCGAGATCGGCTCGACGCCGACGGTCAGCGGGTTGGATCCGGACGGCACCGCCGCTCCGCTGGCGCCGGAAAGCGTGATCGACCCGAGGGTGAAGGTTGGGGGAGTGTCCATGGCCGAAGGTCCGCGGATGCCGACCATCGGACCGGCGAGCGGCTGGTCGGCACAGCGGGGCACGAAGCCGAGGAATTGATCGACCGGCCGTGGAGTCGAGTGAGTCTCGATGTTGATATTGAGCGGGTCGAGCGGAATCTGGCAGCTTGGCAGCCCGGCGAGATGGACCAGATGCATTCCGCCCTGATGCTGGTCGGTGAAGCTCTCGAGCACAGGCCGCGAGAAATGGTGGAAAGTGAGGTCGGCGATGCGGTTGGCGGCGCAGCCGATCGGATCGATCGCTCCGGCGATGCGTGGGGACAATACGATGGTGTTCGGGCCCACCGTTGTGGTCGTGCCAAGCTCGGCGCCGGCCCCCTGCTGGGTTTGCAGGCCTTCGATGAGCACCGTCGAGCGCGCGACGGCTTCCGAGAGCGTCCGCCAGCGGCCGCAGCTCCAGCGAGCCGTATAGCCGTCGGCCGCCAGGGGATAATCGCCGCCGGTGAGCCGCGCCCTGGCCGCGTCGGCGATCTGCTGCATCGACATGCCCGCCGCGTCGGGGCGAGCGCCGCGCGCCGGCTGATTCGTGTTGATCACCGCGATTCGATTGAGCGCGTGGTTGGCGACGCCGGAACCGAACCGGTCGGTGGGGCCCATCGAGACGGCGTCGATCTGGGCCTCCTGGATCCCGAGATTGATGAGCTCGCGGACCACCCGGTTGCGGCGGTGACAGCTGAGATTGCGGTTGTAGCGCTCTGAATTGGCGGCCGTGCCGGGGCCTTCGGTGCTCGCGTAGGTGCGCACCGAAAAGGTCGTGCCCGAAGGCTCCTGGGCGAAGCTGCGAAGAAGGGCGAGCGATCCCGGATCGCTGAACACGTCCGAGTCGGAGCAGAAGGAGAAGACGATCCCGTCGATATCCTCCCCCTCGGAGGGGCAGGGGGGCGTCGGGGTGATGTTGCCGATCCGGGTCGACAGGCGCGGACACCCCGGCTCGGAGAGCAGGGTGGGATCGGCGACGAGGTCCGGAACCGGCATCGGCGGCCGCGGAGCGACGTCGCGCCGGACGACCCTGTCGCCCGCACTCTGCTGGGCGACATGGGCAAGCTCGTGCGCGATCAGTCGGCGGCCTTCGGGCCTGGAAGGCGCATATTGCCCTGCCGCGAACGCGACGTTGGCGCCAAGCGTGTAGGCGCGTGCCCCGATCGCCGCCGCCGCCGCCGCGGCCTGTCCGCCGGTATGGACCCGGACGTCTCCGAAATCGCGGCCGAAGCGAGGTTCGAAATAGTGCCGAAGCTCGCGGGTGAGGGGGGCGCCGGCCGACGCTACGGCGTTCGCGGCGACCTCGCCGGCTCCGCTTGGGCTCGGCCCGGCGCTGCCGCAGGTCGCGCATTTGCGCTGCACCTCGGGCTCCTCCTCCTTCTGCGCCCCGCAGCCTGCGCAGAGCCGCTGGGCGACGGCGGGCGCCCGTCCCAGCCCTCCGACGGGCTCTCCCCGCATGGCCGAGTCCGCCGCTCGGTCCGCCTCGCGCTCGAGCGGATCGTTGACGGCGCCGATTCGAAGCTTGGCCTGGACCGTGGCGCCGCACCCTCCGCCCACGCCGCGCGCCGGCTGAGCATTTTGGGGAGTTTGCCGCGCGAGTTGATGGGAGCAGCCCATGGCGGATCTCCTAGAAGCTCGCAGCCCGGTCGCAGCGCCCGAAGGCCCGGCCCGCGCTCATCGCCCCGTCCCCCGCTCCGAGAGCGCCCGGGCGATAGCGCTGGCGATCTCGGACTCGCCCGCGCCCGCCGGGAGGCGAAGCCGAAGCCGGCCGATAGGGCTGGAGGCCGCAGCCGGCGGAGTCGAGGCCAGAGCCTGCGCGCCTCGCTCGATCCCGCGCGCCAGCGTCTCGGCGACCTTCCGGCCGTCGGCGCTCGACCCGGCTCCGCTCACCCTGACCTCGGTCATCGCCCGCCTCCGGCGAAGGCGCCGGCCTCGCCCGCCCAGACCGGCTTGAACTCCTTGTCGAGCTTGCGCATCTCGGCGCGCGCCGCCCGCGCGATATGGGCCATTCCGACCGGCCGGCCCTGCTCGGCGGCCAGGAAGGCGGCGTTGATCGCGATCACCACGATGTTGCCGCCGGCGATCTCGATCCGCGCCAGAGCGTCGAGATCGAGCCCCTCGACGGCGGTCTCGGCAGGAAAGGCCCGGGCCCAGATCGCCCGGCGCTGGCTCGCGTCGGGGAAGGGAAGGTCGATGACGAAGCGCAGCCGGCGAAGGAAGGCCGCGTCGAGATGGCCCTTCATGTTGGTCGCCAGGATCGCGAGCCCGGAATAGCTTTCCATCCTCTGGAGCAGATAGCTGACCTCGATATTCGCGTAGCGGTCGTGGGCGTCCTTGACCTCGCTGCGCTTGCCGAACAGCGCGTCGGCCTCGTCGAAGAAGAGGACGGCGCCGCCGGCCTCGGCCGCGTCGAACACCCGCTTCAGATTCTTCTCGGTCTCGCCGATATATTTGGAGACCACGCTCGACAGGTCGATGCGGTAGAGGTCGAGATCGAGCTCACGCGCGATCACCTCCGCGGCCATCGACTTGCCGACTCCCGAGGGTCCGGCGAACAGGGCCGTCACCCCCCGGCCCCGAGCCATCTTTCGGCCGAACCCGCCGCGGCCATAGACTTCGGACCGGCGCCGGACCTGGCCGGCGATCGCCTTGAGGTCGCCGACGATGGCCTCGGGAAGGACGATGTCGTCCCAGCCGAGACGGGGAGCGATGCGCTCCGCCAGCTCTTCGAGGCCGGTGCGCGACGCTTCCCGGCAGGCGCTCCACAGCGCCTTGCCGTCGCCCTCGCCCAGTTCCCGGGCGATGGCCTGGATCTCCGCGGGACCGAGCTTGAAATTCTCCGCCGCGAGGTCGACGTCGGCGGCCTCGATCGGGCTGTTCGCTGGCAGGGCGCCGAGCCATAGCGCGCTTCGATCCTCGGCCTCGAGCGGCTCCAGGCGCGCGTGCGGCAGGCCGGGAGCGGACTGATATCCATCCTCGGCGATCACGATCACGAGAGCGTCGACTCCGGCCGGAAGATCCTCGGCGGCCTCCCGCGCCAGCCGGCGGCCGTCGCCCTCGCCCGGGGGCAAGGCCGGATCGGCATCGATGAGGACCGCAAAGCCGCCGAGCGCGGCTTCGCGGCCGAGCAGCGACAGCAGCGCCCGGCGGGTCTCCGAGTCCTGGGGAAGGTGACGCGGCTTCAGTTCGGCGAGGCCAAGCCCGAAGCGCCTCGCCAGATCCGCCGCGGCCGCTCGCCGTCCACTTCGCCGCGGACCGGTGAGGACGGCCGCGGCGGGCGGGCGCTCGCCTATCCGTGCCGCCAGCCGCTCGACGGTTCCGGCATGGCGCTCCGGACAGGGGCCGGCCGAGGCCACCGAAAGAAGCCGCTCGAGCCGCTCGTCAGGCCCATCCTCCCCGAGCAGATAGCCGGCGACCCGCTCGTCGAGGCCGAGCGGCAACAGCGTACCCAGCGACGGATCGCCGCTCTCGATCAGGGCGAACCGGCGCAGGGGCGCCGAGGCGAGCAGGCGCGCGTGGCCCAGCCGGGCTCCGCCGCCTCCGGCGAACAGGGCCAGGGCAAGCTTGGCGGTAGGCGCACCCCGCGCCGAGCGGCCCTGCGCCTGATCGTGGAGCGACGCGGCCTCGCCGTCGATCCGGGCCGCGAGCGCCAGCAGCAGGACATCTTCGTCGAACGGGGCGAGCCCGAAAGTGGCGGCGAGACGATCGATCCGCGCCGGCTGCATCGCGGCGGTCATCGCGGCGCGCGATCCCTGGTAGGCGTTGCGCGCTTCGAGCGTCTGCGGCGAGGGCTCGGCCGGGCCTCCCGGCGCTTTGCTTGCGGCCTCGCTCGCGCTCCCGATCAGGTCGCGCAGCAGCGAGCGCAGCCAGGCGGCGCCGAGCTGGATCACCTCATAGTTGCGATCCTGCCATTTGGCGTCCTGGGCCGTGTCGGGAGGAGCGTTCATCCGTCAGGGGTCCAACCTGAACGTGACCGGCTCGCGGCTTCGGGCGCCGTCGATCTCGACCGCGACCCGGTGTTCCGTCCCAGCCGCGGGCGGGACCGGAAGGAAGGCGGCGGCGTCGGAGATTCGAATGCGGACCGAGGTCGGCGAGGGCGGCGGGTTGCCGCCGCCGATGTCGCGGATGGGAACCGCGGCGTCGCCGACGATCGCCTCCGCGGTGCGGGCGGCGGGATGCCACAGGCGGGTGCCCTGGATCTCGACGATCGTCGTCTCGTCGCCTTGGTCCGGGTTCACCAGATCGATCCCGGGCACGAGCTGGAGCAGCACGGCGTTGGAGGGATAGCGCCGCGGCACGTCGGCCGGCGCCACCGGCCGGCCTCGGTCGAGGCCGCCTTCCACTCCGTCGGCGGAATATTCGGCGATCAGGCGCACCTCCAGCACGCCCGGCTGCAGCTGGTCCTCGGGAGGAATGGCGCGCTGGGGCAGGACCGGGTGGTCGAGGTCGAGCGGGTAGAGATCGTCCGGAATGGCGATCCGGATCTCCCCCGAGCCGGTTGGGGCGACCCGGATCGGCTCGAGGCCGCCGAAGCGGACGTAGAGCCGGTCGGCGAGAAGCTGCTCGGCGACGATGGTGACCTCCTCGCCGACCCGAACCCGCATCTCGCCGGTCGGATCGGTGGGCAGGACCGGCGTCAGATGGGCCGCGAGGATATGGGGCCGCCGGCGCGAGGTCACGAGGATGCGGCGGGTCTCCACCGGCCGCGGGCGCGGGCGAGTCTCGGGAGTCCGGATCTGGACGACGGTCGCCTCGTACAGGACCGACCGCCGGAAATTGGCGTCGGGAATCGCCGACCAGATGCCCGTCACGTCGTTGAGCGCGCTCGGCCGAAGCGTGATCTTCACCCGTTCGAATTCGTCGGCCAGGGCGTCGTCCAGCACCGGATCGCCCACCGTGCCGGCCGCGGCGCTGGTGATCGTCAGCGAGTCGATCCGGTGGCTGAAATCGTGCAGCACCCGCATCGCGTCGCCGAGCAGGATCTGGGCGTTGACGTCGGACTCGGTCCCGTCCTCGGAGTCGCTCCAGGTGGTGAGCAGGTAGCGAAGGTTGAGCGAGAGCGGCGGGCGGCCATAAGCGGCGGGATGCCCGGTGCCGGGGATCTCCTGATTCTTGAGGCCGGCATTCTCCAGGACCTCGCACAGATAGAGGTTGACCCGGCCTCCCGCCGCTATCCCCTGGACGGTGACGTCGGGCGGCGCCAGCGTGACGCTCGCTCCGGTGACCATGCGGTCGAGCAGAAGCGTCCTCAGCGTTCGGCTCACCCCGGCGATCGCGTTATGGTCCGCCATGCCGCCGGCTCAGCGCGGCGATCCGCGCCGGATGCGCGAATAGCTTGCGAAGCCCCGAGTCCGGCTGACCGCCTGCGGCGCCGCGACGGGGGGTGCCGGAGGATTGACGAACTCGACGTCGATCCGTCCGATCGAGAGCGCGACCGGCGCCGATGGCGGGGCGGGCGGCGACCGGAGCGCCGGCGCCGCCGGAGCCGTTCCGCGCTGCGCGTCGGCCTCGGGTCCGTCGGGCCGTTCGGACCGCCATTGCACCGACAATGGGGCTGGCGGGCCTTCCCGCCCCGCCGCCGCGGGTCCTTCGGGAAGAGCGCGGACCGCAACCTCGACGAAGGCGGGCGGCGCCGGCAGGTGCATCCGTTCCGGCTCGGGCGCGGCGATCGGCTCCAGGCTGATGTCGCCGGGCCGGTCGGCTCGTGCGGGCGGCGCGGGGTCGGGCGGCCGCTCGGCCGCGGCCTTCTCCTCGGCGACGGCGATGTCGGCCGGCGTCCGGCTCGGCGGCGGCCTGCGGGGCGCCAGGGGCGGCGGCGCCGGCTCGGCCGCCGCCGGCCGGTGCAGCGCGGGCTCGGCGTTGCGCTCCGGGAGCGGCGCGGGACGATTCGCGATGTCCGGCCTCCCCTGACCCGGCCAAGGGGAAGGCCCTCCGGAGTCGGCGCCCACCGGGTCCTCGGCCGGCGCCGAAACGGCCGGGCCGGGCTCGAAGCGGCCGCGGGGCCGCAGCCGCATCGCCACCGGGCTGCCCGGCCGGGCGAGCCCGGCGCCCCGAAGGGCGAGCCGCTCGAGGAAACCGGTCACGATCCGGCTCCGGCGAGGATCAGGTCGAGATAGCGCCGCCGCCGAGGCAGCGGCAGAGAGAGGATCTCCGTCTCGTTCCAATGATAGGTGCGCGCGAGGCTGTCGATCTCGAGGAACAGCCGGTCCCCCGAAGCCACTCCGGACCGGAGCAGGGTGAAGCCGTCCAAAAGGGTACGGACCGTTCCGCCGCAGGCCGGGCAGGCGCCTTCCGCCACCGTCTCGGCGGCCGGGTCGAGCCTCTCGATCGCCTCGTCCAGGGCGCGCGCGACCTCGCCGTCGAGGCTGTCCGACACATCCCTGCCATGCTCGTCGCGGATGGCGATGAGGCAGCGCTCGACGAGGAAGGCCGCGGCGGAGTCGGGATCCAGGGCGGCCCGGCGCGCCGCTTCCTCCTGGTCGCCGCCGGTCGGCAAACGGAACCGAAGCGTGCGGGGGCCGGCCTCGGTGTCGAGGGCCAGCTCGTAATCCCCGGTCCGGCGATCCTCGCCGGACGGGCGGAGCAGGTCCCGCAAGACGATCGACAACTCGATCGACTCGCCGCACCCGGGGTCGGGGCATCGCGCGACGATGTCGACCGGGTCGCCCAGGGTCGCGGCGGCGCAGGCGACGAGGAGCCGCTCCCGATCGCCGACCGAAAGGTCGCGCGCCAGAGCCGGCGAGACCGGCGAGCAGTCGCCGATCCGCTCGGTGGCGGCGGCGATGATCGCGGTCGCGAGCTCGGCCGGAAGCGCGTCCGAATGGGAATCCAGCAGGGCCTCCTCCGCGCCGGTGAGCGGCCGCACCCACGCCAGCGGCTCCCCGCGCGCTCCCGCCGGCCCGTCGAGCAGCGGCACTGGGATGCTTCCACGCATGGCGCGCCCCGGCCCTAGCGCCTAAGCCCGGCGGGGCTCACGCCGGCTCGAGGAAGCTTGGCTCGCCCGGCTCGACGACGGCGACGTCGCGGTCCCAACCCTCATTCTCGAGCTTGATCGTCTGGATCGCCACCGCGTTGGCGTTGGCGTCGAGATCCGGCAGCGCCTGATATTCGGAGACCCAGCAATTGTAGAGCAGATAGGAGACCACCTTCTGCCCGGCCTCGTTGAACAGGTCGATGATGATGTCCTTGCGGAAGTCGGCGAGCGATACTTCGGAGCCCGCGCCGGCGCCGAAATTCCAGACCTTGTTGGCCCATTGCTCGAACTCGAGGTCGTGGGTGACTCCGCGCTCGAGGGTGATCGCTTCATATTTGGTCCGTCCCGGCGACTTGCGTCCGGTCGACGGATCGCCGCCCTCGCGATGCTCGACGACCTCCGTGGTCCGCTTGAGCGCTCCCACCTTGCTGATTCCGGCGACGTAGCGTCCGTCCCATTTCACCCGGAACTTGAAGTTCTTGTACGGATCGAAGCGGCGCGGATTTACGGTGAAGGCTGCCATCGCACTTCCTCCTCAGGCCCCGGTCTGACGGGCGATTTGCTGGATCTTCAGGATGACGAACTCCGCCGGCTTGAGCGGCGCGAAGCCCACCTCGATGTTGACGATGCCGTTGTCGATGTCCGTCTGGGTCGTGGTCGTCCCGTCGCAGCGGACGAAATAGGCGTCCTTGGGGGTGGTGCCCTGGAAGGCGCCTTTGCGAAACAGGTCCTGCATAAAGGCACCGACGTTGAGGCGGATTTGGGCCCAGAGCGGCTCGTCATTGGGCTCGAAGACGACCCACTTGGTGCCGCGGTAGAGGCTTTCCTCGATGAACAGGGTGGTCCGCCGCACCGGCACATATTTCCACTCGGAGGCGAGCTGGTCGGCGCCCTCCAGGGTGCGGGCGCCCCAGCATATGTTGCTGTAGATCGGGAAGTTGCGAAGACAGTTGATGCCGAGCGGATTGAGCACCCCGTTCTCGAGGTCGGTCATGAGGCGGGTCAGGCTGTCGACTCCGCGCAGCCGGGCGTCGGTGCCGGCCGGCGCCTTCCAGACCCCGCGCTGGGCGTCCGTCCGGGCCCACAGGCCGGCGATGGTGCCGCTCGAGGCATGGCCGCGCAACCGGTTCTGGTTGAGCGGATCGGGAATGAAGGTGCGCGGGAAATAGACCGCCGCATTGGGATGGCGAAGGGCGTCGTTGTTCGCCATCCAGGTCTGCATCTGGTCGATCTGGTTGACGTCGGCCGGAATGTCGACGAGCAGCATCGCCCGCCGGCTCTCCACATAGGTGGTGGCTTCGGTATAGACCGCGAAGAGGTCGTTGTCATCGAGACGCGGCGCGTCCGGAATGGCGAGCACGTTGAAGATATCGACATCCTCGAGCGCATGGACCCCGGTCTTGGCGGCCGCGTTGCCGCGGAACACTGCGGCGGGCACGACATAGGCGCCGGCGACGTCGACGACGTCGCCGTCCGCTCCGAAGGTCGAGGGCGTGAATTGCTGCGGCCCCACCGACGTCGGGGCCGCAAGTCCGAACACCGGCGCGTCGACCGCCCCTCCGAAGGTAAGCTCCGCGGTGGCGTCGAACGGCTGGGCTCCGGCGCCGGCTCGGATGACGAAGCGGCGGGGATTGGCCCCGACATCGTCGCCGATGATGCTGACCGTCGCCCCGGTCAGATAGGGGCGCAATTCCGGAGCGATGAGCGGGTTGGTGCCGGCGTCGCGGATCCCCGTCTGCAGGCGTTGCGCCCATTCGGCGAAGCTGTTCGAGGACGGCACCCCTACGGTAACCGGGAAGTTCGGCTGCACCGCGCCGCCGAGCGACAGGTTGACCTCCAGATCGCCTGTCGTCCCCACCGGGAAGACGGCCGCGCTAAGGTCGGAGCTGATCGTCCCGGAGGGAGCGGGTCGCTCCGCCGGCGTGCCTAAAGCGGGGAAAGATTCGCGATCCAGCTGGACCAGGCGCGAGCCCTGGTTGACCACCTCGAGCGCATTGTTCGGCCGGTTCGGCTCGAGCGTGAGGCCGTTGAACGTCTCGGTCTGGAGGACGACGGTGCGGGTCCCTTCGACCCGGATTTCCCGGACGATCAGGTTGAACGTGCCGGCCGGATCGCTGCTGTTATGCTCGACCTCGAACCGGAGGAAATTGCCCCAGGAACCCGGATTGTCCGCGGCCTCGCCGCGGATACGCCGTCCGGCCCCGATATGGACGGCCGGAAAGGCTCCGCCGATCGTCGACATCAAGGTGACCTGGGCCGCTCCGGCCGGAGCGCCGCCGGTCGTTCCGTCGTTGGCGACTCGGACTACCCATGCCTCGGACCCGCCGTTGAAAAAGAATTGCTGGACCGCATAGGAGGCTTCGCTGTTGCGGTCGAGGCCGCCATATTCGCGCTCGAAATCGGCCATGCTGAGCAGCTGGACCGCTTCGTCCAGAAGCCCCTTGCGGAAGGTGCCGATGAAGGCGGCGGTGGAAGTCGCGACCGCGGTGACCGGTCGCACCCCGCTCGAAATCTCTTCGACATAGACACCGGGATAGGTCGGACGAACGGGCATCGCGTCCTCCTCATAAAGCGGCTTTAGCCTTGGAATGCTCGCCTGAGCGTCCCGGCCGAGAATTTACTTGATCGATGGCTGTAAAGCTAGCCCGAACACAAGGTGAAATCTGCCGCTACTTGCCGGCCGCCAAATTGGCCGACGTCTATTTAGTTGTCTTTGGAAGCATCTATCAAACGGGACATTTGGACCAGCGAAATCAATGCTTTGAGTTGGATGGCAGGGCGAAGGCGAGGGGGCGAGGCCGAGCGGGCCGCCATCGACCGTCGAGCCGGTGGGAAGTCGGCCCCCGGCCGCCGGCGACGCGGACGGCCGGGTCCGATTCGGGCGCGTCGAGTCGAGCCTTGAAAGCCTTCCAAAAAGCGGTTGCGCCGGGACGGTCCGCTGCCCTAGCGGACGTGAACAGAGGGTCGTCAGCCTGAGCGGCTGTGGGGGTCGTCCCGCTCGAGAATGTCGGCAGCCGGCTCGAGGCGATGCGGGTTGCCGAATATTTCCGGGATCAAAGCAGGCTCGACCACGCTTATGGCTGAGGGCTGCGCCGGGCCGCGGTCGGCAAGGACTGAGCCAATTTACGGGGCCAATTTACGGGGATTGACGCGTGCTGGCATATTTCAAGGGTTCGTTCCTCTTCACGGCGGTCTGTCTCGGGCTGGCGGTCTGGCTCGGCTGGTCGATGACCGGCAGCCTCGGCGGAACCGCCGGAGTGGTCTGGATCGTCATCGTCCTCAGCGTTCTCGAAGTGTCGCTGTCGTTCGACAATGCGGTGGTCAACGCCGCCGTGCTTCGCCACATGGACGCGATCTGGAGGCGCCGCTTCCTGACCTGGGGCATCGCCTTCGCCGTCTTCGGGATGCGGATCGTCTTCCCGCTCGCCATCGTCGCGATCGCGGCGTCGCTGGGGCCGATCGAGGCGGTCAGGCTCGCCGCCGCCAACCCGGCCGAATATGAGCGGATCATCACCGCCGCCCATGTCGGCATCGCCGGCTTCGGCGGCGCCTTCCTCGCCATGGTCGGCCTCAAATTCTTCTTCGACAGCGACAAGGAGGTGCACTGGATCCGGATGGTGGAGGAGCGGCTGGCCAAGCTCTCCTCGGTCGACGCGATCGAGATCGCCATCGTCCTGCTCGCGCTCTACGGAATCTCGACGATCCTGCCCCGCGAGGAGGCGTTCACCTATCTCGTGTCGGGCATCTTCGGGATCCTCGCCTATCTCGCGGTCGAGGCGGTCAACGCTCTGCTCGAGCCCGACGAGAAGGCGATCGCCGCCGGCGCCGCGGTTCGCTCGGGCCTCGCCGGCTTCCTCTATCTCAACCTGCTCGATTCGGCTTTTTCGTTCGACGGCGTGATCGGCGCCTTCGCCCTGTCGAACAACATCTTCATCATCGCCTTGGGCCTCGGCATCGGCGCGATGTTCGTCCGCTCGATGACCATCCTGCTCGTCGACAAGGGCACCCTGGCCGAATATCGCTATCTCGAGCACGGCGCCTTCTGGGCGATCCTGGCGCTGGCGGCGATCATGCTGATGTCCGCCCGATTCCACATCCCGGAAGTGGTCACCGGCCTGATCGGCGCGCTCCTGATCGGCTTCGCCCTCTACGCCTCGGTGAGGCACAACCGGCGCAATCCGAACGGGGATGACGAATGCAAGCCGGTGGGGCCCAGCGGCAACCGGCTCGATCTGTAGGCTGAAACGACATTCAGCGGGCGCTTCGCTTCCCCCTCCCCCCGGGGGGAGAGGGCTGGGGTGAGGGGGCTCGACGGCTGCGATTGCCCGCGAGCGCCGTACCCCCTCTCCCTGCCCTCTCCCCGCCGGGGAGAGGGAAGAGCAGGCACGCCAGACTGGTGAATGGCCTACGGCCTACAGTCCCGGTGGGCAGAGTGACCGACGAATCCCCCGCGACTTTCCGAATTGGATCATGTTATGTGACGCACGGGGCTTGAAATCAGCGGGGGGCTGTCATGACTTCACGGCGCAAGTTGACCACCATCGGCTTTCTGGTCAGTGGCGGGCTTATCCTCGGCGCGACCTCGTGCCGGGGGACGGACGACAACGGTCCGGTCAAGCCCGCCGACCGGGTCCAGGGGTGGACCGCCCAGCAGCGCAGCGACTGGTACGAGGGCACGCAGGGCTCGCGCCTGATGCCGTGGAGCTGGATGAAGGCGCTGGAGCAGAAGGACAGCGACAGGCCGTTCCTCGAGGACGCCCATATGGCGGGATTCCGCTTCCTGCCGCGCACAACCTCCTACAAGGAGAGGCTGCCGATCGGCTTCGCCCTCGACGAGAGGGACGACAGCGGGCTGAGCTTCACCAGGCTGCGCTGGTTCGAGGGCCAGGGCAATAAGGAGAAGTGGATCGGGATGAACTGCTCGGCCTGCCACACCGCGCAGATGAGCCATGGCGGCCAGACCGTCACCGTCGACGGCGGGCCCAGCCTCGTCGATTTCCAGGCCTTCATCGAGGCGGTCGACGAGGCTCTGGTCGCGACCCGGGCCGACCCCGCCAAGTGGCAGCGTTTCGCCGCCAAGGTGCTGCCCCCGACCACCGACGCCGCGCAGGGCAAGCGCAACCTCGACCTGCTCGGCGCGGCGGTCGACAAGCTCAACGCCTGGGAGAAGGAGAATGCGCGGCTGAACGCCACTCCGATGCGCTACGGCTACGGCCGGCTCGACGCCTTCGGCCATATCTTCAACAAGGTGTCGCAGCTCGTCGTCTACGGGGACCCGCCGCCCGCGCCCGCGGGAGCGGTCGCGACGCCGAACCCCGCCGACGCCCCGGTCAGCTATCCCTTCCTGTGGGACATCTACCGGCAGAGCCGGCTTCAGTGGAACGGGATCATCGAGGCGATGGACGCCGAGGGCAAGCCCTCGCGGATCAACCTCGGCAACGGCAAGTTCCTCGATTATGGAGCGCTCGGCCGCAACGCCGGCGAGGTGATCGGCGTGTTCGGCGACGTCGCCATCCCGGCCAAGCCGGGCCTCGGCGGCCTGCCCTCGAGCATCGACATGCAGAGCCTCGACGCGCTCGAGACCACCCTTCGAGCGCTCGAGGCGCCGAAATGGCCGGCGAGCTTCGGAGCGCTGGACCAGGCCAAGGTCGACGCGGGGAACGCGCTCTACGAGCAGAGGGGCTGCAAAGGCTGCCACAGCATCCAGCCGCCCGGACCCGAAATGTATAAGGTGACGATGGTCCCGCTGACCCGCGACTCCCAGAACAAGGACAGTGTCAACAACACCGATCCCTGGATGGCCTGCAACGCGATCAGCTATTCGACCGCCAGCGGCAAGCTTCAGGGCGTCAAGTCAGGCTATGTCAGCGGCGCCCCGCTCGCGGCCAAGGAACCGGTGGCGCTGCTGCTCAGCGCCACCGTCAAAGGGACGCTGATCGCCAAATGGAAGCAGATCCTCGAGCTCGCCGCCGAGATCTTCCTCGGAGTCGAGAATCCGCCCAAGGTGATCACC
The DNA here is from genome assembly GCA_963716155.1 of uncultured Alphaproteobacteria bacterium. Classification (GTDB taxonomy): domain Bacteria; phylum Pseudomonadota; class Alphaproteobacteria; order Sphingomonadales; family Sphingomonadaceae; genus Allosphingosinicella. The sequence continues at coordinate 3,659,268 of OY970297.1, forward strand.
AGCGCCCCCGGCGGCCTGGTCTCGCCGCTCACCAACCGGCTCAACCAATGCTTCAAGATGAACAGCCCGCTCTTCGCCTACAAGGCGCGGCCGCTGGACGGCATCTGGGCGACCGCGCCCTATCTCCACAACGGCTCGGTGCCGACGCTCTACGACCTGCTGCTCCCGGCCGCGCAAAGGCCGAAGAGCTTCAATGTCGGAACCCGCGAATACGACCCGGCCAAGGTCGGCTACGTCTCCACCCCCGCGGCGCCGGGCAACGGCTTCACCTTCGAAACCAGCGTGCGCGGCAACTCCAACGTCGGCCACGACTATCAGGTCGGCACCCTGACCGAGGAGCAGAGGCTGGCGCTGGTCGAATATATGAAGTCGCTGTGAGTCGGACGCGGGCGGGCGGTCGCCCGTCCGCGATCCACCACTTGATCGGCCCCCGCCTTCGGCCCACATGCGGGCCATGCTGATCCAGACCGAGACCACGCCCAATCCGGCGACCCTCAAATTCCTGCCCGGCCGGCCGGTGATGGAGGCCGGCACGCGCGACTTCGCCACGCCCGAGGACGCCGAGGCCTCGCCGCTGGCCGAGGCGATCTTCTCGACCGGCGAGGTGGAAGGCGTGTTCTTCGGCCGCGACTTCATCTCCGTCACGGCCGCTCCGGGAGTCGAGTGGCGGCAGCTCAAGCCCGAGGTGCTGAGCGTGATGCTCGACCATTTCTCGAGCGACGCGCCGCTGTTCAAGGCGGCGTCGGCGGCCGGGATCGCGGTTCCGCTCGACGAGGATTATGGCGAGGATCCGGCCGACGAGGCGATCGTCGCCGAGATCCGCGAGCTGATCGAGACCCGGGTTCGGCCCGCGGTGGCGCAGGACGGCGGCGACATCGTCTATCGCGGCTTTCGCGGCGGCACCGTCTATCTGGCGCTTCACGGCGCCTGCTCGGGCTGCCCCTCCTCGACGATGACCCTGAAGCAGGGCATCGAGAGCCTGCTCAAGCATTACGTGCCCGAGGTCGAGGCGGTCGAGGCGGTGTGACTTTCCCCGTCATTCCTGGAACTGACGCCGGCATGACTCCATGATCCTGATCATCGAAACCGCCACCGCCGCCTGCTCCGTCGCGCTCGTCGACGGCGAGACGGTCCTCGACGAACGCCACGAGATCGTCGGCCGCGGCCATGCCGAGCGGCTGGTGCCGATGATCGCGGACCTGCTCGGCGACCGGCGCCCGGGCTCCATCCTGGTCGATTGCGGGCCGGGCAGCTTCACCGGAATTCGGGTCGGCCTCGCCGCCGCGCAGGGGCTGAGGATCGGCTGGCAGGTGCCGCTGGCCGGCTTCTCGTCGATGGCGGCGGTCGCCGCGGCGGCCGGCCGGGGCGGCGAAATCGCGGTTGCGCTGGACGGCGGACACGGGCAGCTATTCGTCCAGTCTTTTGGCGAGGTACCGATGCGACCCCTGGACGCGCTGCGCTCCGTCCCTCCCGCCGAGGCGGCAAGGACGATCGGCGCGGCTCGGGTCGCCGGGACCGGAGCGGCCGCGCTGGTCGCGGAGCGCGGCCATGGCGAGGCGATCGACGCCCTGCCGCGCGCGGCCGATGCCCGGCTCCTGCCCGCCGGCCTGCGCTCGCTCGAGCCCCGGCCGCTCTACGGCCGCGATCCCGATGCGAAGCCGGCGCGATGACCGGCGCGATCGCCATCGCGGAGGGCGGCCCCGCCGATCTCGCCGCGGTGATGAAGGTGATGGAGGACAGTTTCGATCCCGCCTACGGCGAGGCCTGGACGGCGCCGCAATGCGCCGGCCTGCTGCCGATGAGCGGGGTCTGGCTGTCGCTGGCGCGCGAGGAGGATGGGGTGGTCGGTTTCGCGCTGGCGCGGTCGTCGGCGGCGAAGCGGAGCTGCTGCTGCTCGCGGTCGGCCGGTCTTCGCAGCGCCGCGGCGTCGGACAGATGCTCCTCGACCGCTTTGCGGCCATCGCCGCCAGTAAAGGAGCCGAACAACTGCACCTGGAAGTGCGCGAAGGAAATCATGCGGTTAGCCTCTACAGGCGAAACGGTTACCGCGAAGTCGGACGGCGGCGGAATTATTATAGCGGCCGCGACGGGCAGCTTTTCGACGCCCTCACCCTTGCCAAATCCCCATCCGCATAAACGGTTTTTGTTTTCGGATTAGTTTTCGCTTGTAAAAACCACCAAAACGGACCATTCGCAACCAAGGGGGCGGAGTAACAACCTCGTGGTAGAAAGTTTTGCAGGCGAAAGCATGGCTGAGAGCAACGAACTCAACGAAACCCTGATCACCCTCACCGCGGACATCGTCTCCGCCCACGTCAGCAACAACAGCGTCGCCGTAAACGACCTGCCGCAGCTGATCGCGAACGTGCACAATGCGCTGAATGCGCTCGGCGCCAAGCCCGAGGAAGCGCCGGCCCGGCCGGAGCCCGCCGTCTCGGTCCGCTCGTCGATCAAGCCCGACTACATCGTCTGCCTCGAGGACGGCAAGAAGCTGAAGATGCTGAAGCGGCATCTGATGACCCATTACCAGATGACCCCGGACGAATACCGGCAGAAGTGGGGCCTCAACGGCGACTATCCGATGGTCGCTCCCAATTATGCCGAGCAGCGCCGGACCCTGGCCAAGAAGATCGGCCTCGGCACCAAGCGCCGCCGCACCGGCCGCGCCGCCAAATAAGTCGAAGGATCGCCGGGGCTAGGTGCCCCGGCGGCCTTTACGGCTGCGCCGATTCCGTTAAAGCGGATCGGGAATGACCCGCAGGATCGACATCGAAGCGCTGTGCGCGGAGAAGGGGCTGCGCATCACCGAGCAGCGGCGGATCATCGCCCGCGTCCTTTCCGAAGCCGAGGATCATCCCGACGTCGAGGCTCTGCATGCGCGCGCGTCCGCGATCGATGCCGGAATCTCGATCGCCACCGTCTACCGGACGGTCCGCCTGTTCGAGGAGGCCGGGATCCTCGAGCGCCACGATTTCGGCGACGGCCGGGCCCGCTACGAGGCCGCCGACGCCACCCATCACGACCATCTGATCGACGTCGAGACCGGCAACGTCATCGAGTTCGTCGACGAGGAGCTCGAGGCGCTTCAGCGGCGAATCGCCGAGAAGCTCGGCTTCCGGCTGGTCGACCACCGGATGGAGCTTTACGGGGTCGCGCTCGGGCGCAAGGAATAGGAACTTGTACCGAAGCGGTGCCTTTTACCCTCTCCCGTCCTTACGGGAGAGGAGGGGCCCGCCGCGAAGCGGTGGGAGGTGAGGGTCTGTACTCCGGAGTCGGCAAGACCCTCACCCCCCAAGCCTTCGGCTTGGGTCCCCCCTCTCCCGCCAAGAGCGGGAGAGGAAGAATTCGATCAGGCGTAGAAGTCCATCGTCACTCCGCCGACCTGGAGATTGTCCAGGTAGATGTCGGCGGTGCCGTTGCCCGAGCCCAGCGCGATCGAATAGCCGAGGATGAGGCTGTTCTCGTCGAAGTGGAGGCCGCCGGCCGGGGTGAAGCCGTCGGCGTCGGCCCAGTCGCTATACTCGGTCATGTTGACGATCTGGTCGCGATTGACCCCGAAGGAGCGCTGCCAGGCGGTCCAGTCGCCGCCGACGAGATCGACGCTCTGCCAGCTGTCCTGGGTGGTGTGCCGAGGCCCTGATAGGCCCATTCGAAGACGAGCTCGCCGACGTCGCCGGTGGTCGCCAGGTTGCCGTCGGCGTCGACGATGAGGCGGATGACCGGGATCACGTCGGTCCGGTTCGCGCTCTCGATATAATAATCGAAGCTCAGCTCATCGAGGTCGCCGAGCGTCGTCATCTGGTCGGCGTCGTGCTGGACGTTGACGCGCAGCCGGCCGTTGTTGCTGTCGGTCGACGAGATGCAGGGACTCGCCGCCGCCCGGCGCGTCGTCGATGGTGATCGAGCCCTCGCGGACTTCGGTGTTGAGCTTGGAGCCGTCGGCCAGCGTGGTCTGGGGGCTCGTCTGGTTCGCGGCGGTCGGGTTGTCATGCTCGATGCCGGCGACCCGGATCGTGTAGATCCCGTCCGCCATCGCATTCGTCGGCGTGCTTGAGATGGCCGAGGCCCTTGCCGTTGCCGTGCTGGGTGTGGCCCTTGCCTTTGCCCTGATGCTCGTCGACGATGTACGAAGTGACTGCCATTTTCGGCTCCTTTTATTGCTCTCACTTTTCGCACGGACGGCGATCCGCGCCTTTCCCCCCGGGGCGGCGAATCGCAGGGCGGGAAACTGCTCAGGTCGATGGACAATGTCCATTCCCGGACGTCCGGCCTGTCCCCAAATGGGACGACGGGCGGTGGAAGCGGCAGAGGACGAGGCCTTCGCCCCGGCGCTTGGGCTGGATGGCGATAGGGCCTAGACTCCGCCTGAAATGATCCGTCTCGCCCTTCGCGGCCTGGCCATGGTCGCCGCCCTCCTCGTCTGCCTGCCGCTCCATTATCGGCTGGCGGCTGTTCGGCCGCCCCTCGCCCTGGCCGCGCCGGTTCCTGGCCTGTGTCGGCCGCGCCGCCGGAATGCGGGTGCGGGTGATCGGCGACGCCGCTGCGAGCGCGACGTGCTGTTCCTCGCCAATCACCTGAGCTGGCTCGACATCCTCGTCGTCGCCGGGGCGAGCGGCACCGCGTTCGTCGCCAAGGCGGAGGTGGCCGAAACCCCGGTGATCGGCTGGCTGGCGCGGCTCAACAACACGGTGTTCGTCGCCCGCTCCGAGCGGAGCGGCGTGCGCGGCCAGGCCGACGCGCTGCGGTCGGCGCTGGCGAGCGGGCAGCCGGTCGCCCTGTTCCCCGAGGGGACGACCGACGGCGGGCCGGAGATCCTGCCGTTCCGGGCCAGCCTGCTCGCCTCGCTCTTCCCGCCGCTGCCCGGGGTCCTGGTCCAGCCGGTCGCGCTCGACTACGGGGCGGCGGCCCACGATCTCGCCTGGATCGGCGACGAATCGGGGCTCGCCAACGTCCGCAAGGTCCTGACCCGGCGCGGGACGGTGCCGGTCGTCCTGCACTTCCTGGCGCCGGTCGACCCGGCCAGCGGCGACCGCAAGGCGCTCGCCTCGGCCGCCCGGGCCGAGATCGTCGAGGCCCTCGACCCCTCGGCCCTTCCGGCGGCGGGGCGGATCGCCTATAGGCGCCCGGCGATGACCAGAGCTCTCCCCGAAAACCTTCCAGATCAAGTCGTTCGGCTGCCAGATGAACGTCTATGACGGCGAGCGCATGGCCGGGCTGCTCGAGGACCGAGGGCATGGCCGCGGCGGGCTCGTCCCGGCGAGGCGGATCTCGTCGTCCTCAACACCTGCCACATCCGCGAGAAAGCGGCCGAGAAGGTCTATTCCGAGATCGGCCGGCTGAAGCGCGAGGACGGCAGCCGGCCGATGATCGCGGTCGCCGGCTGCGTCGCCCAGGCGGAAGGGGCCGAGATCCCGCGGCGGGCGCCGAGCGTCGACATCGTCGTCGGGCCGCAGGCCTATCACCGCCTGCCGGCCCTGGTCGAGCAGGCGGCGGGCGGCCGCCGCGGCCTCGATACCGACATGCCGCTCCTCTCCAAGTTCGGCGCCCTGCCGGCGCGGCGCCGGCCCGGGCCGAGCGCCTTCCTGACCGTGCAGGAAGGCTGCGACAAATTCTGCACCTATTGCGTCGTCCCCTATACGCGCGGCGCCGAGGTCTCGAGGCCGCTGGGCGGCGGTGATGGACGAGGCGCGCTCGCTGGTCGACGGCGGCGCGCGGGAGATCGTCCTGCTCGGCCAGAACGTCAACGCCTGGCGCGATGCCGACGGCCGGGGCCTCGATCATCTGATCCGGGCGCTCGACCGCCTGCCGGGCCTCGAGCGGATCCGCTACACGACCAGCCACCCCAACGACATGACCGAGGGCCTGATCCGGGCGCATGCGGAGGTGAAGGCGCTGATGCCCTTCCTCCATCTGCCGGTGCAGTCGGGCAGCGACCGGGTGCTGAAGGCGATGAACCGGAGCCATAGCTCTGAAAGCTATTTGCGAATCATCGAACGGGTCCGGGCGGCCCGGCCGGACATCGCCGTCTCCGGCGATTTCATCGTCGGCTTCCCCGGCGAGAGCGACGCCGAGTTCGAGGCGACCCTCGAAATCGTCCGAGCGGTGAACTACGCTCAGGCTTACTCGTTCAAATATTCGCCGCGCCCGGGTACCCCGGCCGCGGCCATGGAGGATCAACTGCCCCGCGAAGTAATGGACGAGAGGCTGCAGCGGCTTCAGGCTTTGCTCAATGACCAGCAGCTCGCCTTCAACCGCGCCAGCGTCGGACGGCGGACCGAGCTGCTGCTGGAGCGGCCGGGCAAGAAGCCGGGTCAGATGATCGGCAAGTCGCCCTGGCTTCAGTCGGTCCATGTCGAGACGGAGGCGGAGATCGGCGATCTCATCGAGGTGGAGATCGTTTCGGCGGGGCCGAACAGCCTTGGGGGACGGGAATGCCACCGGCTGCTCCCCGGCGAAGGCCGGGGCCCAGCTTCACCGCCTGAGCAGCTGGACCCCGGCCTTCGCCGGGGAACCGCGGTCGCCGCCTGATGCCCCCGAAGAAAGCCGAGACCGCCGCCGCCGCGCCCCGCGCCCGGCTCGAGCTCGAGTTCGAGCAGCCGCATCTGCTCGGGCCCCTGTTCGGCGAGTTCGACCGCAACCTCGTCGCCATCGAGGACCGGCTCGGGGTCTATATCGCCGCGCGCGGCGCCAAGGTTCAGATCGAGGGCGAGCCCGAGGATGCGGCGCGGGCGCGCGACGTGCTGCTCGGCCTCTACAACCGGCTCGACGAGGGGCAGGACATCGACGCCGGGATGGTCGACGCGATCATCGCCATGTCGGGCCAGCCGACCCTGGACGGGATCATCACCCCGGACGTCGCCGAGCCGCCCAAGGTGATGATCCGCACCCGCAAGAAGACGATCGTCCCGCGCTCCAAGATGCAGGCCGTCTACATGGAGGCGCTGGGCCGCGACGACATGATCTTCGCGCTCGGCCCCGCCGGCACCGGCAAGACCTATCTCGCCGTCGCCCAGGCGGTTCAGCAGCTGATCGGAGGATCGGTCGACCGGCTGATCCTGTCGCGGCCCGCGGTCGAGGCGGGCGAGCGGCTCGGCTTCCTGCCCGGCGACATGAAGGAGAAGGTCGACCCCTATCTGCGCCCGCTCTACGACGCCCTCTACGACATGCTTCCGGCCGAGCAGGTCGAGCGGCGGATCGCCTCGGGCGAGATCGAGATCGCTCCGATCGCCTTCATGCGCGGGCGCACCTTGAACGACGCCTTCATCATCCTCGACGAGGCCCAGAACACGACCCCGGCGCAGATGAAGATGTTCCTGACCCGCTTCGGAATGCGCAGCCGGATGGTGATCTGCGGCGATCCGCTCCAGGTCGACCTGCCCGAGCCGGGCAAGTCCGGCCTCGCCGACGCCGTGTCGAAGGTCGAGGGCATCGCCAAGATCGCCACGATCCGCTTCGGCGCCGGCGACGTCGTCCGCCATCCGCTGGTCGGGAAGATCGTCGAGGCCTATGAGGGCAAGGCGGCGTGAGGGGGTTCATCTCGCCGGGGAACGGTCTTCGCCGGGGCGACGGATCATGATCGTCGTCGAAGCCGACAGCTCGGACGAATGGGACAGTAGCACCGACTGGGCCGCAGCTCGCCGACGCGGCCGTTCGCGCGGCGGTGGCGGAGAGCGGAGTGCCGGGCCTGCTCGACAGCGGCATCGCCGCCGAAGTCTCGGTCAGGTTCACCGGCGACGACGAGGTCCGCGCCCTCAACGCGGACTGGCGCGGCAAGGACAAGGCGACCAACGTCCTCTCCTTCCCGATGGTCGAGCCGGAGCAGCTGGCCCCGCTCGCCCGCGCCGAAGGGGGCGAGGCGCTGCTCGGCGACATCGTCCTCGCCCACGGCGTCTGCGCGGCCGAGGCGGCGGAGAAAGGCGTCGACGTCGCGCAGCCATGCCGCCCATCTGGTGGTCCACGGCACGCTCCATCTGCTAGGCTACGACCATGAGCGGGGGGACGGGGATGCCGAGGCGATGGAAGAGGCGGAGCGGCGCGCCCTGTCGCGCGCTCGGAGTCGCCGATCCCTATGAGATCCGGCACTGATGGCTGACGATTACCCGAACGGCGAGCGAAGCATCTGGCGCGGCATCAGGACCCTGCTGTTCGGCGACGACAGCGAGGCGACGCTGCGCGAGGAGATCGAGGAGGCGATCGAGAGCCACGAGGGCGAGACGCCGATCGTCGGCGACCTCTCGCCGATCGAGCGCCAGATGCTTCGCAACCTGCTCCATTTCGGCGAGAGCACGGTCGCCGACATCGCGGTGCCGCGCGGCGACATCATCGCGGTGCCCTCGACCATCACCTTCGCCGGGCCTCGTCGCCGCCTTCGCCGAGGCCGGGCACAGCCGCCTGCCGGTCTATGAGGAGAGCCTCGACAGCGTCATCGGCATGGCCCACATCAAGGACGTCTTCACCGTCGAGGTGTCCGGCGCCGAGCCGCCCGAGGAGATCGTCGGACTGCTCCGCAAGCCGCTCTACGTGCCCGAATCGATGGGCGTGCTCGACCTGCTCGCCCGGATGCGGGCCGAGCGGGTCCACCTCGCCATCGTCGTCGACGAGTTCGGCGGGACCGAGGGGCTGGTGACGATCGAGGACGTCGTCGAGGAGATCGTCGGCGAGATCGAGGACGAGCATGACGAGGAAACGCCCGGAATGCTGATCCCGCTCGAGGACGGCATCTGGGACGCCGACGCCCGCGCCGAGCTCGAGGACGTCGCCGAGACGATCGACGCGCGGCTCGGCGCGGTCGAGGAGGATGTCGACACGCTCGGCGGCCTCGCGACGGTGCTGGCCGGGCGGGTGCCGCAGGCCGGCGAGATCGTCGAGCATCCGTCGGGCTGGCGGCTCGAGGTGACCGAGAGCGACTCCCGGCGGGTAACGCGGCTGCGGCTGCACGCGCCGGAAGAAGGGGCGCTGAGCGAATAGGCTCGGTTGCCCCGAGGTTGATGGGTCCATCCTGGCCGGCCGCAGGCCAATCGGAATTCAACGCAACGACGCAAAGACGCAACGAATCCGCGGCGGGCCTCCGCCACACGGCTAAACTCGACTGATGACAAGCCGGCTGCGCCGGGAGGCACGGACGGACTGTTTCGCACGCAAGGCATCGTTGCGTCGTTGCGTTCAATCTGAAAAGCGAAGCTTCTCCGGTTCGGCGCCACCTCATGATCCGTCCGGCCGCCGCTCAGGAAGAGGGAATTGCGCCGCCCCTGCGGGGGTGCTGTAAGCGGCCATGGCTTACGAACATATCCGCCTCGATCGCAGCCCCGCCGCCGTCGCGACGATCACCATCGCCCGGCCGGACCGGCTCAATGCCCTCTCCGGCCGGACCGTCGACGAGCTTCGCGCCGCGGTTGAGGAGGCCGGAGCGCTCCGGCGCGCGCTGCCTGCTTCTGACCGGGGAGGGCAGGGGCTTTTCGAGCGGCGCCGACCTCGCCGGCTCGGCGGCGGCCTGCCCGAGGATGCGGGCGCGGCGCTGCGAGAAGCATTTCAACCCGCTGGTCGAGGCGCTCTTCGCTCTGCCGATCCCGGTCGTCGCGGCGGTGAACGGGCCGGCCGCCGGCGCCGGCTGCTCGCTGGCGCTCGCCGCCGACATCGTGATCGCGGCCCGGTCGGCCTATTTCCTCCAGGCCTTCGTCAACATCGGCCTGATCCCCGACGCCGGAGCGACCTGGCTGCTGCCGCGCCTCGCCGGCCGCGCCCGGGCGATGGAGATGATGATGCTGGGCGAGCGGGTTCCGGCGGAGAAGGCGCTGGAATGGGGGCTGATCTCGCGGGTGGTCGAGGACGAGGCCCTGGACTCGGAGGCGGTCGCGCTGGCGACTCGGCTGGCGCAGGGGCCGACGGTGGCGCTCGGCCTGATCCGCAAGCTGGCCCGGGAGGCGGGGCATGCGCCGCTGAGCGAGGCGCTGGCGGCGGAGCGGGCGGCCCAGCGGACGGCGGGAGAGACTCGGGACTTCAAGGGGGCCGTCATGGCCTTCCTCCAGAAGCAGCCCGCTCGCTTCGAAGGCCGGTAGCGAATCTCGCCGATGAAAAATGTTCTTGACTTGTTCTAATACTCATGCCTTATCGGATGCCTGCCCGAGTCGGCCCGATCACCCGGCGAAGGCGGGAAGCGGCAAAAGGAGCTCGCTCCCAAGCCGCACGGCCGGCGCGAAGTCATCCGGGAACGTTTGAGCTCGCGTCACCGAAGAGTCGGGACCGCGATCGTCCCGTCCGGGAGGATCCTCGAAAGAGGCTCCGACCGTGTGCTCCCGCCCCGTCGAGGGAAATCCTCGCCGGGAAAGGCGCGTGGCCACCCTGTCCTTCACAGGATCAGGTACCCTTCGAACCGAAGGCAGGGACCCCGCCGGCTCTTCATGAAGACTGGACGCTTTCGAGTAACGACGAAAGCCAAAAAAGTCGTCCAGCCCCGGGTGCCCGTGGCCGAGACGCGCCGGCCGTTCTTTCCCCATCCGGCAACGGAGGCATCTGCGCGCCTACCCCTCTCCCTGCAGGGGAGAGGGAGGGGCCCAAGCCGAAGGCTTGGGAGGGTGAGGGCCTACTCTACGCCCGCCACGCCCTCACCCTGCCGCTTCGCGGCTGTCCCTCTCCCCTCCAGGGAGAGGGGGTGGAGCCCGCTCTGTTTCCCGGCGAAGGCCGGGACCCAGGGCAGCGCCGGAACTGGGCCCCGGCCTTCGCCGGGGAACACTCCCCAAATACCCCCGCGTCGCGTCCACTTCGTCCACTTCGTCCAATTCCGGACACCTGATCCCTCTCCGGCGCCGGTCGATTGCCTCCCCCGCCGGGCGGGCCTAAGGAAACCTCCCTCTGCAACCGAGGTAGCGGGACTTCATGGCCACGACGATCGAAGAGCTCGAATCCCGCCGCCGGCGCGCCGAGCTGGGCGGGGGGGAGGCGCGGATTGCTGCGCAGCACAAGAAGGGGCGGCTGACCGCCCGGGAGCGGCTGACCGTCCTGCTCGATGCCGGCAGCTTCGAAGAATATGACATGTTCGTCGAGCATAATTGCGCCGATTTCGGGATGGAGAGCCAGAAGGTCCCCGGCGACGGGGTCGTCACCGGATCGGGCACGATCAACGGCCGCCTCGTCTTCGTCTTCGCCCAGGATTTCACCGTCTTCGGAGGCTCGCTCTCCGAACGCCACGCCCAGAAGATCTGCAAGGTGATGGACATGGCGATGAAGGTCGGAGCGCCGGTCGTCGGCCTCAACGACAGCGGCGGCGCCCGCATCCAGGAGGGCGTCGCAAGCCTCGCCGGCTACGCCGAGGTGTTCCAGAGGAACGTGCTGGCGAGCGGCGTGGTACCGCAGATCAGCCTGATCATGGGGCCGTGCGCGGGCGGGGCGGTCTATTCGCCGGCGATGACCGACTTCATCTTCATGGTGAAGGATTCGAGCTACATGTTCGTCACCGGGCCGGACGTGGTGAAGACGGTGACCAACGAGGTGGTGACCCAGGAGGAATTGGGCGGCGCCGTCACCCACACGACCAAGTCGGGGGTCGCCGACGTCGCGTTCGAGAACGACATCGAGGCCCTGCTCGCCACCCGCGACTTCTTCGACTTCCTGCCGCTGTCCAACCGCCACGACGGGCCCGAGCGGCCGTCGAGCGATCCCTGGGACCGCGCCGAGCACAGCCTCGACACGCTCATCCCGGACAGCGCCTCCAAGCCCTACGACATGCACGAGCTGATCCGCAAAGTGCTCGACGAGGGCGACTTCTTCGAGATCCAGCCGAACCACGCCGCCAACATCATCGTCGGCTTCGGCCGGGTCGAGGGCCGCACCGTCGGCGTCGTCGCCAACCAGCCGATGGTGCTCGCCGGCGTGCTCGACATCGCCAGCTCCAAGAAGGCCGGGCGCTTCGTCCGCTTCTGCGACGCTTTCGACATCCCGATCCTGACCTTCGTCGACGTCCCCGGCTTCCTCCCCGGGGTCGCCCAGGAGCATGGCGGGATCATCAAGAACGGCGCCAAATTGCTGTTCGCTTATGCCGAGGCGACGGTGCCCAAGATCACGGTCATCACCCGCAAGGCCTATGGCGGCGCCTATGACGTCATGGCGTCCAAGCACCTGCGCGGCGACCTCAACTACGCCTGGCCGACCGCCGAGATCGCGGTGATGGGCGCCAAGGGCGCGGTCGAGATCATCTTCCGCAAGGACATAGGCGATCCCGACAAGATCGCCGAGCGCACCCGCGACTATGAGGCCCGCTTCGCCAACCCGTTCGTGGCGGCCTCCAAGGGCTTCATCGACGAGGTGATCCTGCCGCACTCCACCCGCAAGCGGATCGCGCTCGGCCTCAGGAAGCTGCGCGACAAGCAGCTCGAGAACCCCTGGAAGAAGCACGACAACATCCCGCTCTGATAACGGTCGGTGCCCACAGCTTGCCGAGGTCCAGGGCGAGCATTATAATCACATGTGAAGGAGCGCTGCAATGCAGACCGAGCGTGTGACCTTTCTGACGAGCCGCACCGGCAAGGCGGCACTGGCAAGACGAGCGGCGGCGCAAGGGGTCTCAGTGGGCGAATATGTCCGGCGCAAGGTCGAAGATGATGACGAGCTGACGCCGGAGCAGGAGGCCGAGCTGGCCGCGCTGGCCGCGGAAGCGAACGAGGTGATTCCAAAAATCCGAGAAGCTTTGGACCGCTCGTCCGAACGTCTCGAAGCGACGCATCGAAAGGTAGACATCTTGCTGCGCGAGATGGGCATTCGCAAGTGAGTGTAGGTGATGCGTTCAAGGCTCTTCGCCAGATCGTTCTGCTGCACGCAAATGTAGAGCGGCTAGACGCCAATGTGGCATCGATGAATTCCGACATTGCCGGCCTCGCAGAGGGTGTGTCCGCGCTGCGTGACCGAGTTTCTCGGCTGGAAGGCGTTATCGAGGGGGTAGGAATGGCAAGCGGGACATCTCGCCCGCGACTGCCTCGCAAATGAGCTCGCGCTACGAGGCGCTCGAGCGGCTGCAGCGGCTCCGCGAAAGCGGGGCGCTGAGCGACGAGGAGTTCCAGGCGGAGAAGAGGCGGCTGCTCGGCCACGAGACGATCGCTCCGCCGCCCGAAGCGGCGCTCGAGGAGGCGGAGGCGCCGCAGTCGAAGCGGCCGCTCTGGCTGCTGATCGGCGGGGCGGCCCTGGTCGTCGCGATCGTGGCCGGCCTGTGGCTCGGCAAGCTGGTCGGGGGCGGCGAGACCTATGAGGGAACGAATTCGGCCCTCCCCGTGGAAAATGCGGCGGCGGACGTCAACCTGGTCGAGGCGAAGCCTCTGCCCGACGTCCGCTCGCTTCCGGCCGAGGAGCAGCTCGCCCGCGCCTTCGAGGCGGCGTTCGGGAGCCGCGGCGAGGCGGCTCTGACGGTCCAGGCGGACGGGGCGTCGGAGGACGTCCGCTACGCCCCGGGGCGGCTGATCTGGCTGCCGTTCGGGCCGGTGCTGATCAGCGAGGGGAAGGTCCAGGACCCGGCCCATGCCAGCGCCGGCAAGATCGCCGTCCACTATCTGAGGCCGGCCGCCGACCGGTTCGAGGTAGCCCGGGCGTTTCCGGCCGGGGTCGCCACCGGCTCGTTCGGGCAGGTCGCCCACTGGAGCATCAGCCCGCGCTTCTCGACCTGGCCGGTGATCGTCTCCGAAGGGGGCGGGACGTGGCAGGGCTACACCTGCTCGTCCCTGACCCTGACCGAGCTTCGCCCCGACGGGCCGGTCGAAGTCGCCACGGTGCCGCTCGCCTATGACGACAAGGGCGCGAAGGGGGACGGCGGCGAGGCCCTGTTGATCGAGGGCAGGATCCTCAACGTCGTCAAGAACCAGTCGTTCGACGTCGTCTATTCCGGCAGCCGCGCCTTCAGCGAGCATTATGTGCGCGGCGGCGAACGCTATGTCGCCGGCCGGCGGCCCAGTCGACGATGCGGACCTGCTGATGGCGCCGGGCGGGGACCTCTTCGTCGGGCTGATCGGAGCGGCTCTGCTGCCGCTGATCGCCTGGCGGATCCGGCGGGGGCTGAGGGAAGGGCGGCTGCCGCTCTACCGAACCTATCTCAGCCGCCACGAGGCCGGGGGCAAGTTCAAACTGCTGCTCGGGCTGCACGTGCTGAGCTTCGTCCTGGTCGCGATCGTCGCGGCCGATCTCATTTTCCAGCTCGGCCTGAAGGAGGCGTTATGAAGCTCGGTCGGCTCAACCATGTCGGGGTCGCGACCCCCTCGATCGAAGCGTCGATCGCCTTCTACCGCGACGTGATGGGGGCAAAGGTGATCCGCGCGCCTTTCGACCTTGCGGCGCAGGGGGTGAAGGTCTGCTTCGTCGACACGCCGAACACGCAGATCGAGCTGATCGAGCCGCTCGGCGAGTCGAGCCCGATCCACGCCTTCCTGGCCAAGAACCCGGCCGGCGGGCAGCATCATCTCTGCTACGAGGTGCCCGACATCCACGAGGCCAAGGCCTGGTTCGAGGGCAAGGGCGCGAGGGTGCTCGGCGAGCCGCGGATCGGGGCGCACGGGACTCCGATCTTCTTCGTGCATCCGAGGGACATGGGCGGCGTTCTCACCGAGATCATGGAGAGCCCGAAAGTGGCGGCGGGGCACTGATCGTGGTAGGGAACCGGCATGGCTGAAGATCATGACAGCGTCGCTGCCGATATCGCCTGGGTCGACGAGCACCTGGCCGCTCCCGACGCTGGCCTGGAGAGATTGCGAAGCGAGTTCCCATTCCTTCGATCGGCCGCGGATGCCCGGCGCTTGCTGGAGGGCATCCGCGCAGGACTTGAGGATGTGGCGGCCGGTCGTGTGGTTCCACATGAGATGGTGGTTCGCGACATGGAGGAACGTCGCCGCCGCCATCGGCAGAGTGCCGCAGAATAGTGAAGGTAGTTTGGGCGGAGGCGGGGCGCGCTCACCTCGCTCGAATCTTCCAGTTCAACCTCGGGCGTTCCGAAGCCTGGGCGGAAAAAGTCGAGAGGCCACTGCGCGAACGTGCCGATGCGTTGAGCCTTAATCCCCTGATCGGACGGTCCGTGCCGCGATCCATGCTACGCGCTCTTTCGGTTCCGGATATCCAGTATGTCATCATCTATCGCGTCGGCAGGGAACAGGTGACGATCCTCCGAGTCCATAGTACGCGCGAAAACCAACCATGACCGACAAGCCCACCCATTCCGACTGGCAGGCCGCCGCCTCGAAGGAGGTGAAGGGCAAGGACATCGTCTGGCACACGCCGGAGGGGATCGAGGTCAAGCCGCTCTACACGGCGGGCGACGTCGAGGGGCTGGATCCCGGCCTGCCCGGCTTCGCGCCCTACACGCGCGGCCCCTACGCCTCGATGTATACCGGCCGGCCCTGGACGATCCGGCAATATGCCGGCTTCTCGACCGCGGAGGATTCGAACGCCTTCTACCGGCGCAACCTCGCCGCCGGGCAGAAGGGGCTCAGCGTCGCCTTCGATCTCGCCACCCACCGCGGCTACGACAGCGACCATCCGCGGGTGACCGGCGACGTCGGCAAGGCCGGCGTCGCGATCGACACGCTCGAGGACATGAAGATCCTGTTCGACGGGATCCCGCTCGACACGATGTCGTGTCGATGACGATGAACGGCGCGGTGCTTCCGGTCATGGCCTTCTACATCGTCGCCGCCGAGGAGCAGGGAGTGGCGCAGGCCCAGCTCTCGGGAACGATCCAGAACGACATCCTCAAGGAGTTCGCGGTCCGCAACACCTACATCTATCCGCCCGGCCCCTCGATGCGGATCGTCGCCGACATCATCGCCTACACGTCGAGCCACATGCCGCGGTTCAACTCGATCTCGATCAGCGGCTACCACATGCTCGAGGCGGGGGCGACGGCGGTGCAGGAGCTCGCCTTCACCCTCGCCGACGGAATGGAATATGTCCGCGTCGCCAAGGCGAAGGGGCTCGAGGTCGACGCCTTCGCGCCGCGGCTCAGCTTCTTCTTCGGCATCGGCATGAACTTCTTCATGGAGGTCGCCAAGCTGCGCGCGGCGCGGATGCTGTGGCACCGGATCATGACCGGGTTCGGAGCGACGAACCCCAAGTCGCTGATGCTCCGCACCCATTGCCAGACGTCGGGCGTGTCGCTGACCGAGCAGGATCCGTACAACAACATCGTCCGAACCACGATCGAGGCGATGGCGGCGGTGCTCGGCGGCACCCAGTCGCTCCACACCAACAGCTTCGACGAGGCGATCGCCCTTCCGACCGACTTCTCGGCGCGGATCGCCCGCAACACCCAGCTCATCCTCGCCGAGGAGAGCGGAGTCACCCATGTCGCCGACCCGCTCGGCGGCTCCTGGTTCGTCGAGAGCCTGACCAAGGAGCTGGCGGACAAGGCCTGGGCGCTGATCGAGGAGGTCGAGGCGCTGGGCGGCATGACCGCCGCGGTCGCCGAGGGGCTGCCGAAGCGGCGGATCGAGGAAGCCGCGGCGGCGCGGGCGGCGAGGGTCGACCGGGGCGAGACGGTGATCGTCGGGGTGAACCGCTACCGGCTCGACGACGAGGCGCATCTCGACATCCTCCAGATCGACAACGACAAGGTCCGCGCCGGGCAGGTGGCGCGGCTGGAGAAGGTGCGGGCGGAGCGCGACGAGGGCGCGACCAAGGCCGCGCTCGACGCTCTGCGCGAGGGCGCGCAGCGGCGATTCCAATCTGCTCGCCCTCGCGGTCGAGGCGGCCCGGGCGCGGGCGACGCTGGGCGAGATCAGCCAGGCGCTCGAGGATGCGTTCGGCCGCTACGGCACCACCCCCGAGCCGGTGAAGGGCATTTACGGCGGCGCCTATGAAGGCGACCCGCGCTGGACGCGCGCCGGCGCGGGAGTCGACGCGATCGGACGGCGGCTCGGCCGCAAGCCGCGGATGCTGGTCGCCAAGATGGGCCAGGACGGCCACGACCGCGGCGCCAATCTCGTCGCCTCCGCCTTCGCCGATCTCGGCTTCGAAGTCGTCCCCGGGCCGCTGTTCCAGACTCCGGAGGAGAGCGCGCGGCTGGCCGTCGACAAGGATGTCGACGTGGTCGGCGCCTCGAGCCTCGCGGCGGGCCACAAGACCCTGGTGCCGGAGCTGATCGGCCATCTGCGCGATCTGGGCCGGCCCGACATCAAGGTCGTCGTCGGCGGAGTCATCCCGCCGCAGGATTACGACATGCTCCGCGAGGCGGGCGTCCAGGCGATCTTCGGGCCGGGCACCAATTTGGTCGATGCCGCAGGCGAAGTGCTGAGGCTCCTCGGCCACAACATGCCGCCGCTGGAGGAGGCGGCGGAGTGAGGGCCGTCCGTCACCCCGGACTTGATCCGGGGTCCACCTTCTGTTAGGGAGGCGCAGCAAGAACAGGTGGATGCCGGATCAAGTCCGGCATGACGAGGATGTCCGGCTGATGTTCAAGAAGATCCTGATCGCCAATCGCGGCGAGATCGCCTGCCGGGTCATCCGCACCGCCCGCAAGATGGGGATCGCGACGGTCGCGGTCTATTCGGACGCCGACGCCCGGGCGCCGCATGTGAAGCTCGCCGACGAGTCGGTTCGGCTCGGGCCGCCGCCGGCCAGCGGAAAGCTATCTGAACGCCGAGCTGATCATCGACCGCCTGCCGGGAGACGGGGGCCGAGGCGGTCCATCCCGGCTACGGCTTCCTGTCCGAGCGGGAGAGCTTCGCCGCGGCGCTCTGGAGGCGGCGGGGATCGCCTTCATCGGGCCGCCGCCGGGCGCGATCGCGGCGATGGGCGACAAGATCGAATCGAAGAAGCTGGCGCGCGAGGCGGGGGTCAGCGTCGTCCCCGGCTTCGTCGGCGAGATCGACGATACCGAGCATGCGGTGAGGATCGCCGGCGAGATCGGCTATCCGGTGATGATGAAGGCCTCGGCCGGCGGCGGCGGCAAGGGCATGCGGCTCGCCTGGTCGCGAAACCGACGTCCGCGAGGGCTTCGAGGCGACGAAGCGCGAGGGGCTGGCGAGCTTCGGCGACGACCGGGTGTTCATCGAGAAGTTCGTCGAGAATCCGCGCCACATCGAGATCCAGCTGATCGGCGACAAGGCCGGCAACCTCCTCTATCTCGGCGAGCGCGAATGCTCGGTGCAGCGCCGCCACCAGAAGGTGGTCGAGGAGGCGCCGTCGCCCTTCGTCACGCCGGAGATGCGCAAGGCGATGGGCGAGCAGGCCGTCGCTCTCGCGCGGGCGGTCGGCTATCACAGCGCCGGCACCGTCGAGTTCATCGCCGGCGCCGACCGCAGCTTCTACTTCCTCGAGATGAACACCCGGCTCCAGGTCGAGCATCCGGTGACCGAGGAGGTGACCGGCCTCGACCTCGTCGAGCTGATGATCCGGGTCGCGGCGGGCGAGGCGCTTCCCTTCGGCCAGGACGAGGTGAAGCTCAGCGGCTGGGCGATCGAGAACCGCGTCTATGCCGAGGACCCCTATCGCGGCTTCCTGCCCTCGACCGGACGGCTGGTGCGCTATCGGCCCTCCCGCGAGGCGAGCGAGGAGGATGGCCGCACCCGAGTCGACGACGGGGTCGAGGAGGGCGGCGAGGTCAGCATGTTCTACGACCCGATGATCGCCAAGCTGATCACCTGGGCTCCGACCCGCGAGGCGGCGATCGACCGCCAGGTCGAGGCGCTCGATTCCTTCATCGTCGAGGGAATCGGCCACAATGTCGATTTCCTCTCCGCGCTGATGCAGCATCCCCGCTTTCGCGAGGGGCGGCTGACCACCGGCTTCATCGCCGAGGAATATCCCGAAGGCTTCGCCGGCGCGCCGGCCGACGAGCGGCTGATCGAGGATCTGGCCGCGATCGCCGCGATGGTCGCCGAGGAAACCGAGGCCCGGGCCTGCGCCGTCAGCGGCCAGCTCGGCGCTCCCGTCGCGCCGCCGGCGGAGCGGGTGGTCCGGCTCGGCGGGCGCGAGTATCGCGATCCGCTTCGACGGCTTCGAGGGCGGGCCTGCTCGCCTATCTCGACGAGGGCGAGGGGCGTGAGCTGATCGGCCGCTGGGAGCCCGGGCAGCGCCTGTTCAAGGGCATGATCGACGGGCGCGCCCGCACGGTCCAGATCGGCCGGCGGGGCCGCCAGTGGCGGCTGACCGACGCGCGGCGCCTCCCATCGTCGTCGAGGTGCTCCCCGCCCATGTCGCCGAGCTGTCGCGCCACATGATCGAGAAGGTGCCGCCGGACCTCTCCAAATATCTGCTCTGTCCGATGCCGGGCCTGCTGACCGCGCTCAATGTCGGCGAGGGCGACCGGGTCGAGGCCGGGCAGCCGCTCGCCGTCGTCGAGGCGATGAAGATGGAGAATATCCTCCGCGCCGAGAAGGCCGGGGCGGTGAAGGCGGTGAAGGCGAAGCCGGGCGACAGCCTCGCCGTCGACGCGGTCATCCTCGAGTTCGATTGACCTTGTCCCTCCCCGAGCCCTGGCTAGCCGCCCGGAAGCAGGGGATCGAGCGAAACGACGGTCGCGAGCGCCACGATGAGCAGCAGGCTGCCGACGGCGGCCAAGCCCTGCTTGAAATAGAAGAACCCTGTCTGTGCGGCGCGGAGTCTCCTGCCCAGCGGAGGGAGCTTGAAATCTCCCTTTTTGTTGTCGGCGGCCAGCTCGTTGGATTTCCAACCGAGCATCAGATGCAGAAAATCGCTGACTATTACCAGAATTCCGCAGAGACAGGCGATGGCAAGGAGACTGGCGGAGGCCTGTGACAGCGTGTTGGCGAGAACCGTTTCATCGGACAGGAGGCCGAAGGTGAAGGCGACGAGACCGAACCCGATATAACGGGTGACCTCACTGAGCTTCTCCGAAAAGTAGTTCTGGTTTTCCCGGTATTTTTTCCTGCGCTCCTGCGGCTGCAGGCTGTCTGCCTCTGACGATTGCGTCATCTGATCCGCGCGCCCCCAAACCCGTCGTCATCCGCCACGTCGAGCAGATGCTGGATAGCGCTCACCGCTGCGCTCATGGACGCGACCCGCTGGCTGAGAGCACGGCCTTCAGCAAAGGAGGCTTGAACGTCGGTCGAAGCGTGCTGCGCTGCCATGAAGGCGGCCTCGACCCTTGCACCTTCCCTGCCGAGATCGATCCGTTGTGCCCTCAGGAAAGCGTCCTGGAGGCTTTGCAAATTCGCCCGCAGCGCGTGGGCTTCCTCTGCGCTCCGTGCCTCCGCAATGTCGTCGGGCAGCACACGGGCGACGAACCGGTAGAGCTCCGCGATGAGGTGCAGGCGTTCGTCGGGGGAACTGGCCATCCCGATCCTCCTGGGTCGCTGTCGGGCGCTTGCCGGCCTCGATCTACGCCAGCTCGAATATCCGTCGTTTCGATGGTCGAGTCGAGGGGGAGAGTTGCCTCGTCCTAGCGCGTGGCCGGCAGCACGATCTCGAACTCCGCTCCCCTTTGCGTGGCCTTGCTGACGATTGTGCCGCCGCAGGAGGTGAGGAGGGAGCGGGCGATCGACAGGCCGAGGCCGGAGCCGCCTTCGCTTCGGCGGCCGGTGTGGAAGGGCTCGAAGATGCGCTCGTGGTCGGCGGGCGGGATTCCGGGGCCGTCGTCGCTGACCACG
The DNA here is from genome assembly GCA_963716155.1 of uncultured Alphaproteobacteria bacterium. Classification (GTDB taxonomy): domain Bacteria; phylum Pseudomonadota; class Alphaproteobacteria; order Sphingomonadales; family Sphingomonadaceae; genus Allosphingosinicella. Next base: position 3,679,838 of record OY970297.1, read on the forward strand.
AGCCGGACCTTGCCGCCGCCGGCCCGCCCCTCGATCGCTACCGACTTCGCTCCGGCCTGGCGGCTGTTCTCGACGAGCGTCTCGAGCACCGCCTCGAGCAATTCCGTCGGGGCGGCCGCCGCCGGCAGGCCGTCGAGCCGGAGCGCGACCTCGAATCCCTCGTTGCGGTGGGCGTCGGCGACCCGAAGCGCCGGGGCGAGCGGATCGGTCGCCGCATCCTCGGGGGCCGCGGCCATGTCGGCGCGGGCGAGATCGAGCAGCCGGCGAAGCAGGTGCGACAGCCGGTCGGCGTCGGCGCCGGCATTGGCGAGGAAGCGGCTTCGCTCCTCCTCGCTCATCTCGGGGTGCTCCGCGAAGCAGCTCGAGCACGCCCTTGATGCCGGCGATCGGGGTCTTGAGCTCGTGGCTGACCGCGGCGGCGAAATCCTTGAGGTAGCGGGAGCGGCGCTCGATCCGGTCGGCCATGGCCGCGAAGTTGAGGTAGAGGGTGCGGATCTCGATCGCCGCGGTCGCCGGCGGCTCGGGGACGGCGACGGCGCCGCGGGCGACGTTCTCGGTCGCCTCGCTCAGCGCCTCGATCGGCCGGGCGATGCCGCGCGAGAGCAGGCCGGCGAGGACCAGCAGGGTCATGAAGATGAGGGCGACGCCGAGCGCGATCTTGCCGCGGTCCTGGTAGATTCCGAGGAACAGCCCGCGCGGGCTCCGGCTCAGCATGAGGACGCCGACCACCTCGCCGCCGGCGACGACGGGCCGGACATAATGGACCCTTATGTTGGACGCCCGGCTCAGCCATTCGAGCGCGTAGCGCGGCTGGTAGTCGCCGCGCTCGCGAAGCACGGTGCGGGTCTGGCCGATGGTCACCGGATCGACTTCCGGCAGATGCATGTAGCTTCGGCCGACGTCGCCACGGCCGAGCACCACGGTGCCGTGGACGTCCATCAGCCGGACCGCAGCGAGGGTCGACCGGACGGTGTCGGCGACGATGGGGCGGAGCGTCGCGGCGGCCCGGACGGCGCGGGGGTCGGGCGGCCGGCGCGACGGCCGGCTCTCCGGCTGCGGACCGAGCACCGGCATGGCGCGAAGGTCGATGGTCGGCCGCTCCGGGCGCAAGGGGCCGGGCGGCGGGATCCGTATAGGGCTCCGGCCAGGCGGCGCGGTAGGCGCCAGCGAGGACCGCGCCCTGGGCGATCAGCTCCGCCTCGGTCTGCTGGACGAGGGTATTCTCGTAGACGCGAAGGAAGACGGCGCCGATCCCGGGGAGTGCGGCGACGAAGAGGAGGGTGAGGAACAGGAGGGTACGCAGCCTCAGCGTCGGCCAGTGGCGCTTGGCGAACTCCTTGGCGGCTCGGATCAAGCGGGAGCCTGCCCGAGGCAGCGGCCGATCCGGTAGCCGATTCCGGGCCGGGTCTCGATCAGGTCGTCCGCGCCCAGAGCGGCGAACTTGGCGCGCAGGTTGCGGATGTGGCTGTCGATCGTCCGGTCGGTGATCGCGAAGCCGGGGCCGTGAAGCCGGTCGATGATCGAGTCGCGGCTGAACACCTTGGAGGGAAGGCTGGCGAGCAGAAGCAGAAGCTGGAACTCGGTGACGGTGACCGGCACCGGCTCGCCGTCCCAATGCGCCTCCCAGGCTTCGGGATCGAGTCGGAGGCGGCTGTGGACGAGCGCCGACTTCGGCCCGGCCTCGGCCAGCGCCCGGCCGCCGCGCTTGAGGATGGCGCTGACCCGGGCGACGACCTCGCGCGGGGAGAAGGGCTTCACGACATAATCGTCGCCGCCCATCTCCAGCCCGAGCACCCGGTCGATCTCGTCGTCGCGCGAGGAGAGGAAAAGGATCGGCAGGTCGCCCTCGGCGCGCAGGCGCCGGCAGACTTCGAGCCCGTCCATGCGCGGCATGTTGATGTCGAGGACGACGAGGTCCGGCCGGTCCCGCTCCACCTCCTTCAGCGCTTCCTCGCCGTCGCCGGCCTCGCTGGTCTTCATCCCTGCCTTGCCGAGCGCGAAGGCGAGCAGCTGGCGGATATGGGCGTCGTCGTCGACGAGGAGGATCTTGTGGCTCATCGCGTACATGTCACATCCTCGCCCGGCGGCTGTCAAAGTCTTGCTCGCCGCGTGGCCGGCCGTCGCAGTCGCGGAGGTCGGCCGAGAAGCGCGGCAGGCGGCGTTCGGCGATCCGCCTTTTCGCCTCGGCGCTGCGGCGGGCGTTGCGGAAGGTCCAGCCGTGCCGGTCGCCCTGGGAGGTGGCGAGCCGGTCCATGATCAGGTTGCGGGTCCAGCTCACCCGCTCGCGGAAGCGCGGCGCGATCGGCCGGCTCTCCAGCTCGATCAGCGGCAGCAGGGCGGACGGGCCGAGCTCGCTCAGGTAGCAGAGGTCGAGCCGGACCCCGCGCCCGCCGGCCTCGCGGGCATGGCGGACGTTCCACTGGGCGGCGACGGCGCCGAGGTCGACGACCGAGCATGCGGTGAGCGCGGCGGCGGCGAAGGCGAGATTGGCGTTGATCAGCCAGGCGCCGCTCTTGTCCCGCCACAGCCGGACGCAGATCAGGACCAGGCCGATCGCGACCAGCGCCATCCAGACCAGAGCCGCGATGCGCAGCCGGGTGAGGGAGTAAGCCTCGATATAATCGGCGGTGCGGAGCATGGTCGAGGCGACGAGGACGACGTTCTGGGCGATCCAGGCGTAGACGAGGCGCCGCACCAGCGGGCTCGCCGCGGTCGGCGAGCCGGGGCGGAGGGTGAGGAGGACGAACAGGCCGGCGAGCAGGGCGGTGGCGATCAAAGGATAGGCGCCGCGATGGGCATATTCGGCCAGGGTCAGGTCGCCTGGCAGCGGCGCACCGCTCCACAGGAAGACGATGTCGAGGCCGTTTTGAAGCGCGAAGACCGCGTTGAAGGCGGCGAGCGAGAGGGCGATCGAGGCCGGGGTGACGCCCGGGAGCGGGAGGGCGGCGCCGGCCGGGCGCGGCGGGTCGAGCCGGACCCGCGGCGGGCGAAGGACGCTCCAGACCAGCAGGGTCGCGACGCTCCAGAAGGCGAGGCGCAGGATCGAAAAGCCGCCGGCCATCGCGACCAGGTCGATGCGCGCGAAGGCGTTGGCGATGAGCGGGTTGGCGGCGCTGAACAGGGCGAGGAAGAGGGCGCTGCCGAGGATCGGGACGGCGAGAAGGGGAAGCGCGCCGGCGAAGCGGGCCGGTCCGCGCCGCCGCCGGGCCACTCGCAGCCGCATCCAGTCGAGCACCGGCGTGATCGGGGCGAGCAAGGCGTGGAGGAGAAGCCGCTTGGTCCAGCGCCAGCCGTCGTCGAAGGCCGGCGTGCGCGGCAGAAGGGCGGCGAGCGTCGCGGCGACGACGAACAGCCCGGCGGCGAGCGGCGAGGGATCGTCCGCCAGCAGCAGCGCGAACAGCAAGGCGGCGGCGGCGGCGACGAGAGCGGGTCGGCTCCGGCCGATCGCCGGGGTCGCCGCGAGCAAGGCGATCAGCAGGGCGGCGGCGAAGACTCCGAGCGTCGCGCCGGCCCGCTGCAGGAAGAAGAGATGGTCGGCGAGCGCGACCAGCAGGGCCGCGAGGACGATCTTCTGGACGAAGCTGAAGCGACGCAGCCGGAACGGCATCGCGGCGGGGGCGGGGGCGGTGATCTCCATGGCGCGATCATGGACGAGGCGCGTCGAGGGCGAATGAGTCGCGCTTCAATTGGCGGCGGGAAGGCCGTGCAGATTCGGTGCAGGCGCGTCATTGCGAGCGAAGCGAAGCAATCCAGTGCGGCCTCGGACGCCCACTGGATTGCCGCGTCGCTTCGCTCCTCGCAATGACGGGACTCAGCGGCTCCTCAGCAGGGCGTCGACGTCGTGGACGACGCCGTTCGAGGCGAACTTGTCGGCCCGGGTGAGGCGGGCGCGGCCGCCGGCGGCGTCGGTCACGACGATCGCGTCGCCCTCCCGGCTGAAGCTCAGGTTGCTGCCGCCGACGGTGGCGAGCTCCGCCTTGCCCTTGCCCCGGTCGATCGCCCGGCCGAGGTCCTCGGCGGTGACCGCGCCCGGGACGACATGGCCGGTGAGAAGGGCGACGAGCTGGCCCTTGGCCTCGGGCGCGAGCAGGCTTCCGGCGCCGCCCGGCAGCTTCTGGAAGGCCGTCTCGGTCGGGGCGAACAAGGTATAGGGCTGGGCTCCGGAGAGGGTTTCGGTCAGCCCCGCGGCCTTGACCGCGTTGGCGAAGGTCTTGTGCTCCGCCGAGCTTTCCAGGGCCTCGAGGATGCTCGTCCTGGGCTGCTCCCGCTTGGCGGCGGGCCGGGCCTCTCCGGCCGCGCCATTGGCGTCGGCCGAGGCGTTGCCGCCGCCGTCCTGCTGGCAGGCGGCGGCGAGCAAGGCGGCGGCGGCGAACAGCGCTCTCTTCATGCTGGGCACTCCTGATTAGACGAGCATCTCCACGATCGCCTGGATCATCTGGGTCTTGGCGTCGACCTGGTAGATGTTGCCGTCGGCATAGCGATAGAGGTGGTCATCGTCGTCCCGATATTCGTCGCGATAGTCGAGCGGCAGGTTGTAGGCGTCGTAGCCGCTGGGCAGGGCCTGGCCGACATTGAGGTCGCCGGCGAGCAAAGCGACGATGCCGTCGATCATCCCCGAGTCCGAATCGACGCGATAGATGGCGTTGTCGCCGTAGCGGTAGAGCGACTCGTCATTGTCGTACCAGGTGTCGCGATACTGCATCGGGACATTGTAGACGTCGTAACCGGCCGGCAGCGGCTGGCCCACTCCGAAGCCGCCGCCGAGCAGCGGGATGATCGCGCTGATCAGGTCGCTGCCGCGACGGCGCGGTAGATATAGCCGTCGTCGTCGTAGCGGTAATAATAGTCCGGCGTGTCGTAATAGAAGCTGCGATAGGCGACCGGCAGGCGATAGCCTTCGAACCAGGCGCGATCGAGCCTCTGGCCGACCGCCGAACAGCTTCTTCGCCTGCCCCGGCGGAAGGCAGCCGTTGCCCTTCTTGGCGAGGCCCGGCGGGCAGGCGTGGCCATAGCCGGCAAAGCGGCGGCGGTCGCCGTCGCGGACGAGGAGGACGTCGCCGCGGCGGCCGTCGAAGCGGTCGGCGCACGGTCGCGCCGATCGTCGCGGCGGAGGGCCTGGCGTTCGATCCTGACGGGGCGCTCGGCGCGGCGTTCGGCCTTGCGCTCGGCTCGGACCGCCTGGCGTTCCGCCTTCTGCGGCTTCGCCTGACGCGTCGCATGGCCGCCGCCGCGCCCGGCGCGCGCCGCGCCGCCGTGGCCGCCGCCGCCGCGCTCCACCTTGGCGGGCTTGCCGCCGCCGTGGCCATGGCCGCCGCCGCCCTTGCCGCCCTTCTCGGCCGCGGCCGGCGCGGCGAGGGCGAGCGCGGCGGTGCCGGCGAGCAGGATGAGGTTACGCATGAGGAAACTCCCGTGGTTCGCCCGGATGAACGGGTGGGCGGCCATTGCCGTTCCGGCGGCGGGCCCACGCCTCGTCCCGGCCGGGGGCTCCACTCGTCCCGCCAAGCTGAACGGCGGCTGTCGGCGCCTGAACGGCGGGTGAAGGGCGCCCTCCCCGGCATGCCTTGTCTGCGGTCGCGGATCGTGACAGCTTTCGGCCGGGATCCAGGGGGTTGCCGATGAGGAAAGCGTTGCGGTGGGTCGCAATCGGGCTCGGGGCGGTCGTCGCGCTGCTGCTGGTCGCGGCGCTGGTCATCTTCGCCTGGTCGGAGATCATCTTGCGCAAGGGACTATGCCGCCGCGCGCCGAGACCGCTGCCGCCCGTCTCGGCGGCGGAAGCGGCCGAGGCGCCGCGGCTGGCGCGGGTGCTCGGCTGCCTCAGCTGCCACGGCGAGGGGCTGAAGGGCAGGCTGATGTTCGACGCGCCCGGGAGTCGCCAGGGTGTTCGCGCCCAACATCACCGAGGTGGCGGCGAAGGCGAGCGACCAGCAGCTCGCCGCCGGAATCCGCCAGGGCATCGGCCATCACGGGCGGGCTTTGTTCGTCATGCCCTCGCCGATGTACTCGCGGCTCACCGACCGGGAGACGGCTTCGCTGGTCGCCTGGATCCGGACGCTGCCGCGGTCGGAAGGGCAGGGCAAGGGGCTCAGCGCCGGCCCGATCGGCCGTCTCGGCCTCGTCCTCGGCACCTTCCGGCCGGCGCCGCAGGGGGTGGCCGACTATCGAACCCAAGCCCCGATCGCGCTCGGGCCCGAGCATGAGCCGGCCCGGCACCTCGCCGCCATCTCCTGCTCCGAATGCCACGGCGCCGGCGCTGATGGGCGGCTCGGCCGGGCCCGACGAGAAGGCGCCGGACCTCAACGTGGTGGCCGGCTACGACCCGGCCCAGTTCAAGGCCCTGATGCGGACCGGCCGGCCGCCGGACGGGCGCGACCTCGGGCTGATGACGACGGTCGGCGAGGAACGACTTCAGCCATCTCACCGACGCCGAGATCGACTCGCTCTACGCTTATCTGACGGCGCGGGCGAAGCGGCTGGGGAGCTGAGCCTTTTCCGTCATGCCGGACTGATCCGGCATCCACCTGCCTTCCTGACCTGGGCCGCGAGAAAGGTGGATCCCTCTGAGTTCACAAACGAAGTGCAACACCTCAGACAGGTGTTGCCATGTCGACCTACCGCCAGCTTTCGATCGAGGAACGGTGTGAGATTGCCCGCCTTCATGAAGGCGGGCAATCGCTCCGGCAGATCGCTGCAGCTCTGGATCGCCAGCCGTCGACGATCTCCAGGGAGCTGAAGCGCAATAAAGGCTCGAAGATCGGCTACAGCCCGACCTACGCCCAGCAGCAGGCGGGTGCGCGGCGCTGGTCGGGGTCGCGGCTCGAGCGCGACGACGTCCTGCGCGAGAACGTGCTCGATCGCATGGCCGACGGCTGGTCGCCCGAGCAGATCTGTGGCCGCCTCGCCCTCGACGCGGGGCGCCGGGTCATCAGCCACGAGACCATCTATCGCTTCGTCCACGCCCAGATGAAGCGCACCAACGACGTCAGCTGGCGCCGATACCTCCTCCGGGGCAGGCTTAGGCGCGGCTGGCGTAATAAAGGCGGCGGCGCTCCTCGCTTCACCGACCGAAGGTCCATCCACGACCGCCCCGCCGAAGCCGCCGACCGCCTCGTCCAGGGACATTGGGAGGGCGACGCGATGCTCTTCTCCACGCCCGGCCAGGCCGTCCTCGTCGCCCACGAAAGACGCTCCCGCATCACCCTTCTCGTCCGGCCGCCAAGCCTCAAGGCCGAGCCGACCGCAACCGCGCTCGCCGCCATCCTCAGGCCCATGCCGGCCGACATGCGACGGACCATCACATTCGACAACGGCACCGAGTTCGCCCGGCACTACCGGCTTACCCAGCAGCTCGGCATCCAGACCTACTTCTGCGACACCCACAGCCCTTGGCAAAAAGGCGGCGTCGAAAACGCCATCGGACGTCTCAGACGGGCATTGCCACGCAAAACCAACCTCGACGCCCTCTCCAACAAGGCCATCGACAAGCTCGTCGCCCGCTACAACAATACCCCCCGAAAATGCCTCGGCTTCCAAACGCCAGCCGAAGCCTTCATCAATCCGTTGCACTTCAAATGTGAATCCACACCCGGATCAAGTCCGGGATGACGGTTCGGGCAAGCAGTCCGGGATGACGGTTCGGGCGAAGGCTGGAGCGGGTGAAGGGAATCGAACCCTCGTCGTAAGCTTGGAAGGCTTCTGCTCTACCATTGAGCTACACCCGCCTGCGCCAGCTTCGCCCTTTAGGCGAACCTGGCTTCGGCGGGCAAGCCCGCCTGAGGTTCGCGCCTGGCTGGCTTGCCAGCCGAAGCTCACGCGAAGCGGGAGCGTAGGCTGGTGGACAGGGCTGGATTCGAACCAGCGTACGGGAAACCCGGGCAGATTTACAGTCTGCTGCCTTTAACCACTCGGCCACCTGTCCAGGAGGCCCCATCTAGGGAGGGCGTCCCATTGGCGAAAGGGGCGGGGGCTGTCAACGTGCTGTGGGGACAGTCTGGGGGACAGTCTGGTGACAGTCACGTGACTGTCACCAGACTGTCCCCCTGTCACCAGGCCGCTAAAGCTTCGCCGGGGTCTCCGGCTTCAGCCATTCCATCAGCTCGTGGAAGGGGATGAGGTGGTTGAAGGCGATTCCGGCGAGGCCGTCCCGGCACCAGCGGACCACTCCGGTGACGGGGCGGAACTTCTCCATCGTCAGGACGACCTCGCGGCCGACCTCGAAGCGGCTGGTCGATCTCGATCTTGACCCCGCCCTGGCTGATGTCGCGGGTGTTGACGCCGTAGAGGCGGGCGCCGCAGCGAAGGGTCGCCAGCCGGTCGACCTCGACCCGCGGCAGGCGCGGCCGCCAGCCGTTGTCGAGCACGGCCTGGCTCGACAGCATCTCCTCGACGTCGATCGGAACGTCGAACTCGATCCCGACGTTCGATTCGTCGGCCCAGACGACGGTGCCGGGAACCGCCTGGTTGCTCTTCAGCTCGACCGCGACCGCGGCGCCGACGGCGTGGTTCGAATAGACATGGGCCATGAGGCCGCCGGCCGAGATGTTGCGGATGAGGCAGAGCTCGCGGCCGTTCGGTCCGATCAGGGCTCCGACCCGAAGGATGGTGAGGTGGCGGGTCTCGCGCCGGCGCTCGGGCGGGCGCGGCGCGCGCGGCGAGAAGGAGAAGATCGTCTCCTCATGGCATTCGTTCGACAGCATCGTCCCTCCCCGGCCATCGCGGCGGCGGCGACGCCCCACTTCGCCCCCGTCGGAAAAAGCCATAGCGCTCCAGAGGTTTAAGAACCGGTTACGGGGGGCGGAGGATTAGGGCCGGAATGGAGGTAAAGGTCATCCCGGCGAAAGCCGGGACCCAAGACCACGGATGGCTGCGAGTGTCGGCCAATGTCAGTGTTCCTGGGTCCCGGCCTTCGCCGGGATGACGGATGCGATGACGAAGCGTTCACGGCTTGCTTACCATTCCCGCTTAAGCCCGGGCTCCGATGAACGCCGAGGTGAAGATCGCAAGCCGACGCGCGGCACGACCCGCGTCCCCGCTCCGCGGTGAGCACCGGGGTCGGCCTCGCCGGCCTCGCCGGGCTGTTCGCCTGGGTGGCGACGGCGCGCAGCTTCGGCCTCGCCGGCGAGAGCGGCGCCCTGATCGCCCTGCTCGCCTGCGGCGTGCCGATGGTGCTCTGGTCGCTCCTCGTCGACAAGGTCCACCGCAAGCCCGACCACCGGAATCGACTGGGACGGACCGCCGCGGCCGCTCGCGGCAGTCGCTCGACTTCAGCCTGGTCAAGATCGCCGGCCTGTGGGCGACCTGGGCGGCGATCGGCTTCCTCTATTGCGTCGGCCGCTGGTATTGGGACGGCATCTACCTCTTCTCGATGGAGGTGCTGGGCCTGGCCGCGGCGCCGCTGCTCGCTTTGTCCATCCCCTATGTGATCTGGCTCGACCGGCGGCTGGTCGAGCCGCGCGACGGCGCCTGGCATTTCGGCCAGCTGCTGATCGGCGGTCGCGCCTCGGTCGACCGCGAGGCGGTCTACGAGCATTTCCGCAGCTGGGCGGTCAAAGGCTTCTTCATGGCCTTCATGATCGCCATCGTCCCGGGCAATTGGGCCGGCACCGTCGCCCCGGCCGGGCGAAGCGATCACCGCCAACATCGTCAACCTGACGCGCTGGCTGATCACCTTCATGTTCATGATCGACACGACCTTCGCGACGGTCGGCTACGCTTTGACGATGAAGCCGCTCGACGCCCATATCCGCTCGGCCAACCCCTATGCGGCGGGCTGGACGGCGGCGCTGATCTGCTATCCGCCCTTCGTCCTGATGGGCGGCGGCGGGCCGCTCGACTATCATTCGGGGACGATGGGCGAGGACGGCTGGAACTATTGGCTGGCCGGCTATCCGCTGCTGATGGCGCTGGTCGGCTTCCTCCTCGTCGCCCTGACCGCCGTCTACGCCTGGGCGACGGTCGCCTTCGGAATCCGCTTCTCCAACCTCACCCACCGCGGCATCCTCACCCACGGCCCCTACGCCTGGACCAAGCATCCCGCCTATGTGACCAAGAATTTGTTCTGGTGGCTGGCGACGCTGCCCTTCCTGGCGACGAGCGGAAGCCTCACCGACGTGATCCGAAACAGCTTCATCATGGGCGTCGTCGCCGGAGTCTATTACTGGCGGGCGCGGACCGAGGAACGGCACCTCTCCGCCGACCCGGCCTATGTCGCCTATGCCGAGTGGATGGAGCGCAACGGGCCGCTGCCCCGGCTTCGGCGCTTCTTCTCGGGCCGCCCGGCCGCGGCCGCGGTCCCGGCCGAATAGCCGCGGCCGCCGCCCTTGACCCGCGGCGGGGCGGGTCCTATTTCGCGGCCCGCACTGCCCGATCGTCTAATGGTAAGACTACGGACTCTGACTCCGTCAATCGAGGTTCGAATCCTCGTCGGGCATCCAGCTTTTATCTAGCGAAAACAACAACTTGATTTCCAGCGACGGCCCCGGGGCCTTGTTGCGGCTTGTCCCGCGCTTTTTCGCAGTTTTCCGCCGGTTTCCGTCCACTCCCGGCGCTTCCACGCAACAGGGATGCAACACCTAGTAGTGCCCGTTCGGCGCCGCTCGGTCTGTTTGTGGAAGCAAGGGGTGGCGCAGAGGGGACCCCACACTTCCTCTCAGTGGGCATGGTTTCCAAAAAATACCGTCAGACATAGAGATTCGCGCTACGCGCTGCGCCGAGTCGTCGCTTAGCTGCCCTGAAGGGCCGCCTCGATTGCGCCGACCGCTTCGTCAGCCACCCGAGCCTCCCATGGCAGCCCGGACCGCACTGGCATTGGCCCTGATGAAGTTGAGAACGGCACGACCGCCCACCCGAGTATTCATCCCCTTCGACACGAAGTCGCCGGCGTCGATCGCGTTGACGACGGTAATGGGCGGATAGTCGCCGCCGGCACCCGCGGTCCCGCCCTGGCCGCCGCCATTGAGGATGTGACGGGGATCGTCCCGGGTCAGCATCTCCTCGCCGCGCTCCGCGATGATCGGGATCTCGCGCGGCCGGAGACCGATTACGCCGCCGGTATGGAAGCGAGTAGCATTTGCGAACCAAGCCGGGTGAGCTGCACGGGTTGTGCCGCCCGAGCCGACGATGCCGCCGGTGTGCATGACGCCCGCTTGCCCTGCAGAATTGGCCACTATCAGCATCTGAGCCGCAGCCATCAGGGACGCGGCGCTAACGGCAAGGGCACCGGCTCCAAGTCCCACCGCCACGCCGCCCGCGACCACCTTATCGCCGGCCATCTTCATGCCCTGGCTTGCGAGCACCAGCGGGGCGACATTGAGCAGCGAGTTCATCCCATTGGCGACCTTGCCGAACCCAATTTTCATCGCAACCTTCAGCGCCGCAGCTTGCAGCAGCATCATCGCGAGCTGGCGTAGGAAGTCGGCGGCGAAGCCTCGGGCTGCCTCCCAGGTCGCGGTGATGGCGTTCCGACTCTCGCCGAGGGCTTGTGCCCACTGGTTCACCGCGTTCACCATTCCACCCGCGAACGCCTGCTGGATGTCGCCGGCGGCAATGCGAAACTCGGCTTGCGATGCGATGATTTGATTGCGGAGGTTCTGAAGGTTGAGGAGGGTTGCCTGCGCTTCCGGGCGCGAGGATTGGCTCCAGAACTTTTCTAGGCTGTCGATTGCCTTGAGCAGATCGGCATCTAGCCCGCGGAGATCCGCACGCAGCTCATTGGCGACGTCCATCTCGCCGATGCTGCGATAGAAGGTGATCATCTCCTGAAACTCGGCGCGCTGCGCCTGGAACTGGCCGAGCTCGTTGTTCATCTGGTCGAGGCGCAGTTGCTCCTGCGTCTTCTGGATGTCGTCGCGGAGGGCGGCTAGGTTGGTCCTGGCGGTGCGAGCCTCCGGCGAGTCGAACGCCTCGTGGAAGGTAACGGCGCTGTCGATGGCCTTTTCGAGCCTCGCGTTGACCTCGGAAAGTCGCTGCTCGAGACCAGTCGCAAGGGCCGTGTCACCCGCCTCTCGAGCAGTCGCGATCCGCCCGATGACGGCCTGCCGCTCCTCTTGGATCATATCGACTCGCGCTTGTCGCATCTCGCCGATGGTCCGGCGCATCGAGTCGCGAAGATTCCCGAGGCCGAGCAGCGCTGCCTCAGCCTCGGGCGTTCCTAGCTCGCCCCAAAATTTCGAAGCGGAGACGATCGCCTGCTTCAGCGCATCGTCAACCGACGTAAGATCCTTCTCGAGGGCGTCGCCGATGGCATCCTCGCCGGCGCGGCGGGCGGCCTTGATGCTCTCGAGCAGAGCGTCACGTTGGCGCGACAGCTCCTCGATCGGCCGCGTCGCCTTCTCCTTGGCGTTCAATGCGTCCCATTCGGCCGCGGCGGTGCGCTCGATTTCCTCCCGCTGCTCCTTGGTCAGCTCGATCGCTTGGCGCTTGGCCTGCTGCTCGGCATTCCACACGGCATTGTCGACGGCCTGGCGGCGCTGCTCCGTCAAATATGCTTCGCCGGACAGACCCAACAGCGCCTTGGCCTGGCTCACAGTCCTGCCGCGGCGCTCCGCTTCTTCGGCGAGCAACTCGTTGAACGATTGCTGACGCTCCAGGCGCTGCTGATCGGCTTGAGCGAGGAAGGCCGCATCCTGATCGGCCAGGCCGGGACGGCGCACGGCAACCACCTCGCCACGCCCGAACGTCTGCGTCGAGACCTTCTTGCTGCCGCCCTGGTTGCCCGCGGTCAGCCGGACATCACCCTTCTCATCGAAGCCGGAGAACAGGCCGACGTGACCGCTGGCGCCGCGGGCTTGCGGCCGAAGGACGACGATGTCCCCCGGGCGGGCATCTGCCAGGCCGACGCCGGTGCCGTAGCTCTTGAAATCGGCCGCCCGCGTCGTCGGCCCGCCACCGGCACCCTTGGCCGTGGGGAGCCCATTGGCGGCGAGGACGGCGTTGATGAAGGCCGCGCACCAGGCGAGCTTAGCCGGGTCGATGGTGATGCCGGCCTGCCGGAACATCTCCATGAGAACCGCCCGCTGGTTGCGGTTGTTCTCGTTGTAGCCCTCGTACCGATTTGCCGTGCGGAGGAGGGCCTGCCCGGACTGCACCTGTTGCGATTCGGTGCGGACATTCTCCTGCCGCTCCGCTACGACGCGGGCCGACTGCGCCTTGGCGGCGTCCTTCGTCTGATTCAGCACCCGTTGATATTCGATCTCGCCGGCGATCGCGGCGGCGCGGGCAGCGTTGCCGCGGCGTCGGGCTTCATCAAGTTTCTGCTCGAGGTCGACGACCTTCAGGCTGGCGAGTTCTTCGGCCCGAATGCCGGCCAAGCGCTTCTGCTCTTGTCCGCTCTGTGGATCGGCCGGATCAATGGGGCGTGCGAGCACCTGCGCTCGGCGGCGCTCGAGCGCGGCAATCTGCGCCTCGATCCGAACCATTTCACCAACGAGCTGCTGTCCACCCTCGGGGCTGAGGATGGCATTGCGGAGCATGTCTTTCGTGGAAGTCAATTTTTTCTTGAGCCGGTCGATCTGCTTGTCGATGGCGCTGGTGTCGATATTGGCCTTGGTTCCACGGTCGAGCTCTGCCGACGCATCCCCAAGTTCGCCGAGCAAATGAACGAGCGCCTGGATTTCCGGTGCCTCGGCGACGGCGCCTATGAAGCTGTCCCATACGTTCGACAGACCCCTTGCCGCCCGCGACCAGGAACCGCGAGCCTTCTCCGCGGCGATGTCCATGCGCTGCTCAAAGCGCTTCCAGGCGGCCGCCCTCGCATCTGAGGCCCGGCCGCTCTCGAACATCAGTCGAATCTGCTCCCGCTCGGTGGCGGTCAGGAAGTTCATCTCATCGTCGAGCCGAGCAATGGCGTCGAAGGAACCGCTGAATCCTTCGGCAATCTGGTTCGCGGCGTCCTTCGCTTCGCTGCCGACGACCAGGGCAGCGTTCGCGGCGGCCCGGCCAAATCTCTCGATGAGCTCCGGGTTCAGACCCTCGCGGATGAAGCGGCGGACGGATTGAACGGCATCCTCCGCGCTCATGCCGAAGCGGTCGAGTCTGCGCGCCGCATCGGACAGGGCCTGCGCATCGTACCTGGCGCCGTCTCCCATGGCCTCGAGCGCGCCGGCGAAGGTCCGAACCCGCTTCTCTTCCCCGGTCACTTTCCTCACGGCCGCGAAAACGACGAACAAGCCGGCGGCGGCACCGAGGATGACCGGATTCGCTAGAGCGCCGAGGATGGCAGCGCCGACCCGCGGAAAGATTTGGATGAGCTGCCCACCCTGTTGCGCCAGCGTCTGCGCAACGCTGGTGCCCGAGGCGAGCTGGGTTACGACATCGTTCGCCTGGTACCCGAGGTTGGTGAGCTCGTACGGCTTCAAACCGAACAAACCTACCTTGCCGCGCTCGCCCTTGCCCTGCCGCTCGAGAGCGTCGGCGGCACCCTTCGCGTCGTGCGCTAGCACTCGCTCGGCCAGCGCAAGTTCCTGAGCCGAGATCTTGCCGGCGCGATAGAGATCTCGCGCTTCCTTGAGTTCCTGATTCAGCCGGTCCTGGATGTGCGCGAGCGGGTCGATCTGTGCCCTGAGGGCTGCCGCTTTCTGCGCCATCTCGGCTTCTGCCCGCGCAGCCTCGCGCGCCGTTTCCGCCGTCCCGTCGAGCTTCGCAATAAGAGCGGCGCCCTTGTCCAGGATCGCCTGCTGCGCAGCAGCATATTGAGTCGCTGACAGCGCCCCCGCCAAGTACAGTGACCTTGCTTCCTCGAGCTCGACGTTGACCCGACCCTGCGCCGCCGCCACCGGGTCCACCTGCGCCATCAGCGTACGGGCCCGGCTAGCCAACTCTGCTTCGGCGGCAGCCGCGTCCCGGACGGCTCGGGCGTGCTCCTCGAACACCGCCGCCGAAGCGGCCGCCGCCCCGGACTTCGGCTCGTTGACGCCGAGAACGGAGTTGACTCGTCCCTGCGCTGCCCGGGCCGCCACCTCATCGCGTGCCGCCGCGGCCTGTTCCCGCAGCGCAGCCGTCGCCTTTTCAGTGGCGACCTTCGCTTCCAGCATCTCGCGGGCGCCGCTCCCGCCGACGGCGACCAGGGCGGCTTCGGCGGCGTTTGCGATCGAGCCTAGCTGCTGAAGCGAGGACTCCGCCTCGCCGATCGCCTGCTCTTGAACCTTGATCGACGCCGCGAGGCGGGCTTCCGTCGACTGCAGGGAGCCGAGCGCGGCCTTGGCCGCCGTGATCTGCCCGATGAGCGCGGAGTGGTCGAGGATGTCGCCCTTGCTGTTCTTGACCACTCCGCCGAGTTTCGTTTCGACGATGTCAGCCTGCGCCTTTTCGATGGCGCGGCCGACACCTTCGATTTGACCCTTGATGGCTGCCAGTTCGGCGCGCGTGCCCGCGAGTTTATGCTGCTGGCGGTTGAATGCGCTGTCGGCTTTGTTCGCGGCGCCGTCGATCGCACCGTAAGCGGTCTCGACCTTTTTGATGTCGCCGAGAAGCTTCAGCAGATCCGCGCCGGTCGCCTTCGCACCGTCGCCCACGTCCTGCTGAGTCTCGAACAGTCGACGCAGAGCATCGGACGCGGTGTCAATCGCGCGCGCCCCCTCCTCCTTGGCGCGGATAACTAGAAGGACATCCCTGCGGGCAGTGTCGCTCATTTAGTGCGCCGCCACACTGCCACTGCCCCCAGAGATCGGCGCTACTGCATCCGCCAATTCGCGGAGGACCGCCTCCGGGTTGATCCCGTCCAAGCTTATTCGAGTGACCGTCGCGAAGGCACGAAGTTGGAACCCGATCGGCATCTTTCGAACGTGGTCGGCCGCGTCCGGCTCACGTGCGCTGATGGCGATTGCTCGGCTGATGAGGCCCGGCGACACCGCTAGAAGGTGCGCCGCAAATCTGTCTGCGTAGGCCTCCGCCTCCAGAACCGGAGCGAACAACTCCACGGCCTGCCTTAGAGTGGAAGAATGCTCCTGCAGCAACATCGAGACATCGTCCAGAGACAGCGGATACAATCTCACACGGCCCGCGCCGAATGATATCTCTTCAAAGTAGGGCGCCACCCTTGATAGGCTAGTCATTTGTCACTCCGCCGATTCGGAGGGCATTATATCACTTTAGAGCGCATCTCGCGACTCGTTCGCTAGGTGTTTCTTTGTGACGCTACGGCTCAGTTGACAATTCAACTGCTGGTTGAATGTTACGTTACACATGAATGTGCATCTTGGTTTGATTTTTACTTGCGTGAATGGCCCTTGATGGGCATTTTCCGGCTCGGGCGTCACAACCCTGACCGAAGATAGGTGCCTCGTCCCTTGCAGGGGACCGGCGCCGAACGCGAGCTTCCGCGGCTCGCACGCGGTCGCGCTTAGCGGCGCGGACCGACTCTGGCTTTTTAGCCGGGGGCGGTGCGCCATGTCCAGCGCGAGAGCGTAAAAGCCGCCGGCCTGTCTCTTCGGCAGGTTGTGAACCCCCGGCGAACCAGAACCTTGGCCGCCGGCGGTGCAATCCAGGCCGGGAGCGGACAATGGGAGCGATAGATACGAGGCGCCTAAGAAGGGAGGCTACGGTCGGTGATTGGGAGAGAGCAGTCGACGCGTATCGCCGAAGTAGGGCCGCGGCGAAGTCCCTCGAGGCTAAGCTTGCGGGGGCAGCAGCTGAGCCTACGCGACATGTTGAAGCCCGTTTCGACGCTCTCGTCGGCCGATGGAGCGCCGCGATGGAGACGCTTCTGCTCTTGGAAGCACCGAGCGTCGCGGCTGTCGCGATTAAGGCCAGGGTCGTCGCGGATGATGCCGTGTCGGACATGGTCATCGCTCCTGTCGCCGCACGGGCGATCGCCGCGGATCTCGAGAGGCTTGCAGCCTAACTGGGTCATCGCCGCGTGACTACCCGTGCCGCAATGCAGGATGAGCCCGGCGACTTCTGGCGCCTCGCTAAAGTGGTAGAGGTCACCGGGCTCAGCAGGACGACGATTTACCGGCGAATTAGCGCTGGCACCTTTCCCAACAGCAAGCGGTATTATCGCTCAAGCGGGGTGTTTTGGCTGGCCACAGAGATCCGCGAGTGGCAGCGGCGCGAGCTTCAGCGCGCAGTCGTCAATCCTTAGCCCATTAGAACTTTCAGCTAAGCCTGATCTCGCATGTATGTTGCATGCCGGTCAGAGACCTACTTTGTTAGCCCGACCGCTCATCCGGCACGAAGGCGGAGTCGGGCATAAGGAGCATGTGAATGCAGCAGGCAAGCGTCCTGTACTACCGGTCCCGCCTCGTCCATGGCGACCTTGTTGCGGCCTATGATAAGCTGCAAGAGTGCAGGCTTGGGCCTGATGGCTCTTGGGTTCAATCCCTCAAGGCGGCCCTGACCGCAATGGCCAACCTGGCGGACCTCGAAGGTGCGCTGCGCCCGCTCTACAAGGGCCACCCGCAAGTGGCGGCGCGCATGAAGGAGTTGAGGCCATCCCTGGATTTCGCGAAATACCTTAGGAACGTCTATGTCGGCCACATCAATGACGACTTGATAGCGAAAGCGTTCGAATGGCGGCCGGAGATGCGTGCCTTACCTGAGGAGCGGACGCTGACGGGCACGTTCCTGTTGAACATCTACGTTTTGGAGACCGCCATCAACACGTATGTCGCGCCGGACGGTTCGCACGGCATGTTTCCTTCCGAGACTGACCTCATCTACCCGCCAAACGCTGAGCGTTTCGGGACTTGGCTTGCGGAGACTATGTACCAGTCCATCAAGGTCTTGGATGAAGTGGCGACGGCCACATATGCGGACGTCGAACCGCTCGGCGAAGGGCTCGATATGATGGAGAAGTTCAAGGCCGCGGGCCTTAACGACTTCTCACGCCTCAAGAAGGGTCGGTGAGGCTGCGCGGGCGACTGGCTGAGTCCAAAATCCGCGTTCTTTCCCGTTAGGTATCTCATTGCTGCTTGAGCCTGATCGCGTGAACTACCCGAAGCGGCTAAGAGCGTGGGATGGACGAGGAAGCTGACGAACCGATTGATATCGAAGCACTGTTCGCTGCGGTGGCACCCCCGGTCACGCCTTTGGACGCGCTGGCGTTCGACCGTAACTTGGCGGGCCGGCTCGCGCCGTATGATCCGCTGCAATTGGTGGTGGCGCTCGCCGCGCTGCAGACCCATGCTCCAATCCAGGCCAACAGCATCCGCCTCGAATGGCTGACCCGGCTGGCGCTGTGCTGCGCCGAGGGCGGCCGTCGGCCGCGACGCAGCGAGTTGGAGCGCCTCCTCAACCGAGACTTGCGGGAAACGCGAATAACGAGGCTCGAAGATCCGATCGAAGACGTTATGATCGAGCCGATATGCACGCCGCGCGGCGAATATCTGCTGTTTACTGGTACTTGGGAGAAAGCTGGCCATTACACCGAAACTGTGCTCGGCGCCTTCTGGATGCTGCCCGACGGCGAGCCAAAGACGGAGGCGCTCGATCAAGTCTTCGCGTTGGCCACCTTGTCAGATCTGCTCGTCCGCCGCAGCGGACTCGACCGCTACGTAATCGCCGGCGGCGATCCCCAAGGCCGACTAATCGTCCCTCCGGCCAAAACGCTCGAGGCGCTTTATCGGCGCGTGGTGTTTACCTGGCATGATCTCGCCGATGCCGGCATCGATGCCGCTAACCTGGCGCCGTTCCTGCTCAACCCCGCGAACTTCAGCGACCTACTGAGTGAGGCGCCGGGCGAGTCCGGTCTCGAGTTTCAGCCGCTTATTCTGGCCGAGGAAGGTGTCGTCATCGCCGCGCCTGCCAACCTCTCGACCGCGATGCGAGCTCGGCTAATCGACGCGGCGATCACCGGCGGCATGGAAGCGCCGCTGCGTCGCAACCTGCTCGCCGTTCAAGCCGGGCTGGTTGATCAGAGCGGTTTCGTCCGCGCCCGGGGACCCTTAGCTCCATTCGCGAAAGGCTTTGCGCGCAGCCATGTCGAGGAATTGTCGCTTGGTCGCTATCTGCATGTCCTTCACGCGATCGACGATTTCGGGACGTGGCCTGAAGGCGCTTTTGCGTTCGCAACCGAAGGCGATTCTGCGTTCGCAGCCGAAATCGTCGATTCGGTAACCTCTGCGCAGGCGTTCGCCTCAGGGCAACCGGACTTCCAGCATGGGATCAGCGTGATCTTCCTAGCCGGCTGGGGCTCGGGGCGGTCCGTCGAGCTCGAATGGCCATCGCTGCCCAACTGGCAGGTGCTGATCCTCTCGCCGCATGACGGATTCGTGCTCGGCGGCTGCGAAGACGGCACGATCAGAGATCTGAGCTGGATGGACCGCCAGTTCGGTCAAGTCGTCGAGCAGGGCTTCGGCTTCAATATGGTCAACGGCCTGCTCAACCTGTTCCAGTTGTGGCGCGCGACCGACCACGCCTTTGTATCGCCTGGTCATCTCGACGTCGCACCGCCGATAAATATCATGGTGCCGACCGACATGCTGCTCGAGGCGCGTCGCGAAGCCCATCTCGCTTGGGACCGGCGCGTGCTCGCTCGACCAGGCGGGGGCTTCGCCACCGTAATGCGGATGAACCCTCGTACCTTGTTCGACGAGCTCCTGCCCGTCTACGCCTCCTATACCGCGGCGATGCTCGGCAAGATCGTGTCGGCGGTGCTGATCAACGATACTTTCCCTGTATGGTTCGCTCTCGATCAGGATCGCGACGATCCGTTCCATGCAGACGCATATGAAACGTTTAAGGCGATGCTGGAATGGGCAGTTCGAGTTTTACCGCGTGAAGTCGATGCGGGATTGTTTGAAGACGCAGCGCCGATCGAGATCGGTCTCCATGTCCAGTTTCCCGAGGGTGGTCTCGATCCGCGCCGGCAGATGAGCGACGCCGCGATCCGCGCGGCAATGGCCGTGACGGTGGATCTGGCAACGCGCTCTGCTCGAATCGTGCTGTCTTCGGACTGGCAGCTAGGCCTGCAGCGTGTCGACAACTACGCGGAAGCCGCGCTCGCTGCCGCTGTGCTGAATGCGGTTCGCACCTTCCTCGGTGGCGCACCGCGTGATGATGGCATCTTGGTTGCCCGTGCAATCCTCGGCGGCGCCGATGCCCGATGGCGCCACGCCTTCGAAGTGCGCCGCGTCGTCGAAATGTTAAAGGCGCGCGACCTTCTGCCACGATTCGAGCCAATCGCTGCGTCGGTCACCGCGTTAGTCCGAACCGGTATCGGCTGGGCGACACGCAGCCGCGAGGACGGCCCAACCATTGTCGGCAAGGTGGAATGTCGTGCTTTTCTCGATGCGCAGACGACGCTGCTCCTCGCTTCGCTACGAGCCGGAATTCGCCGCTTCGGACGCGAGGCGTTGATCCACGCGGCACTCGATTCGCTTCAGGCCGCCCAAGGGGACGAGCGCCATTGGGAAATGTCGGCACGAGCGCTTCGCGCGATTCACGGACTCGGTAGCGACTATAGGGTGAGTTTGGAGCGCCGTTCGCAAATCAATGCGGTGCTTCGCGCCTCATCGATCTTGATCGAGCTGGGGCTCGCCGAATGTCCGGAGGAGGGCGCAGCGGTCGGGAGCATGGACATATCCGAGCTCCAGGCACACGCCTTCCTTTATTTCGAGACCGCCGACCTGATTCCAGCGATCGAAGGCGAACGCATCGCCGCGCGGCTCGACATCAGCCCGACCGGATTAGTGTTGCGCGACCAAAGCTTCGAGGATGCGACGCTGCGGCGCAGTCTGCGCGTTACACACGAAGCTCAGCGCGACCGCGCCGTTCGCGACTATGACGGCGGCAGCGCAGCGAGTAGTGATTCGGGTGCCGAAGTTGATGCTGGCGACGATACTGGAAGCGACGCCGCACGAAATAGCAGAACGACGCTCGAGACAGCGGTGCGCGCCGAGTATGGTGTTGGATTCGACCGATTCGTCGGCCTCGCTCAGTCTTGCGGCGAGCTCGCACTGGCGCGCGGCGCGGGGGTAGTTTTGGTGCGCCGCTCGGAACTCCTCGAGCATCTCGCTTTGGACGGCGGCGCCGAGCCAGGCTTGGCGACGCTGCTCGACCGACTGACGATGCACCCGCGGGCAGGCTGGGACGCTGTTCCTGAAGGTGCATCAACTCGAGATCTTGACCTCGCCAAGTTTGATCGGCGGTTCTCGCCGATCGGCCGCCCGTTGCCGGCGCTCGACACGACCGATGATCCGCGGCTCGCGATCGCGCCGGGCTTGGTCGAGCGCTGCATTCTTCACAATCTCCAAGGGGCGATGACAGGGACGCTACAGGGCGAGTTCTGGTCGTCGGCGGAGATGCGACGCTATGTCGGCGAGCGAGGGCGTATAATAGGGACCAAGTTCAACGAGACTGTAGCCGCGCGGCTTCGCGCATTGGGGCTCCAGGCCTATCCCTCCGCCAAACCGAGCTGGTGCTTCAACCACAAGAATACGCCGGAGGTCGCCGAACTCGGCGATTTCGACGTGCTCGCGCTCACACCAGATGGGCGTCGCGCGTGGGTCATTGAAGCCAAGGACCTTAAGCTTTGCCGCACCGTCGGCGAGACCGCTCGACGGCTCGCCGACTATGAAGGCCGGGTGCTGGCGTCGGGAAAACCCGACAAGATGCTCCGGCATTTGCGTCGCGTCGCCTACGCCCGCACCCACGCCGCCGATCTCGCCCGACGGCTGAACCTTTCAGTCACCCCCGAGATTTCCGGGCTACTGGTGGTTCGTGCACCGCAACCAATGGAGGCGCTCGCGCCCGGCGGCGACATTGATGCGACTGTGGTGATGCTCGCCGATCTCGATGCAGTGCCCTGGGATGCAGGTCTGGTCGACGTTGGTGATGCTGTTGAAGCCGACGGCGATTGACAAGTCGCAGGTGGCGTGGAAATTTGGGGTTGGCCATCGCAGTGGCCTGCCGCCTGCAACAGCGAAGCCTTCGTGGCGCTGCTCAAATCTCATTTTCTCCCGCACGGTTTCGTGGCCCGGGTGACGGTAGCAGGCGACGTTGTTTCGAGGCCGACGGAGACCTGCGATGCTCTATCTCTTCTGCAAGCTTGCTGACCTCAAGAATCGCGCCCGGCGTATCGCGCGCGAGGAGAAAGTCCCGCGCCAGGCAGCGCACGATCTCGCCGCGGTGCGCGGTGGATTCCAGAACTACGCCCATGCACGGCGCCTACTGCCGGATGGCGAAGCGCTAGGCCGGCACCTCGTCGAGGTACGCCAACGCTGGCGCGAGCGCGATCCGAGGCGCACTGCTGTTGCCTCTCTGATGGTCCCACTTTCGTCGCCCCTAGAGACGCTGCTGAGCCCGCATCAGCTGGTATCCTATCTCGGCGGCTGCGATCTCGCAGAGACGAACGTGTTATTGAGCGACGGTTTCATGCGCGACCTCGAGGAGACGCGAATCGACCTCGGCAAGATTGGCCGCTCGCTGCAATTCATCGATGCCACCGGGCTGCGCCCGTCGTCTGCCAAGCGGATCTATCCCAAGGGCAGCTGGTACAATCGTTCGCCGATCGCCGACCATGATCATGGCTGGTTTGACCCGGAGGCTCGGGTCCATGTCCTTTCGACCGAACCCTATCGGGACGACGCCGACCGCCGACCTAAGCAGGCCGTATGGGGCAGTAAATGGGATTGGGCCACCCTGCGCAGTGACTGGGGCAGCATCTACGGTTTCGGCACAACGCTCTACCTGTGCTGCCCAAATGCGTATGCGCCGATTCTACGGACCAAGCTGGACCGGCTCGCAGCGGGGCCGAGGGCGATTAAGACCGACGACATCACGATCGACGATCCCCTGCTACGCACCGCCGCTTGAGCGAAGGGGCGTGGGGCGCGCAATTCAAACGGGCTCCTCAGTATCGGGAGGTCTCAGCGGCGGGCCGTCTTCGAAGGGCTCTAAGTGTAGGGGAACGCGCCCGTGCGTCCTATGCTGTCCCATGCCGTGCCTAGCCGTTCACGGGTCCCTCTGCGTCGGTGGGCCGCGGGCGGGAGGCGCTGAGCCCCGGTTTTCGAGCCATTTCAAACCTTCTCCTTAGGCATAGTCCTCCCGGCACCGCTCGGGAACGTAGCGGCCGAGCCCGGAACCGAGGAACTGAGACGCCATAGGGTCGGTTCCCGGTAAGCTTCTGATTCTAAAGGCTCGGAACTGAGGAACTGAGGAACTGACAATTCTTATTGCAGTCAAATTGACTTAGGAGAGGACCTCTCGCGAATGGTAGTCCACGGCGCGGGGGCTCGACCGAGAGTGAATAGTAGAAAGTGCCGGTTCCTCGGTTTCTCAGTTCCGGCGCTTGAGATTCAGAGGCTTAGCCGGAACCAAGGCTGGAACTGACCTGCATTGGTCGGTTCCGACGTTGGAGCGCCAGTTGGTTGCGGTCCGGATGCAACAAGGCATAGAACGAGGCGGAGCGGAGGAACCGAAGCAATGAAGAGCGAACGCGGGAATAGCGAGTGTGCCTGAACGGCTTTCCGCCGGAGGAGGCGGCGCGGCGACGAGTGCGGGCATCCTCTTCCAGCAGCAACTCGGGGCGCTTGTCGGTACTTGGCTGCTCGGCGAACGCCCATTCGACCAACGCCTCGCGCTAGGGCACGCGATACCGCTTTGGGTCCGCTTTGAAACCGAAGCGCCGGTCGACGATATACTCGTCGCCACCTCGGCAGGCGGATTCGTCGCGATCCAGGCGAAGAACACGGCATCGCTGTCGCGCGATCTCGCCAGCCCGTTCGGCAAGACCATTTCACAGTTCGTCCGCCATTGGCTCGCATGCCGCGACGGCGACGGCAGCCTGCACTGGAACCGCCCGCTCGATCCGCTGACCGACCGGCTGGTGCTCGCGGTGGGCCGGCAGGCGCCGGCAACGGTGCGCGAAGACCTGCCAGCGGCGCTGCGACTTCGCGCGCAGCCCGGCGGTGGCCTGCTGACCGACGCGCAGACGCGCGCCTTCGGCGATTTCGAATCTTGCGTTGCGCAAGCCTGGGCGACCGCCACCACCGATCCGTTCGAGCCGGCAATCGCCGAAACGCTGGCGCGGCTGGTCACGGTCTTCACCTTCGACCCCGCAGGGGCCGACCGCATGGTTGGCCTCGCCGCCTTGCAGTCGCTCGTGGCCGACCTCGACGGGGCGGCACCGGCGCAGAGCGCGCTGGAGGCGCTGAGCGGCGACTATATGGCACAACGCGGCGGTGCCGACTTGACGACCCTGAGACAGGCGTTGACGACGCGCGGTATTCGCCTTTCGGCACCGCCTGGATATCGTGCCGATATCGCCGCATTGCGGGCGCACAGCGAGACGATCGCCGCCGCGCTCGAACGCTATGAAGTGATCGAAGCGGCAGCGGGCAATCGCATTTCGGTGGCACGGGACTGCCAGGCTGCCATCCAGGAAGCGGCGCTGGGCGGTTCGCTCCTCATTGTCGGCGAGCCGGGCGCTGGCAAGAGCGGCGTGCTCAACGCGCTTGCGCGGGGTCTACGCGAACGCGGCAATGACGTGCTAGAACTGGCCGTCGACCGCTATTCAGTGGAAACGCTCGAAGGGCTGAAGAACGAGCTCGGACTGGAGCATGGCCTGATCGAGACGCTTGCCGCCTGGGACGGGGCGGAGCCGGGCTGGCTGGTGATCGACGCGCTCGACGCGACACGCGGCGGCAAGGGCGAAGGCGTGTTCCGCAGCCTGATCGAGCAGGTCCTGGCGCGCGGCGGGCGCTGGCACGTGATTGCGTCGATCCGTAGCTTCGATCTGCGCATGGGGCAGCAATTCCGATCGCTTTTCAAGGGCACACCGCCCGTCGAGCACCTCCAGGAAGCGGGTTTTGCGAGCGTCCGCCACATCTGCGTGCCGTCTTGGTCGCAGGGCGAGTTCCAGCAACTGCTCGACCAGGCGCCGGCGCTCGCGGACGCGCTGGCCAACGCGCCGGCCGCGCTGCGTCAGCTTGCGGCGGTTCCCTTCAACACCCGACTGATGAGCGACTTAGTCAAGAATGGCCTGGTCAGCGCGGATTTTTCGGAAGTGGCGTCGCAAGCCGAGCTGCTCCAGCTCTATTGGGAACATCGAGTCGAGGGGCACGGCGCCGCCGCACGGGCGTGCATCCAACGGATAGCTCAAGCAATGGTCGACGCCCGCGCCTTGCGCGCGCCGTTCGCGGCCGCGGCAGGCGGGGATGCGGCCATGATCGATACGCTGGAGGGCGATGGTGTGGTCATCTCGGTCGACAATGGCCGCTGGGTCCAGTTTCGCCATCATCTGCTGTTCGACTTCGCAGCGGCACGGGTGCTGCTTGATCCTGATGCACTGATCGCAGGGACGCTTCGCTTCCCCAAGGACGACGCCCGCGGGCTGATGCTGGCGCCGGCACTGACTTTTGTTCTGCACGAGATTTGGGATCGCCAGCAGGATCGCGCACCGTTCTGGACGGCCGCTGCCCATATTCTTGCCGACAACAATGGCGATCCGGTGATCCGCAGCGCGACAGGCCGGATTTGCGCCGAATATCCCGCTGCCGACAACGACTTGCGTACGCTCGCCGCGCGGGTGGTTGACGGTGACGTGCTGGCCGCGCGGACTTTCGTGCACATGAGCGGGGCACTGGCGATCCGGCTCGAAGATTATCCGGAGACGGTCTTGACCCCCTGGGTCGGACTACTGCGCGACATTGCGCCCAATGTCGCGCCGGTATCAGGTACCGTGCGCTTCCTGCTGTTCCGATTCGTCGGCAGCGTGGACGATATCGATGGACGCGCAAATCTTGGCTTGGCGGCGCGGGCGCTTTTGACGCACGCCTTCGCCGAGCAAGGACAGCGCAATCTGGCGGCGTCAGCGATCGATCTGGTCGCGGACACGTGTGTCAGCGATCCGGCGGCATCGCGAGCGTTGCTCGAACGCATTTTCGAGCCCGACAGGCTTTGGATGTTCGGCGCGGAGGAAGTGCCGGCGCTGTGCCGAAAGATCGAAGCGATCTGCGACTGCGATCCGAGTTTCGCGGTGGAAATCTACCGCGAAACTTTCGACTTCGAAGTGACCGAGGAACGCGAAACGATGATGGGCGACAGCCAGATCCTCGCGCTTCGCTCAAACGCTAGGCAGGACTATGCCATGGCGCGCTACGCGTTGGGCGAATTCGTGCCCAAATTCTTGGAGCGCCATCCCGATTACGCGCTGCCGGCGCTCGTCGACGCAGTCGAGTGCTATGTCGCTCGAGAGCACCCGCGCAAGCCGGAGATGGTCGACGCGCAGGTCGAGGTCGGCGGACGAGTCATTCGCCTACGTGAGGACTGGAGCCACATTTGGGGACATGACCCGGATTCGGACTACGGGCATGATGCGAAGACCCTGATCAAGAAATTGCTAGATCACTTGCGCGCCGCCGAGCTGACCGCGGCGCTCCATCTCGCCGAACTGCTGACGAGGACTGCCAGCCTGGCGATTTTCTGGTCGCGGCTGTTTCTGGTTGCCGCTGAGCGTGACGATGCGTTGCTCGAGCTCGTTCTCCCGATTGCAATGACCGAGCCGTTCCTATTGCTCCCCGACACGCGCAAGGACGCTGTCGATGTCGTTGCCAAGGGCTATTCGCGGCTCGATCCGAACGCACGCGAGGCGTTCGAGAATGAGGTAGGGCAGTTCGATTACTCTGCATTCCGGCGCCCCGCGGACGCTCGCGCCCACCTGGAACAGCGCCTGTTCGGCGCGATCGGGGCCGCCGGTCTCGCAACGCCGGCGGCACGGGCGGTCGTCGCTGCCTTGGGAGATACGGGCAAGGTCGAGAACGACCGGCTTTTCGTCATCCACACGATCAACGAAGCCCCCGAAGCATATCATTGGATCCAGGGTCTCGATCGTGAATCGGCTACGAACCAGAGTCTCATGGCGGCAATCGATGGCGCAAAGCGGGCGCTGGGAATCGAAGGCGATGGGCTTGACGGCAGCGAAGTCACGTTGCCGGCCAGTCTCGCTACGATGGAGGCGCTTGCAGCACAGGTCAATCGCGAGACCCAGGATCCGTCGCTGGTGATCTATGCCGAAGGCACCATCGCCGAGGGTATCAACCGATTGGTGTCTCAGCAAAAAGTGCCTTCGCTCGAGGAGGCACCTGCGACACAACGGCTTCTCGCCTTGCTGGACCTCGTGGCGCGTTCCGCGGGGCCGCAGCTTCGCGAGGACACCGAAGCCGATTTCGAGCGGGGCCCCTCCTGGGGGTCACCCGCGCCGCGTGTCGATGCCGGACCGGCCGTCCTCGATCTCTGCCTCCAGCGCCCCGATCTCTATCCAGGGCTTGCGCCGATGATCGATGCCTTTCTGGCGGATTCCCACCCTGCCGTCCGTCTCCAGGCTGCGCTGCGGCTCGTTCGCATCTGGGACATCGACCGGCCAGGCTTCTGGCAACGCCTGTCGGCGCGGCTGTCGGAGGAGACCAACCAGGGCGTTCTCGACCATCTGATCTCGGGCGTCCTCGGTCGCGTGCTGCACGCCGACCCCGACCGTGTGGAGCCGCTCGTGCTCGCGCTGCTGGCGCGATTCGCGGAAGATCCGGAGCGCGCCAGCCGGATGCGCGCTGCCTTGTCGGGCCAAGTGGCGATTTTGTGGGTGACGCATGAGCGTGCCGAAGCCCGCGCCGTCCTGACCTCGTGGATAGCGGATCTGGCTACGCACCATTCCGAGCTGTCGCATATAGTCTCGACGCTCCGCTCCGCCTTTGTCGAAGGACTCAAAGGCGAGGCAAAGCCTGAGGACGAGGGCCTTCGCCACCGCGCGCAGCAGCTCGCCTTCGAGATCGTCACGGCCGCCAATGCCGGGATGGAGGCCTATTTCGCGCGCGAGAGCAACGGCGAACAACAGCAGAAGGACGCTCGCGAATTTGCGCGTCTGCTCGACTCGGTCTGCAGCCAGCTCTTCTTCGCGATCGAGGCGGGCAAGGAAAAGGTAGACGGCGACGCGGCATTCGATCCAGCGGCGCTTGAGCGATTCTTCGAGGAAGCCGCATCGATCCTTCACGACATCGGCACTTACGCAACGCCGCACACCGTCTATTATCTGCTGCAGCTCCTAGAGTTCCTGCTGCCGATCGAGCCGGCCCGCGCTTTCGACCTGACCGCGCATGCGTTGCGCAGCGGTGGGAGCCGCAATGGCTATCAGTTTGAATCGCTCGGCGCGGATTTGCTGGTCCGCCTGGTCGGGGTTTTCCTGGCGGATCATAAGGAATTGTTCGAGGATGCAGGTCGCCGCGCCGCGCTGATCGACTGCCTGGAAATATTCATGGACGCTGGCTGGCCGGCGGCGCGGCGACTGCTCTATCGGCTGCCCGAACTGATCCAGTGAATCTCGGACGCCTCGAAAACGACTTTCGCCGTGGCATTGAGACGCTGCTGGACGCGATCGCGCGCGAAACCGCACCGGACGCGCCCAGCCCCTACGCCGGGGCTGGCGAGCAGACTTTGCACGAGCATGATACGCGCATCTTCTTCTTCGATCGGCTGCTGGCTTTGCTGGGCTGGGAATTAGGGCCCGCGGGCAATGTAGCCGAGGAGGCACGGATCAAGGCCAACACGACCAAGTTCGTGGATTATGTCGGGGTCAACCCGGGCACCCGCGCGCCCGCGTTGATCCTCGAGGTTAAGGCGTGGGACAAGCCGTTAGTCACCAGGCGGGATAAAACGAGCGGTGCCTCCAGCGCCGACCTGATTGTCGCCGCGATCAAGCACCTGCGCGCGGGTGGCGCGAAGGCAAAGTCACCAGTCGCCGGCGACTGGCACGACTATCTCGATCAGGTGTCGGGCTATGTCCGCACATTCCGTGACCAATATGGCCATTCGGTGCCGTGTGCGGTGCTGGCGAGCGGCCAGTGGATCGTCGTTTTTAAGGCGCCGGTCAGCATCTTTTGCGACGATGAAGTACATTATGGGCAGTTCGAGATCTTCGAGCTCGCCGATTATGTAGCAAAGGCGCACGAGCTATTCGAACTGCTCGCGCGCTCGGTCCTCGCCGGCAGCGCGCCGCCTCGAATCCGCTCCGCGCAGCTCGCCAACTATGTCCGCCCGGACGACGTCGCCGCTTGCTATCATGCGGTTCTAGTCAAGTATGAACAGACCGGTGCCGCCTTCCTCACTCAGCTTCCCCGCATTCTCGTCTACCCCGCGATGGTGATCGAACGCAGCGACCAGAATTTCTTCACTGTAATCGATGCTGAGCTGCCCACGGTGATGAAGCTGTCTGCGACCGCGACCGGCGAGGAAGACTTGGCAGAGCATGTGGCCGTGATTGCAGCGCAAGCGGCCACGCTGCTCCAGCGTTGCAGCAATGAACTCGGCATCGCGCTGGCGCCACGTGACCTCGCCGCGTTTCCGGGATTTGCGCAAGAGGCGGCGCTGGCGGTCAAGCAAGGACCGGGCCTGACGCTGGGCGGCGCCGGAAAGATCGTCGTCCGCCTGCTGCGCGGTACGGGGGATCATTGGCTCGCCGTAACCGGTAATTCGACCCATTATTTGGGTGCACGCCCGGTAGTGGACTGCCGTTTTCACGCCTGGGCGGAATGCCGGGCGGAGGGGCATCAGAGCGGGGCCAACGCTGTCAATTCGCCGGCGACCGAGAGCCCCCGCGCCTTCTTCGTCGATACGCGGCTGCACCATTGTGCGCATCAAATCGTGCTCGACCGGCGCGCACGGCGCTGCCACATCGATGCGATCGATACGCGCACCTGCTGTAGGGCCTGCACCTACCAAAACCTATGCTGGTCAGCGGAGGAACTAGCGGCATTGCCGTGCGGCAAATGAGGCTTGCGGCCATAGCCTGCCCGTCAGGCGGCTCGAAGCATGGTTTGGACAGCGGTCTTGCTGGCAAGGCCCGCTCGCACTGCTTTCCCCCCTCGGCAATACATCCTCTGCTTTCCATACGGTACAGCAAAAGTCTTCGACCCAGCCAGGTCCCAGCCCTGAACAAGTCGCATCGCATTGGATAGGCTCAATTGGGACTGCCGGTTGTATGATCGGCGGTCGTTCCCGAGACATTCGCACCAAATCTCGATCAGGCATGTCTCGCTCCGATAAAGCGGCTCGCCGCACGCATCGGTATCGTCATCGAAGCTTCCGGTGGCGATGGGACGGTCAAGCCAGGCGCCGATTTGACCTGCCATTGCGTCGGCCTCGGTTTCAACGCGGCGGCTCTCCTGAAGCCCTAAAGCCTCCTGCAGCGCCGTTCCGTCGAGGTAAAGCGGCAGGGTCCCTCGGGGCTGCTTCCCCCGCATTTCTCGGTAAATCGCAAAGGCCTCCGCCCAGATTTGGTCGACGAGCCGCTCGAGGGTCTCAGTGTCGATCTCCTCTACCTCACACGCAATCGGCCAGAAGCGCCGGCCGCCGGTGTCGTCCTTCAGATACTCGCGGTCATTCGTCGACCCGATGAAGATGCACTGACGCGGGAAGGAGCCGGCTCGCCGGGCATAGGCGAGCCGGGCGCGGTCCGACTGCCGACTCATGAACGCCTTGATTGCTCGGACATCCGCTTTGCTGAAGCCGGTCAGTTCCGGGATCTCCAAGATCCACGCGCCCTGCATCAGTTCGATCATCTGCTTCGCGTCGTGAAAGTCGCCGTCGAGTTCGGCGTACCACTGCCGGCCGAGCTTGCGGATGAAGGTGGATTTCCGCTTGCCCTGGACACCTTCGAGAATGACAGCGAAGTCGAACTTGTGGCCCGGCTCGAAGACCCGGCACACGGCCGCTACTAACATCATGCGCGCGGCCGCGCGATGGTAGGCGGTGTCCGCGGCGCCGAGGTAATCGATGAACAGCCGCTCCACGCGATCGACGCCATCCCACTTCAGCCCGTCCAGATATTCGCGGACCGGGTGAAAGGCGTTGTCGTTCGCCGCCAGCACCACGGCCGCCTTCAGGTCGCGATCGCTGACCTTGAACCCATAGCCGCCCTGCGTTGTCGGCGCTTCCAAGATGGCGCGGATGTTGAAGTCGCGGTCGTCGGACCAAAGTTCCCCGTTGAGGGTGTCCTTGACCTGCCAAATCCGCCCCTCGAGCTGAAGCATCTGCTTTGCGGCGTTGCGCCGGCGTGGCGCGTGACGACCAGGCGTCCGCCGCTGCACGGTCTCCTGCGTAAACTCGTTGATCTGCGGGACGCCGACAAGGCGAGGGTCGTTGCGAATGATGACAGCGACGTTGTGCAGCGTGCCGGCGATGCTGCCCTTCTCGGTGAATTGAAGCAGTTCCATCCACGCCTTCGCATGAGCGGGGACGGATGAACTCGACGCCGGCGGCCGCGGTGCCGATGGCGTCGATCGAGTCGACTTCCTCGGCTTCGTCTTCGGCGTCTGCCTCCCCGTCGCCGAGCAGCGAGTCGACATCAACCGCGGCGGCCGGCGCCGCCGGTGCCGCTTCATCTTCGTCGTCGAAGGCGTCGTCGTCCGGCTCCTCGTCGAATTGCGAGATCAGCCGCGCCCGCCGGGCATCGAGCGCCCACTGGCGAACGGTCGCCATGGTGACGGGCTGCCGACGATTGCGCCCGAAGCCGCGCCACTTCCGGCGCAGGCCACGGATGTCGTTCTGCTCGAACTTGGGGCTGCGCTTCGACACCTCGATCCAGAGGTCGAAGCCCTCGTCTGAGGCACCGAACTGGTGATGCAGCGCCTGGCCGAGCGCGATCCAGTCGTGATAGTCGTCGATCCGGTCTTCCGGGATGTCGTCTAGGTCGCGCTCGAGCTGACCCGGTTCGAAGGTTAGCGGATCGCGGGTCTCGAAATCGTAGGTCGTTGCCGTGGCGACGGCGAGTCGCTCGATCGCTTCCGCCGGGATATGCGGACCGGCGCCGAGTGCGAGGGCGGCGAAGTTAAACGGGACGAGCCAGCGGTACGGACTGCCCGTGTCGGGATGGATGGACGGAGGGAGTACAACCTGCTTGCCTGTGCCGAACAGCTCGATTTCGTACGTGTAATGCCACTTACCATCCAAGCCGCGGAATTTCTCACCACTTGTCGCCAGCTTCTTCGAGAAGAATGGCTGGTCGGTGACGAAGTAAAGGTGGCGCGATTCGCCGCCGGACCCTGAAGCGACGGTGGGAAGCCGCCGCAGGTCGACATTCGGCAGCAGCCCCCGCAGTGCCGCCCATGCGTCGTCGACGACTTCGGGATCGCGGATGTCTAGGTCGAAGCCATGGAGGTAGCCGCCGGCCGCCAGCTCCGAGGGCTTGCCGGTGCGAATGCCCACGTTGTAGCCAGGGACGTAGGTGCGGCGCAGATCATCGAGCGATGCGACGAGGGCTTCACTCCACCTCTCGCCGATGGGCCGCTTGGACTTCGGATGGAGCCAATGAAGGGCGAACCCGGCCGTCCGCAGCGGCTCGAGCGCGTCCAGAACTGCTTGATCGTGAAGGTCCATCAGCCTGTTCCGGGGCGTTTGCGACGGCTCCCCTGGCCGGCGAATGATTGCATTGTAAGGTTCGTCAGTTCGATCACGCGTGGCCGCCAAGCTGAGGGGACCTCATCGACGGCGCCCTTGAGGTAGACCCTGTCCTCACCACCTTGCCTGAGGACAACCAGCTCGGCGTTGATTGCCGCGCCGTGCCCCACCAAGCGGGCTATGCTGCTGCGACCGCGCGCCTCGGCCGTCGCAATCCGAGCAGCTTGGTCAGGGTCAGCCCCTGCCCGGATCAGCTCACGCCGCCTGGCAGACCGCCACTTCCGCCAGCGTGGATGCAGGCGCTTAGGCTTCCAGCTCATGCGGTTCACCACCGAAATCGATGAGATCCGGCCTTCCCGTGGCGCGATCGCGCAGCACCGCGCTGCGCGCGGGACCGTGGGGAACACCGAGGTCGATAAGGCGCGCCCGTTGGCGCCGAGCCCACGCATTCAGGCCGTGGCGGCGATGATCGCTCATTTGTCGGTTTGGCTGAAGCCGGTAAGCCCCACCTTTCTCGCAAGCGCGATCACCTCCTCAGCACCCGATGGAGCAGTCTGGCCAGGGTTCGATGCTCCAGGACCTCCCGAAGTCCCACCCTGATCGGGAGCGGGCGGTGCGGGCTGAATGCCCGTCAAACCGACAGACCGAGCAAGCGCAATGACCTCCTCGGCGCCGCTGCAGCGTGGCGCGCTCATTCCGCCGACCCGTTGATCGCGACGAGGAGTGCCTCCTCGGCCTCCGACACCCCAGCCAAGTTGGCCAAGGACTCGTCGACGTACTGGATCGTGAAGGGGCCAGGGTCGATTGGGTTCGGCCATCTGGGCCATTTGATCTCGCGGAGCGCAGCAGTGAGCTCGCCAGCCGAGCCATACCACCGCCTGCAGCCGAGCGAATAGCTGCCGCGAATTTCTCCAAACTCGCGCGATACTTTAGCCGCGGCGATGCCTCGGGCGCAGGCCTCGCCGAGCGCCTCCAATATCTTCTCGATTTCGGAGACGGCGGTCGCTTCCTGCGCCTGAGCGAACTTGCAGACGGATTTCCGCCAAGCCTGCTCGGCGCGTTCACACAGAGCGTTGGCCCCCTCCTGCCTTCGCTCGAGTTGGCGAGCGAGTTCCTCGGCGGCTTCGATGTCCAGCTGGAGGTCCTGGAGCTCTGCCGCCGATGAGGTGGATTCGACCGACGCAGTCGCGGCCGCGATTCGCTCGGCCAGCATTTCTTCGCGTCGCGTCTCGAGGCGGCCGCGAACCTCGACAAGCTTGCGCTGCTGCGCGCTGCTTGCCTGCGTTGCATTCGCTCGGCGCTCCAATGCGTTATCCAGTGCGCAGCGAAGGCGCTGCATCTCCTCGAGAGAGCTCACAGGGCCACCTCGGTGCTGAGCTGCTCTGAGGAGAAGGCGCGTTCCAGTTCGCTACGCCGGAAATAGAGGCGGCGCCCCTTTCTCACCGCCGGCAAATGGCCGGCTTCGACCAAGTGGTACACAGCGCGTCGAGTGACGCCGATAAATGCCGCGGCAGCGTCCGCCCCGGGCAATAGGTCTTGAGCCAGCATGTTGTTCAACCTCCAGTTGACAAAACCATATGGTTCTGTTTATTTCTACCTGTTCCGACTAGATCGGTCAAGGCAAAACAGAAACATGTGTTTCAAGGAGGCGCTATGGAGTCCGTCGCGAGATATTCGGAGGTGTCACGACTTATCGCCAGGCTTCACGGCGTTGGCGAGGAACGCTTGACGGCCCTTCGCGGTCGACTCCAGCACCTGCAGAAACTGGGATTTCCCCCCGGCGTGAATACCGGGCGAGGGCGGCCGGCCGAGTACGGCCCCAATCAGGTTCTGATGCTGATCCTCATTTTGGAGTTCATGGCGGTCGGCCTCGCGCCTGAGCGGGCAGTCCGATTGCTCCGCCTAAGAGAGAGCGAGGTCAAGAAGGCCACCCGCTTGGCACTGAACGGGCTCCTTACCGAGGATGTAGAGGCGGTGTTCGTGCGCCTTGAGCCCGCAGCTCTGTTCGATGAAGATCCCGCTTTTGGCTACGCGACGGCCGAAAAGCTCGACGAGTTCCTTCGAATCTCGACGCATCTCACGGGCTTCACGCGTCACGTGCTCATAAATCTGACCGGACTGCTGCGCCACTTGGTTGAGTGGGCCGCCGATCGAAGCCTCGGCACCGAGGAAGAGTTCGTCCAGTCGCTCGAGAACTGGGCCACGACCCCGGGAGACGCCGGCGATGTCGATTAGGAAACGGACTTGGCGGACACCCGCCGGCGAGTTGAAGCAAGCTTGGCTGGTCGACTATCGCGACAATTCTGGCGCGCGGCGGGCGAAGCAGTTCACCCGCAAGAAGGATGCCGAGGCATGGCAAACGGAGGCGGCATGGCAGGTCAGCCAGGGGACGCACACCCCTGGCAGCCAAAGCATCACGGTCGCGAAGGCAGCCGAGACTCTGGCTGGCCCGCGCTCGCCGAGAGGAGCTCGAGCCGACCACGACCGCTAGCTATGAACAGCATGTGCGGCTGCACATCCGACCGCTGATCGGCGATCGGAAGCTGAATCAGTTGACGAAGCCAATCATCGAGGTGTTCCGGGATCAGTTGGTCGAGACCCGCTCGCGAGCCATGGCTTCCCGCGTCATGCGTTCGCTCTCCGGCATCGTCGGCGAGGCGGAGCGCCGCGGTTTCGTCGCTCAGAATGTGGCGGCCGGCGTAGCTGTACGACGCGCGAATCGGGACAAGGCGGTCACCTCCATCCCGACGAAGCTGGAGATGCGGGGGATGATCGGCGCCGCCGCGGCCTCGGCGGACCCCATGGCGGAAGCGCTGATCACGCTCTGCATCTTCACCGGACCTCGAGCGTCCGAGATCCGTGGCCTGACCTGGTCGCAGGTCGACCTGAAGGCGGCGGCCCTGACAATCGACCGGCGGGCAGACGCGCAGAACGTAATCGGCCCCCCGAAGTCAGCGGCCGGCCGCCGCACGATCCCCCTGGCGCCGATCGTCATCTCCGCGCTGCGCCGCTGGAAGCTGCGGTGCCCTAAATCAGACCTCCAACTGGTTTTCCCGTCGCCGGGGGGAGAAGTGCTATCGCACCGCTCCCTTCACCGACTCCACCTTTGGCCGGTACAGGTCGGCGCCGGGCTCGACGAGCCGGAGTTGGACGCTGCGGGCAAGCCGCGGGTGAACCAGGACGGGCAACCAATCTTCCGCGGCCGCTACGCCTCCCACGCGTTGCGCCACTGTGCGGCCTCCCTCTGGATCGAGCAGCGGGTGAGCCCAAAGCGCATTCAGCGGTGGATGGGGCATTCCTCGATCCAGGTGACATTCGACACCTACGGGCACCTTTTCGAGCAGGCGGAGGCGGACGTGGCGATCATGGAGGCAGTGCAGAGCCAAGTGCTCGGAGCGGCAGCGACGTCAGAATAGCATCAATCAACGCGACCGGCATAATTCGCGTGCCGGAAACCAGTCCTTTGGAACGACGTATTCGTATGCAAGTTTACCATCAGGGAGAGTGTACTTGCGCATATCCTCACCCTTAATATTGATTGCGTGGCCCCGCCCGACTTCAAGCTCTATCAAGCCCACACTCTGGCGCAGACTACCGTTTGACTCGGGGGCCTCCACGATAAACCACAATTGTGAACCCGGTATATCCGCGATGGACGAGACCCGCGAAGAGTGCATCATTATGACCTCGTCAGACGGTCCTACATTGTCAGCAAAGAGACCAACAACATCATTACCTGCGTCCCAAATGACCCCCGCGCGATCGGATGGATCGCTTTCCTCGTCAGTTGGATGAATGTCAAACATAACGTCTATATCTGATTTCCGTAATCCTTCCAGAACACTGCGGTGTAGGTTAGATCTAAGCGGCAAAAGCACTTGTGGCTCTTTAAAAACCAGAAGTTTTATTCTTAGGTGATCGACTAAGCTCAAAACATCAGAACTCTCTGACAGTCGGAAATCCTGAGGCCCCTTGTTCCATCATTGCCCACCTCAACTCCCCGCCCGGCGATCTCTTCACCTCAAGGTACCCATCCCGTCGCACTGACGGCGGCGTGACTTGACGCAACCTTTTGCGATAACGCATCAGGGCGTCCTCGCCAGATGGATCAACTGCCTCGAAATCGGTCTCCAAATACCGAATCTGAAAATAGTTTATGGGGTTTAGGCTGGCCTGTATACTACAAAGAATAGTTGAGATTTCTGCGTCTCGTTTTAAATCATCATTCTTCTTTTTGTTGTAGTCTAGAATTTGAAGAGCTGCGGAGATACAGAGAGAAACGACAATGCCTCCTAAGGCAACCCGGCCTAGGCGGGTCATCCGTCCCATATTGTCTTTGAACTGGGAAACTAAGCCCAACGCGGCAAACGCCGCACCCAGAACAATCGTAACGAGCTGGAGAACGATCAGCAGCACCGCGTTTTCCCAATTGCCCCATCAGTAAGATACAGACATTCGAACGGGTGACAATCGAGAGCAGCGGCTTGGGGACGGACGCATTCTTCCTGGGTCCTGAGGCTCATATCCGAATGATTGCAACAAGGATGCAACAACGACCGCTAAAACGGCAGTAATCCGCCCCTTCTAACGGACTCTGACTCCGTCAATCGAGGTTCGAATCCTCGTCGGGCATCCCGCTACCGAAGCGCCTCGCCGATCCAATGGCCCTGGCCGAACCACATCCCGATGTTGATCAGCACCATGAAGGCCGAGGCGGCGACGAGCCCGTCCCGCCACGAGCGCCATGGATCGGCGCGGCCCCTCAGGATCCCGACCAGCCAGCTCAGGAGAAAGGCCAGAAAGAGCACGAGCAGGGTCGGGACCGCCCCGGTGAGGAAGGTCAGGGCGAACCATTTCGCGTCATTGGGATGGACGTCGAACGTCGGCATGTACCAACGCGCCTGGACCAGGGCGAAGATCGACCAGGAGATTCCCGCCAGCAGAATCGCCTGTCCCACGGCCTCCGACCATTTCGCCTTCGTGCCGGGTTCCTCAGGCTCCCGAGCCGGTTCCTCCATTCAACTCCCCTGCGCATGCGCCGCTCCGCCCGGAAAGCCGGGCGGTTGATCGCGCGTGAACACAGGGAACCGCGCCCTGCGTATTCCCCGGAGGTCTTATATTCCGCAGGCCACCCGACCGAAGCCGGTGCCTGTGTTCGCCGCGCGAGTGCGGACGCCCCATCACGATCAAGATTAGGAGCGCAGGACGGAACTACGCCGATGCTTGCCACCGGGCAAGACCGCTCACTCGTTTCACTGCTTCACCTCGCGATTTCGGGGGAGGTCGGCAGAGGAGCTAGCAAACTGGCAGCGTCTTACTGGTCGTCGTTTTGGTTGCGCGACGCGGACGCGTGGAATCGTCCGTAAAACCGGCCATCAGCCGGCCGGATCGGTGGAATTAAAGGCCGCCGCGATAATCGCGGCGTTGACTTTTCGGGCCAGATCGCCTTTTATCTACAGCTCTGGGGAGAGTTGTGCCTAAGACCTGCGACCGCGAAGCCTGATTGACTTCAGGCGCAGGACGTCGGTGGCCGTCGAAATCATTCCGAGACCAAAGCGTACGAGTCGTTGGCAACCTATCGGATCAGGATGTCTTCAAGCTCGGTCCTCCTATGCAAAAGCAGGATGACCGCGTTCGCCCGCAGGCTTGGTAATCAAAGGGCCGAGAACAGGAACATATCGCGGTCATCACGACTCACGGTGTAGAACAAAGATGGAACAAAGAAAAGCGGATTCCGCATCCGCTGGGCGCAGTCGGTGGCGGGCGGGGGTGATCCGCCCTGCTGGGCGTCAGGCGAGGCCCTCGCGCTCGCTCCCCAGGATCGAGACGAGCAGGGCGGCGGCGAGACCGAACAAAGCGATCCCGCCGAAACCGGTGGAGAGCGAGGCGAGAAGCGCCGCCGCCTGCTCGCCGACCGGCGCGAGCTGGTGGGCGGCGAGGAGCAGGGCGGCGCCGGCGCCGGCCTCGACCACGACCTGCTCGCGGCGGTCGCGGGCGGCCTCCTGCTCGAGCGCCCGGGCGCGGCGGGCGAGCTGGACCCGGGCGACGAAGGCTTCGTCCGGCCCGCGCTCGGGAAGGGCGAGGCGGCGGGCGAGTCGGGCGAGCCGGTCAGGCGTCTCTTTCATCATCGTCTCCCAGAAGCTCGAGAAGCTGCCGGCTGCCCCTCGCCACCCGGGTCTTCAGGGTGCCGAGCGGCATGTCCAGTATCGCGGCGGCCTCGCCGTGCGAATGGCCGAGCACGAGGCACAGGACGACGGCGGCCCGGTCGGCCTCGCCCAGCCGGGCGAGCGCGTCCTCGACGATGAGGTCGCGCTCGGCGTCGCCGCCGGCGGCCGGCTCGGGCGCCGCGCCGCTTCCGGAATAAGCCGGAAGCCGCCGGCTCCGGCCGCGATTGTCCATCAGGAAGCTGGTCCAGCCGATGCGCAGAAGCCAGCCGCGGTAGCGTCCCTGGCCGGCGAAGGCGGCGGCCTTGGTCCAGGCGGTCAGGAAGGTTTCCTGGGCGAGGTCGTCGGCCCGGTCGGAGCCGGCGAGGCGGGCGAGGAACCCCCTCACGACGCGCTCGTGGCGGCGGACGAGGGTCTCGAACGCGGCCGTATCGCCGCGCGCGGCGGCCGCGGCGAGCGTCTCGTCCGACGGAAGCGCGGGGTCAGCCACCCGGCCTTTTCAGAAGCGAGCGCCAGTAGAGGACGATCCCGATCAGCGCCGGGAACAGCGCCGCCGACGCGGCGCTCCGGATGTTCTGCTCGCCGCCCTGGATGAGCCCCGAGCCGAGGATGGCGATGGCGATGGCGACCAGGACGATCCCCGTGGTCTGGCTGCGCCGGCGGGGCCGGTCGCGCAATTGCTCGAACAGCTCGGCGGCGATCGGCGAATCGGCCCTTATCGCCTCCTGGAGCGTCTTCTGGTCCTGATTGTCGTGCCTCAGGCGCATGAAATGAAAGGCGGCGATGAACAGGCCCGCCGCCATGAAGGCCAATAGAAGCTGCTGGTCCACTCGCCGTCTCTCCCCGCTCGTCGCCGGCATGGGTGAGGATGCCGGCGCGGCGCAGAATGGATGAGGCGGGGGCGGGGGAACAGACTTTTTTCCTTTCCCCTCTCCCGCTTTTCGCGGGAGAGGAGGGGCCCAAGCGAAGCTTGGGAGGTGAGGGTCTGTACCTCGGAGTCAGAAAGACCCTCACCTCCCACCGCTTCGCGGTGGACCCCTCCCCTCCCGTAAGGACGGGAGAGGGGATGAAGGTTGCGCCGACCCCATCCATCAGTAGAGCCTCACCACGCTCTTCACGACGCCCTGGCGCTGCAGGCTGTGGGCGAGGATGGTCTCGACCAGTCGGGCGTGGCTGATGCCGATCGAGCGGGCGGACCGCGAGATGGTCTTCTTCGACCACAGGTTGCAGGAGAGGTTGACCTCCATGAAGTTGAGGTCGCCGGTCGCCGGATCGTAGCGGAACTCGAAGCGGCCGTAGTCGAACGGCCACAATTCGGGCAGCAGGAGGCGCACCGCCTCGTGCAGCCGGCCGGCGAGCTCGGCATCGTCGACCGGCTCGAGCGGGTCGTCGCCGCTCTCGACGAGGCCCCGCTTCTCCTCGTAGCGGCGAAGCCCGCCCGCCGCCTCGGGGCGATAGGCCATGGGCGGGAGGAGCCAGGGGCCGTCGGCGCCGACCACCGGAACGGCGATGTCGATCAGCGGCGCCCAGGGTTCGAGGATGACGTCGTGTCCGGAGCCGAGCAGCGCTTCGGCATGGCGCCGCCCTTCCTCCCAGGAGTCGACGATCCCGACCCCCCAGGAGGCGGAGCTGGCGTTGGGCTTCACCACCAGCCGCTGCCAGGCGAAGGGCGGCGGCTCGACCGGGCCCTGGCCGCGGCGGTGGACCGCCCAGTCGGTCACCGGAACGCCGCGCTGGCGGGCGGCGGTCTTCATCAGATGCTTGTCGTCGGAAAGGCCGCGAAGGATCGGCGAGGCGCCGAGGAAGGGCAGGCCGTGGCGGGTGAGGAGCAAAGGCGCGAGCATCTCCGAGTTGAGGAAGCCGGCGCGGTTGAGCAGGGGCAAGACGAAGTCGGCGCTGGGCTTCTGCCAGATCGAGTCGAAATCATTGGCGGCGGTGACCCAGAAGCCGGCCGTCTTCAGCGTTTCCAGAAGCTCATGGTGATAGACGGCGTGGGTGCCGTCCTCCGGGTGGGGGATGCCGCCCGACAGAGCGTGCTTGGCGAGGAAGAGGATGACGAGGCGGTCCTTGTCCTCCTCGAACAGGCGCAGCGGGCCCTGGCGGCGCGGTATCGGCTTCACGTCATGTCTCCCGTCGGTTCATCGCTAAGGATGCCGGCGAGGGGCGGTTTGGATGTGGGGCGGGCGAAGCGCCGCGGCCGACGGGGTTCGCGCGGAGGCGCGGAGGCGCGGAGGGGCCGCGGTTCAAGGGCGTCTCCGGCGAGGCCGGCGGGCCGGAACCGTCTGCCGGGTCCCGGCTTTCGCCGGGATGACGCGTGCGGGCGGGGGCCCTAGAGAGGCTCGATGAGCACCGATTTCTACCGGATCCGCCGGCTTCCGCCCTACGTCTTCGCCGAGGTCAATGCGATGAAGGCGGCGGCCCGGGCGCGGGGGGAGGATGTCGTCGATCTCGGCATGGGCAATCCGGACGGGGCGCCGCCGGCGCATGTGATCGACAAGCTGGCCGAGGTGGCGCGCAACCCGAGGGCGCATCGCTATTCGGCGTCGCGCGGCATCGCCGGGCTGAGGAAGGCGCAGGCGGGCTATTACGCCCGCCGCTTCGGGGTCGAGCTCGACCCGGAGCGGGAGGTGATCGTCACCTTGGGCTCGAAGGAGGGGCTGGCCAACCTCGCCCAGGCGATCACCGCCCCGGGCGACGTCGTGCTCGCGCCCAACCCCTCCTATCCGATCCACCAGTTCGGCTTCATCATCGCCGGAGCGTCGATCCGCTCGATCCCGGCGGCGCCGGGGCCGGATTTCTTCGACAGCCTCGAGCGGGCGGTGCGCTACACGGTGCCCAAGCCCAAGGTGCTGGTGATCGGCTATCCGTCCAACCCGACCGCCTATGTCGCCGACCTCGCCTTCTACGAACGGGTCGTCGGCTTCGCCCGCGAGCACGGCCTGTGGGTGATCAGCGATCTCGCTTATGCCGAAATCTATTTCGGCGACGCGCCGACCCCCTCGATCCTTCAGGTGCCCGGCGGCCGCGACGTCGCGATCGAGTTCACCTCGATGTCGAAGACCTATTCGATGGCGGGCTGGCGGATCGGCTTCGCGGTCGGCAATGAAGAGCTGGTCGCGGCGCTGGGGCGGGTCAAGTCCTATCTCGATTACGGCGCCTTCACGCCGGTCCAGGCGGCGGCGGTGGCGGCGCTCAACGGGCCGCAGGACATGGTCGAGGCCAATCGCCGGCTCTACAAGGCGCGGCGCGACTGCCTGGTCGAGGGCTTCGGCCGCGCCGGGTGGGAGATCCCGCCGCCCGAGGCGAGCATGTTCGCCTGGGCGCCGATCCCGGAGCGCTTCCGGGCCCTGGGCTCGATGGCGTTCGCCAAGAGGCTGCTCGCCGAGGCGCAGGTCGCGGTGAGCCCGGGAGTGGGCTTCGGCGAGGAGGGCGAGGGCTTCGTCAGGATCGCCCTGGTCGAGAACGAGCAGAGGATCCGCCAGGCGGCGCGGGGGGTGAAGAGGTTCCTGGGCTGAAAATCCTCCCCGCGCAGAAGGCGGGGGAGGCATTTCAGGCGGGCTTCGCTCCGTCTCTGCTGCGGCCGCCGCGGCGAGGGCTGCCGGCCTTCCGCCGCGGCGGCCTTCTCGGGCTTGAAGACCGAGCGGTCGGAGAGCCAGCCGGCGGCCTGGTCGGAGAACATTCCGGCGAGGAGGCCGATGCCGCCATAGGCGATGAGGTTCTGGGCGCTGCCCGAGGAATTGGGGCCGGCGAGGACCGGCGACCCCGCTGAACATCAGGACGAAGACCCCGAGCGCGATCAGGCCGCCGAGCAGGATCCGGCCGTAATAGGATCTTGGTGCGGGTGAAGCTGTAGCGATTGTCGGGATAGACGAACAGGATGAGGGTGATGAGCAAGGCCCCGAACAGGCCGGAGACGGTGGCGAGGATGATCCCGGTCAGCGCCGGGGGGACGTAG
This sequence comes from uncultured Alphaproteobacteria bacterium, assembly GCA_963716155.1. Lineage (GTDB taxonomy): Bacteria > Pseudomonadota > Alphaproteobacteria > Sphingomonadales > Sphingomonadaceae > Allosphingosinicella. Next base: position 3,722,273 of record OY970297.1, read on the forward strand.
ACGAGCTGCGTGGCGAGCGGCCAGCGGCTGTCCTCGAACACCTTGAGGATGGCGATGATGTCGCCGGAGCGGACGCCGCCTCGACTTGCTTGTCGATGTCGTTGCGCTCGGCCTGGAGCAGGTCGAGCCGGTCCTGGAGGTCGTCGGCCTCGCGCTTGAGGCCGGCGACGTCGTCGAGGACTTCTGGACGGCGCGCTGGCCTCGAGGACGTCGCGGGCGACGGCGGCGATGGCCGGGCTGGTCTCGCCGCGCTCGGCCGCGCAATGCTGGGTGGCGACGGCCTCGCCGACCAGCTCGGCCGGGGTCGGCGGCGAATCGGGCGCGGGCGGCGCCGGGCAGCCGGCGGCGGTCAGCCGCTGCGAGGTCCTCGGCGAGGTCGGCGGCCTGGTCGGTGAGCACCCGGTTGGCCGACTGCACCCGGTCGTTGGCGGCGCGCAGCTGGTCGGTCGACTGCTTGATCGCCTGGCTGTTCTCGCCGACGACGTTCTTGAGGCTCTCCTTGCCGAAATAATAGCGGACGGCGACGCTGTAATCGTAGCCGACCGCCTCCTTGGTGAGGGCGTCGTCGACCTTCTGCTGGGCGGTGGCGACGAGCAGGACGACGATGAAGACGTAGGTGACGAGCACGGCGACGACGGTTCGGGCGATCCAGTCGGCCCAGGCGCGGGCGCCGGCGAGTCGGCTTGGCGGCGCGGTGTCGACGGTCATGGCTCTTCTCCCCCCGGAGCGTCGGCCATAAGCTTAAATCGGTTAAGGGAGATTGTCTCTGCGCATTTAGTGACAGTCACTAGTGACAGTCACTCATCGTCCTTGAGGGCCTGCTTCGCCACCGTCTGGACGATCATGATGGCGATTCCGAGGATCGGGAGGCCGCCGCTGCATTGCTGGTTCGGGCCGACGGTGGTGCATTTCTCGGCGCTGAGGGCGAGGGCTTCGCTCGGCGCGGAAGGCTCGCCGGCGACCCGGGCGCCGGGCTCCGGCGGCGACCGGGAGCGGGAGGCGGTTGGGGTCGGGGCCGAGGCGGCCGCAGACGACGATGTCGCCGCCGCCGCGGTCGCAGTCGAGGCCGAGGCTTCGCTGGAGTCCGGCCTGCTGGCGGGCGAGCGCCTCCTCGGCGGTGGCGGGCGGAGCGGCGGACGCGGCGCCGGCGCCGGCGAGGAGGGCGATCAGGGCGGCCGGCTTCGACACGGCGCGCAGGATGTCGGCCAAATGCGGCGGAATGAAGCCGCCGCTCGCGAATCCTCAGGGTTGGGGACAGGTACCGGTACCTGTCCCCAGCTCTCCCGGGGAGGAATTCGGCGCGCTCGACTTTGGCCGGGGCCTCTTCTATCGCCGCGGCTTGCTTCAAGGAGGATGATCTTACCCATGGTGAGCGCAAGCCACGTTCTCGACCGGGTGCTGGTATTGGAGATGGTGCGGGTGACCGAGGCCGCGGCGGTGGCGGCCTCGAAGCTGATCGGCCGGGGCGACGAGAAGGCCGCCGACCATGCCGCCGTCGAGGCGATGCGGGCGGCCCTGAACACGCTCGAGATGGACGGTACGGTGGTGATCGGCGAAGGCGAGCGCGACGAGGCGCCGATGCTGTTCATCGGCGAGAAGGTCGGCGCCGCCCAGGGGACGGGCCCGAGGATCGACATCGCCCTCGACCCGCTCGAGGGCACGACGATCACCGCCAAGGGGGCGCCGAACGCGCTCGCCGTGCTGGCGATCGCCGAGGAGGGGTGCCTCCTGAACGCGCCCGACGTCTACATGGAGAAGCTGGCGGTCGGGCCGGGCTATCCCGAGGGGGTGATCGACCTCTCCCGGAGCCCGAGCGACAATATCCGCTCGGTCGCCGCCGCCAAGGGCGTCGACCCGGACGAGATCATCGTCTGCGTTCTCGACCGGCCGCGCCACGAGGCGCTGATCGCCGAGCTTGCGGGGGCTGGGCTGCGGAATCGTCCTGATCCCCGACGGCGACGTCGCCGGGGTGATCGCGGTGACCGACCCGGACACGACGATCGACGTCTACATGGGCTCGGGCGGGGCTCCGGAAGGCGTGCTGGCGGCGGCGGCCCTGCGCTGCGTCGGCGGCCAGTTCCAGGGGCGGCTGCTGTTCCGGAACGACGACGAAAGGGCCCGGGCCGACAAATGGGGGGTGACCGACCTCGACCGAATCTACCGGCTCGAGGACCTCGCCAAGGGCGACTGCATCTTCGCCGCGACCGGGGTGACCGACGGCTCGCTGCTCGAGGGGGTCAAGCGGCGCAAGAATGCGATCACCACCGAGAGCGTGGTGATGCGGGCGTCGACCGGAACGGTGCGCTGGGTGCGCGGCGAGCACCGGCTCGAGCCGGGCGCTCGGTAGGCACGAGCTCCCGGCGGAGGCCGGGGTCCAGTTTCCAGGGACCGCGCACTGCAAGCCTGGGCCCCGGCCTTCGCCGGGGAGCGGCTAAGGTCCGTCGTCCCTGGGCGGCGGAGTCAGCTTCGCGACGTCGATGCGCCGCCAGTCGGGCTCGCGGCCGAGGCGGGCGTTGAAGCGGGCGTTGAAGCTGAGCTCGTCCGGACGGGGGGCGGCGAGGGTGTCGCCATAGACCGGGCGGATGTCGGATCCGGCATAGCCCATCAGGGCGAGCAGGGTCGGGAAGATGCCGTAATGGCTGACCCGGTTGCGGCGGGCGGCGGCGGTCCGGCTCCAGTCGAGCGTATGGCGCCCCGCGCCCTCCACCACCACGAGGGGCACCAGCCCTTCCTGGACGTCGGGATCGGTGCTGCAATGGGTGTTCAGCCCGGGATTGCCGCGCTCGTGCAGGTCCTGCCCGTGATCGCCGGTGTAGATGAGCGTCGCGCTCGACAGATCGGCGCGCTCGAACAGGCGATCGAAGAAGCCGCCGACGTTCCACAGCAGGGTGTTGCGGTAGCTGTTGCGGTAGCGCCGCCAGTCCTCCGCGGTTCCGCCGAAGCCGGCTCGGCTGCCGGTGTCCGAAACGTCGAGGAAGCCGCCGCGGGGCAGGACGGGACGGTAGCGCATGTGCGAATCGGGATATTTGTCGTGGACCGGGAAATGCGCTCCGACCTTGTTGACCAGGATGAACTGGGAGTGGCCGTCGGCCAGGAACTCGGCCAGCCTGTCGGCGGCGGCGCGATCGCGGTCGCGGACCGCAACGCCGTCGAACTGGACGAAATCGTCGATCGCGGCAACCTCGTCGGCGGTCATCAGATTGTGGAGGTGGCCGCCGGTGCGCTGGGCGTCGATATAGGCGGTCCGAAGCCCCGCCCGCTTCGCATAGCGCCAGATCGAGGGGCCGGTGGCGTTGATCGACCGGTAGTCGCTCCGCGTCCCGCCGTAGCGCAGCGTCACGTTGGTGCCGATGCTGCAATTGGTGATCGAGGCGGCATGGCCGTAATTGTGGATGACGGCGCCGCGGCGCGGCTCGTTGAGGCCGGAGCGGACTCCCCGGGCCGAGTTGAGATCGAGATAATGGCCGGCGACGCTCTCGTCGACGATGAGGACGATGTCGCCCGGTGGCGCCGGACGGGCGGGGCGAAGGGCGACGTCGCGGCGCGATCCCGCCGCGCCGACCCCGCTCTCGTAGAGATAGAGGCCCGAATAAGCGAGCGGGGTGAAGGGCGCGGGCAGGCCGCGGGCGCCGTCGCCGCCGCGGACGAACAGCATCGCGCCGAGCAGACCGACTCCGAGCAGCGGCCCGAGCGCCGCGAAGCGCGGGGTGCGCGAAGGGGGAAGCGACATGCCGAGGAACAGCAGCAAGGCGACGAGCGCCGCCCAGGCCATCGGCCGGCCGTGCTGAGCGAGGGCGTCGCCGGCGAAGCCGACCGACTGGAGCATGTTGATGAAGGCGTCGTAGGTCAGATGATCGGCGGTGATCCGCTCGAACGAATCGAGGAAGAAGGCGGAAGCCGCGAAGACCAGGGCGTAGAGGCCGCGCAGCGCCAGGCTGGCGGTATAGGCGCCGAGCAGAAGGGCGCCGCAGAGCAGGGCGTAGAGGCCGAGATAGACGATCGCCGCGGGGGTCAGCCCGAGCGAGCCGATCCGCTCGGCGACCGGCGCCCCGCCGAGCAGCAGCGAGAGGGCGATCAGCAGCTCCTTGGCCGGCAGCTTCATCAGCACAAAGCCAGCGGGCCGGGCCGGAGCCGGACCTGGAGGGGAAGCGCGGCGACGATGTCGCCGTCGGCCTGGACCGGAATCGGCGCCGCGGATTCCGCGGTGAAGCCGGTGCAGGTGAAGACGGCGATCCCGGCAAGCCGCTCGACCGCGCCGCCGGTCCACAAGGTCCAGGCGAAGCGGGCGAAGTCGCGTCGCCGCGCCGTGGTCAGGGCGACGACGTGCAGGCGCGGATCGGCGACGCTGGCCTCCGGCGCGAAGCTCCACGGACCGGCGAAGAAGCGTCCCTTGGCGGCGTAGAAGGCCTCGCAGTCGATCGTCCGGCCGTCGCAGCCGAGCCGGATCTTCTGCCTTTCCCAGCGCCAAAGCACGCCGAGGAAGGCGACGGCGTAGGCGAGCTTGCCGATCCGGCGCTTCAGGCGAAGCGACACGGCGGCGACGGCGCGGCTGTCGGGCCCGCAGCTGGCGCAGGCGAGGAACATCGTGTCGTTGATCTCGACCGGATGGAGCCGGCTTGCCGAGCCGAAGTCGAGCAGCCGGCGGGCGTGCTGGTCGGGATCGAGCGGGAAGGGCCGCTCGCGGTGGAGCAGATTGACCGTCCCCGCCGGATAGACGCTGAGCGGCAGCGGCCGGCCGCAACGGGCCAGGGCCAGGGCGACGTGGCGGACGGTGCCGTCGCCGCCGATCGCGCAGACGTGGCTGGCACGATCGGCGACGGCGATGTCGGAGCCGGGGCCGCATTCGGAGAGGATGATCTCCGCGCCATGGGCGGCGAACCGCTCGCTCAGGGCGGAGAGCCGGCGCGGGCAATGGCCGCCGGCGGTTCGGTTGTAGAAGAGCTGGACGATCGGGTTCGCCATGGCGCCCCCTGTAGCGCTGGAGGGCTAAAGCCGCGTTAAGCAGCGCGCTTTCTCAATTCCTCCCCGCGATTTCGCGGGGAGGGGGACCAGGCGAGGCCTGGTGGAGGGGTTCTTTTTGGTGCCTCGAGCCAAGAACCCCTCCACCGCCCTTCGGGCGGTCCCCCTCCCCTGCAAATGCAGGGGAGGAATTTTGGCTTTCGGGGATGGACTCCCGCTGCCGCGGACGTGACGAAGGACGGCGATGAGCGCCGCGGTCTTCCTCGCCGTCCTGTTCGCCGCCCTGCTCCATTCCGGCTGGAACGCGGTCGTCAAGCTGGGGCTCGACCGATTCTCCTCGATCCTCTTCCTCGGCCTGGTCCAGGGCGGAATCGCGCTTCTGCTTCTGCCCTTCTTCGGGCTGCCGCCGACGGCGGCCTGGCCGTGGGTGCTGGCCGGCTCGGCGCTCCACAGCGGCTACAAGCTCGCTCTGATCCGCGCCTACGGCCATGGCGATCTCAGCCAGGTCTATCCGCTGTCGCGCGGCGCCGCGCCGCTGATCGTCGCCGTGGCCGGAGCGCTGTTCCTCGGCGAGGGCATGGACGGGGCCCGGACGGCCGCGGTGGCGGCGATCGCGGCGGGGATCATGCTGATGGCGGGGAGGGGAGGCCTGACCCGAGCCGGCCTCGGCTGGGCGCTGGTCACCGCTTGCTTCACCGCCGGCTACACGCTGGCGGACGGCGTCGGAGCCCGGATCGCCGGCTCGGCCTCCGCCTTCCTCCTGACCATGATCGTCCTCGACGGGGCGATCATGCTCGGCTTCGGCCTCGCCGCCCGCGGCGGCCGGGCGATTCTCGCCCTCCTGCCGGCCTGGCGCGGCGGGGTGGCGGCCGGGGCGATGTCGCTTAGCTCCTACTGGATCGCGGTCTGGGCCTTCACCCAGGCGCCGCTGGCGATGGTCGCGGCGCTGAGGGAGACGAGCGTCCTGTTCGCGATGCTGATCGCGGCGGCTCTGCTCAAGGAGCGGCTGACGGTGCGGCGCTGGGCCGCCGGGGCGCTGATCCTCGCCGGGGTCATGCTGATGCGCCTCTGAGATGCCCCCGGGGGCGGCCGGCTTGTGGCGCCGCGCCCGGCGCCCTATCTTCACGCCATGGCCGAGGATTCCGAAATCGCCCTCACGCCCGCCGCGGCGGCCCGGGTCGCCGCGATCGCCGAGCGGCAGGGCAAGCCGGCCATCCTCCGGCTCAGCGTCGAAGGGGGCGGCTGCGCCGGCTTCACCTATCGCTTCGGCCTCGCCGACGAGGTGGAGAGCGACGACCTCGTCGCCGGCGAGGGCGGGGTCACCCTGGTCGTCGACCCGATGACCCACGACCTCGTCAGGGGCGGGGCGGTCGACTATGTCGAGAGCCTCGGCGGCGCCGCCTTCCAGGTCAGGAACCCCAACGCCGCCTCGGGCTGCGGCTGCGGCTCGAGCTTCTCGGTCTGACGTCGTCCCAGCGAAGGCTGGGACCCCGGCGAGTGAGGAACTCGGCGCTTTTCGCCCGCCGGGCTGCCAGCCTTCGCTGGCATGACGGAGACGTCGCCGCTAAAGCCCGCGGCCATGAAGATCGTCACCTACAACCTAAACGGCATCCGCGCCCGGCTGCCGCGGCTGGTCGAATATCTGGCAGGAGCAGAAGCCCGACGCGCTCTGCCTGCAGGAGATCAAATGCGCGGACGAGGCCTTTCCGATCGAGGACGTCCGGGCGGCGGGCTATGACGGGGTCTGGCACGGGCAGAAGGGCTTCAACGGGGTCGCCGTCCTCACCCCCGTCGCGGCGGGGGCGCCGAAGCTCCGGCGGATCGGGCTTCCGGGCGATCCGGACGACAGCCACAGCCGCTACATCGAGGCGGAGGTGGGAGGGGTGACGATCGGCTCCATCTATCTCCCCAACGGCAATCCGATCGGGACCGAGAAATTCGCCTACAAGCTGGCCTGGATGGAGCGGCTTCGCGAGCATGCGTGGGCGCTTCTGGCGGAGGAGCGGCCGGCGGTCCTGGCGGGCGACTGGAACGTCATCCCGACCGACAGCCCCGACGACGTCTTCTCGGCCCGGGCGATGCGCCACGACGCCCTGATGCAGCCGGAGAGCCGCGCCGCCTTCCGCCGGATCCTCCACTCCGGCTGGACCGACGCGATCAGGGCCCGCCATCCCGACGGCCCGGTCTACACCTTCTGGGACTATACGGCGGGCTGCTGGCAGCGCGACGCGGGCTTCCGGATCGACCACCTGCTGCTCAGCCCGCACGCCGCGGACCGGCTGCTCGACGCCGGAGTCGACAAGGATTATCGCGGCCGCGAGAAGGCCAGCGACCATGCGCCGACCTGGGTGTCGCTCGAAAAGTGACTGTCACTAGTGACAGTCACTAGTGACAGTCACTTTTCAGAAGGATCGAAGATGCAGCCCTGGACCCGACGTCATTTCCTCGGCTCGGCCGCCGCCGTCGCCGCGCTTCCGCTGCTTCCCGGCTGCGCCGGCCGGGCCGGCCGGCCGGAGGGGTCCGCCGAGGCGATGCTCGCCGCCATGGCCGAGCAATTGCTCGCCGAATATCCGGAGAACGCCACCGCGCTCGGTCTCGACAAGGACGCCCGCGCCGCCCTCAAGTCGCGCCTCACCGACCGCTCGCTGCACGGCCGCGCCCGGCTCGCCGGCGCCGCGGCGGACCGGCTTCGGCGGCTCCAGGCGATCGACCGCTCCGGGCTCGATCCGGCCGCACCAGATCCATGTCGGCGTGGTCGAGACGGCGCACCGGCTCGCGGTCGAGGGCTTCCGCTTCCCTTATGGCGACGTCGTCACCCTCAACCAGCAATGGTCCTACCGCAACGCGCCCCTATGTGGTCGCCCAGAATACCGGCGCCTTCGTCGAGATACCCGACTTCCTCGACAGCAACCACGTGGTCGCGACGGCGGCCGACGCCGAGGCCTATCTCGCGCGGCTCGAAGCCTATGCCGGAGCGCTCGACGGCGAGACCGAGCGGCTGGCGCACGACCGCGGCCTCGGCGTCGTCGCCCCCGACTTCCTGCTCGACAAGACGCTGAGGCAGATGAAGAGCGCGCGCGCGCAGCCGCTCGGCGAATGGGGCCTGGTGACCTCGCTCGCCCGGCGGACCGGGTCGATCCCCGGCGACTGGCGCGGGCGGGCGCTGGCGCTGGCGCGGGACAGGGTCGCCCCGGCGATCGACCGCCAGATCGCCGAGCTGACCCGCCACCGCGCCCGCGCCGACGGCCGCGCCGGGGTATGGAAGCTTCCGCACGGCGAGGCTTATTACGCCTGGGCGCTGCGGGCGGCGACGACGAGCAGCCTGACGCCCCGACGAGGTCCACAAGATGGGCCTCGACCAGCTCGCCGAGCTTCAGGGGCGGATGGAACCCCTGCTCCGCGCCCAGGGCCTGACGCAGGGCACGGTCGGCGCAGCGGATGACGGCGCTCGGCGAGGATCCGAGGCATCTCTTCCCCAACACCGACGCCGGCCGGCAGCAGATCCTCGATTTCGTCAACGAGCGCATCGCCGACATCCGAACCCGCCTGCCGCGCGCCTTCGCCACGCTCGTGCCGGGGCAGGCTGGTCATCAAGCGGGTGCCGCGTGGAGATCGAGGCGGGCGCCCCGGGCGGCTATGCCGCGGCCGGCACGATCGACGGCTCGGTGCCCGGCAATTACTATATCAACCTTCGCGACACCGCGCTGTGGCCGCGCTTCAGCCTCGCCACGCTGACCTATCACGAGGGCATTCCCGGCCATATCTGGCAGGGCGAATATACCTACAAATTGCCGCTGATCCGCTCGCTGCTCGCCTTCAACGCCTATTCGGAAGGCTGGGCGCTCTACGCCGAGCAGCTCGCCGACGAGCTCGGAGTCTATGAAGGCGATCCGCTCGGCGAGCTCGGCTACCTCCAGTCCCTCTCCTTCCGGGCCTGCCGCCTGGTCGTCGACTCCGGCCTCCACGCCCAGCGCTGGACCCGGGCGCAGGGCGATCGACTGGTTCGCGACGACCAACGGCTCGACCGTCGAGGAGGTGCAGGGCGAGGTCGACCGCTATTGCGCCTGGCCCGGCCAGGCCTGCGGCTACAAGGTCGGCCACAGCGAGGTCGAACCGGCTGCGGGAGAAGGCGAAGGCGGCGCTGGGCGGGCGGTTCGACCTGCGGACGTTCGACGACGCGCTGGTGCTGGGCGGCAATGTGCCGCTGACTTTGCTGGAGACGGGTGATCGACCGCTATATCGCGGCTGACCCCGCATAGGGCCCAACTCGATTAGATTCGGAGAGGGTGTCGCATCATTGATTAGCGTCATCCCGGCGAAGGTCGGGATCCATAGACGCCGTCGACTATCTAGCCATCCGGTCCCACGGGCACGGACCCCTAAGCCTTGCGCCCGACCAACCACACTCCCTCGGCATCAGCTACCTGTCCTCCGACCGATAATTCAGGGTTATGGGCCTCTCGCTAATCGCCAGCGTATTGAAGCTCTCTCGAGCCTCAACCTGTGCCTTGGCCTTTGCCTTAGTTTTCCTGCCTTACTACTTCCACACACGCGAGCTTTGGCCAAGCCTCGCTCTCGCGCTTCCGATTTTCTCGATCGCGATGTGCATGTTCATCCTGAACGACATCAACGATGTTGAGCGGGACTTGGTTAACCATCCCAGACGACCGATCCCGGCTGGCTCTATCACGGTCGGGACGGCGGCCATTGTGTACTCGGTGCTGTTCGGGCTGTCGCTCGTACTGGTCCGGATTTTGACCCAGCCCAACGTCCACTACATTTACCTACTCGGATTCCTGCTTGCTATCAACTACAATACAATAGTCAATAATCTGCCAAAGCTAAAGAACCTGTACGTTGCATTTACCACATTAGTGCCTATTTTCATTGTTAATACTGCAACTGGAACGCAGGTGATCCCAATGTTAATCACCGCGGCTTTATTTTTGTTTGTACTCGGACGAGAGATTCTTATGGACGTCCAAGATTCTCCGGGAGACGGCTTGACGCTCGCAAAATCCATTCCGACGGCGATCGCCAGCACTGTTGCATTCGCGCTTCAGGCGGCCGCCATACTCGCGCTAGGATTGCATCTATCGAATCCGATCAGACTATTCGCGCTCATCATGATTCTATTGCTGTTTGTTTTCATTCTAGTACATTGGAAAGCAACCCCAAGGCGACAACTACTCATCAACCTAATGAAGCTTCAACTGCTAGCTGCGTTGGCATTCTTGTTCTAACTTGCCTGAAATATGCTTATCATGGCGATCATCAGCGTAATAGCCATTGGAAGGTCACTTAGCGTCATTCTCAGCCTGTGCTTTAGTTCGTCCCTGGATATTTTCTCATACTCAAAAAGATAAGTTAACTTCTCGAAATCTGACAGTTCTTTGTCCTTCAGCTTCCCCTCTACGCGCCTACGCGAGTATTCTATCGATTGCTCATAAAGGCGACGGACGACGCTACGAGGAAAATAGTTGAACAGGACTAGTACGGGGACCGCTATAATCGCAGGGAGCAGCATAAGCGCTCGGACTGAGTTTCCGAGGACAGAGTCATACATGAAAGGTGCATAATAATAAGTCTGTACAGCGACAAACACGAGGATGACGGTAAGCGTAGAGACGGAATTCACATATGTTGAGATGCCTGCGAGCTTATCGGATTGAAATAGGTCCTTCTTGACTCTGAGGGAATCTATGGAGCGCAGCATCTGAGCAATGTAAAAAAGCTTTCTGCCTACGTACACGCCCATCGCGTATTGCATACAGCCAAAGGCGATCATGAAATACTCTGATAGCCCGCGGAATGGGAATCGCGCCAAATAGAATATTGCGAACGCGGCTATGGCAAATGACGAGGAGAAAGTGAGAGATCGTCTGAGTGAGAAAAAGCGCTCTCGGTTGGCGTAATAATCAGTTTTCGTCAGTTCGCGTTCGGTGAAGGCTCGCTCGATGATCCCAGGTATGTAGGTCTGCGTTCGCAAGACGAGAATCGCGGTCGTCATCACGAGTCCGCCTGCTACCGCGCAGTTGAACGTGATGAAGAATGCTCTGTGATAGTCCATGAATTCTGCGGCGGGTGCTAGCACCCAGAGGACGGCGGACGTCAGAGCCCCGTAGAGGGCGGCTAGGAAAAAGCCCCAAAAGGCGCTGTTCATCAGGAAGAAGAGTTGTCTCGGGTTGTCCATAACCCTGAATTATCCTCCGACCATGGGAATTGGTTACCTCATGTTCCAACGGGGCGAAACAACCGAAGCAACCAATTCGAAGGGAATCGCCGCTAGCGCCTCTACCGCCCGTGGTCGGGACGCAACCAGGAGGCACAGAAGTGATCGTGACCACGGCAAGCGCGGCGGACTATGTCCGGCGCATGAAGGCGGCGCGCGACCCGTCGGAGCATACGCTGAGGGCGTACAAGTCGGATCTCGACGATTATGCGCGGTTCCTCGCCGCGCGGCGGCTTTGTCCGAGGGAGGGGGAGACGTTGCTGGCTTATGCCGGGCACCTCAGGGACGAGCGCTCCGCGGCGCCTCGGACGCTCAGGCGGCGGATGGCGTGCCTGCGCGGCTTCTACAAGGACGCGGTGCGCAGCGGGGCGCTGGAGCGCTCGCCGTTCGCGGAGCTGGAGATGCAGCTGCCGCGGGCGCGGTCGCTGCCGCGCGGCCTGAGCCGGGGCGAGGCTCGGCTCCTCGCCGGCGCCGCCTGGCGAGAGGCCGACAGGCCGGGAAACGGGCCGTTCGTCGCCGCCGTGCTGCTGATGCTCTCGGTCGGGCTTCGGGTTGGCGAGCTCGTCCGGCTGAGGCCGTCAGATTACGATCGCGACAGCGGCGGGCTGCACGTGCGCGGCAAGGGGCGGCGGGAGCGGCGGGTCTTCGTCGTCGATCCGCGGCTGGCGGCTCTGCTTGGAGGGCTGGCAGAGCGTGCCCAGGCGCCGTCGCTCTGCGGTCCCGCCGGCCGCGACTGGACCCCCCAGGCGGTTCGCCGCGAGCTTCGCGCCTTCGCCGCCGAGGCCGGCGTCGCCCGCCGCGTCACCCCGCACATGCTCCGCCACACCTGCGCGACCCTGCTGCTTGAGGATGGGGTCGACCTTCGGGTGCTGCAGCGCCTCCTCGGCCACGAGAATATCGCCACCACCGCCCTCTACGCCCATGTCGGCGACAGCGGCCTGAGGCGGGCTCTGGCCCAGGCGGGGCTGCTGGAGGGCTTGGGCGGTTGAGAGGGGTCGCGAAGCGCGGCGAGCTTTCAGCCTCGCCCGGAGAATGTTCTTGACATGTTCTTATTTCCGCGCTAGATAGGTCGCCTGCCCGAGTCGGCCCGATCACCCGGCCCGAGGCAGGGAAGGCTGCCGAGCCTTTGGCGAAGCGGCACGGCCGGCGCGAAGACATCCGGAAGACGTGAGAGCTCGCGTCACCGAAGAGCCGTATGGGAGTCCGGACCCGCCGACCGCCTCGAAAGAGGCGCCGGCGGAAGGGAGGCCCGAAAGGGCGTCCGCCACGGTCTTTCCAGCGAAGGACCAACGGACCGATCGGCTCTTCACCAGACCCACGCTTTCGACCAACGAAAGCGACAAAGTCGTCAGCCCCGGGTGCCGGTGGCAGGACGCGCCGGCCGCTCTTTCCATCCGGCAACGGAGGCATCGTCGCACCTACCCCTCTCCCTCCAGGGGAGAGGGAGGGGCCCAAGCCGAAGGCTTGGGAGGGTGAGGGCAAAGCCAGCCTACGCCCGCCGCGCCCTCACCCTGCCACCGCTACGCGCCGGCTGTCCCTATCCCCTAGAGGGAGAGGGTCGCGAAAAGCCCCCCGAGTCGCGTCCACTTCGTCCACTTCGTCCGATTCCGGACACTCCGGGGCCGCGCTGCGGCGCTAGCGGATCGCGCTCAGCTCCACGCCTTTCGTCTCCTTCGCGAGCAGGGCCGAGATCCCGCTGACGAAGCAGGCGATGCCGACATAGACCGCCACCGGCACGGCCGAATCATATTCCCGGTAGAGCCACAAAGCGACGATCGGGGCGAGCGAGCCGGCGAGGATCGAGGTCAGCTGGTAGGCGATCGACACGCCCGAATAGCGGATCCGGGTCGGGAAGAGCTCGGTGATGAAGGCGGCCTGGGGGCCGTACATGGCGCTGTGCAGGACGAGGCCGGCGACGAGCGCGAGGACGATCAGGGCCGGATCGCCGCTCGCCAGCATCGGGAAGAAGGCGAAGGCGAAGGCGGCGAGGCCGAGTCCGCCGAAGGCGTAGACCGGGCGCCGCCCGATGCGGTCCGACAGGCGGGCGAAGAGCGGGATGGCGAAAAACTGGACGGCGGCGCCGATCAGCAGGGCCTGGAGGGCCAGGCTCCTCGTCTCGGCGGCGACGTCGACGAGGAAGGTCAGCGAGAAGACGGTGAGGATGTAATAGGAGATGTTCTCGCCGACCCTGAGGCCGGCGCCCAGCACGACCGCGCCCGGCCGCTCGCGAAGCACGTCCATCGCCGGGAGCTTGGGCGGGATTTCCGATTCCGCCAGAGCCTTCTCGAACATCGGGCTCTCCTCGACCCGGTTGCGGATATACCAGCCGACGACGACCAGCAGCGCCGAGAGGAGGAAGGGGATGCGCCAGCCCCAGGCGAGGAAGTCGGCCTCGCTCTGGACGCCGGCGATCAGGGCCAGCACCCCCGCCGAGAGCAGGCTGCCCGCCGCCACCCCGGCCTGGGGCCAGCTCGCCCAGAAGCCGCGGCGGGCGCTGTCGCCATGCTCGGCGGCCATCAGCACCGCCCCGCCCCATTCGCCGCCGACCGCGAAGCCCTGGACCAGCCGGAGCGCGATCAGGCCGGCCGGCGCCCAGATGCCGATCTGGGCGTAGGTCGGCAGCAGCCCGATCAGCACGGTGGCGACGCCCATCAGGATCAGGCTCAGCATCAGCAGCCGCTTGCGGCCAACGCGGTCGCCATAATGGCCGAAGACGATCCCGCCAAGCGGCCGGGCGACGAAGCCGACCGCATAGGTGGCGAAGGCGAGCAGGGTGCCGACGAACGGATCGTAGGAGGGGAAGAAGAGCTTGTTGAAGATGAGTGCGGCGGCCGAGCCGTAGAGGAAGAAATCGTACCATTCGATCGTGGTGCCGATCATGCTCGCCATCACGACCCGGCGGAGCCGCCCCGGCCGCCATTCCCCGCTGCTTTGCTCTTCCGCCATGTCGCCTCCTGGTGCGCGGCGAGCTTAGCCAGCCCTTGCCGGGCGCGAAAGCCGGGCGTAGCGGCGGGCGATGCGCTTCCTGATCCTCGCCGCTTTGCTCTTCGCCGGCGCCTGCGCCTCCACGCCCTCGGGCAATCCCGAGCTCGCCCGCTGGCGGGCCCAGGCGGAGCGGGTGACGATCACCCGCGACGACTGGGGGATCGCGCATGTCCGCGGCAGGACCGACGCCGACGCCGTGTTCGGGATGATCTACGCCCAGGCCGAGGACGACTTCAACCGGGTCGAGACCAACTACCTCACCGCGCTCGGCCGGACCGCGGAGGCGGAGGGGGAGAAGGCGATCTGGGCGGACTTGCGCGCCAGGCTCTACATGGATCCGGACGATCTCAGGGCACGCTACGCGGTCAGCCCGGACTGGCTGAAGCGGCTGATGGACGCCTGGGCGGACGGGCTCAATTACTACCTCGCCACCCATCCCGAGGTACGCCCGCGGGCCATCGCCCGCTTCGAGCCGTGGATGGCGCTCTCCTTCACCGAGGGCAGCATCGGCGGCGACATCGAGCGGATCGACCTGGCCGCCCTCGAGGCCTTCTACGTCGAAGCGCGGCCAGGCGCGCGGCCGCCGCGGCCGCCGCCGCGCGACGCGAGCCGCGCGGCTCGAACGGTATCGCGATCGCGCCGCGCAACACGGCGGAGCGGCCATGCGCTGCTGCTGATCAACCCGCACACCAGCTTCTTCTTCCGCTCCGAGCTGCAGGTGACCAGCGACGAGGGGCTCAACGCCTATGGCGCCGCGACCTGGGGCCAGTTCTTCATCTACCAGGGCTTCAACGAGCAGGCCGGCTGGATGCACACGTCGAGCGGGGTCGACGTGGTCGACGAGTTCGTCGAGACGATCGAGCGGAAGGACGGCAAGCTCTTCTACCGCTACGGCAACGAGCTTCGCCCGGTCGAGACCAGGACGATCGGCATCGCCTACCGGGCGGCCGACGGAAGCATGGCGAGCCGCTGGTTCGAGACCTATCGCACCCATCACGGCCCGATCGTCCGCGAGGCCGGCGGCAAATGGGTCGCCTTCGCGATGATGCACAAGCCGGTCGAGGCGCTCCAGCAGAGCTTCCTGCGCACCAAGGCGACGGATTTCGCCTCGTTCCTGCAGGTCGCCGAGCTGAAGGCGAATTCGCTCGAACAACACGATCTTCGCCGAGCCGAAGGGCGAGATCGCCTATCTCCACCCGCAGTTCATTCCGGTCCGCGACGACCGCTTCGACTATACGAGGCCGGTCGACGGCAGCGATCCGGCGACCGACTGGCGCGGCCTCCACCCGCTCGACGAGACGCCGCAGCGTGCTCGACCCGCCGACCGGCTGGATCCAGAACACCAACAACTGGCCCTATTCGGCGGCGGGGCCGTACAGCCCGAAGCAGCGCGACTTCCCGCGCTACATGGACACGTTCGGCGAGACATCCGCGCGGGCTTCAGGCCGTGCGCCTGCTCCAGAGCAAGAGCCGGCTGACCCTCGAGGGGCTTCGCGACGCGGCCTACGATCCTTATCAGACCGCCTTCGCCCGGCTGATACCCGGGCTCGTCGCGGCCTGGGACAAGGCGCCGGAGTCCGACCCGCTCAAGGCGCCGCCTGCGCGGGCACGATCGCGATGCTGCGGACCTGGGATTATCGCTGGAGCGCCGATTCGGTGCGAAACGACGCTCGCCATGTTCTGGGGCGAGCGCCTGTGGGCCGAGGTGCGCCGGGACGGGCAGGCGCCGATGGTCCCCATCGACCTGATCGACGCGCTTCCGGCGCGCCGCAAGCTGGAGGCGCTGGCCTCGGCGTCGGACCGGCTGAAGCGCGATTTCGGCCGCTGGCACACCCCCTGGGGCGAGGTGAACCGCTTCCAGCGCCTCACCGGCGATATCGTCCAGCCCTTCTCCGACGCCGCGCCGAGCATCCCGGTCGCCTTCACCTCGGGCCGCTGGGGCTCGCTCGCCTCGTTCGGAGCGCGCGCCGAGGGGCGGCATCGAAGCGCTGGTACGGGACCAGCGGCAACAGCTTCGTCGCGGTGGTCGAGTTCGGACCGCGGGTGCGGGCGCGGGCGGTGACCGCGGGCGGCGAGAGCGGCCATCCCGGCTCGCCCCACTTCAACGACCAGGCCGGGCGCTACGCGACGGGCGATCTGCGCGAAGTCTATTTCTATCCCGAGCAGCTCGAGGGCCACACCGAGCGGACCTACCGGCCGGGCGAGTAAATCCTCCCCACGCACTGCGTGGGGGGATTAAGAGGCGAACTCGTCGGTCGCCCGGACGAGCCCGTCGAGCACTCCCGGCTCGTTGAACAGATGACCGCCGTCGGGCACGATTTCGAGGCGGCCGTCGGGCCACACCTTGTGCAGATCCCAGGCCGCGGCAGGCGGGGTGCACATGTCGTGGCGGCCCTGCACGGTGATCCCCCTTATGCCCTTCAGCCGGTCGGCATTAGCGATCAGCTGGCCCTCCTCGAGCCAGCCGCGGTTGACCATGTAATGATTCTCGATCCGGGCAATCGCGATCGCCACGTCGTCGCTGGTGAAATGGTCGATGACGGCCTGGCTCGGAAGGAGGGTGACGGTCTCCGCTTCCCACTGGCTCCAGGCCTTGGCCGCGGCGAGGCGTACCGACGGATCGGAATCGGTGAGGCGGCGCTGATAGGCGGCGACGAGATCGTCGCGCTCAGCCTCTGGGATCGGCGCAAGAAAGGCCTCCCATTTGTCCGGATAGACTTCGGACGCGCCATAGCGGTAGAGCCAGTCGAGCTCGGTCTGCCGGAAGGTGAAGATGCCGCGCAGGACGAGCTCGGTCACGCGTTCCGGATGGGTCTCGGCATAAGCGAGGGCGAGGGTCGATCCCCACGAGCCGCCGAACACCATCCAGCGCTCCCAGCCCGTCTGGACGCGCAGCCGCTCCATGTCCTCGACGAGGTGCCAGGTCGTGTTCGCCTCGAGCGAGGCGTGCGGCGTCGAGCGGCCGCAGGCGCGCTGGTCGAACAGGAGGATGTCGTAGCGCGCCGGATCGAACTGGCGGCGGTGATCGGGGCTGCAGCCGCCGCCTGGGCCGCCGTGGAGGAAGACGACCGGCTTGGCACCGGGGGTGCCGCAGCGCTCCCAGTAGAGGCTGTGGCCGTCGCCGACGTCGAGGCGGCCGCTGTCGTAGGGCTCGATGGGCGGATAGAGGGTGCGGCGTTCGGTCATGTGGTCATTCCCCGGCATTTTTTCCTCGCAGACGGCTAGAAGCTCATCTCCTCGTAGATGTGCGAGACGTCGCCGCCCCACTCGCCATGATAGCGTTCGAGCAGCATCTCGGCCGGAGTCGTCCCGCGGGCGACGATCTCGCGCAGCGGGTCGAGGAAGCCGGATTCGTTGTCGCCGGCGCCGTTGAGGCGGGCACGGGCGTTGAGTCCGCCCTCGGCGATGGCGAGGATCCGGACGGCGAGGTCGCGCAGCGGCTCGCCGGACGGCGTCATGGCGGCCAGGCCGAGCTTGGGCACTTCGTCGCGAAGGCGCTGGCGTTCGTCCAGCGACCAGTGCCTGACCTCGTCCCAGGCGGAGTCGAGCGCGCCCTGGTCGTAGAGCAGGCCGACCCACAGTGCGGGGAGGGCGCAGATCTTGCTCCACCGGCCGCCGTCGGCGCCGCGCATCTCGAGGAAGCTCTTCAGCCGCACTTCCGGGAAGGCGGTGGAGAGATGGTCGGTCCAGTCGGAGAGGCGCGGCTTCTCGCCGGGAAGGACCGAAAGCTCGCCCTTGAGGAAGTCGCGGAAGGAAAGGCCGGCGGCGTCGATATAGCGGCCGTCGCGGTAGACGAAGTACATCGGCACATCGAGCGCATAGTCGAGATAGCGTTCGTAGCCGAAGCCGTCCTCGAAGACGAAGGGGAGCATTCCGGTGCGCGCCGGATCGGTGTCGGACCAGATGTGGCTTCGGTAGGAGAGGAAGCCGTTGGGCCTGCCCTCGGTGAAGGGCGAGTTGGCGAACAGGGCGGTGGCGAGCGGCTGGAGGGCGAGGCCGACGCGGAACTTTTGGGCCATGTCGGCTTCGGAGCCATAGTCCAGATTGACCTGGATGGTGCAGGTCCGGAGCATCATGTCGAGGCCGAGGCTGCCGACCCGCGGCATGTGCCGGAGCATGATCTCGTAGCGGCCCTTCGGCATCCGCGGAAGCTCGTCGCGGCTCTTGTCCGGCCACATGCCGAGACCGAGGAAGCCGAGGCCGAGCCTGTCGCCGACGCTCTTGACCTGCTCGAGGTGGCGCCCGGCCTCGGCGCAGGTCTGGTGGAGGTTCTCGAGCGCCGCGCCCGACAGCTCGAGCTGGCCGGCCGGCTCGAGGCTGACATTGCCGTCCTTGCCCGACAAGGCGATGACCTTGCCGCCTTCCTCGACCGGCTGCCAGCCGAACTCGGTCAGGGCGTCGAGCAGGTCGCGGATCCCGCCCGGCTCCTCATAGGAGGGGGCGCGATGGTCGGCGCGGCGGTAGACGAACTTCTCGTGCTCGGTGCCGATCCGCCAGGCCTCAGCCGGCTTCTCGCCGCGGACGAACGGCGCGACAGGTCGTCGCGGCTCTCGATCGGCGGATCCACGCGCGCGGTTTCGGTCCGGGTCGTCATCGCCGCCCTCTAGCGGGGGGCGGGAAACGCCGCCAGCATCTCCGATTCCTCGAAACCGGATGGATCGCGCCGCCGGGAGCGGTTCCAGTCCCCGCTCGAGCCCATCCACAGCGAAACCGCCGCCAACGCCGCGGTGTCGGCGCGGAGGATGCGCGGGCCGAGAGTGATCGGCCGCGCCTGCGGAAGGGCGCGGATCGCCGAGCGCTCCTCGTCCGTGAAGCCGCCTTCGGGGCCGATCAGGATCGCCGCCGGGCCCGCTCGCGCGGCCAGCGGCTCTCCGCCGGCCTCGTCGGCGAAGTAGAGGATGCGCTCCGGCCGGCCAGCCGGCGAGCAGGGCGTCGAGCTTCACCGGCTCGGCCAGCTCGGCCAGCGCCGTGCGCCCGCATTGCTCGGCCGCCTCGACGATATGGGCGCGAAGCCGGTCGAGGTTGAGCCGGTCGACGACGGTCCGGCGGGTGAGGACCGGGACGAGTCGGGCGACTCCCAGCTCGGTCGCCTTCTCGACCAGCCAGTCGATCCGGCCGCGCTTGATCGGCGCGAAGAGGAGCCACAGGTCGGGCACCGCCTCGCGCTCGCGAAGCCGCTGGGTGACCGCGAGGGTCACGCGCTTCTTTCCGGCTTCGGTGATCTCGGCGAGCCATTCGCCGGTGCGATCGTCGAACAGCTTCACGCTGGCGCCGGGGCCGAGGCGGAGGACGTTGCCGAGATAATTCGCGGGCGCGCCTTCCAGCGTCAGCGTCGCTCCTTCGGCCAGCACCTCGTCGACGAAGAGGCGCGGCAGGCTTGACGGCGGCCAGGCGGGGGTGGCGGGCAAGGCTGGGTCATCCTCCGATCCGTTCGGGCTGAGCCTGTCGAAGCCCGTTCCTTTGTTCAGGGCAAGAGAAGAATGGCCTTCGATCCCCGCTTTCGCGGGGACAGGCAACCCCGGCCTTGAGCCAGGGTCAGGCCGAACGGTATGGGTTCGGCATGGCTGCTTCCGCCGATAGCGACATCGTCCCCGACAGCGAGCGGCGCGGCCTGATCGGCGCTCTGCCGCGCCCGCTGCGGCCCTATGCCTCGCTGATGCGGCTCGACCGGCCGATCGGGGCGTGGCTGCTGTTCTGGCCCTGCGCCTGGAGCGTCGCTCTGGCCGGGATGGGACCGCAAGGCGCGTGGCTGATCCTGTGGTTCGCGCTCGGCGCCTGGGCGATGCGAAGCGCCGGCTGCGTCTGGAACGACATCGTCGACCGCGACCTCGACGCCAGGGTCGAGCGGACCCGGCTTCGGCCGCTGGCGAGCGGACGGGCGAGCCTCAAGGGCGCCTGGGTGCTGCTCGCCGCTCCTCGGCCTGATCGGGCTCGTCGTCCTGCTCCAGCTCGGGCGGACGGCGCAGATCGTCGCGCTCGCCAGCCTGGCGCCGGTCGCGGCCTATCCGTTCATGAAGCGGATCACCTGGTGGCCGCAGGCCTGGCTCGGCCTCGTCTTCTCCTGGGGCGCGCTGGTCGGCTGGCCGGCGGTGCGCGGCGAGCTCGAGCGCGACGGCGATCCTCCTCTGGGCCGGCGTCGGTCTTCTGGGTGATCGGCTACGACACGATCTACGCTCTCCAGGACCGCGAGGACGACGCCCTGGTCGGGGTCAGATCGTCGGCGCTCGCGCTCGGCCGGCACGCCCGGGCGGGCGTCGCGATCTGCTATGCGGTCGCGCTGGCGCTGTGGGCCGTCGCCCTGTGGCGGGTCCGGCCCGACGGGCTGTCGCTGGTCGCTCTGCTGCCGGTGGCGGGGCATCTCGCCTGGCAGGCGGCGAGGCTCAGGCCCGACGACGGCGGCGACGCGCTGGCGAAGTTCCGGTCGAACCGGATGGCGGGCTTCATCCTGTTCCTCGCCTGCCTGGTGGTCGGCACCTCCTAGGCCGCTTCGCATCGCGCGGCCTGATCCGCAGCCTAGGTGGCGTTGATGCTGAGCATAACAGAAGCCGAGGCCCGCGCCGCCGCGCTGGTCGAGCGCGCCGCCCGGGCGGGCGCCGATGCGGCGGACGCCGTTTATTATGCCGACGGCTCCACCTCGGTGCAGGTGCGCCTGGGCGAGCTCGAGGACGTCTCCCGGGCCGAGGGCGAGGCGATCAGCCTTCGCTTCTTCGTCGGCCGGCGCTCGGCCACCGTCTCCTCCTCCGATCTCTCCGACGAGGCGCTGGCGCCTCTGGTCGAGCGGGCCGCGGCGATGGCCCGCGAGGCGCCCGAGGATCCGTGGTCGGGGCTCGCTCCGGAAGACCGGCTGCTTCGCGATTCCGGGCCCGACGTCGAGGGCGACGACGGCGCCGATCCCTCGCCGGTCGAGCTCAAGGCGAGGGCCCTGGCCATCGAGGAGGCGGGACGCGAGGTCGAGGGCATCACCAACAGCGAGGGGGCGGGGGCGAATGCGGGGCGCACGATCATCGCGCTCGCCACCAGCCACGGCTTCTGCCGCGGCTATTCGACCAGCGGCTATTCCTGCTCGGCGAGCCTGATCGCGGGGGCGGGGGGCGAGATGCAGCGCGATTATGCGTGGCACAGCACCCGCCATTACACCCAGCTGGAAGACCCCGCGACGATCGGCCGCCGGGCCGGCGAGCGGGCGGTGGCCCGGCTCCGGCCGGGCCGGCTGGCGAGCGGGACGATGCCGGTGCTGTTCGACCCGAGGGCCGGCGATTCGCTGATCGGCCACCTCGTCGCCGCGATCGGCGGGCCGGCGATCACCCGGCGGACCAGCTTCCTTCTCGACAAGGAGGGACAGGCGCTGTTCGGACCGGGCGTGACCATCCGCGACGACCCCCACCGCCGCCGCGGCCTGCGCTCCAAGCCGTTCGACGGCGAGGGGCTGGCGACGCACCCGTCCAACCTGGTCGAGGCCGGACGGCTGACCGGCTGGCTGCTCGACAGCGCCTCGGCCCGCCAGCTCGGCCGGGCCCCGACCGGCCATTCGGTCCGGACCGGCGCGGGCGGCCCGGGCGTCGGCGCCACCAACGTCCATCTCGAGCCGGGGCCGAGGAGCCGGGCCGAGCTGATCGGCGAGGTCGAGCGCGGGCTCTACGTCACCCATTTGATCGGCCAGGGCGTCAACCCGGTGACCGGCGACTACAGCCGCGGCGCCTCCGGCTTCATCATCGAGAAGGGCGAGCTCGACCGCGGCGGTCGAGGAGATCACCATCGCCGGCAACCTGCTCGACATGTTCGCCAGCCTCGAGCCGGCCGACGACCTCGAGTTCCGCCAGGCGGTGAACGTCCCGACGGTGCGGATCGACGGGATGACGGTCGCCGGTGCTTGACCTTGTCTCCGCCGTCGTCCGCGAGGCCGGAGCGATCGCCGAGCGCCGCCGCGGCACCGATTTCGGCCGCTGGGAGAAGGCTCCGGGCAGCCCGGTCTGCGACATCGACCTGGAGGTCGACGCCTTCCTGCGCGAACGCTTGACCGCGCTCGATCCGGGGGCCGGCTGGCTGTCCGAGGAATCGCTCGACGCGTCCGACCGGATCGAGCGCCGACGGCTCTGGGTGGTCGACCCGATCGACGGCACTCGCGACTATCTGCGCGGGCGGCCGGGCTGGTGCGTGTCGGTCGCCCTGGTCGAGGACCGGAGCCCGCTGATCGGAGTGCTCGACGCTCCGGCGCGCGGCGAGCATTGGACCGCCGCGAAGGGCCTCGGCGCGTGGCGCAACGGCGAGCGGCTGAGGGTCAGCGGGCGCAGCGCGCTGGCCGGCGCCCGGGTGCCGGCCGAGACGCTGACCGAAGATGACGGCGACCTCGTCGCGGTCGCCCGGCCCAATTCGATCGCGCTTCGGATCGCCTTGGTCGCGGCGGGCGAGGCCGACCTCGCGGCGACGCTGCGCTGGGGCTTCGAATGGGACATCGCCGCCGCCGCGCTGATCGCCGCCGAAGCGGGGGCGACGGTGAGCGGAGCGCTCGGCCAGCCGCTCGCCTTCAACAGCGCCAGCGGCGAGGCGTTCGGAGTGCTGGTCGCCACCCCCGGCATCCATTCCGCCGCGGCCGAGCGGCTGCGCTCGCGGGCGATGGATCTGGTCTAAGCTCCCCTCCCTGCGTGCAGGGAGGGGAAGCGGCCCCGTCGCTCCAGGCGGCGGTTTCGCAGCACGCGCTTCGATATCGGTCCGCCACCTGCTATGCCGGCCGGGTCCAGGGAGAATGGGTCCATGAAGCTCCGGTTCGCCGCCTTGCCGATCCTCGCCGCTCTGGCCGGCGCCTCGCCGCTCGGCGGCCAGCCCCAGACCGCCGAGGTCCCGGAGGACGGGGCGGGGACGGTCCTCGACTATGGCCGCGACGGCGAGGGCCGGATGACCGTCCCGGTCAGCATCGGCGGCCGCGGCCCCTATGCCTTCATCGTCGACACCGGCGCCGAGCGGACCTCGATCGCCGAGGAGCTGGCGCAGGATTTGAAGCTCGGCCGCGGCGCCCGGGCCCGGCTTCACAGCATGACCGAGGTCAGCCGGATCCAGACCGTGCTCATCCCGGCGCTCGAGGTCGGCGGCCGGAGCATCCTCGGGATCAACGCCCCGGCGCTCGAGCGGCGGCACATCGGCGCCGAGGGCATATTGGGGGTCGACACGCTGCAGACCCAGCGGGTCTCGTTCGACTTCGCCCGCCGGCAGATGACCGTCGCTTTGTCGCGCAAGCGCGAGGAGGCCTGGCCCGACAATACGATCGTGGTGACCGCCCGGAACCGCTTCGGCCACCTCGTCATGGTCGACGCCTCGGTCGACGGCCAGAAGGTCTGGGTGATCCTCGACACCGGCGCCGAGACGACGGTCGCCAATTCGGTGCTCAGGCGCCGGCTCGAGAGACGCGGCAAGACGCTCGAGACCTGGCCGATCGAGCTCCAGAGCGTGACCGGCGGGCGGATGCGGGCGGACCAGTCGATGATGCGGAAGATCCGCCTCGGCGGGGTCGACATCAACAATTTGCCGGTCGCCTTCGCCGACGTCCACCCGTTCCGCAAGCTCGGGCTGACCAAGCGGCCGGCGCTGCTGCTCGGGATGGACGCGCTGAGGCTGTTCGAGCGGGTGTCGGTGGATTTCCCCAACCGGCGGGTGAGGCTGCTTCCGGCGGGGAGCGCGGCGCGGCCGGGGACGAGGCTTGCGGAGGCGGAGCGGGCGAGGCGCCGAGGGTAGCGCGACGTTTGTTCGCTAAAGGTTCTTGACAGGTTCGAATCGGTGTCCTATCTTTGTTCCTGCCGAGTCGGACTCGGCAGGTTCTTTGTCATTGTCGATTTTCAACAAGCCCCGCCGCGGCGGGCCGATCCGTCCGGCCGGGCCCGCCGGGCGGGTCGGCCGACGTGCGCGACAAGGCGCTGGAGCGTTGAAGCAATCAGCTTCGCCATTTCCGTTCGGGTCGAACACTGTGGACCACAGCCAGACGTACGTGCGAGGCATCATCTTCCACACGAAGTTTGCGGAGAGCTATCACAGTCTTCTGAAGCGGGGCATCATCAGCACGTTCCACCACGTGAGTGGCAAGCATCTTCCGCGCTACCTCGCAGAGTTCGATCGCCGCTGGAACACTCGAAAGGCGAGCGATGGAGAGCGCGCAGTATCCGTCCTTCGTTGAGCTCCTGGCAAGCGCCTGACGTACAGAAATGCTGTTTCTTGAGAGAGGGAACGGCGGAAATCCGCCATTTTTGGAACCTCACTTGAACCAATCGGTTGACTCTTTATCAAGAAACCATAAGTAGGTACCCAACTGCTTGAGAGGACGGAACCGCCACCCGTCACACTTTGGGAAACCGGAGTAGAGGCTTAGAGCCGAGAGATCGCGTTTGGCAACGCGCTCAAGCATCAGGGGAGCCCTCACAGGCTCCCCTTTTTTACGTTGGCAAGAGCCGCTTTAGCGATCCGCGCGTCAGGCGGGTGTCCACATCGGCGCGTTTGATCGAATAGGCGCTCTTAACACTGTACGTGCCATGCGCCGTCAGCTCCAAGCCGATGGCCACCAATGCGTACTCCGGAGCGGCCCCAGTGGGCACGCTCTGGACGACATAGAAATTGTCCCCGTGCTGAGGGTCCTGACCGGCCCACATAGGATTACGCACGATCTCGACGATGTTCGCCATTATCAGGTCGTAATCGTCCGGGTGGTCTGTCGCGATATGCATGTGGCAAGCCTTGCTCACCCACACATCGGCCGGCTCGAGCTCCAGACTAAGAGCATGGTTGATCGGGGCGACGGCCAATGGCCCCACCCTAAATGCCCTCAAATTCCGAATCGCTCGCGCGTGCATCGCCTCGCAACTGTCAGTTGAGAAACCCGCGGGTTTCCGCTAAAAACACAAAGAGTCCCCCAGCCGGGGCTCGAACTTTCAGCAGGGGAAAAATAGGCTCGTCAAGGCCGGCGTCTCAGTGTCGCGGGTGTTGGCTTCCTCGACGCTGGCAGGCCCACCCCAAAAGGCAGGCGCCGCCGACGGCAATGGCGGTGACGGTCCTTCGGAGCTTGATCCGATGATTGTTGGCCTAGTGCCCAAGTTCCCTCGCAATCAGGCGGATCGAAAGCTAGAGGACCGGCTCAACTGGCTTAAAGCCGCGGTGGTGATTTTCCAGCTGGTGTACAGCGCGGAGAAAGAGATCGATGTCTATGTCAAAGGAACGAAACTAACCTTCGGCGGACAGGCCGGTAAGCCTCAGTCCTTTGCCGGTGGCGGACGCGCTGAGGGGTTTGCTGAGCATTCCGAACCCAGAGGCGACGAAGCCTAAACGCAAAAAGGCCCCGCCACCCTCAAAGGAGTGACGGGACCTCAGGTGGGTATGGCTCTGTGCCGCTCGCACAAGGCCATACAGGTGGGTATGGCTCCGAGCCCTAGGGAGGGCTTCATGGACCTGGGTCGTGGATTGAGGCGCGTAGGCTTGTTGCTGGTGCCCTATTTCGGGTGGTGGGCCTACCGTGGATGGACCAGCTATCAGGACATGAAGGCGTTCGAGATCGACCGACAGGAAGTGTTGCACTCCCAAAATTATGGCGCGGAGAGCAGCTACTTCTACGCCGGGCAGGCAGCGAGAGAAGCGTATCGGCAGAGCCTAGTTTGGGGGATTTATGTTCCCGCAGGCCTGATTGCGGCCCTAGCGCTGCTCTATTGGGTGTATCGCGGTTTCAAGCCCGAGCGCACTCCTGGTCCAAACAAGTAGAGGATCGCCAGACGGGGCCTACCGCGGACGGGCAGCCGCTTCGAGAAGCTTCTATTCCTCGCCGCCCTTCCAGCGCGCGTAGCGGGCTTCGGCGTTGGGGATGCCGGTCAGGCGCGGCCGGGTCTTCATCCCGGCGATCTTGCGCACGAGCCTGGCGAGATCGTCCGCCGCGCCGGGTTTCCAGCCGTTGCGGATCGCCCAGTTGCGGATCTTCGCGGCGTCGAGCACGTGGCCCCTGGCGCGCAGGATTCGAAGCGCGCCGTCCACCCACTCTTTGTCGTGCGACTGGATCAGCGAATTGGAAAGATTGATCATGTGCGTCACCGAACGGAGCGCGGCCTCGACGACCGGATCGTCGAGGATCGCGGCGGGAGTCTGCTTCTCCTCGCCGTGAACGATCGGCGCCCAGCGCTCGCGCCACTGGCCAGCGTCGCCGGCTACCCAGGGCACCGCCACCACGCCCTGAACGCCGTCCATTCCGTCGACGAAGTCGAGCAGCCTGTCGTCGGCATAATAAGCGACGATCACCGCCCTTCCCGAAGCATAGCGCAACGTCGCGAGGGTGCCGTGGCGAAGCGTCGCCCCGGAAGCGAGCGCAACTCCGCGTCCGTCCAGCAAAGCCCTGGCCGCATTCTCGCCGAGGTTCGCGGCGAGGCCGGTATGGCGCAACTGGCCTTTGGCGTGCGTGACGAGCAGGACGTCCCGCGCTTCTTGCTTCTTCGCGATCTCCTGAGCGTAGGCCAGGGCCAGTCCGAGCGTCTCGGGCTCCTGGCTGTCGCCGGGGATCAGGACGCGGATCGGCGCTGCCATGCTGCTTCCTTCCGGCTGGATGACTGGCGAACACGCTGCGTGGGGTGTAACTTGCAGTCAACGTAGTTTGAAGGCCAGCGGTGGGGCCCGGTGCCTCCTCGCCGGATGTGCGTGACGAGCGGCCGCCCGGAAGTGGCTCAGCTCGGCTGAGAGTGGAAAGCGGACGTTCTCCCGGTGCACAGAGATTAACATAAGTGGAGGCGCCGGCCTGTCGCCGGACTTATGGATGCGAGCATGCCGCTCTATTATTTTAATGTCTTCAACGACGACGTCACGCTTGACGACGAGGGCGCGGAGCTTGCGGATGAGCATGCCGCCCGCGCACGGGCGGTGAAGGAAGCGCGCGCCCTGGCGGCCGACACGGTCGCGCGCGGCCACCTGGTCGGCCACCATCGCATCGACATCACCGACGAGCATCAAAAGGTCGTCGGCACGGTTCGCTTCGACGAAGCTGTCGACATCCGCCCGTAGCCGACCGCGACGCGACGCCGAATTGATGCGGGAATTTCGCTTTTAGCGCCTATGGTGACGGCGGGAACGGCTGATTGCATGCACTGCGGCCCGCATCCCAAAGCCGGATTGGCTCGCCCTTTCGCAAGCCCGGCTCCGCGACGGGAGACCATGTCCGACCTCGACCCGGCCGAGAGGATTGCGCCGGCGCCTCCGGCGCGCGTGCTTATCGGCCCTCGATCAATGGGCTTTGAACGCGACGACGCGACGAGTTCGTGCGGGTCTCAAAACCCTGCGGTTTTTGCATCGCTCCGCGAGTGAGCATGATCGCAGACTCTTCTGCGAGCGGGCGCGCGGCGATTCCCTCCACTTCGTTCCGATGGCTTTGTGTCGTCGCGTCGTTGCGCAAGGCTTATCGGCCGCGTTCGGAGACGGCAGGGAGGCGCACCCGGAAGACGGCGCCGCGCTCCACGCCGGCGACCGCCCACAGGGAGCCGCTATGCTCCTCGACGATCGTCCGGCACAGCGACAGGCCGAGGCCGGTTCCGGCCTCCTTGGTGGTGTAGAAGGGATCGAAGATCCGCTCCAGATCGTCCGGCGGAATGCCGACGCCGGTGTCGATCACCTCGATCAGCACGGCGCCGTCACCGGTCGACTGCGCCCGGATCGCCAGGCGGCGAGTGTGGACGGGGGTCGCCGCCATCGATTCGATCGCGTTGTTGATCAGGTTGACGAGCACCCGTTGCACCTGAACGCGATCGGCCCTGACGCGCGGGAGGTTCCTGGGACAGACCAGCCGCAAGGGGATATTCGCATCGTCGAGCTCGGGGGTCACGAACGAGACGGTTTCGCGCAGCAGGTCCGCGACGTCGAAGTCGCTCGGCGCCGGAGTCTCCCGGGCGAACAGGGCCCGCATGCTTCTCAGCACGTCGAAGCAAAGGCGCAGGGCCTCCACCGAGTCGCGCAGGGCCTCGGTCGCCTTGTCGCGGTCGGGCTCGTCCCGGGTCATCCAGATCATGGCCGCCGAGACGTTGGTGCTGGCGGCGGTGAGCGGCTGCCCGATTTCGTGCGCAATGGCCGCGGCGATCCCGTCCACCGTCATCAGCCGGGCGTCTCGTTCCCGGCTCCGGGCCGCGGTGGAGAAGGCGAGCCGCGCCGAAAGCCGGTTCGACTCGGCGATCAGCGCGATCAGGACGCACAGGTTCGAAACCAGCATGAAGAGCTGGAGCGAATACCATCCGATCGTGAAACGCGAATGCAGGGGCAGGTTGAGCAGCGACTGGAACAGCCAGCCGGCGAGCGCCACGGTCAGCCAGATGTCCAGCATCGACCGTCGTTTTCGCAGCATCATGGCCATCGCGACGAGAATGAGCGCGATGTTCGACGCATTGAAGACATGAAGATTCGTCCGGATCGCCTCGCTGCGATTGGCGAAGATGGGCGGAAGCCAGTCCGGCCGGAGGACGGGGAGCGCCGCGGCCGCCGCCGCCAGCAGGAGGGCCACGGAAACCCCGGCCGCAACGCTCGGCCGCGGTGCCTGGCCGACGGCTCCGGCGCGGTCCCTCGAGTCATAGACGGCGTAGCAGATGATCATGGCGGGGAAGCCGAGTCGCCGGAAGATCATGATCCAGGCGGGCGTGTTGGTGCCGTCCCCGAAGGCTCCGTCGGGCGCGAAGGCGCCGGGAAAGGACAGCACATAGGGCACGATCAAAGCGGCGGTGAAGATGAAACCGGAGGCCAGGATGTTCAGCGCGCGCGAACGGAAGACGGTGGCTTGCGCGTAGAGCATGGTCGCGAGGATCAATTCGCCGACGAAGAGGATCGCGTTGACCGAGGGGACGAAGGCGGCGGATTCCCCGAGGGGAAGGTCGTGAATCGTCAGGATCAGGAGGAAGGCGGCGAAGAGCAGGGCGAGGAGCGCGAGCGGGTAGCGAAGGTCGCGCGGTCCCGGGGGCTTGTCGAACAGCCCCAGATATTCGCGTGGCACGATGCTCTCCCCCCCGGTAGTTCATCAGCGGCTTTGCGGCGATGCTAGCCGATTGCGGCCCGGAAGCCCAGCGCGTCGCGTCGCCGCTCGGAGCCGCTAGCGGGCGTAAGCGAGCGAAAGGCCGAACCGGCGCGGAGCGGCCGGGCGCTGGAGGATTCCGGTCGTCGGGAAGTTGGCCAGAGCGTCGGTGTGGCGCGCGCCGGTGAGGTTGCGCGCCCACAGCTGGACGGCGGGGCCGGCCGGCCCGGGCCGCCATTCGATCGCAAGGTCGAGCGTGGCGAAGGCGGCCTGGCGGGCGACATTGTCGGCCTCGGCAGGGTAGCCGGACGTGTAGGCGAGGTTGGCGGCGAGAGCGAGGCGGCCGGCGCCGCCGAGGACGAGCTGCCGGCTGACTGCGAGATTGGCCTTGAAGGCCGGCGCGAAGGGGAGGCGGTTGCCGGTCGCGTCGCACGGCCTCGGCGCGTAGCGGACCGGCGCCGACGGGCGGAGATCGAGGCACGTCGCATTGGGGAAGCGGCCGAACGCGGTCTCGAGCAGCTGGGCGCCGGCGAGGATCGCGGTCCCCCCCGACCGAGCCGCGAGCTGGAGCTGGATTCCGTAAATGTCCGCCGACGTGGCATTGGTCGTCATCGAGCCGAGCGGGGTGAAGGCGGAGACCTGGAGGTCCGAATAATCGTAGGCGAAGGCCGCCGCCTCGGCCCTCAGCCGCCCGGACCGGCCGGCATATTTGAGGCCCGCCTCGAACGCGTCCAGAGTCTCGGGCCCGAAGGGCGGGGCCTGCGGCGTCTGGAGGTTCCAGCCGCCGCTCTGGAAGCCGCGGCTGGCGGAGACATAGGCCATCCAGCGGTCCGACAGATCCGTGTCGATCGAGGCCCGCCAGGTCAGCGCGCGAAAGGTCTTGCCGTTGCGGAAAGGCGGCTCGGTCGGCAGCGGCAGGCCGGGAATCGGCCGGACGAAGGGCGCGGTCGCGAACTCCTGAAAACCCCGCGCCTCCACCGAGCGATGCTCGATCGTCCGGCGCAGGCCGGCGGTGATCCGGCTACGAGCGTCGATCGGCCAGGTCGCCTGGCCGTAGGCCGCATAGGACGAGACCCGGCCGGTGTCGGCGAGCGACTGCCGGACCCGGCCGCCGAGCCGGGCCGAGTAGCTGCCGCCGTAGAGGAAGAGCGTCGGCTCGTAGCTTTCCACCAGGCGGATGTAGAACAGGCCGGCGATCCAGCGCAGGCGGGACGATTCCTTCGAGTGGAGCTGGAATTCCTGGCTGAACTGCCTCTGGTCGGCGGTCGGATGGCCCGAGAGCAGAGGCAGCGGGCCGAGGTCGAGGTCGTTGCCGTAGCGCGCCTTCATCCGGCGGACCGCGGTCAGGCTGACCAAAGGCAGGCCGCCGATCGCCGCGTCGACTCTCGCCAGCGCCCCGCCATAGCGGAAATGAAAACGGCTGGAGGCGTCCTGGTCGCCGTCGCGGAAATTGGCGGTGCGGGGCTCGCCGAGGGGCGGAAAGCCGGCCGCGGGCCGCTGCGCGAAATCCTGCTCGACGTCCTGATAGTCGGCGGCGAAGGTGAGCCGAAGCGAGCCGCCGGCCTGCCACAGCCACTTGCTGCGCGCGACGAAGCTGGTGGTCGACCTCGCCCTGATCCCTCGCGCCGGTGAACAGGTTGGTGCCGTAGCCGCCGTTGCGCGACAGGCTGACCGCGGCGTTGCCGGCGAGGCGGTCGTTGCCGCCGGTGAAATAGGCGTCGAAGCGGGCGTGGCCGTAGCTGCCGGCGTGCAGGGCGACCTCGCGATAGGCCCGGGCCGTGGGGTCGCGCGTCAGGATCTGAATGACCCCCCCGGTCGTGTTGCGGCCGAACAGGGTTCCCTGCGGACCGTTCAGCACCTCGACCCGTTCGACTCCGCGCAGGTCGAGCAGGGCGCTGATCGAGGAGGCGAGATAGACTCCGTCGACATAGGTGGCGACGCTGTTCTCGACGCCGAGCGTCGACCTCTTGCCGACTCCGCGCAGGAAGGGCTGGGTGAAGGCGCCGGTGCGGGTCATCACCAGGCCGGGAACGGTCCTGGCGAGCGCGGCGCTGTCCGCGATCTGGAAGCGCTCGAGCTCCTCTCCGGAGCGGACGGTGAGCGAGATGGGGACGTCCTCGGGCCGCTCGGGCCGCCGCTGCGCGGTGACGACGATGTCGCCGCCGGAAGCCGGGGACTGCGCGAAGGCCGGCTGAGCCGAGCAAAGGACGGCAGCGCCCATCAATGCGCGCCAAGCCGGCCGGACCCCACGAACGCCGGATGCAGACACATTCTGCTCCTTCCCCGGCGGAGCCTATAGCCAAGTCGGTCTCGATGCCACCGGCGCAGCGATCCCGCCCGGCCTGTTCCGGCCGCGATCCATGGGCTATGCCGGCCGGGTCCCGCCCGCTGCACGTCCGGCCGCGGGTCGGGCGGGCGGGCCTGGACGGAAGGATCGCCCCAATGGACCTTCGCGCCCTGTGCCTCGCCCTGCCCCTCCTGCTTCTGCCGGCCTTCGCGGCCGGCGCGGCCGAGGCGCCGCCGGCCGCGAAGGCCTGTGCCGGCGCCCGCCCCGTCGACGAGGCGCGCTACGTGCCGATCGGCGGAATCGACCAGTGGGTGACGATCCGGGGCGGCAGCTGCGCCAATCCCGTCGTGCTCTTCCTCCATGGCGGGCCCGGCAACCCGCTCAGCCCCTATGGCGGCGCGATCTACGCGGCGTGGGAGAAGGACTTCACCCTCGTCCAGTGGGACCAGCGGGGCGCCGGCCGGACCTTCGCCCGCGACCCCCGGCCGGGGCCGCTGAGCGTGGCACGGATGGCTCAGGACGGGATCGCCGTCGCCGAATATCTGCGGACCCGGCTCGGCCAGGACCGGATCATCCTCGTCGGCGGCTCGTGGGGAAGCGTGCTCGCGGTCCACATGGCGCTCGCCCGCCCGGACCTGTTCCACGCCTATGTCGGCGCCGGGCAGCTCGTCCGCTACCCCGAGAATCTGGCGCAAAGCTATGCGCAGCTGCTCGCCCGCGCCCGGACGGCAGGCGACGGCGAGACGCTCGCCAGGATGGACGCGCTGGGGCCGCCGCCCTGGACCGATCCGCGCAACGCCGGGATCCTGCGCCGGGCGACCCGTGCCTACGAGCGCCGGTCGACGACCCCGCCGCCGGCCGGCTGGTGGGCCCCGGCGGCCGCTTATGCCGACCCGGCGAGCCAGCAGGCGCTGGAGGGCGGCGACGATTTCTCCTACCTGCAGTTCGTCGGAGCGGACGGCCGCGGCATGGCCTCGACGATCGACCTGCCCGCGCTCGGCCTCGAATTCCGGATACCCGTCTTCCTCGTTCAGGGCGCCGAGGACCTCGTCACCGTGCCTTCGGTGGCGCGAAGCTATTTCGACTCGCTGTCGGCGCCCCGGAAGGAGTTCCGGCTGCTGGAGGCGACCGGGCACGACCCCAACGCGGCCATGGTCGAAGCGCAATATGACATATTGCGGAACCGCGTCCTGCCTGGGATCCGCTAGCCGGCGATCCGCGGCACCCGCAGCCTCGGTATGTCGATCTTCGGGCAGCGGTTCATCACCACCTTGAGGCCGGCCGCTTCGGCGCGGGCGGCGGCTTCCTCGTTGATCACGCCGATCTGCAGCCAGACCGCCCTGGCGCCGGCGGCGATCGCTTCGTCGACCGCCTCGCCGGCGGCCTGAGGGCGGCGGAAGATGTCGACCAGGTCGATCGGCTCGCCGATCTGGGAAAGCTCGCGCCAGACATATTCGCCGTGGACATGCTCGCCGGTGATCTGCGGGTTGACCGGAAGGACGCGGTAGCCCCAGTCCTGGAGGAACTTCATGACCCCGTAGCTCGGCCGGTCGGGCCGGTCGGAGGCGCCGATCATCGCGATGGTGCGGGTCGAGGCGAGCAGCTCGTACAGATCTTCGTCGCGGGTGAGGGGCATCGTTCGCTGGAACCTATCTTTCGACCGAGCCCGAACCCCAGCCCGTGCGGGGAAGGCTGAGAAGGCCATAAGTCAGTCCCGTGACGCCGAGGAAAATCATCAAAATTCCGAGCTCAGCCATCAATCGTCTCCGAAGCAGCGCAGCAGCCTCTTATGGGCCTCTGCGCCTATCCTCTGCCGGTGCGCAGGACTTAACGCCGGACTGGGCGTCTCGTCTCCTAAAATTTGCATCGCCAAGGTGCAGCGCTGCTGATCGCGGCTGTTCCAATCATGCACTACAGCAAATCCGCCAGCTATGACGCTGCCGAGACCTGCGGACACGATCCACTTCACCCAGCCCTCAGTGCCTGGTGGCGATCCGGTGCGCGAGGCGGATGATCTGCCCATGCAATTTTCATAACAGACCAAAACGAGTCGAGCAAACCTTGCTAAGCGATGTAAGTCGACTCCAGAAGCCGCTTGGCGATGGCCGCGAATGCCTCGGCCTCGCGGCCCTCGCCGGCAGCCGGCGGGTTCCCCGCGTCGGAGTCGCGACGAATAGACAGGGTAAGCGGAATCCGCCCCAGGAAGGGGATCGACATCACCCTGGCCGCGGCCTCGGCGCCGCCGGCGCCGAACGGGTCGGAGATCTCGCCGCAATGGGGGCAGGCATAGCCGGACATGTTTTCGACGAGGCCGAGCAGGGGGACGTCCATCTTGCGGAACAGGTCGATGGCCCGGGTGGCGTCGATCAGGGCGAGGTCCTGGGGGGTGGAGACGATGACGGCGCCGGCCGGCTTCCATTTCTGGATCAGCGACATCTGGATGTCGCCGGTGCCGGGCGGTAGGTCGACGATCATCAGCTCGGTCTCGTCCCAATCGCCCTCCATCAGCTGGCCCAGCGCGCTGGCGATCATCGGCCCGCGCCAGGCCAGCGCCGTGCCCGGCTCGACGAGCTGGCCGATCGAGAGCATCTTCACGCCCCAGGCCTCGACCGGGACGATCCTCTTCTCGTTGAGCTCGGGGCGGTCGTGATTGCCCATGAGGCGGGGCAGGGAGGGCCCGTAGATGTCGGCGTCGACCAGGCCGACCCGACGTCCGGTCCGGGCGAGGGCGATGGCGAGGTTGGCGGCGACGGTCGATTTGCCGACGCCGCCCTTGCCGCTTCCGACGGCGACGATGGTCTTTCCGGCGCGGTCCGAGGTCATCGCGATCCGCACCTCGCTTACCTCCGGCACGGCCGCGAGCGCGGCCCGGATGCTCCGCTCGAGGGCCGCGCGCTGCTCCGCCGAGAGGCCGCCGACCTCGAGCACGAGGCTGGCGACGCCCTCCCTCAGCCGAGGCGCGGCGATTCGGCCTTCGCCGCCCGTCACGGCCGAAAGGGCGGCTTTCAGCGCATCGGTGTCGTCGTCCATCGGCGGGAGATAGGGGGTGGCGCGCGGCTTGCCACTGTTTTTCCTGCGGGGGCGCTTCCTATAAAGGCCGTATGGCAAGATTTTTCGGGTTGGGCGCACGTCTCGGCGCCGTCTTCAATGAAAATCGCGGCGGTCCCTGGGGTCCTTCGGGCGACGGCGGTTCCGGCGACGGCGGCGGCGGCGGGCCGCGCAACCCCTGGGGGCAGCCGCCGCGCAAGCGCCGCACCCCGGGCGTCGGCGGCAACGTCAGCTCGCTCGACGACTTCCTGAAGCGCAGCCGCGAGCGTTTCGGCGGCCGCTTCCCGCACCAGGAGGGCCGGCCCTACTGGCTCTACGGGCTCGGCGTGTTCGTGCTCCTGTGGCTCTTGTTCACCTGCTTCCACCTGATCGGGCCGCAGGAGCGCGGGGTCGTCACCCTGTTCGGCAAGTACAGCCGGACGGTGAACAGCGGCATCGCCATGACCCTGCCGCTGCCGATCGAGCGGCTCCAGAAGGTCGACGTCGGCCAGATCCGGACCAAGGACATCGGCTCTCCCGACGCCTCGCAGGAGAATCTGATCCTCACCGGCGACCAGAACATCATCGACGTCGCTTATTCGGTGCGCTGGACGATCCGCGACCCGCAGCTCTATCTGTTCCAGATCAACGACCCGGAATCGACGATCGGCGAGGTCGCCGAGAGCGCGATGCGGGCGGTCCTCGCCACCGTCTCGCTCGACGACGCGATCGGCGCCGGCCGCAGCGACATCGAGTCGCGCGTGTCGCTGGTCATGCAGCAGGTGCTCGACCGCTACGGCGCCGGGGTGCGGATCGAGGGCATCGCGATCAAGCAGTCCGACCCGCCGGCGACGGTCAACAACGCCTTCAAGGAAGTGTCGGCGGCGCAGCAGGAGGCGCAGTCCTACATCAACCAGGCGCGCGCCTATGCCCAGCAGCAGACCGCCCGGGCCCAGGGCGACGCCGCCGCCTTCGACAAGGTCTACGCCCAGTACAAGCTGGCCCCCGACGTCACCCGGCGCCGAATGTATTACGAGACGATGGAGCGGGTCCTCTCGAAGGTCGACAAGACCGTCATCGAGGCGCCCGGAGTCACCCCCTATCTGCCGCTGCCCGAGGTCTCGCGCCGGGCCCAGGAAGGAGCCGCGC
The DNA here is from genome assembly GCA_963716155.1 of uncultured Alphaproteobacteria bacterium. Taxonomy (GTDB): domain Bacteria; phylum Pseudomonadota; class Alphaproteobacteria; order Sphingomonadales; family Sphingomonadaceae; genus Allosphingosinicella. Next base: position 3,757,907 of record OY970297.1, read on the forward strand.
GATGAGCCTCTCGCTTCGCAACCCGCTGGTCATCGCGTTCATCGCGATCGCCCTGCTGATCCTCGCCGGGAGCACCTTCGCGACCGTGCCGGAGACCAAGCAGGCGGTGATCGTCCGCTTCGGCAACCCCGACCGGGTGATCAACGCCTACCGGCCGGGGGTCGATTTCGGCCGCACCGGCGCCGGGCTGATCGCCCGGCTTCCGTTCATGGAGCAGATCGTCTGGATCGATAAGCGCATCCTGTCGATCAAGATGGACCGCCAGCAGGTGCTCTCGACCGACCAGCTCAGGCTTCAGGTCGACGCCTTCGCGCGCTACCGGATCGTCGATCCGCTGCAGATGTACATCTCGGCCAAGACCGAGGAGCGGGTCAGCGACCAGCTCAAGCCGATCCTCGGCTCGGCGATCCGCAACGAGCTGGGCAAGCGCCAGTTCGCCACCCTGCTGAGCCCGGAGCGGGGCCAGCTGATGGAGAATATCGAGCGGGCGCTCAACCGGGTCGCCCGCCAATATGGCGCCGAGATCGTCGACGTCCGGATCAAGCGCGCCGACCTGCCGGAGGGGACGCCGCTCGATTCCGCCTATGAGCGGATGCGCACCGCCCGCCAGCAGGAGGCCGGAGCGATCCGGGCGCAGGGCTACAAGCAGGCCCAGATCATCAAGGCCGAGGCCGACGCCGAAGCCGCCAGCACCTATGCCGAGGCCTATGGCAAGGACCCGGATTTCTACGCTTTCTACCGGGCGATGCAGAGCTACGAGACGACCTTCGCGCCCGGCGAGAACCAGGGCCGCTCGAGCATCATCCTCTCGCCCGACAATCAGTATCTGCAGGAGTTCAAGGGAAAGAATCGGTAGGAGGAGAATAACCCCTCTCCCGCATTTCGCGGGAGAGGAGGGGCCCAAGCGAAGCTTGGGAGGTGAGGGTCTGAACCGCTGAGTCAGCAAGACCCTCACCTCCCGCCGCGTGAGGCGGCGGGCCCCTCCTCTCCCGTAAAGAACGGGAGAGGAATTACGAGAAACCCCTATTCAAATCCGGTTCAGCCGCACCAAATACAGCTGTAATCGATAGAGCAGGCCCGGATCTGCCCGCCCGGGCCGAAAGCAAGTGAGGAGATGCGAATCGTGCGTTACGTCTATGGCCTTTCGGCCGCCATTCTCCTGGGCGGCGCCGCCGCCACGCTGACGGTGGGCCCCGTCGGCGCCCAGACCGCGCAGAACGAGCCCGGCGCCATCTCCGCCGCCGCTCCGCGCGCCGGAGCTCCGATGAGCTTCGCCGACCTCGCCGCGCAGCTCCAGCCGGCCGTGGTCAACATCTCGACCAAGCAGGTGCTGCAGGTCAACCGCAACCGCCAGGTCCCCCCCGGCTTCGAGGATTTCTTCCGCCAGTTCGGGGTTCCGGTCCCCGACGGCGGCGGCGACGCGCCGGTCACCCAGCGCGGCGGCTCGCTCGGCTCGGGCTTCATCATCTCGGCCGACGGCTACATCGTCACCAACAACCACGTCGTCTCGCCGGCGCGGACCGGCGCCACGGTCGAGCAGATCACCGTGACCCTGCCGGACCGCCGCGAGTTCGAGGCGACCCTGGTCGGGCGCGACACCTCGACCGACCTCGCCGTGCTCAAGATCAAGGGCAACAATCTGCCGTTCGTCCGCTTCGGCGATTCGCAGGCGGTCCGGGTCGGCGACTGGGTGGTGGCGATCGGCAATCCGTTCGGCCTCGGCGGAACCGTCACCGCCGGAATCGTCTCGGCGCTCCACCGCAACCTCAACGCCGGCGTCTACGACCGCTACATCCAGACCGACGCGTCGATCAACATGGGCAATTCGGGCGGCCCGATGTTCGACCTCGAACGGCAACGTCATCGGCATCAACACCGCGCTCATCTCGCCGACCGGCGGCAATGTCGGCATCGGCTTCGCCATCCCCGCCGAGCAGGCGCGGCCGGTGATCGAATCGCTTCGCCGCGGCGAGCGGCCGCAGCGCGGCTATATCGGGGTCAGCCTGCAGACGCTCGACGAGGACATCGCCGCCTCGCTCGGAATCCCCAAGAACCAGGGCGAGCTGATCCGCAGCGTCACCGCCGGCGGGCCGGCGGCCCGGGCCGGGATCCAGCAGGGCGACGTCGTCGTCAGCGTCGGCGGCAAGCCGGTCACGCCCGACGAATCGCTCGCCTATCTCGTCTCCCGCCAGCCGGTCGGCTCGCGGGTGCCGATCGAGCTGATCCGCGACGGCCGCCGCCAGACGGTCACCGTCGCCGTCGGCGTCCGTCCGACCGACGAGGAGCTGGCGCGCCTCAACGGCATCGAGAACGAGACTCCGGTGACCGAGCCGGCGGAATCGCAGCAGTCGACCAGCCAGCGCTCGGCGCGCGAGAGCCTCGGGGTCACCGTCCAGACGATGACCCCCGAGATCGCCCGCTCGCTCCGGCTCACCGACCTCAACGTCCGCGGCGTCGTGATCGCCTCGGTCAATCCGAGCAGCGACGCGGCGGCCAAGGGCATCCAGGTCGGCGACATCATCCTGTCGATCAACCAGCGCGCGACGCGGACGTCCGGAGGAGGCCGCCGCCGCGGTCGCCGCCGCCCGCTCCGCCGGCCGCAACTCGGTGCTGCTGCTGATCCGCCGCGGCAACGCCCCGCCCGCTTATTACGGCATCGCTTTGGCGGGGCGGTAACTGACGTCCTCTCCCGCTTTTCGCGGGAGAGGAGGGGCCCAAGCCGAAGGCTTGGGAGGTGAGGGTCTTGCTGATTCATGGCTACGGACCCTCCCCCTCCCGCCTCGCGGGCCCCTCCCTCTCCCGTGAAGGACGGGAGAGGGGAATTTCTGGTTGCAAGCCCTTTGCGCTCCTCTCTGGGTGCCCGAAGCAGGCGCATTTGAGGAGAGACCCGAATGGCGGCTGAAGGCACGATGCGCGAGCTCACCGTCCGGTCGATCGTGCTGGGCGGGATCCTCACCCTCGTCTTCACCGCCGCCAACGTCTATCTCGGCCTCAAGGTCGGGCTGACCTTCGCCACCTCGATCCCCGCCGCCGTCATCTCGATGGCGGTGCTGCGCTGGTTCGCCTCCTCGACCATCCTCGAGAACAACATCGTCCAGACCGTCGCCTCCGCGGCGGGGACGCTGGCGGCGATCATCTTCGTCCTGCCCGGGCTGGTGATGATCGGCTGGTGGCAGGGCTTCCCGTTCGTGACGACCGCGGCGATCACCATGCTGGGCGGCATATTGGGCGTGCTGTTCTCGGTGCCGCTGAGGCGGGCGCTGGTCGTCGACAGCCCCTTGCCCTTCCCGGAAGGACGGGCGGCGGCGGAGGTGCTCCAGGTCGGCTCGCAGACCCAGAAGGGGGCCGAGGAGAGCAACAAGGGCCTGTCGGTGCTGGTCTGGACCGGCCTCGCCTCGGCCGGCTTCGCCATCCTCACCCAGACCCGGCTGGTCGCCGCCGAGGCGGCGGCCTGGTTCCGCGCCGGGGCGGGCGCCACCGGGATTTCGGGCGGCCTCTCCTTCGCCCTGATGGGGGTCGGCCATCTCGTCGGCATCTCGGTCGGGCTGGCCATGTTCCTCGGCCTGGCGATCGGCTGGTGGATCCTTCTGCCCCTTCTCGCCGCCCAGAGCCCGATGCCCGGCGAGGTCGAGGCCTGGGCTCGGACCGTCTTCACCCGGGACGTGCGCTTCTTCGGCGCCGGGGTGATCGGGGTCGCCGCGGTCTGGACCCTGCTCAGGATCGCCGGCCCGGTGCTCGGCGGGATCCGCTCGGCGATGGCGGCGAGCGCGGCGCGGCGCGGCGGAGCGGCGCTGGCGCTGGAGGAACGCGACCTGCCGATCGCCATCGTCTTCGGCGGCTCGCTCGCCTTGCTGCTTCCGATCGCCTGGCTGCTGTGGAGCGTGATCGACGGCGGCGCCCTCGCCGGCTCGGCGGCCTTGCTGATCGGCGGGGCGCTCCTGTTCGTCGTCGTCATCGGGCTGATGATCGCGGCGGTCTGCGGCTACATGGCCGGGCTGATCGGAGCGTCGAACAGCCCGGTGTCGGGGATCGGCATCCTCTCGGTGGTCGCCGCCTCGCTGATGCTGGTCGGGCTGTTCGGCCGCGACACTCCGCCGGGCACGTCGGAGGCCCTCGTCGCCTACGCTCTGATCGTCACCGGCATCGTCTTCGGCGTGGCCACCATCTCCAACGACAACCTCCAGGACCTCAAGACCGGCCAGCTGGTCGGCGCGACTCCCTGGCGCCAGCAGGTCGCCCTCATCTTCGGCGTGATCTTCGGCTCGCTGGTCGTCCCGCCGGTGCTGCAATTGCTCTACACCGGAATCGGCTTCGCCGGGATGCCCGGCGCCGGCCCCAACGCGCTGCCGGCGCCCCAGGCGGCCCTGATCTCGGCGCTCGCCAAGGGCGTGCTCGGCGGCGATCTCAACTGGACGATGATCGGCTACGGCGCGACGACCGGCGCCGGGCTCGTCCTGCTCGACGAAATGCTCGGCAAGGCGAAGCTGCTGAGGTTGCCGCCGCTCGCGGTCGGGATCGGCATCTACCTGCCGATGGCGGCGGTCCTGCCCGTGGTGATCGGGGCGGTGATCGGCTGGTTCTACGACCGCTGGGCCGACAGGACCGCCCGGCCCGAATTCGCCCGCCGGATGGGCGTCCTCACCGCCACCGGCCTGATCGTCGGCGAGAGCCTGTGGGGGGTGGTCTTCGCCGGAATCGTCGCCGGCTCGGACAGCGACACCGCGCTGGTGCTGGCCGGCGAGGGCTTCGAGCCGTTCGCTTTGGCGGGGGGAACGGCCCTGTTCGTCCTGCTGGCGGTGGGGCTCTACCGGCGGACGATGAAGCTGAGCGTCAGTGGTAGGTGATCTTGCGGGAATGGATTACCCTGCTCTTGCTCGGTGGCATTTCCCTCCGTCCGGGCTTCGGCACGTCGTTCACGATCGCGACCCGCCTGATCCAATTGCCGCGTGAGTCATATTCGTAAGAGATAGTCGAGGCCTCCCGGGACCAGGAATCCTCGCGCCTCTCTTCGGCGATATCTCCCTTGGCGTTATAGGAATACCGCCAGCTCTTCTTCATCCTTCCGTCGGGTTCGTAGGCGACGACCTTAGCCGGACGGCCCTTCTCGTCATATTCGTAGGTCATCCGATGGGCGCCGAGACAGGGGCCGATCGGCGCGATCGCCCTGGCTCCGTCGGCCCTGTAATAGGTCGCTTCCGAACCCCGCCCCTGTGCGTCATACCGGTAGACGGTCCTGCCGACGACCTTTTCCGCTTCATGATAGGCCACCTCTCGCACCAGGCCGTCGTCGCCGTAGGTGCTGACCTGCCTCAGGCCGACCTCTCCCTTCTCGTTGCGGTAAATGATCTCGGCCAGCCTGCCGCCGGCGTAGACAAAGGATTCCCGCTCGAGGACCTTGCCCTCGGGATCGGACAGGATCCTGTCGGTCACATTGCCGTTAGCGTCGCGAGTAACGACTTGCTTGCCGACGACAAAACCGAAGTCGTCGTAGATTGTCCGTTCGATCTCATGGCCATTCAAGTCGTACGTGACGATGTCGAGTTGCATGGGCCGGCCTTTATCCTCGGCTTCATCGCCGAGATGCCGCGTCATCCGAACGTCCACCGAGCGCACCGGGCCGAAGAGATTCTCCCGCTGGGCGTCCGGCACTTCCTTGGCAGCGGTCAAACCGAATATCAGCAATGGAAGCGCGAGGAGGGTGAACAATCTGCGCATCGCGAACCTCTTCATAATGCCCATCGGCAATCTAGAGCAGAAGCATGAGGTTCGCGACTTGCGTTTCCACCGAACTGGATCGGGCTGGATCTTTGTCAGCCCGCCTTCCCCTCCAGCCACCGGGTGATGTCGGACAGGCGGGTGGTGCGCACCCGCACCCGGTCGCGGATCGAGGCGATGGCGACGTCGACCCGGCCGCGCGACTGCGGCGTCAGGTGGCGCTTCGCATAATCCTCGAGCTTGCCGATCATCGCCGGGTCGGCCGAGCTCGCCGGCGAGGCCGGCGAGGTAGCGCGAGCGCGACGAGATATCGACCAGGCCCTCGACCTTCTCGCGGTTGCGGAAGGCGAAGTCGTAGGCGAGGTCGGGATGTCCCTTCGCGACTTCCGAGATGATCCCGGCGCTGGTCGTCGCGCCGGGCTCGTCGGTCAGGGCGAGGTCGAGCGCGCGCCGGGCAAGCGCCGGGTCGCGCGGCGGTTCCGAGCAGCTTGTAGAGCTGGTCCCTGACCAGCGGGCTCCGCTCGGCGCGCGCCTGCGCCCTGAGCCGCTCCCAGCCGGCGGCGTCGACATTGCGGGCGGCGACGGCGAGGATGGTGGAGCGCAACGGTCCGCCGGTCGCCAGCGGGTCGTCGCCGGCGAGGCGGCGGTTCGCCTCGGCGACGACCTTGTTGTCGCCCATCGCGCCGAGCGTCTCGATCAGCTCGGCTCGAAGCACCGGGACGGTCGGCGCCTCGCCGACCTCGGTCGCCCAGCCGATCCGCGCGAGGACGGGGGAGAGCCTGGCGGAGGCGTAGCGGGCCACCATCGCCTGGCGGGCCTCGTCGCCCGGCATATAGGCCGTGGAGGCTCTTGAGGATGGTCGCGGCTCGGGCCCAGACCTGCGGATTGGCGTCGGCCGGGACCGCGTCGACCATGTCCAGCGCCTCGGCGGCCGACTGGTAGCCGGCGAGGCCGAGGCCCCAATTGTCGGCGAGCAGTCCGATCTGGTCGATCGGCTTCAGCCGGTCGAAGCTCGCGGTCAGCCGGTCGAGCATCGGCTTGCGAATAGAGCGTGCGGTAATAGCCGGTCTGGCCGCTGTTGACGAGGATCGGTCCGCAGCCTTGGACGGTCGACGGTGGCGGCGCCGCCGGCCACCAGAATCCTCGCCTCCGGCGCCGCCGAGCGAGGCGGCGATCACCGGAACGCGCCAGGCTTTGGCCGGCTGGTCCTGGCGGTCGCGGCTGAACTCTCCCTGGCGGAGGGAGACGCGCGACGAGCCGGCGCGGCAGTCGGACTGCTGCGACCCGGATCAGCGGCACTCCGGGCTGGAGCGTGAAATCGTGGGCGATGGCGGTGACCGGCTTGCCTGCCGCCTTCTCGACCGCCTGCCAGAGGTCGTCGGTCTGCGTGTTCTTCGAGCCGGTGGGTGCGGATATAGTCCTGGACTCCGCGCCGCCAGGCATCCTCGCCGACATAATCCTCGAGCATGACGATCACCGCCTCGCCCTTGCGGTAGGTGATCGCGTCGAAGGCCTGGCTGATCTGCTCGACCGTGCTGATGCGCTGAATGACCGGGTGGGTGCTGGCCACCGAATCGAGGTTGATCGCCGATTCGCGGCCCGTCGACGTTGCCGAGCTCCGGCTCCCATTCGGGATGGAGGGCGGCGGTCGCCTTGGTCGCCATCCACGAGGCGAAGCCCTCGTTCAGCCAGAGATCGTCCCACCAGGCCATGGTGACGAGGTCGCCGAACCATTGGTGCGCGATTTCGTGCGCGGCGACCTCGAAGATGCTCTGTCGCCGGGCCTCGGTGGTGATGGCGGGATCGACGAGGAGGATCGATTCGAACGAGAAGATCGCGCCCCAATTCTCCATCGCCCCGAAGAACTGGCTGCTGCCCGGGCCGGCGACATTGTCGAGCTTGGGGAGCGGGATAGGGCGTTCCGAAATAGTCGTTGTACCAGGGAAGGATCTTCGCGGAGCTTTCCAGCGCCCAGCGGCCCTTCTCGCCGTCGCCGCGCTTGGTGACGACTCCGATCTCGGTTCCGGCCGCGATCGTCGTGATCCGGTCGAACTCGCCGACCGCGAGGAACAGCAGGTAGCTCGACATCGGCGGGGTCGAGTCTGGAAGCTGATCATCCGCCGGCCGTCGGCCAGCTTCTCGGAGCTCGCCTGGGTCATGTTGCTGACCGCGTCCTGCCCCTCGGGGACGGTGACGGTGAGGGCGTAGTGCGTCCGGAATTGCGGCTCGTCCCAGCCGGGGAACATGCGGCGCGCGTCGGGCGCCTCGAACTGCGTGAACAGGGCGCGCTTGCGGCCCTGCGGGCCGTCGTAATCGAGCGCGAACAGGCCGGCCGCCTGGGTGTAGATCCGGCCGTCATATTCGATCGCCAGCCGGTGCCGGCCCTTGGGAACCGGCTGGGCGAAGCGAATCCGAACCTGCTGCCTGGCCTCGTCGACCGAGATCCCGCTCGCCGGAACGGTGTCGTTGACGCCGGTGACCAGCTCGGCCGACTGAAAGTCGAGATCGGCGGCGTTCATCACGATCTCGTCGGTCGGCTCGAGCACCTCGATATGGGTCAGCACCGAGCCCTTGAAGCGCAGATTGGCGGCGTCCGGCTGGATCAGGATGCCGTAGGAGATGGGGCGGACGTCGGTCGGAAGCTGCGTCGGGATCGGGCGCGGAGCGGCGGCCGCCGTCGCCGCGGCGGGCGCGGGCGCGGCGACCGGGCCGGCCTCCTGGGCGGTGCGGGCGCAGCCCGCGAGCGTCAGGACGAGCAGGGAAGCGGTAGCGAGAAGGCGCATGGAGGACTCCGCTGAAACTGGCGGCGCTTTCCGTGGAGGGAAGCGCCTCGCCCTGTCAATTCAGTAGCCGAAGATGGGCGCCGCCCGGTGGCCTTCGAGGACATGGGCGCGCAGCCGGGCCGGCTCCCACAGATGCTCGACCCCCGCTTCGGCCTGGCGGATCAGCGAGACGATCGCCTCGTTGACCGGCGCCCTGCGCCCGAGCCTTCGCGCCAGCTTCACCACCTCGCCGTTCAGATAGTCGATCTCGGTCGGGCGGCCGGCCTTGAGATCGTCGGCCATGGACGAGCGGGCGCGGGCGTCGATCTTCTGGATCTTCAGGAACAGGTTGTTGAAGATGAGATCGGGCGAGGCGATGACGTGGGGGAGCAGCTTGGGCGGCACCGGACCGATCTTGGCCGGCTCGATCCCGGCCGCCTCGAGCAGCTCGAGCGCCTCGACGATCGAGGCGGCGACGACCCGGCGATAGTCGCGCTCCCTGAGCTGCTCGAGCAGGGTCCGGCCCGACAGAGCGTTGACCGCATTGTTGAGGTTGATCAGCAACTTGCCCCAGGCGACCGCCGCCATGTCGGAGGACAGGCGAAGCCGGGCCGGCCCGTCGCCGATCCGCTCGGCGAGGGCGCGAAGCGCCGGCACGTCCTCGGCGATCAGGTCGCCCGCCACGCCCTTGTGGAAGCGGCCGTGGCCGAGCGCGGCGACGTTGTAGGGGACCATCCCCGCCACCGCCTCGAAACGGGTCTTGAGGACGGCGCGCAGGGTCTCGACGTTGCTGACCCCGTTCTGGAAGCTGACCACCAGCGCGCCCTTGCGGGCGTTGCGGGCGATCTCCTTCGCCGCCGCGGCGGTGCCGGTGCTCTTGACGCAGAGCGCGATGATGTCGGCTTCGGCGAGCGCCGCCGGCCGGGTCGAGAAGTCCACCTGCTCCGGCGCGAGCCGGGTCCGCCAGCCGGAATAATCGGTGAGGGTGAGGCCGTTCTCCGCGATCTCGCGCGCCGATCCGCTCGCGTCCGACGAAGCTGACCGGGACGCCCGGCCGCCGCCCAGGCGCCGCCGACGAAGCAGCCGATCGAGCCGGCGCCGAAGATGGCGACGCGCATGTCAGCCGCGGCCGCGATAGGCCGGGACATCCTGCGGCGGCACCCACAGGCCCTCGGGCGGCTCGCCCGACTGCCAGAAGACGTCGATCGGCATTCCGCCGCGCGGATACCAATAGCCGCCGATGCGCAGCCAGAGCGGCTTCATCTCCGCGACCAGCCGCTCGGCGATGCCCACGGTGACATCCTCGTGGAAGCCGGCATGGTTGCGGAAGGCGCCGAGGAACAGCTTGAGCGACTTGGATTCGACGATCGTTTCGCCCGGTGCATAGTCGATGACGAGATGGGCGAAATCGGGCTGGCCGGTGACCGGGCAGAGCGAGGTGAATTCGGGCGCGGTGAAGCGGACGAGATAGGGCTTGGCCGGCCGCGGGTTCGCCACATAATCGAGCTTCGCCTCGTCGGGCGAGGCGGGCAGCGGGCTGGAGCGGCCGAGATGGGTCAGGTCCATGGCCGGCTCTCTAGGCAAGCGCGGGCTGAATGTCACCAAAGGGGCGGATTCGTTCTGGGAAAGGCCGGGTCCGCGGCTTAGGCTCGGGCGACGTCAGCAGGGGAGGGTCTTCATGGCGACGCAAGAGGCGGCCGGGGCCGGGCGCAGCCGGCCCGAGCTGGAATGCGATCTCATCATGAAAGGCGGCATCACCAGCGGAGTGGTCTATCCCGGAGCCATCGCGCAGATCGCCGACGGCTATCGCCTGCGCTCGATCGGCGGCACGTCGGCCGGCGCGATCGCCGCCGCCGCCGCGGCGGCGATGGAGTTCGGACGGGCGAGCGGATTGAACGGGGAGGCGCGCGACCGCCTCGCCGACGTCCCGGCCCGGCTGGGGGCGGCGACGGCCGACAGCACGCCGCTTCTCACCCGGCTGTTCCAGCCCGATCCCGGCACGGCGCCCCTGCTTACGCCGGTGCTCGACATGATGCGGCCGGGATTGCGCCCCAAGCTGCGCGGGCTCCTCCGCCTGTTCGGGCTTCCCCTGCTCCTGGCGATCGTCGGAGCGGCCGGGCTTCTCTACGCCTCGGGCCTTCGCCAGCTGCCGCCCGGAATCGTCGCGAAGCTGGCGATCGCGATCGTCGCCCTGGTCGTGATCGCGGCCCTGCTCCTGCCGCTGCTGTGGCTGTTGCGGATCCGCCGGCCGCTCGCCGCCCTCGCCGAGGGCTTCGGCTTCTGCTCGGGGATGACCGCCGCGAAATCGCGCGACGATCCGCCGCTGCCCTCGCTGACGCAGTGGCTGCACGCCGAGATCCAGGCCCTCGCCGGCCTTCCTTCTGACGAGCCCCTGACCTTCGCGGACCTGTGGACCGCGGACAAAAGGGCGGGCGGCGCCGGTCGCGACTCGGCCATCCAGGCCGCTCTCGCTGAGCTCGACGCGCCGCTCAGGGAGGTCGGCCTCGCCGGATGCCGGCGGGAGATCGATCTCGCCCTGGTCGCTTCGGATATGAGCCGGAGCCTCTCGGTGCAGTTCCCCTTCCTGCCCGGCGGGGCCAAGCTTTACGCGCGGTGGGACGACCTTGACCGGCTGTTTCCCGCCGATGTCGTGAAGTGGATGGAATCGCGGGCGATCGAGGACGATCTGGAGGGCGTGACGCTCGACGGCCGTCCGGCGCGCGATCTGGTCTTCGCTCTGCCCCGGCCGGAGGACATTCCAATCGTTTTCGCCGCTCGGGTCTCGATGAGCTTCCCTTTGCTGTTCAGGGCGGTGCGCCTCTACCTCCTCCATTACCGGTCTAAGCGCCAGCAGGGCGGCAAGGAGCTTCTCGAGCTGTGGCTGGCGGACGGCGGCATCACGTCCAACTTCCCGGTCCACCTTTTCGACGCGCCGGTCTCGACCCGGCCCACCTTCTGCCTCAACCTCCTCTACCCGGGCGACGAGGTCCATTCGGAAGGCGGCGCCGAGGCGACGGGGGAATCGGCCGAAACGGCGGAGGGGGCTTCGTGCGACCCCGAGGCGCCGCACATCAGGATGGCGCGCACCAACCGCGCCGAGCTGCTCCTCCTCCACAAGATGAAACAGGGCCCGTCGCTGGCGCGGCTGATCGGCTGGGGCGGACGGATCATCTTCACCGCGCGCCAATGGTCCGACATCGCGCTGATGAACGTGCCCGGCTATCGCGACCGGATCGTCCATATCCGGATGCTGCCGGGGGAAGGGGGCCTCAACCTCGCGATGAAGCAGGCGACGGTGAGCCGGCTCGATTCGCGCGGCCGGCTGGCTGGGAAGGTGATCGCCGAGCGCTTCCGGCCCGGCGCCACCGCCGATCCGCTCTATGGCGGCGAGCTCAGGCTCAACTGGTCGAACCACCGCTTCGTGCGCTTCCGGTCGTTCATCGCGGCGCTGGAGGTCACCGCCGCGCGCTTCGTCGGCGGCTGGAAAAAGGATTTGCCGAGCCGGCCCAGCCTGGACGAAATGATCGACCGGACCGCCAGCACAACGCCGCCGCCTTATGTCGGCTACGTCTTCAGCAGCAGCGCCCAGCGCGCCCTCGCCCGCGACATGGTGGGATCGGTCGAAGCGCTTCACGATCTCGCCGACGGCGCCGGCGCCTCGGTCGACTTCACCGCGACCCGCCATACCAGCCCGCGGCCCAAGCCGGTGCTCAGGCTCCGTCCTCCCCTGGACGGCGACCCGCGAAGCGAGTTCTGATCGCCCGCTTTCGCGGGGCCGGGCGCCGTGCGATAGCGTCGGCACGAGCAATTGCAGGGGCCCTCGATGACCGTCCGCTCAGCCTTGGCCGTCCTGGCCGGATCCGCCTTCCTCATGGTCGCGCCGGCGCCGGCGCAGGAGTCGGCGCCGCCGGCGTCGGACAAGCCGATTCCCGAGCCGATCGTCTCGGTCACCCGCCACACCGGGACGTTCGGCGGCCAGCGCGTCGCCTACACGGCGACCGCCTCCGAGACCTATCTCAAGGCCGCCGACGGAACGCCCAAGGCGAGCCTCTTCTCGATCGCCTATGTGAAGGAGCCGCGCGATCCCGATCGGCCGGTCGCCTTCCTGTTCAACGGCGGCCCGGGCTCGGGCTCGCTGTGGCTGCACATGGGCGCGTTCGGGCCGAAGCGGGTGGCCATCCCCTCCGACGCGCGCGACGACGGGGCGCCGCCCTTCCCGATCTTCGACAATCCCGACAGCCTGCTCGACGTCACCGACATCGTCTTCATCGATCCGGTCGGCACCGGCTTCAGCCGCACCGCTCGGCAAGACCGAGGGCAAGGAATATTGGGGCGTGACCCAGGACGCCAAGTCGGTCGCCGAGTTCATCCGCATCTGGCTGGGCGAGAACGGCCGCTGGAACTCGCCCAAATATCTCGGCGGCGAGAGCTACGGCACGACCCGCTCGGCCGCGGTCGTCAACCAGCTCGAGGGCGCCTATAACGACGTCTCGCTGAACGGCATCATCCTCATCTCGACCATCCTCGACTTCGGCGGCCAGGCCTTCGTGCCGGGCAACGAGATGCCCTATGTCCTCTATCCTGCCGTCGATGGCGGCCGCCGCCTTCCACCACGGCAAGGCGCCCGCCGACGCCGGCACGCTCGAGGGCTTCGTCCAGGAGGCGCGGGACTTCGCGGCCGGCGACTATGCGGCGGCGCTGATCAAGGGGCAGAGGCTGCAGGGCGAGGAGCGCGCCGCGATCCGCCGCCGCCTCGCCCGCTTCACCGGCCTCACCGAGCGCTTCCTCGACGATTCGCCGACCTTCGGGTCAGCGACAACCGCTTCTACAAGGAGCTGCTCCGCGACCGCGGCCTCGTCGTCGGCCGTCTCGACGCCCGCTATACCGGCCGCGACTATGACAATGCCGGCGAGGCTCCCGACAACGATCCCAGCTTCTACGGCATCGACGCCGGATACACGGCGGCGCTCAACGCCTGGGTGCGCGACGGCCTCAAGTTCCGCACCGACCGCCAATATTCGACGATCGGCGGGGTCCATGACTGGAACTGGGACCTCGACGATCTCGGCGGCGAGGCGCGCTACTACAAGAACGTCGCGCCCTATATCGGCCGGGCGATGCGGGAGAATTCCGGCCTTCGGATCTTCGTCGGCCAGGGCTATTTCGACTTCGCGACGCCCTTCTTCGGAGCCGAATATTCGCTGTCGCGGACCGGCATCCCGCAGGAGCGGATCCACTATCGCTATTATGGCTCGGGCCACATGATGTACGTCCGCGACGAGGATCGCTCGGCGCTGTCGCGCGACATAAGGGAGTTCATCCGGGGGCGGTGAGGGCCCGTCGTGCCAGTAACAGTGGCTTTATGCTATCGTGAGCTGACATAATGTAATGTTAGCTTGACATAATGTCAGCTGTCCCTAATCTGATTCGCATGCCGAGGGATGGGCCGTCGGCGGGGGCGAGGCGAAAGCGGTGGAGCTTGCGGGGTTCGTGAAGAATCGGCTGAAGGTGTTGAGGGCGGAACGCGACTGGAGCCAGGCCGAGCTTGGCGGCCGGCTCGGAGTCTCGCGCCAGGCGGTCAATGCCATCGAGACCGGCAAATACGATCCTTCGCTTCCGCTCGCCTTCAAGCTCGCCCGCCTGTTCGGCGTTGCGATCGAGGAGATTTTCGATGACGGTTCCGGGGGCCCGGCCGATGCGCACTGAAGCGCCGCGCGGGGTAGGAGAGCGCCGCGAGGCGGCTCGGCGGCGCAAGCGCTGGTGGATCGTCGCGGTTCTCGCCGCGGTCAGTTTCGTGCCGGGCCTTTACGTCGGGTTCCAGCACGGCGCCGCCGCCGCGGACGGCCAGCCGGTGGTTTGGTCGCCGACGCTCGCCGCCTTGCTCGCCGGCCTGTACCTGGTCGCGCTGGCCGGCGGCGGAATCCTGATGAACGGAGTCATGGACGAGGTCGAGCGCCAGCGCGGCTACAAGGCGGTGAGCTTCGCCGGAGCGGCGCTGATGGTCGTCTATCCGACCTGGTTCCTGCTGTGGAAGGGCGGCTTCGTGCCCGAGCCGGTCCACTGGATGCTGTTCGTCCTGTTCTGGCTGAGCCTCGCGCTCGCCACCCTCTGGTACCGTTTCCGCTAGGGGCCGCCGACATGATCAGGAATCTCATCGCCGCGGCCCTCCTCGCGCTCGTGCTCGCGCCGCTCGTCTCCCTCCACCAGTTCGGCGCGATCGAGGCTGCGGGCCTCGCTCCGGATCGACCCGACCGGCGTGCCGGCGGTCAGCCTCGAGGCGCTCGTCGCCGCGACGCGCCTTTAGGCTCGGCCGAAGGCACACGGCTGGACATCGGCGCGGCGGCGGGACAAGGAAAAGCCCCCGTCCCGCCGGAGCAGCCGATGCGTCTCGCGCCCCTTCTCCTTCTGCTTCTCACCGCCGCGGGAAGGCCGGACGACGATCCGCCGCTGATCGGGACGGACGAGGCGGCGGCGCTCGCTTCCGAGCTGTCCGGCGCCTCGGCGAAGCGGACGGTGCAGGCGCTGTCGCTCAATCATCGCATGCGCGGCTCGGAGGGATATCGCGCCGCGGCCGAGCTGATCCGCGACCGGCTGCGCGATTACGGCCTCGCCGAGGCCGCCATCCTCTCCTTCCCGGCCGACGGCAGGATCTTCTACGGGACCCAGCGTTCGCGCCCCGCCTGGAATGCGAGCTTCGCGGAGCTGTGGGAGCGGAAGGACGGGCGGCGGATTCGGTTCGGATCGCCTCCTGGGCCGACCAGCCGATCACCCTTGCCCAGGACAGCGTCGGCGGCCGCGCCGAGGCGGAGCTGGTCGACGTCGGCGCCGGCACCTCGGCGGCCGATTACGCGGGCAAGGCGGTGCGCGGCAAGCTCGTCCTCACCTCCTCGCAGCCGGAGGCGGCGGCGAAGCTGGCGGTGACCGAGCGCGGCGCCGCGGGCATCGTCTCCTGGGCCCAGAACCAGCGCTCGGCCTGGTGGGGCGAGGACGAGAGCCTGATCCGCTGGGGCCACCTCTCGACCTGGGAGGACCCGACCTTCGCCTTCATGGTCTCGCCCGCCCAGGCCCGGGCCTGGCAGGCGCGGCTCGCCAAGGGCGAGGCGGTGCGGCTTCGGGCGGAGGTGAAGGCGGGGCGGACGCCCGGCGCCTATCTGATCCCGACGGCCGTCATCCCCGGCAAGGACCGGAGCAAGGAGATCCTCTTCTCCTGCCACCTCGACCATCCCTCGCCGGGCGCCAACGACAATGCCAGCGGCTGCGCGGGGATCCTCGAGATCGCGCGCACCTTCCAGCGGCTGATCGCCGAGGGACGGCTGCCGCAGCCGCGGCGGACGCTGCGCTTCATCTGGCCGTGCGAGATCGAGTGCACGATCGCCCTGCTCAACGCCAAGCCGGAATATCGCCACCCGGACCCTGGCGACCGTCCATCTCGACATGATCGGCGGCAACACGCGAGATCACCAAGGGCGCGCTCGGGGTGGAAGGCTCGCCGCCGAGCCTGCCGAGCTTCGTCTCCGACGTCGGCTTCGCCATCGCCCGCTGGGTCGATGCGCAGTCGCTGCGCTACGCCAATACGGGCGAGGCGGCCTTCCCGCTGCTCGACCCCGAGGGCACGAAGAACCCGCTTCGCGCCCGCATCGGCGGCTTCTCGGAAGGCTCGGACCACCAGGTCTGGGCGGAGGGGAGCTGGCGGATCCCCGTCATCTACCTCTCCGACTGGCCCGACATCTACATCCACACCAACAAGGACGTGCCGGGCAATCTCGACTCCGACCAAGATGAAGCGGGCGATGTTCATCGCCGCGACGTCGGCCTGGTATCTGGCGAACCTGGAGCCGGCGAAGCTGAATGGCCTCGAGCATGTGGTGATGGCCGAGATGGGCCAGCGGAGCAGCGAAACGATACGCAACGGGCACCGGCTTCCTTCGGCGGAATTCCGGGCTTTGATGCGCGAAAGCACCAATCGCGGCCGGTACGTCGACAACTCGGCGGTTCGGTTCGGCACTGATCACCTGATCTTCGAATATGGCGCGAACCTCCAGCCCGTCGCCAAGGCCGGTCCCGTCTACCGCCGCAACGCGAAGCTGAAGGGGCCGATGGACGGTTTCGGCTACAGCTGGCTCGACGACCATCTGAAGCGTGCCGGGCTCGAGCGGCCGGCCCTGCTGTCGCGCGAGCCGATATGGGATGGACCGAGCTTCGGCTATGAGGCGCTCAACCTCGTCGACGGCCGGCGTAGCGTCGGGGAAATCCGCGACGCGCTGGCGGCCACGGTCGGCCCGGCCCCGGTCGAGGAGGTCGCCGCCTATCTCGCCGTTCTGGAGCGGCTCGGCGTGATCCAGCGTTAGGAGGACCGATGGACATCGCTCGTCACCACCGAATGGCTGGAACGGGAGCTCGGCGCGAGCGACCTCAAGGTGATCGACGCGACCCTGTTCCTGCCCGGCGAGCGGCGCGACGCGCGCGCCGAATATGAGGCCGAGCATATCCCCGGCGCCGTCTTCCTCGACCTCGAGGAGGTGTCGGATACGTCGAACCCGGCGCCGCACATGATGCCGTCCGAAGCCAAGTTCGCGAGCCGGATGGCTTCGCTCGGGCTTCGCGACGGGCAGCGCTTCGTCGTCTACGACAACAGCCCGCTGCACAGCGCCGCCCGCGGCTGGTGGATGCTGAGGAGCTTCGGCGCGCATTATGTCGCGATCCTCGACGGCGGCCTGCAGAAATGGAAGGCGGAGGGGCGGCCGCTCGAGAGCGGCCGGCCGGCGGTGCGGCACGGCCATTTCAGCCCGAGCCTCGATCGCCGAGCGGTCGCCGACAAGGCCGAGGTCGCCGGCCTCGCTCGACGCCGGAACGCCACGAGATCGTCGACGCCCGCGGCGCCGGCCGCTTCGCCGGCGAGGAAGGCCGAGCCGCGCGCCGGCCTCGCCTCGGGCCACATTCCGGGCTCGAAGAACCTGCCGCAGGGGCGGCTGTTCAACGCCGACAACAGCTGGAAGCGCGGCGACGCGCTTCGCGCCGCCTTCGACGCCGCCGGGGTCGACCTCGGCAAGCCGATGGTCGCGACCTGCGGCTCCGGGGATCACCGCCTGCGTTCTGCTGTTCGGCGCCCATCTGCTCGGCAAGGAGGATCGTGCGGCTCTACGACGGCAGCTGGTCGGAATGGGGCGCCGATCCGGCGACTCCCAAGGCGACGGGGCCGGCGTGAAGGGGCGGCGGCCCGACACCAGCCTGGTCCAGGGCGGCCGCCGCAAGGAATGGCGCGGCCGGCTGGTCAACCCGCCCGTCCACCGCGCCTCGACCATCCTGTTCGACAGCGTCGCCGAGATGCGCGCCGCCGCGCCGGAGTTCGGCAAGCCTTATTACGGCCTTCACGGCACTCCGACCCAATGGGCGCTTTCCGAGGCGCTGACCGAGCTGGAGCCGGGCGCGGCGGGGACGATGCTCTATTCGTCGGGCCTCGCCGCGGTGACGGCGGCGCTGCTGACGGTGCTGTCGACGGGCGACGAGCTGCTGATGACGGACAGCGTCTACGGCCCGACCCGGCGCTTCTGCGACGGCTTCCTCAAGCGCTACGGAGTCGCGACGCGCTATTACGATCCGACTGGTCGGCGCCGGAATCGCCGAGCTGATCGGCGAGCGGACCCGGGCGATCTTCCTCGAAAGCCCCGGCTCGCTGACCATGGAGGTGCAGGACGTGCCCGGCCATCTGCGCCGCGGCGAAGGCGAGGGGGGTGGCGACCCTGCTCGACAATACCTGGGCGACTCCCTTCTTCTTTCCCGCTCTCGCCGCCGGGGTCGATCTCTACGATCCTCGCCGGCACCAAATATGTCGGCGGCCATGCCGACGTCATGCTCGGCTCGGTCACCGCCAACGCGGCCTGGTATTCCAGGCTCGAGCGGACGAGCTGGGACCTCGGCCATTCGGCCAGCCCGGACGATGCCTGGCTGTGCTCGCGCGGCCTTCGAACCATGGCCGTGCGGCTGCGCCAGCACGAGGCGAGCGCGCTCAGGATCGCCCGCTGGCTCGCCGGCGCAGCCGCAGGTCGCGGCGGTGCTTCACCCGGCGCTCCCGGACTGCCCCGGCCACGAATATTGGAAGCGCGATTTCAAAGGCTCGTCCGGCCTCTTCTCCTTCGTCCTTCGCGGCGGCGACGATTCGGCCCGCACCCAGTTCATCGAGGGGCTCGAGCTGTTCGGCCTCGGCTACAGCTGGGGCGGCTATGAGAGCCTCATCGTCCCGGTCGATCCGGAGCGGCTCCGAACCGCCACCCGCTGGCAGGCCGAAGGGCCGCTGGTCCGGCTCCAGATCGGCCTCGAGGATGCCGACGACCTGATCGAGGATCTGGCGGCGGGCCTTGCCCGCTACGAGCCGGCATGAGGGGCCTGGTCGAGCGGTTCGGAGTGACCTGGCCGACCTATGGCGACTGGGTGGCGGCCGCCGCCGCGCTCGCCCTGGTCGCCGCCGCCTGGGGCCTCGCCTGGCTGGCCGGCAGATGGCTCGGCCCCCGCCTCGCCGCCTTCTGGGAGCATCGCGCCGGCGCCCGCGGCGGAGCGCTCGCCACGCGGATGTGCGATCTCACCCGCTACCTGACCGGAGCGATCCTCGTCGCGATCGTCCTCAACGCCGAGGCCTGGCGGCCGCTCGGCGCGATCGTGCTCGGACTCGCCCTGGCCGGCTGGGCGCGATGCTGGTCTCGGGCCTGGTGCGCGGCCTGCAGATGCCGCGCTGGATCGCGGCCCTGCTCGCCGTCGGCCACCTTCGTCGCGCTGCTCGCCCGGGCGGTCGGCGGGCTGAAGCCGATCACCGGACACGCTCGACCGGGTCGGCTTCACCGCCGGCGAGACGCGGGTTTCGCTGCTGACGATCCTCCAGGTGCTGGTGATCCTCGTCGCCATCTATGCGGTGGTGAAGCTGCTCAACCGGGTCGTCGGCCACTCGATCCGCCGCACCGTCCGGCCTCGACGCGACCCAGCAATTGCTCGCCCAGAAGCTCGCGGCCGTCGCCATCCTGGTCGCCGCCTTCTTCATCGGCATCGACCTGATCGGAATCGACCTCACCGCGCTCGCCGTCTTCTCGGGCGCCTTCGGCCTGGCCGTCGGCTTCGGCCTGCAGAAGACCTTCGGCAACCTGATCGCCGGGATCATCCTGCTGATGGACCGGTCGATCAAGCCCGGCGACGTCATCGTCGTCGGCGAGAGCTTCGGCCACGTCACCAAGATCGGCGTCCGGGCCGTCTCGATCGTCACCCGCGACGGCAAGGAGCATCTGATCCCGAACGAGAATCTGATGACCCAGGAGGTCGAGAACTGGTCCTATTCCAGCCGCGACGTGCGCCTCCACATCCCGGTCTCGGTGCGCCTACGATTGCGACCTGAGGCTCGCCCAGCAGCTGATGGTCCAGGCGGCCGGCGAGGCGGAGCGGGTGCTGGGCAGCCGGCCGCCGAGCATCTGGCTCACCGCCTTCGGGGACAGCGGCGTCGACCATGAGATATTGGTCTGGATCAGCGACCCCGAGGCAGGGATCGGCAGCGTCACCTCGCGAGATCCTCAACCGCGTCTGGCTGCTGTTCAAGGAGAACGGCATCGAGTTCCCCAACCCGCAGCGCGACATCCATGTGAAGGAATGGCCGGAGCCGCCCCCGGCGGGGAGCTAAGCCGGCAATCGCCGGGCGAGGGCCGCCAGCCCCTTCTCCAGCTCTTCGGCCAGCCGCTCGGCCGCGGCCCGGACCGGCATTCCGGCGTCGTCGAGCTTGAGCAACGCCTCCACTCCGGCCTTGGCCCAGCGGGCGGTCTCGCCGGCGAGGGCGTCGAACCTCTTCTGGTCGATCGGCAAAGCCCGCGCATAAGCGGCGCTGATCCGCGCCGCCTCGTCCAGCGCATCGTCGCGGGGCGATAGCGACGCCCGCCCGGCCAGCTCCTCGACCAGCGCCAGCACCTGCCGGAGCTGGGCGAGCTGGGCGCCGGCGTCGGCGAGGCCGGGGGCGTAGAAAGGCGGCTCCTGCTGAGTCACGCCCGGCAGGATAAAGAGGGGAGGCTAAGGAAGGGTTAGCCGTGCCGTCGCCCCAGCGAAGGCTGGGGCCCCGGCGGGTGAAGACCGCCGGGGCTTTTCACGCCCTGGGGTCCCAGCCTTCGCTGGGACGACGCCTTACTGCGGCGTGGAGACCGTCGCGTCGCGGCCGGGGCCGGCGGGGGCGGCGACGATCGTCTGGGTGACGGCGCCCTTGTCGACCACCTGGGTAGCCGGATCGCCGGCGACCGAGCGGGCGCCGAGCGCGACCCGGTCCTCGCCGGCGGTGTCGAGCATCGAGCGCTCGCTCTGGCTGCGCGGCGCCGGGCCGCCGAACAGGGCCTCGAGCGCCTGGGTGCGGGCGTCGGCGCCCTGGGCGACCGGAGCGCCGGTCTGCGGCGGGGCCAGATCGTAGTCGGGCGGGATGACCAGGGGCGCGTTGCGGGTCACCGCGAACTCGTCCGGCCGCTCGCGGCCCGCGATGCCGCCGGACGCGCAGCCGCTCGCCAGCAAAGCGAGGGCGCAGGCGCCGAGGCCGGTCTTCACGATACGCATGTTCACTTTTCTCCCTCGGGGGCCTTCCGTTCGCGCGTCAGCAGCGCCCGGAGCAGCAATAGCAGGACGCCGATGGTAATGGCAGCGTCGCCCACGTTAAAGACCAAAAAGGGGTGGATGTCGCCGAAATGCAGGTCGGCATAGTCGACGACGTAGCCGAGCCGGACCCGGTCGAGGATGTTGCCGAGCGCTCCGCCGAGCACCAGCGACAAGGCGACGACGTCGTCGCGCCGCTTCTCGCGCCACATCCAGAAGGCGACGAAGGAGGCGATCCCGACCGTCAGGGCGACCAGCAGCCAGCGCCCGGTCTCGCTGTCGGCGGGGAGCAGGCCCATCGAGACTCCGGTATTCTTGAGCCAGCTCAGGTCGAAGAAGGGCAGCAGCTCGATGGTCATGCGGTGGGGCAGCTGGAGCGGGTAGGTCACCACCCATTTCACCGCCTGGTCGAGCAGGAAGACGATCAGGGCCACGCTCATGCCGAGCCTGCGATTGCCCCTCATCCGCGCCTCGTCGCGCGATCCCTCAGCCATTCACCACCCCCTCGCAGCGGCCGCACAGGCCGCCATCCTCTTCCACTTCCGGACGCAGCCGCCAGCAGCGGCCGCATTTCAGATAGTCGGACCGAGTGACCTCGATCGTCGACGTGTCGGCGGCAACGACCTCCGAGACGATGTAGATTTCCGCGAGCGCCTCGGAGTCGAGGTCGATCAGGGCATCGTCGAGATTGGGATAGAGGATCTTCGCTTCCAGGCTGGAGCCGATCACCTTCTCCCGCCGCAACGGCTCGATCGCCTCGGTGACGTTCTCGCGGGTCGAGCGGACCAGGGCCCATTTCGCCGCCAGCGCCTCGTCCCGCCAGGCGGAGTCGATCTCCGGCCATTCGAGCAGGTGGACCGAGCCGCTGTCGTCCGGATAGCGCGTCTGCCAGACTTCCTCGGTGGTGAAGCAGAGCACCGGCGCCATCCAGCGCACCAGGGCATGGAAGACGATGTCGAGGACGGTGCGATAGGCGCGGCGCTTCGGCGACGACGGCGCGTCGCAATAGAGGCTGTCCTTGCGGATGTCGAAGAAGAAGGCCGACAGATCGTCATTGGCGAAGGCCATGATCGTGCGCGTGTAGCGGTTGAAGTCGAAGCCGTGGACCGCCTCCCTGAGCTCGCCGTCCATCTCGGCGAGGCGGTGGAGCACCCAGCGCTCGAGCTCGGGCATGTCGGCCGCCGGCACCCGCTCCGCTGTCGTCGAAGCCGGCCAGCGCTCCCAGCAGGTAGCGGAAGGTGTTCCTGAGCTTGCGATAGGCGTCCGAGGTTCCGGCGAGGATCTCCTTGCCGATGCGCACGTCCTCGAAATAGTCGGTCGAGGCCACCCAGAGGCGGAGGATGTCGGCACCGCTGTCGCGGATGACGGCGATCGGATCGACCGTGTTGCCGATCGACTTGGACATCTTGCGGCCGTTCTGGTCGAGGGCGAAGCCGTGGGTGAGGACCGCCGCGAACGGCGCCCGCCCGCGGGTCGCGCAGCTCTCGAGCAGGCTGGCCTGGAACCAGCCGCGATGCTGGTCCGACCCCTCGCAATAAAGGTCGGCTCGCGACGTCCGGGCCGTAGCGCGCCTCGACGACGAAGGCGTGGGTCGAGCCACTGTCGAACCAGACGTCGAGGATGTCGGTGACCGGCTCGTAATCCTCGAGCCGGTAGCCGTTGCCGAGCAGGGCCTGGTGGTCGGCGTCGAACCAGGCGTCGGCGCCGCCCTCGTGGAAGGCGCGAAGGATGCGCGAATTGACCGCCGCGTCGCGCAGATAGTCGCCGCTCTTCTTGTGGAGGTAGAGCGGGATCGGCACGCCCCAGGCGCGCTGGCGGCTGAGCACCCAGTCCGGCCGGTTCTCGACCATCGCGCGCATCCGGTTCTCGGCCTTCTCCGGCACCCAGCGGGTGTCGGCGATGGCTCGCAGCGCGGTGGCTCTCAATCCCTCTCCCTCTAGGGGAGAGGGAAAGGCCGCGTCAGCGGCCGAGGGTGAGGGCCCATCCGCCTCCGTGCCCTCACCCTGCGTCGCTTCGCTCCGCTGTCCCTCTCCCCTTGAGGGAGAGGGACGATTCTCCATCGGGATGAACCATTGCGGCGTGCAGCGGAAGATGACCTTGGCCTTGGAGCGCCAGCTGTGCGGGTAGCTGTGCTCGAAGTCCGCGCTGGCGGCGAGCAGGCCGCCATGCTCGCGAAAGATCGGAGCAGATCGGTCCGTCGGGGGCGTTGAACTTGTTGTTGATCACCGAGCCCTGGCCGCCCAGCCATTCCCAGTCGGCGCGGTAGGCGCCGCCGGCGTCGACCGCGAAGACCGGATCGATGCCGTGCGCCTTGCAGAGCAGGAAATCGTCCTCGCCATGGTCCGGCGCCATATGGACGAGGCCGGTGCCCTGGTCGGTGGTGACGAAGTCGCCGGGGAGGAAGGGGCGGGGCCGGGCGAAGAAGCCGCCGAGCTCGTCCATCGGGTGGCGGGCGATCGCGCCCTCGAGGGCGCTGCCCGGGGAACGCACCGGCTTCGCTCCAGCGGAGGCGGAAGTCCGTCGCTTCCGGGACGATGGACTGGAAATATCGCTCGATCCGCGCGCGGAAGCCCTCGGCGAGGTCGCGGGCGACGAGGAAGCGGGCGCCGCCGAAGGCGCTGAGCGCCGCGTTGGTCTGGGTGTATCGGGCGACGTTCGATCCCTCGATCCCGCAGCCCAGGAGCACGTATTCGACCTCGGGCCCGTAGGCGAGCGCCTGGTTGACCGGGATCGTCCAGGGCGTCGTCGTCCAGACCACGGCCCGGGCGCCCGACCAGCTCGGGGGCCCCGGGCGCCTCGACGATCCGGAAGCGCGACGTCGATCTGGGTCGAGACGATGTCCTCATATTCGACCTCGGCCTCGGCGAGCGCGGTCTTCTCGACCGGGCTCCACATCACCGGCTTGGCGCCGCGGTAGAGCTGGCCGGCCTCGGCGAGCTTCAGAAGCTCCTCGGCGATCTTCGCCTCGGAGGTGAAGTCCATCGTCCGATAGGGATCGTCCCAGTCGCCGGTGACTCCGAGCCGGATGAACTGCTCGCGCTGGACCTGGATCCAGTGCTCGGCATAGGCGCGGCACTCGGCCCGGAACTCGCGCGCCGGCACCTGGTCCTTGTCGAGCTTCTTCTTGCGATACTGCTCCTCGATCTTCCATTCGATCGGGAGGCCGTGGCAGTCCCAGCCGGGGACGAAGGGCGCGTCCTTGCCGAGCAGGGTCTGCGAGCGGAGGATGAAGTCCTTGATCGTCTTCATCATCGCGTGGCCGATGTGGATGTCGCCGTTCGCGTAGGGCGGGCCGTCGTGGAGGATGAAGCGCTCGCGCCCGGCGCGCTCCTCGCGGAGCCGCCGGTAGAGCCCCATCTCCGCCCAGCGCGCGAGGATGGCCGGCTCCTTCTGCGAGAGGCCGGCTTTCATCGGGAAGTCGGTCTTCGGAAGGAAGACCGTGTCGCGGTAATCGGGCTTTTCGGACATCGGGGCGGGGCTTAGCCGGGAAGGCGGGGGAAGGGAAGTTGATCGTCGTCCCAGCGAAGGCTGGGACCCCGTCGGGTGAAAACAGCCGGCGCCTTTCACCCCCGGGACCCCAGCCTTCGCTGGGGCGACGGTTCACACCGGCGCGCCGCTAATTCTCCAGCGCGCGCCCCACGTTGTAGAAATCCTCGATCCACAGATAGCCGCGGAAGTCGCGCGGCACCTTGGCCGAGCTGCTCGGGCCGCTCGAGGCCGCCGATATGGCCCTTTTCATAGGGGCCCATCAGGATCACCTTGGTGCCGACGCTCTCCATCCGCGCCTGGAAGCGCTTGGGCCAGCCCCAGATCGCCCATTGATAGTTGAGCGGCACGGCGACGATCTTGTTGCGGCAGCTCTCGGGCACATAGCTGGTCCAGCCGAACTTCACATAGTCGGTGAGGCAGGCCCTCATCTCCTCCTTCCAGAAGGTCCAGGCGCCGGGGACGAGCTGCTTGAGGCGGCGGGTGACGGGGGGCTGGCCGTAGAAGACGTGCTTGTCGTCGATCTCGACCCCGGCGCGGCGGAAGGCGGCGACGAGGGCGTCCGCGTCCCTCGGGTCCTTGCTCTTGAAGTTGAAGAAGAGCCGCATCCGCGGGGTCTCGCGAAGCGCCTCCTCGACCGTCGGCATCCCGCCGACGCCGCGGCCGCGCAAGCGGGAAGGTGCGGCCGCCGTCGGCGGTATAGCCGTAGCCGACGTCGAGCCGCTTGAGCTCGGCGAGCGTCTTCTGGCGCACCGGCCCCTTGCCGTCGGTCCGGCAATCGAGGGTCCAGTCGTGGAAGACGACCATCTGCCCGTCCTTGGTCGGGTGGACGTCGAGCTCGATCGCGTCCGCGCCGAAATGGCGGGCGTTGGACATGGAGCGAAGCGTGTTCTCGATGAAGTCGTGCTCGGAGGGCTTGATCCGGGTGGCGGTGCAGGTGTCGCGGCCGACCCCCTCATGGTCGAATTGCTGGGCGAGGCCGCGATGGGCGACGAGGATCAGCGGCGCCTTCGGCCGAGGCGCGATCCACGAGGCGTTGATCAGCGAGACGACGACCGCGAAGGCGACGACCGCCGGCGCCGAGCCATTTCCAGACTCTCATGCCGCCAGCCTCCGCCTCGCCTCGTCGCAATCCGCCGCCATCTGCGCCTTGAGCGCGTCGATGGCTGTCGAACTTCGCCTCCGGCCGGAGGAAGGCGATCAGCTCGACCTCGATCGCTCCGGCCGTAGAGGTCGCCGTCGAAATCGAAGAAATAGGGCTCGAGCAGCTCCGCGGCGGCTCGAAGGTCGGGCGGATGCCGAGATTGGCGGCGCCGTCCAGCATCCGGCCGTCCGCGAGCCGCCCGCGCACCGCATAGATGCCGAAGCGCGGGCGCAGATAGGGGCCGAGCGCGATGTTGGCGGTCGGATAGCCGATCGTCCGGCCGCGCTTGTCGCCATGCTCGACCACGCCCTCGATCGCGAACGGGCGGGTGAGCAGGCGCGGCGGCGGTCTCGCAATCGCCGGCCTGACGAGCGCGTCGCGGATCCGGCTCGACGAGACCGGCTCGCCTCCGTCGCTGACCGGGCCGACCGAGTCGACCGAGAAGCCGAGCCGCGCGCCGGCCTCGCCGAGCACCTCGACATTGCCGCCGCGGCCCTTGCCGAAGGTGAAGTCCTCGCCGGTCACCACGCCGGCCGCGCCGATCAGGCCGACCAGGCGCTCGGCGACGAAATCCTCGGCGCTGGTCGCCGCAAGCCCGGCGTCGAAGCGGAAGACGATCATCGCGTCGGCGCCGGCGGCGGCGAACAGCCGCTGGCGCTGGTCGAGCGTGGTCAGCCGGAAGGGCGGCGCGTCGGGCTTGAAGAAGCGCACCGGATGGGGATCGAAGGTCGCGACCAGCACCGGCCGCCCCTCGGCGCGGCGCGCGCTCGACCGCGCGGCGCGACCACCGCCTGGTGGCCCGACGTGAAATCCGTCGAAATTGCCGAGCGCGACGATGCCCCCGCGAAGCGCGCTCCGGAACCGCCGAGCCGCCGTCCAGCCGCTCCATGCGCGGCGTATAGGAGAGGGGGAGGCGCCTGGACCGCGTACAATCCTCCCCAGGTCCCTCCGCCGGGGAGGATTTCAGGGAAGCTCGCGCCAGAAGCCTCAGCACGATTGCCGCCCATCACCTTGGCGATCTCCTCGTCGGTGAAGCCGCGGTCGACGAGCGCCTGGGTGACGTTGACGAGGCCGGCCGTGTCGAAGCCGGTGGTCACCGCGCCGTCGAAGTCGGAGCCCAGAGCGACATGGTCGATCCCGACGAGGTCGCGGACATGGGCGATGGCGGCGGCGATCGCGGCGGGCCGGAGGTCGCAGACCGCGGCGTCCCAATAGCCGATCCCGACCAGCCCGCCGGTGCGCGCGACTCCCCGTATCTCCTCGTCGGTGAGGTTGCGGTTGACCTGGCAGGTCGCCTGGACGCCGCCGTGGCTGGAGACGACCGGCCGCCTCGCCATCGCCAGGATCTCGGCGACGGCGGCGTGGCTCGAATGGGCGATGTCGACGATCATGCCCTTGCGCCTCCATCGCGCCGGACGACCTGGCGGCCGAGCGGGGTGAGGCCGCCTTTCCTCAGCCCGTGCATCGAGCCCGCCACCTCATTGTCGAAGAAATGGGCGAGCCCGGCCATGCGGAAGCCGGCGGCGTGGAGGCGGTCGACATTGCCCAGCCGGCCCTCGAGATTGTGCAGCCCCTCGATCGACAGCAGGGCGCCGGTGACCTTGCGGCCCGCCGCGCGGTCGGCGAGCAGGCGGCGGACGTCGATGCCGCTCCGGACGATGCGCAGCCGGCCCTCGGAGCCGGCCTCGGCGCGGTGCGAGCTTCTCGGCATGCCACAGCGAGCGCTCGAGCAGCGAGGTCCAGGTCCGCGGCGGCTGCAGCTGGGCGACGGCGAGCAGGGTGATGTTGTCGCTGTCGGCGCCGTTGGAATCGTAATTCTGGCCCTTGGGCGTCTTGGTCACCGACGAGAAGACCTGCAGCGCGACGTTGCCCGCCTCGAGCCGGGGCAGGTCGACCTGGCCGCGGTCCGCCGGATCGAGCAGGCTGCGCTGCCAGAGCAGGGTGTCGGCGTGCAGGTCGGCGACGGCGAGCCGCGGGTGCAGCGCCCGGGCGCGGTCGCCGACCGCCGGCAGCGGGGTCGCCACCACCTTGTTCATCCCGCCCTCGACGATACCGGGGCCGAGGATCAGGAAGGCGCCGGCGGCGACGACGAGCAGGGCGAGCAGCCCGTAGATGAATTTGCGCATGGTCCCCCCCGGCGTTTCAGCGAGATATAACCGCCTCTCCCGCCCTCCGTCATGCTGAACTTGTTTCAGCATCCAGGGACGAGCCGCCTCGCGGGCGGAGGACTGGACCCTGAAACAAGTTCAGGGTGACGGGGCCCGCCGTTCGAGCCTGACGAAGCTGTAGCCGGGATGGTCCTCGCGCGACGCCTCGCGCCATTCGTCTCCGTCGAAGGCCGGCATGAACGTGTCGGCCTCGGGCTCGTCATACACTTCGGTCAGCTCGACGGCTTGGGCCAGCGGCAGGAACAAGGCGATGATCTCCGCCCCGCCGATCACCGAGACGGGCTCGCCGCCGCCCAGCGCCAAGGCTTCCCTCGCCGAGCCCGCCGTCTCGGCACCATCGGCGCCCCAGCGCGGGGTCGCGGGTGAGGACGATATGGCGGCGGCCGGGCAGGAGGCCCGGCAGGCTCTCGAAGGTGCGGCGGCCCATCACCATCGCCGTGCCCATCGTCACCGCCTTGAAATGCTTCATGTCCGCCGGAATCCGCCACGGCAGCCCGCCGCGGAGCCCGATCGCTCCGTTCGAGGCTCGGGCGACGACGATGGTGACGGGGGAGACGGCGTCCATCGCCTCTGCCTAGCGGCTGGCCCGGACGGGCGCTACCGTGGGGCGATGCGAAACCTGCTCCACCGGGTCGCCGCTCTGACTCTGACCCTGCTCGGTCCCTGTTCGGCCGGCGCTCAGCCGGAATCGCCCGCCCCGGTCGTCGCCTATCGCGGGGCGACCCTGGTCGACGTCGGCAGCGGCGGCCTGCGCCCGGTCACGATCGTCGCGCGCGGCGAGACGATCGAGGCGCTGCTTGCGCCCGGCGCCCCCCTGCCCGCCGGGGCCGAGACGGTCGACGTCGCCGGCCTCTACGCCATCCCCGGCCTGATCGACGTCCACCAGCATGTCGAGAACGGCCGCGGCCGAAGCGCGGCCGAGGCGGTGCTTCGCCGCGAGGTCTACGGCGGGGTGACGGCGGTCCGCGACATGCTCGGCCACGCGCGGATCCTCGCCGACCTGTCGCGCGCCGCGCGCTTCGGCGAGGTCGCGGCGCCGGACCTCGACTTCGCCGCGCTCGTGGCGGGGCCGGGCTATTTCGTCGACGGGCGGCTCGACGACATCGCCCGTGGGGGCAAGCCGGGCGACGTCCCCTGGGTCCAGAAGATCACCCCGGAGACCGACCTTCGGCTGGCCATGGCTCGGATCGTCGGCACCGGAGCGCGCGGGGTGAAGGTCTACGGCAATCTCGACTCGGCGATGGTGGCCCGGATCGCCTCGGAGGCGCACGGGCAGGGCGTTGCGGTGTGGGCCCATGCGGCGGTGTTCCCGGCCACCCCGCGGGAGGTGGTCGAGGCCGGCGCCGACAGCGTCTCGCACGTCTGCATGCTGGCCTATCAGACGCTGGCGGAGCCGCCGGCCAGCTATCACGACCGCGCGCCGCTCGACCAGGCGGCCCTGATGCGCGGGCCGGTCCACCCGGAGCTGGCGGCGCTGTTCCGGGCGATGAAGGCGCGCGGGACGGTGCTCGACACGACGGTGGCGGTCTATCACCTGATCGAGAAGCTGCGGCGCGAGCTGCCCGAGCCCAAGCCGCCCACTTATTGCGACAGTTCGCTCGCCGAGCGGATCGCCGGCCAGGCTCATGCCGCCGGAGTGACCCTCGCCACCGGGACCGACGCCCCGGCCCCGACCGCGAGCCCCTGGCCCGCCGTGTTCGACGAGATGGATTATCTGCGCAGGGCGGGCCTGCCGCCGCTCGAAATCCTCCGGGCCGCGACCGTGAACGGCGCCAGGGCGCTGAAGCGGGAGAGCGAGATCGGATCGATCGAGCCGGGCAAGCTCGCCAACATCGCCTTCCTGAGCGAGAACCCGCTGGCCCCGCGGGCGCAGTGGCGTTCGGTGGTGCTGACGGTGAAGCGGGGGACGCGCTACTGGCGACGCGACTACAAGCCGATCACCGCGGAGGAGGTGGGGGAGTGATCCCCTCTCCCGCGAAAAACGGGAGAGGGATTTAGACCGCCACCTCGGCCTTGATGTGCGGGTGGGCCTCGTAGCCGAGGATCTCGAAATCCTCGTATTCGTAACGGTCGATCGCCTCGGGCTTGCGGCGGATGCTGAGCCTGGGCAACGGCCTGGGCTCGCGGGTGAGCTGGAGCCGGGCCTGGTCGAGATGGTTGGAATAGAGGTGGCAGTCGCCGCCGGTCCAGACGAACACGCCTGGCTCCAGCCCGCATTGCTGGGCGAGCATGTGGGTCAAAAGGGCGTAGCTGGCGATGTTGAACGGGACTCCGAGGAAGGCGTCGGCGCTGCGCTGGTAGAGCTGGAGGTTGAGGCGGCCGCGCGCCACCTGGGTCTGGAACAGGCAGTGGCAGGGAGCGAGCGCCATGCGCTCGATCTCGGCGGGGTTCCAGGCCGAGACGATCTGGCGGCGCGAGGCGGGGTCGCGGTTGATGAGGTCGATGAGGTTGGCGATCTGGTCGACATGGACCCCGCCGGGCCCCTCCCAGTCGCGCCACTGCTTGCCGTAGACCGGGCCGAGCTCGCCGCCTTCGTCCGCCCATTCGTCCCAGATCCGGACCCTGTTCTCCTTCAGCCAGGCGATGTTGGTCTCGCCCTTCAGGAACCAGAGCAATTCGATGACGATCGAGCGCAGGTGGAGCTTCTTGGTGGTGAGCAGCGGGAAGCCGTCGGCGAGGTCGAAGCGCATCTGGTGGCCGAAGACGGAGAGGGTGCCGACTCCGGTCCGGTCCTGCTGCTCGGCGCCCTCGGCGAGGATTCGGGAGAGGAGGTCGAGATAGGGCTGCATGGAGGCGACTATGGCGGCGGATGGGGGGGTTTCCAAGGGAGCTAATCCCCTCTCCCGTTCTTACGGGAGAGGAGGGGCCCGCCGCGAAGCGGTGGGAGGCGAGGGTCTGTACTCCGCAGTCAGAAAAGACCCTCACCTCCCAAGCCTTCGGCTTGGGCCCCTCCTCTCCCGCGAAAAGCGGGAGAGGGGTTTAGGACTTGCGCTCCCGCGCTTCCCGGATCGCCTTCTTGAGCGCTTCGTAGCCGACGGCGCCCTGGAAGATCTGGTCGCCGACGACGAAGGTCGGGGTGCCGGTCGCCTCGAGGCTGGCGGCGAGCTGGAAGTTGCGCTTCAGCTCCTGGTCCGCGGCGTCCGGCGGCAGGTCGCCGCTCAGGCCGACCGCCGAACGCGCCTTGCCGATGGCGTCGGCCGTCGGCCGGCCCGCCTCGAACAGGCTGTCGTAGAACGCCTTGAAGCGGCCGGCCTGGGCCGCGGCGAGGCTGGCCCGGGCGGCGGCCTCGCTGTCGGCGCCGAGCACCGGCCATTCGCGCCAGACCACCTTGAGCTTCGGATCCTCGCTCAGCAGGCGGTCGATGTCGGCATTGCTCTTGCGGCAATAGCCGCAGGCGTAATCGAAGAACTCGACGAGGACGACGTCGCCGTCGGCGGCCCCCGCCCAGGCGCCGGCGAAGGGGGTCTCGAGCGCGGTGCGGTTGGCGGAGACGACCTTCGCCGCCTCGCGCTCCCGAAGCACGTCCATCGCCTCGGGCAGGATTTCGGGATTTTCGAGCAGATAGTCGCGGACCGACTGGCGCGAGCCGTAGGCGACCGCGCCGCCGCCGATCAGGGCTCCGATCAGGCCCGCGGCCAGGGCCGTCTTCCAGCCCGAACGGGCCGGCGCGGAGTCAGTCGTCACGATTCTTTTTCTTCCGTTCCACCTCGGTGCGCGACACCATGGCGATGTCCTGCGCCCGGAGCCAGTCGGGCGAGCCGGTGGGGACGGTCTTCAGCGCCTGCTCGGCATTGACCAGGGCCAGCCGCGGCTCGCCCTGCAGATTGTAGCGCTCGGCGGTGGCGAGCGCCGCCCGGCCGGTATCGCCCTCGCGGTCGTAGACGATGCCGAGCTGGTACCAGGCGAAGGGGTTGGAATTGTCGCGGCCGATCGCCGCCCGCAGCACCTGCTTGGCCTCCTCGAAATGGTCGGGCTTCTCGGTCGAGATGAGGGCGTGGCCGAGCAGGGCGGCGATCAAGCGGCTGGTCGGGCGCGTAGCGGACCGCCTGGCGGAGCGATTCGAGGGCGGCGGCGGGGCGACCCGATTCGAGCAGGATCTGGCCCTTCAGCTCGAGGAAATAGGGATCGTTGGGCTCGTCGGCGAGCAGGCTGTCGGCCTCGGCCAGAGCCTTTTCCGGATAGGCGCGCTTGTGCCAGGCATAGGCCCGGGCGTAGCGGGCCGGAACGCTCTTGTTGCTCTCCGGATAGGCGACGAGGGTGCGCTCGGGCTCCTCGACGAAGCCCATCAGCTTGGCCTTGACGCGCTGGAAGCGGGCTTCGAGCTTGGGATCGGTGGCCCGGTTCCAGCCCGGCGCCTCCTTCACCGACTGCTCGAGCGCGGCGAGCCGCTCGCCGGTCAGCGGATGGGTCCGCGCATAGGCATTGTCCTGCGGGATGGCGTAGCGGAACTCCTGGTTCTGGAGCTTCTTGAAGAAGGTGAGCAGCCCCTTGCCGTTGGTCTCGGAGCGGGCGAAGAAGCCGGCGGCGGCGGCGTCGGCGGCTGATTCCTGGGTCCGGCTGAAGGCGAGGAACTTGCCCATCGCCGCCTGCTGGCCGGCGGCGAGGACGCCCATGCCGGCCTCGCCGGCGCCGGCCGCCATCGCCGCGGCGCCGAGGATCATCGACAGGATCATGATCCCGGTGGCGGTCTTCACGCCTTCCTGCATGCGGATGATGTGGCCGCCGGTGATGTGGCCGATCTCGTGGGCGATCACGCCCTGGACCTCGTTGGCGTTGTCCGCCGCGGCGATCAGGCCCGAGTGGATGTAGACGATCTGGCCGCCGGCGACGAAGGCGTTGATCGAGCGGTCGTGGATCAGGACGACGTCGACATTGTCGGGCCTGAGCCCGGCCGCCTCGATCAGCGGCCTCGACATGTCGGCGAACAGCGCCTCGGTTTCGGCGTCGCGCAGGATCGACTGCGCGGCGGCCGGCCGGGCGGTGAGCGCGAAGCTCATGATGAGGAGAAAGGCGAGGCGGGCGGCGAACGCGCTCCACCGTCCCAGTCTGTGCCCAGCTTCAGCCATGGCCTGTCCTATCCCGTCGCGGAACTGAACCTGACATGAGCGCGCCGGCCGGGGCAAGCGCGCTCATGCCTTCAGGGTCAGGCTCCGAAGGTGCGCTGCCACCAGCCGCGGCGCGGTTCGCCGCTCTCGTCGGCCTCGGCCTCGGCGGCTTCGGCCTCGGCACCGGCGGTCTCGCGATCGTTGGCCGCCTCGGGGGCGGGCGTTTCGGCGGGCGCCTCGGCTTCGGCGGCTTTCTTGCGGCGGGTGCGCTTGGGCTTGGCCGGGGCTTCCTCGGCGACGGGCTCGGGCGCGGGCTCCGGCTGGGGCTCGGCGACCGGCACGGGCTCCGGCTCGGGCGCCGCGGCGGCTTCGGCGGTCTCGGCCGGGGCCTCCTCCTTGCGCCGGGCGCGCGGACGGCGGCGGCCCTTGGGCTTCTCCTCCGCTTCGGCGGCGGGCTCGGCGACGGCCTCCGCGACGGGCTCGGGCTCGGCCGGCTCGGCGGCCGGAGCCTCCGCGGCGGCCGGCTCGCTCAGGCCTTCCGGCTCACCGGCGATCGGCTCGCCGCCCTCCTCGCCGTCCCTGCGACGGCCGCCGCGGCGGCCGCGGCGGCGGCGGCGCTTGCGGCCGCGCTCCTCGCTCTCCTCGCGGCGCTCGCGCTGCTCGCGATTCTCCGGACGGCGCGGACGGGCCTCGGCCTCGACCTCCTCGGCCTCTTCCTCCTCGTCGACCTCGTCCGCCAGGTCCTCGGCGAACTCTTCCTCGTCGACCTCGGGCTCGACGATCCGCTCGACGCGGGGCCGGGCCGCCGGCGGCGGGCCGAAGGATTCGACCGCCATCTTGGCGCCCTCGAAGCTCTCCTCGATCAGAACCTCGACGATCGACTCCGTAGCGCGACTCGATCTCGCCGATCTCGCCGCGCTTCTGTTGAGGACGTAGACCGCGGCCTCGCGGCCGGCGCGGAGCACGATCCGGCTGCCGCGGCCGCGCGCGGCCTCCTCCTCGAGCATGCGCAGCGCCGACAGGCCCGCCGACGAGGCGGTGCGCATCAGGCCCGAGCCCTCGCAATGCGGGCAGGGCCGGGTCGAGGCCTCGAGCACTCCGGTGCGAAGCCGCTGGCGGCTCATCTCCATCAGGCCGAAGGACGAGATCCGGCCGACCTGGATCCGGGCGCGATCGTTCTTCAGCGCCTCCTTCATCGCCTTCTCGACCTTGCGGATATGGCCGTTCGATTCCATGTCGATGAAGTCGATGACGACGAGGCCGGCCATGTCGCGAAGGCGAAGCTGGCGGGCGATCTCGTTGGCGGCCTCGATGTTGGTCGCGTAGGCGGTCTGCTCGATATTGTGCTCGCGGGTCGAGCGGCCCGAGTTGATGTCGATCGAGACCAGGGCCTCGGTCGGGTTGATCACCAGATAGCCGCCCGATTTGAGCTGGACGACCGGCTGGTACATCGCCGCGAGCTGGTCCTCGGCGCCGTAGCGCTGGAAGAGCGGCACGGTGTCGACGTAATTCTGGACCCGCTTCACGTGGCTCGGCATCAGCAGCTTCATGAAGGAGCGGGCGGCCTTGTAGCCGTCCTCGCCCTCGACGATCACCTCGTCGATGTCGCGATTGTAGATGTCGCGGATGGCGCGCTTGATGAGGTCGCTGTCGCCGTAGATGAGGGCCGGGGCCGAGCTGCTCGAGGGTGCGCTCGCGGATCTCGTCCCAGAGACGGGCGAGATAGTCGAAGTCGCGCTTGATCTCGGTCTTGGTGCGCGAAAGGCCGGCGGTGCGGACGATGCAGCTCATGCTGTTGGGCAGGCTGAGGTCCGACATGATCTGCTTGAGGCGCTTCCGGTCGGCGCCGTTCGAGATCTTCCGGCTGATCCCGCCGCCGTGGCTGGTGTTGGGCATCAGCACGCAATAGCGGCCGGCGAGGCTCAGATAGGTGGTCAGCGCCGCGCCCTTGTTGCCGCGCTCCTCCTTGACGACCTGGACGAGAAGCACCTGGCGGCGGCGGATGACGTCCTGGATCTTGTAGCGGCGGCGCAGATTCTGGCGCTTGCGGCGAAGCTCGTCGGCGGCATTCTCCTCCGGAGCGCTCTCGGCGGCTTCCGGCGGGGCCGGGGCGTCCTCGTCGAGCGCCTCGCCGTCCTCGCCCTCGTCGTCATAATCGCGCTCGGCCTCGTCATGATCGCGATCGTCGTCGCGCTCCTCGCGGTCGCCGCGGCTCTCGTAGCGCGCGTCCTCGGCGGCGCGCAGGCGCTCCTCCTCGGCGGCATGCTCGGCTTCCTCGCGGAGCAGGGCCTCGCGGTCCTCGCGCGGGATCTGGTAATAATCGGGGTGGATTTCGGAGAAGGCCAGGAAGCCGTGGCGGTTGCCGCCATAGTCGACGAACGCCGCCTGAAGCGACGGCTCGACCCGCGTGACCTTGGCTAGATAGATATTCCCCTTGAGCTGCTTGTGCTCGGCGGATTCGAAATCAAATTCCTCGATCCGGTTTCCCTTGACGACGGCCACCCGGGTCTCTTCCTGGTGGCGCGCGTCGATCAACATGCGCATTGTCATTGAAGTCACTCCACGCGCGCTGGGCCGTCCTTGCGGCGGCGGCGAGCGCGCGCTCGAATATGGACGAAGGCGCGCGCCCGACGGCGCGCGGCTTCAATGTCCGGGTTGAAAAGAAAAAAGTCGCCTCTGCTGCGCGCGGCAGGCCGGACCCGAAGTCCGCCCGCAAAGCCCCGGCCGCAATGCCCGTCCCCCTGCGGAGGGGCAGCGTCTGGGGGGAAAAATGCCTCATGCAGCGTCAACCTTGGTGGCCGGCGTGGATGCCGGCGCATGCGTTCGGGCCGAAACGAGAAGGGAGCGTCGCTCCTTCAACCGGGGCCGAGCCGCGGTGCTAGCATCTGCCATGGCCAGCGGCAACCTGTATCAAGGCGTTCGGCGCCGGGCCGAATCCCGAACTATTCGGCCGGGGCGGCCTCGGCGGCGAGGGCGCGCTTGTCCGCCTCCTGGCGGGCGCGCATCGCGTCGCCGCGATGGGCCCGGGCGGCCATCGCGTCCCAGGCGGCGGCCGCCCTCAGGCAGCGGTCGCGGACGTTGGCGAGGGTGGCGGCTTCGGCGTCGGCGCGCGCCTCGGCGGCGCGGGCGAGGTAGAAATCGAGCTGGCTTGACATGGGCGCGCTTTTTCCCGGATTCGGCGCGCGAGTCCAGAGCCGCCCGGCTCCGTCCTGTCTCAATGGTAGAAATAGGGATCGAGGACGCGCACCTCATGGATGGCGTCGACCGGCACTCCGTTCTTGGCGCCGACGCTTCGGATCGCCTCGGGCGAGGGGGCGTCGTAAACGCAGAAGGTCTTCGTCTTGTCCGCCGAGACATAGGAATGGACCCAGCTCACCTCCTCCTCGGCATTGGTGGCGACGATCCCGCACAACGCCTCGGCGCCGTCGGGATTGACCGGGACGTTGAGGCCGTCGGGGAAGGTGCGTTCGACCATGTAGCGGGGCATAGGCCTTCTCCTGATGTCGAAGGCGCAGCCCCAGCAGGCGAGCCCGCGGCCGGAAGTGCGGTACCGGCAGCGTGTCTTGGCGCGTCGGAACCCGAGTCTATGCGCCTCCGAGGAGGTCGATGCCGGTGCGGTTGCGGATAGCGGCGCCGATCACATTGAACACCGCGTTGGCGAGCTTCTGGGCGACGACCAGCGCCATAAAGGCCTCGAATTCGAGCAGCTGCTGCAGCGTCTCCTTGCGGTCGGCCAGGATTTGCTCCGCGGTCTCGGCATCGATCCGCCCCTCCGCCAACGCCTTCACCGTCTTGAGGCTCGCCTCCGCCAGCGTCTTGAGGTGAGGGACCGCCACCTTGATGTCGTCGACCGAGCTACCGATCGCCTTGCTGCCCTCGTCGACGAAGGCCTTGAACAGGTCGTTTACCCCGGTCGGATTGAAGGTCGAAAGGTCGGTCATTGCGGGCCCTCCCGGTGGTTCACGGCTTCATCGCGTTGGCCGCTCGGGCGGCGAGGTCGCAGGCGACGCGGGCATTCTCGGTGAGGCCGGCGTCCGGCGCGATGCCCTTCCTCTTGTGGATGTCGGCGACGGTGCTCACCCGCTCGCGGCAGCCTTCGATCTGGCCGACGAGCAGCACCCGCGCCCGCTCGGCCGGTTTGGCCGAGGTCGGAAGGACTCCGGCGCTCGCCGAGGCGGTCCTCAGCAGCGCATCGATCTGCGCATAGCGGTCGACGACGCCGTCGAAGCTGGCCGGATCTTGGAACTTGCCATATTCGGCCTCCGACATGAGCTGGCCGACGGCCATATAGGCCTCGCTGGTGCGGGTGCCGACCTCGAGGTCGTAGGCCGGCGCGAATAGCTGGCAGGCGCCGAGCAGGGCGACCAGCAAAGGCACGAGCACGATTCGCTTCAGGGCAGAGACCTCGACCATGATTCCCCCCTTCGAGATCCCTGCATTCTACCACAACGCGCGGGCCGGGGAAGACGCTCGGTCCAATACGGACGTTTCGCCGAAAATGTCGCGCGCGAAGCGGATGACGGGGGGACGCATCCGGTGGGAGGTCTGCCAGCGCTTCACGTGACCGGCGCGGATCGCCGGGCCTTCCTTCTCCCCGGACCCGGGGGCGATTTCAGAAAGGCCCGGCGAGCGTCATCAACGGCTCAGTCCTTCAGCGAAGCCGAGACCTTGCCGCCGTTCTTCTCGAGCTCGGCGATGACTCGCTTGTGCAGCCAGATGTTCATCTCGGCGCTGCCGTCCTTGGCGCCGGTATAGCCGAGCTCGGTGGCGAGCTCCTTGCGGTTGGCGAGGCTCGGGTCGAGGTCGAGCAGCTTCATCAGGTCGACGATCGACGACTGGTAGTTGAGCTTCTCGCTCTTCTTCGAGGCGAGGTCGGCGAGCACCGCGTCGACGTCGACATTGGCGGGCTGGGCCGGCGCGGCCGGGTTCATCTGGGGCATGGCGGGACCGCCGGGCTGCTGCGCCTGCGGCTGGGCGGCCCTGGCGCGGCCGAAAATCGCATCGCGGATCTTGCCGAAGATACTCATCTTACGCTTCTCCTGTGGGATGGCCGCGCACGAAGCGGCTGCCGGGACAATGAGCGGCGGCCGGAGAAGTTGCGCGGCGGCGCGGCGGAAGGCGACGAAGCGATTCGGGAAGCGGACAGTCCGGGAGGTCAGGCCCGGCCCGGCGCCACCGCCTCCCAC
Organism: uncultured Alphaproteobacteria bacterium; assembly: GCA_963716155.1. Classification (GTDB taxonomy): domain Bacteria; phylum Pseudomonadota; class Alphaproteobacteria; order Sphingomonadales; family Sphingomonadaceae; genus Allosphingosinicella. Next base: position 3,796,013 of record OY970297.1, read on the forward strand.
GATCCGAGCCTGCGCTCGGCGAGGGTCAGCCGCCCGGTCGAGCGGTCGAGCGCTTCATAGTCGGCGCCGGCGGCGGCCATGAAGGCGTCGAAATCCTCGCGGCTGCGCCAGCGGTCGATGGTCAGATAGGCGTTGCCGGGACCGCGCAGAAGCTCGGTGCCCGAATAGCCCTCAAAGCGGCGGAAGAGGGCCGCCCAGTCGCCGGCGGCGCCATAGGCGCGCTCGAATTCCTCGGCCGCCTCGGGGAGCACGTCGTAAGTCCACAGGATGGCGATCATCGCTCCGCTCCTTCGGCCGGAAGATGAACCGACGCCGGCCGGCCGGCTCACATCGAGTTGAGGTGGAGGATGTTGCCGTCCGGGTCCTTGAGCCAGACCAGCTTCATCCCGCCGGCGTGATGGACGTTGCCCTCGAGCCGGCCGATCTCGGGATAATGTTCGAAGCCGGCCCCGGCGGCCTCGAGCGCGGCGACGATCGAATCGAGCTCGCCGCCCACGCCCCAGACGACGGCATTGGCGCGGTTGCTTCCGGCATGGCGGGATTCGTAGACGACCAGCCGGGTTGCGCCGGTCCGGTAGACGAGGACTCCTTCCTCGCCGCCTTCCCCGGCCGGTTCGAGGCCGAGAGTTCCGCCGTAGAAGGCGCGGGCGCGGCCCAGGTCGGCGACGGCGACGATGGCGGAGCTGTCATGGTCCTTGAGCATGATCGTTCCTTCGCGAGGGGCGGGGCGCTCCGGCCCTTAGCGGCCCGGAGCCGGCCCCGCCAGCGCCGCCGCGGGCGAGCGCCCGACCGGCGACGCCGGAGCGGGCGGCGGCGCCCGGCCGGGCGAGAGCGGCTCAGGGCGCCGGGAAGATCAGCGGCCGGCGCGGCGGACGGAAGGCGATGCCGCCGGGGTCGACCGGCTCGGCCGGCCCCGGCTCGGGCGCGGCCTGAGCTTCCCCGGCAGCCGAAGCGGGCGTCGGCGACCCGGCGCCAGGCTCGCCGCTGTGTCCGATTCCGGACGAAGTGGACGAAGTGGACGCGCCGGGGGCTTCTTCGCCCTGTCCGATTCCGGGCGAAGTGGACGAAGTGGACGCGGCGGCGGGTTCTTCCGTCTCGCTGGACCCGGGCGAAGGCCGGGGCCCAACCGCCTCAGAAGTCGAATCGGGCCCCCGGCTTTCGCCGGGGAGCGGGGGCTGGGTTTCGGCCGTTTCGGAAGTCGAATCCGGGCCCTGGCTTGCGCCGGCGAGCCGGGCTCGGGATCCGGCGGCTTCGTTCGGGGCGGGAAGCGAAGGCGCCTCCTCGCCGGGCAGGCGCCGGCCCCATTCCGCCTCGGCGGCGCGGTGCCGGTCGAGCACGCCGTCGACGTCCGGCGGCGGAGCGATGCCGCGGTGGCGGAGCCAGCCCTCGATCTCGGAGAGCGGCGCATATTTGAGCGGCTGGCGGGCGCGAAGCAGCCTCATCAGCAGGTTGTTGTCATATTTCCAGCGTTTGCCGACCCGCTGGCCTTGGTAGAAGACGATCTCCTCCTGGCCGTTGACGGCGCGGTCGAAGGCGGTGTCCTCGAGGACGATGTCGGTGACCTTCGCCGCCTCGTCCCAGGCGGCCCGGAAGGCGGCGCCGTCGGCGCTGTTGTAGAGATTGTAGGCGGTGGTCGGCGAGATTCCGATCCGGTGCGCCGCCTCGCGGCCCGAGGCGCCGCCGCGGACCGCCTCGAGGAACGCCTCCTGGCGCTCGGCGCTGAAGCCGTCGCGGCGGTGGCGGCGCGGCGGCGGGGCGGGGATCTGGGCGTCGTACAGCTCGGCCTTGGAGCAATAGTAATAAGCGGCGAAGCTGCCGTCCTCCTGGCGGGGGAGGAGGTGCATCGGGCCGTGGTCGGGATGAGTCGGCGCAATCTCGCGCCCGTCCTTGTAGAAGAGGCCGGTGCCTTGCCGATCGGCGGCGGGGGTCGGGAGTCCGCCCGACTCGGAGTTCTTGTTCTGTTCCATATCGTAGGTAAATCATAGGACGACTGCTTTTGCAATCCTATTTTTTTGCCCCGCGTGCATCGCGGCGCCGATCCTGTCATTCTGGGGCCGCCGCGCCGAGCGCGCGGGCCTTCGGGAAAGGACCGGACATGCGCCGCCGCTTACTCCTCGCCCTCCTCGCCGCCCTCGCCGCGACTCCCGCCGCCGCGGCGCTGGCGCCCAATTACCAGCGCCAGGCCGAGCTGAGGGCGGTGATCGCCCACCCCGCCGTCACCCGCGCCTTCGGCTCCGACCCGATCGACCGGGTCGAATATCTCCGAACCGACCTCTACCGGGTCAGCGCCGGCCGCTGCCGGATCGACGCCGCGATCGTCGACCTGCCGATGCCCCGCGACGTCTCCGGGCCGAGGCGCTTCGACGTCCGGCCGGGGCGCCTGGTCTGCGCTCGCTAGGGCCCGGCGCGGGGCGGAGCGGGCGATGACGGCCTATCCGCTGCTCCTCGTCGCCGCGGCGGCGGCGGCGGCTTTCCTGTTCGCCTTGCTCTTCCGGCTCGCCGGCGGCCGCCGCCGCCGCGACCTGATCGCGCCGCCGAAGCGCAGGCCGAGGCGGCTCTCCCGCGAGGAGCTCGACGCGCTCACCGAGCTGGTCGGCGCCGGCAGCGAGGCCGAGGCGCTGCGCCGGCTGAAGGGCGCCGGCTACGCGGAGGCCTCGGCGCGCCGGCTGGTGTGGCTGATGGCGAAGTTGGCGGAGGACTGAGCGGGCCGGCGCGATCCCGGAGCCGGGCGCCGCGGGGGGCGGCGGGCCGGGTCGTCGGGGTTTCCACCGATAGCGCCGCGCGGCCCGGCCCGCTTTAGACGGCCCGTCCAAGCATAAGGGTATGAAGCATGCGCTATCGGGCCTTGACCACAATCCTCACCTCCGCCGCCCTCGTCATCGTGCCGACCGCCGGCCTCGCCCAGGGCGCGCCACAGCCCGCGCCGAGCCGGGAATCGGGCCTGCGCTTCGCCGAGACCGACGACGACGACGACGACGACGTCTTGTGGTACGTCCTCGGCGGAATCGCCGTGATGGGCCTGATCTTCCTGCTGTTCCTCGACGACGACGACGACGAGGACCTGCCCTTCAGCCCGTAACGACCGCTTCCTGCCCCCCGGGTCGCCGGGGGGAAGCGGAGATCGCGGCGGTTTCCTGACGGCCCCTCGCCGCGGGATGCCCGCGGCCCGCAGGCAGGGCCCCGTCAGCGCGGCCGGGCGCTCAGCTTGCGCTTGCGGCGGCGGCGGAGCGCGGCTTCGGCGCGAGCCGGGAGGCCGCGGCCTCGGCGGCGGCTCGGAAGTCCGAGCGGCAGCGGCTCAGGCTCTTCGCCTCGTAGACCGCGGGATAGGGACGCGGCGCGCAGCTGAGCGTCGCCAGCCGCTCGACCCGGGCGGCGAAGGCGGCCCGGCCGGCCGGGGTGGCGAGATCGAGGTCGGCGACGGGGATGGTGGCGCGGAACGGCTCGCCGGCCGGCTCGGAGGAGCGCGCGGCGGCGGCGGCGGCGGCGGAGGCGGCGGCGGCGAGGAGCAGGAACGGTCTGATCATGGCGCTTTCCTTTCCGGGCGGTGGGAGCGGCCGGGGCGGGCCGCTCTTCCGGCTGCCGGCTGCGCGAGGCCGCGGCGCCCGGCGCGGGCCTTGCGACCGGGCCCCGAGCCGGCGAGACGGAAGCTCCGGCAGGCGCGACCAAGCGACGAGGCACCGGACGGCGGCGGGGCGGGCAGGCGGCTCGTTCACGCGAAGGCGCGAAGGCGCGAAGGGGGCGGTGCCGGCGCGGGCGCGGAGCCGCAACCTCCAAGCCGCCTGCGATCGACCGGGCGGCCGGACATGGCCTGCGGCGCCGGACGTCGCCCGGACCCTTCGCGCCTTCGCGCCTTCGTGTGAACCCCGTTCAAGGGTCGGGAGCGGCGAGGCGGCGGGCGTCCCGGCGGAGGCGCTCGAGGCAGTCTTCGCACCCGGTGAGCTCCCAGGCGAGGTGGGGGACGATGATGTCGAGCTTGGCGGCGAGGGCGGGGAGATCGGGGGCGGGAAGGGCGAGGAGGGCGCCCATCGACTCGCCGGCGCAGTCGACGAACGCGTCGTAGCGCTGATGGTCGGGCTCGCCGGAGGCGGCGTCGACGGCGGCCTGGGTCTCGTGGAAGCGGGCGAGGGCGCGGTCCCAAATAGTGACCGCGAAGGATTCCTCGTCATCCCGGACTTGGCCATACCCGTCATGCCGGACTTGATCCGGCATCCACCTTCCTTGCGGCCGTTGAGGCACTGAGAAGAACATCAAGGTGGATTCCGGATCAAGCCCGGAATGACGGGAAAGGACGGGCGCGGCGCAGACAGCGCCTGGCAGCGCCCTTCGACTAAGACCCTCGACCAGGCTCGGGACAGGCTCAGGACAGGCTCGTCCCGCGCGACAGCTTATGCTGCCATCAGCCATCCTTCCCCTCCTTTCGGAGAGCCCTTGACCTTGCGGTTGCCTGCAAATCCCCAAACCCGGTTTCAATAATGCTTTCATTTGGAGTATTTTGGTAGGAACCGCGCTGCCGAAGTTGGGTTGATTTTAGGCGAGTTGCGTATGGAGTTAGTGAAATGAAACGGCTTTATCTTTTTTCTAGCAGGAACTGTCATCGTCGCATCTTCGGCGCTAGGACAAGAAGCAGCTTCGCCTGACGCGGCGGAATTGCCTTCCGCAGAGAAGAGCTTCGCAGAAGACAACGGCATTTCCGTCCAAGAGACGAAGCGGGGGCTCGATGAAATGCGGGAGGCTGGCCGATTGGGGCGTAAACAGTGACAGTATGTATTTAGTGCGCCGTCGAGGGCGTCGGTGCGGTGCGGGCTACTGTCACTGTCTTACGCTCCTGTCACTGTCATGGCGCAGCCAGAGCCAAACGCATCAGCCAAATTATTACTGTCACTGTTTTTCTTGCCTGATGGGTCGCAGAGAGTAGCGTGCTTGTTGTGAATGGGGCGAGGCACATGGAGCGTAAGGACCGGCGGTCGGGGGGCTTGGGTCCCAAAGTCGTCTTGCTGCTTTTGCTGATTGGCGGTCCGCTGGATGCCGTATCGCCGCAGGGGGGCGTGAAGCAGAGCCCGGACAAGGCGGTTGCCCGCGGCGGCGTCGAGGTAAATGCCGCGACGGTTCGGGAGATGCCGTGCCGAGATGGTCCGGGCGACCGCGTGTTGGAGCGGTGCGCGCAGTGGAAGGCGGCGGACGCCGCAGCGCAATCAGCGTTTTGGGCTGAAGTGTCGGCCTACGTCGGCGCAGTGATGGCGGGGGTGAGCCTCCTCGCCCTTCTTGCCACCGCGCTCGCCGTGCTATACGCGCGCGGCGCGGCGAGAGCGTCGCACCGCGCGGCGGCTGCCACGCTCGATGCCGTCAGGGCCGCCCAAGAGGGCAACAGCATCGTTCGGGACACGGCGCATGCGCAGACCCGCCCTTGGGTCCAGGTGGACATTGTCGGAGCCCGTTGCGCCTACGCCGGCGGCGGCCGGCTGGCTCTCACCTTTGCCATCGAGCTCGTCAATATCGGCCTGACGCCCGCCAAGGGAGTCCATCTGGGCATTGCCACCCGCGCGCTGAGGGAAAGGGACTTCGATCCGGTGCGGCCGAGCCGGGACTTGCTCAATATCGACATCATGCCGGGTTCACGTCACGCCCTGACCTACGAGCATTCGATAAGAAGCCTCGATCCGGCGGGGGGGCAGGAGCCGCAGTTCGGGACGATCGCGCCTATGGCCATCGTCGCTGTGGAATATGATGCGGCTGGCACCCTCGGCAGAACGGTGGCAACCTTTGACTTAAGGATGGAACCTAGGCGCGGCCGGCGTTGGTTGCCCAGAAGGTTGGCGTCCTCCTTTCCGCTGACTATCGATTTACGAGCGCACGAGGTTCTTTAGCCGGTTTGATTCGCAAACGGGGGGCAGCATGTCAAAGCTCTTGGAGTTCCTAAGCGCTCCCCTCAATGTCGCTAAGGGGAGTCGCCGCTATCCGCTCTCAACAGTGGTCAGCGATGTCTGCACCCTCTTGGAGCATTTCTACTTCAAGGGGGGTAGAATCCTGACGCACAAATATGCGTTTAGCAAGTCATTCCGATCCTCCATCCGATCCATGGCCGCCATTGCTCGCGAGATGCGCGCCAGCGCCGCCACCTCAACCTGCACGGTGCCGTGGTGGGAAGAGAAAAGCGCGTCGATCATCTCGCAAGTCCTCTTGCTCAAGGAGTCTCCTACCCACAACTATAGCTGGCACATCGACCTGAACCGCCCCCTGAGGTCGAAGGGGATAAAGGCGGGAAGGAGGCTGACTGCGGCGAGGGTGCTGAACCTCATCATCGACGTGTGCAACCTCCCCGTTCGGGAGGACGAAGAGGAGCTTGACTGGGCTGCGCTAGAAGCCATGGTTCCAAGCCAGCAGATCGCCCCGCTCGCCTTTCTCGTGCAGGGAGGCGTCATCCGCCGCATCAAGCCCTTTACGATGCTCGAGACGAGTGACCGCGCCAATATCAGCATGTCGCTCGAACTGATATTGCAGAAGGGCGAGGAACTGCTGGCGGATCAGGGCCTCGACAATTACGAGCGGCGGCTGCGGCAATCCATAAGGGCTATCCACACGGATCTAAGGGACGAGGAAAGCCCACTCAAGGTCGGCCTCGAAAATATCGGGCTGGAGAAGCTGCTATCGAGTTTGAGCGACGAGCTGACCAGCTCCGCATTCGGCGCCATCTTGGGGTACATGACGATGGTGGAAACCCACATCGCGCAGTTTCCCGAATGGCAGATGTTCTCAAGTAAGTCGATGGAACTGAAGGCTGACCAGGCCAACATCGACACCTTGGTTGAGGCTACCGAGTTTATCGTGGGACAAACGTCCAACTACCCTGACATAGCAGAGCCGGACGTCCCGGCCGAGTTCGAGTTTCTCCTGTCGTTGGTTCATCGCGAGCAGGTGGTTCAGGCGAGAGCGATCTACTGCCTAGCGAAGTCCCTGGAGAATTTCGTTGCCGCAGTACTCACGTACAAAATCGAGGAATATCGTCCATCGGGCCTCCTGCGCAGCGTGCGGAAGAAGCCGGTTGCGAGCGACCGGCTTTTCGAAGTTGCTATTGGAGCCTCGAATGCGCTGAGGCCGTCATCTGGCAAGCTCGTCGGCGGCTGGATGAAAAGAGCCTCCGATCTGTTGGCGAAGACAACCTCGACGTAAGACTGGCCAAGGCCTCGGCCTCGCACGCGCTCGGGCGTGGCGGCTTAGGTCACTCGGCGACTTCCCGTTCGCGAACGGCCGGGGTGCTCCGCTTCTTACGGGGACGGGCGACGGAGGGAGCGGCGCGAGCCCCGCGGAGCAGCGGCGCTAGATAGTGGCCCGTGTAGGAACGCGGGTCGTCCGCCACCGCCTCCGGCGTCCCCTCCGCCACGATCTCGCCCCCCTTGTCGCCGCCCTCGGGCCCAAGGTCGAGCACCCAGTCGGCCGTCTTGATGACGTCGAGGTTGTGCTCGATCACCACCACCGTGTTGCCCTGCTCGACCAGCGCGTGGAGCACTTCGAGCAGCTTGCGGACGTCCTCGAAATGGAGGCCGGTGGTCGGCTCGTCGAGGATGTAGAGCGTCTGGCCGGTCGCGCGCCGCGACAGCTCCTTGGCGAGCTTGACGCGCTGCGCCTCGCCGCCGCGCAGCGTCGTCGCCTGCTGGCCGACCTTGATGTAGCCGAGGCCGACTTCCTCCAGCATCGCCATCTTGTCGCGGATGGCGGGGACGGCCTTGAAGAATTCGGCGGCGTCCTCGACCGTCATGTCGAGCACGTCGGCGATGCTACGGCCCTTGAACTTCACCTCGAGCGTCTCGCGGTTGTAGCGGTGGCCGTGGCAGACGTCGCAGGTGACGTAGACGTCGGGCAGGAAGTGCATCTCGATCTTGATCAGGCCGTCGCCCTTGCAGGCCTCGCAGCGGCCGCCCTTGACGTTGAAGCTGAAGCGGCCGGGCTTGTAGCCGCGCGCCTGGCTCTCGGGCAGGCCGGCGAACCAGTCGCGGATCTGGGTGAAGGCGCCGGTGTAGGTCGCCGGGTTGGAGCGCGGGGTGCGGCCGATCGGCGACTGGTCGATGTCGATCACCTTGTCGAGATATTCGAGGCCGGTGATCTTCTCGTGCGGGCCGGCGAGGATGCGGGCGCCGTTCAGGGCGCGGGCGGCGGCGGCGTAGAGCGTGTCGATGGTGAAGCTCGACTTGCCCGAGCCCGAGACGCCGGTGATGCAGGTGAAGGTGCCGAGCGGGATCGCGGCGGTGACGTCCTGGAGGTTGTTGGCGCGGGCGCCGTGGACGGTGAGCTTCTGGCCGTTGCCCTTGCGGCGCTTGGCCGGGACGGCGATCGGCGCGGCGGCCGGTGAGATAGTCGGCGGTGAGGCTGTTCTCGCTGGCGAGCACGTCGTCGAGCGTGCCGCGCGCGACGACCTCGCCGCCGTGGACGCCGGCGCCGGGGCCCATGTCGATGACATGGTCGGCGGGCGGATCGCGTCCTCGTCATGCTCGACGACGAGCACGGTGTTGCCGAGGTCGCGCAGGCGCTTGAGCGTTTCGAGCAGGCGGTCGTTGTCGCTCTGGTGGAGGCCGATCGACGGCTCGTCGAGGACGTAGAGGACGCCCGACAGGCCCGAGCCGATCTGGCTGGCGAGGCGGATGCGCTGGCTCTCGCCGCCCGAGAGGGTGCCGGAGGTGCGGTCGAGGTTGAGATAGTCGAGCCCGACATTGTTGAGGAAGCCGAGGCGCTCGTTGATCTCCTTGAGGATGGCGCGGGCGATCTCGCTGCTGCTGCGGGGTGAGCTTGTCCTCGAGGGTGGAGAACCAGGCGAGCGCGTCGGCGACGCGAGCGGCGGGTGGACATGGAGATGTCCTCGCCGGCGATCTTGACCGCGAGCGGCTCGGGCTGAGGCGGGCGCCGCCGCAGGTCTCGCACGGCGCGGCGGACTGGTAGCTTGCGCAGCTCCTCGCGCATCCAGGCGCTCTCGGTCTGCAGCATGCGGCGGTTGAGATTGCCGATCACGCCCTCGAACGGCTTCTTCACCTCGTAGGACTTGCGGCCGTCGACGAAGCGGAGGGTGACCGGCTTGCCCTCGGTGCCGTGGAGGATGATCGCGGCGGACCTCCTCGGGCAGCTCGTTCCACGGCGTCGTCGAGGTCGAAGTCGATACTCGCGGGCGAGGCTGAGCCCAGCACCTGCATGTAATAAGGGCTGGGCGGGTTCGACTTGGCCCAGGGCACGACCGCGCCCTGCTTGATCGACTGAGCGCCTCGTTGGGGACGACCAGGTCCTCGTCGAACAGCAGCTTCTCGCCGAGGCCGTCGCAGGCCGGGCAGGCGCCCTGCGGGGCGTTGAAGCTGAACAGCCGCGGCTCGATCTCGGCGATGGTGAAGCCGGAGACCGGGCAGGCGAATTTCTCGGAGAAGACGATGCGGCCGGGGGGGGCGTTGTCGCTCAACACTCCCCTCTCCCCCTCGGGGAGAGGGGCGGGGGGTGAGGGGGCTCGGCTTCCGCGGCTACCCTCGGACTCAGGACCCCCTCCCCCTGCCCCCTCCCCGCCGGGGAGGAGAGAGCGTCGGCCGGATCGAGATAGACCAGCCCCTCGGCCAGCTTCAGCGCCTGTCTCGAAGCTGTCGGCGAGGCGCGTCTCGATGCCCTCGCGCACGACGATGCGGTCGACCACCACCTCGATGTCGTGCTTGTACTTCTTGTCGAGCGCCGGGGCGTCCTCGATGTCGTAGAAGCTCGCCGTCGATGCGCACGCGGGTGAAGCCGGCCTTCTGCCACTCGGCGAGCTCCTTGCGATACTCGCCCTTGCGGCCGCGGACGACCGGGGCGAGCAGGTAGAGGCGCGTGCCTTCGGGCAGCGCCATGACCCGGTCGACCATCTGGCTGACCGGTCTGCGCCGCGATCGGCAGGCCGGTGGCGGGCGAGTAGGGCACGCCGACGCGCGCCCAGAGCAGGCGCATGTAGTCGTAGATCTCGGTGACGGTGGCGACGGTCGAGCGCGGGTTGCGGCTGGTCGTCTTCTGCTCGATCGAGATGGCCGGCGAGAGGCCCGTCGATATGCTCGACGTCGGGCTTCTGCATCATCTCGAGGAACTGGCGCGCATAGGCCGAGAGCGATCTCGACGTAGCGGCGCTGGCCCTCGGCATAGATGGTGTCGAAGGCGAGGCAGGATTTGCCCGAGCCCGACAGGCCGGTGATGACCGTCAGCGTCTCGCGCGGGATGTCGACGTCGATGCCCTTGAGATTGTGCTCGCGCGCGCCGCGGACGCTTATGTGAGTCAGCATTCGGTATACCGATGCTTCTTGAGGTGAGTCAGCATGGCCGTGTGTGTTCCAGGTGTGTTCTGTGGTTAGTCGGGGACGCGCGGAAGGTCAACGCGGCAGGTGCGAGATGGGTGCGGGAGGGGCGGAAGGCAAGGCTGCGATTTGCGATGGGAGCGTGACGCGGGTCACGGACCCGGCGCGCCCTTGCCGCCACAAGGAGGGACGGAGGCGGCCGGTCCGATCGTCGGCCCGGCCCAAGCAGAGGAGCGCTGCGATGAGCGATTTCTTCGACGATAACAATGAGCTGCCGGCCGGCCTCGTCCCGACCCCGACTCGCGAATATAACCAGGCGTTCGATCTGCGGCAGACTCGCCGCCAGTCGGTCCGTCCGGCCCTCAAGCTGGTGCGGTCGACCGACGCCGACGAGGATTCGGCGGACGATGCGGCCGCGGCGGCGCCGGCGCAGCCGGTGCTGTTCGGCTCGCGCGCGCTCATCTACAAGCAGGATCCCTCGGTCCAGGAGATCGGCATCCGCAAGGTGCTGTTGCGCGGCGCGCTCCAGGCCGGGCCGCGAAGCGCCCGGGTCGCGCTCCAGGGCGTCGCGCCCGTCGCCGCCAACACGATGAACGATTTCATCCAGGCGCCGGGCAGCGAGGGCTTCGACGCGGTCCACACCTTCAGCGTCGTCCATCAGGCCCTGACCATGTGCCAGCGCGCGCTCGGAGCACCGATCAAGTGGCAGTGGAACGGCGGCGGCGACCTCTCGCCGATCGCCGTTTTCCCACATGCCGGCCAGACCCAGAACGCTTTCTACAGCCGCACTTCGCGGTGCCTGAAATTCTTCTTCTTCCCCAAGCCCGGCGCTCCGGCGCCGGCGCCGACGGTATTCACCTGCCGGTCCTTCGACATCGTCGCCCACGAGGCCGGCCACGCGATCCTCGATTCGCTCAAGCCCGGCTGGCTGGGGGCGAGCGGCCATCCCGAGAGCGGCGCCCTGCACGAGGCGTTCGGCGACATCCTGGCCATCTTCCTGACCCTGTCCCAGCTCGACCAGGTCGAGGCGCTGATCGTCCAGACCAAGGGCGACCTGCACAACAAGACCTTCCTCTCCGACGTGGCGGAGGAATTCGGCCTCGCCCTCGGCCGCGACAACGGCCTGAGGAACGCGGACAACGACAAGACGATGAGCCAGGTGTCGAGCGAGGTCCACGATCTCAGCCAAGTCTTCACCGGCGGCGTCTACGACTTCCTCGCCGACGTCTTCGAGCTCGAGCGCAACATCGAGCGCGAGGACGAGGCCGCGACCCTGCTTCGCGCCGGCCAGGCCGTCTTTTCCCTGGTGCTGCGAGCGCTGCTCGCCGCGCCGGCGGTTAACGCGACCTTCGCCGACGTCGTTCGCAAGATGGTCGACCTGTGCCCCGCCGATGCCCGCGGCCAGGCCTGGCGCCGGTCCATCGTCGCCCAGTTCGTCCGGCGCGAAGTGGTCGCCGTCCGGGCTGCGGCGAAGAAAAAAGGGGCTCGAACCCTGACCCGCGTCGACCACCCCCATATCGGCATCCAGCCCAACGGGCTGCAGGACCGCTCCGCCTGTTGCGGAACCATGCGGCTTCGCGAATATAGCGACATCGAAATCGCGTTCGACGCCGAGCTGGCGGCCCTCGACGGGGGCGTCGGCGGCCTGCCGGGGGCAGGCCCGCGCCAGGCGGCGGCGAGCGCCGACGGAGACCGGAACGCGGCGAGGCGCGGGCGCGGGTCCGCGGCCGCCTGAAGGAGGCGATCGGCGATGGCGGGCACTCGGATAAGGATCGTCCAGCGCGGCGGCTTCGCCGGAACGATCGAGCAGGTCGACCTCGACAGCGGTGCGCTCGAGCCCGCCGCGGCGTCGGAAGTCGACGGCGCCCGGGCCGAGCTTCTGAGCCTCGCCCGCGGCGCGGCGGCGGCCGGACCCGAAATCGGCGCCGACCTCCCGCACTATGTGGTCGAGATCGAGGAGGGCGGCTCGTCGCAGCGCTTCGAGCTGCCCGACACCGCCGCCCAGGGCGCCGCGCTCGGGGGCCAGGATATCGCCGCCATCGTCGCGCGACTGCGCCGCCTCTCCGGATCCTGAGCCGCCCGGGCGGCCCCGGCGGTCAAGCCCGATTTTCGTCCGTCCTTCGTGAGGACCGTCACAGACTCGGGCGCCGACCGGCGCTAGGCCGGTCGTCTCGCGGAGGCATGGATGGCGTGGCTGCAGGTCGAAGCGCGGCCGGGCGCCGGCGTTTTCGGCTATTCGCTGTTCGTCGACGGAGTCCCGGTGACGATGGGCGATGACCATCGCGGCGAGGTGCGCTGCGAAGGCCGCTGCGGCGACGGGTCGAGCCATGCGCTGATGTACAGCTTCGGCGGCGCGCCCGGCGCTTACCTGACGGTGGCGGTCAAGTGCCGCGGAATCGTGCTCTGCCGGATCGTCTCGGCGCCGATCGCCAAACCCGGCGCGCGCGGCGCCGGCCGCCGGCTGTTCGACCTATGAGCCTTGCGGCGCGACGAAGACCGGTGACGGGGACCCGCGCCGGCGCTAGGCTTCGCCCTCGGTCAACCTCGGCGACGGGAGCGGGAGATGGGCAGGACGGCTTGGCTGATATTGGCTCTGGCGACGGCGGCCCCGGTCGCGGCGAAGGCTCCGGCGGCGGGCTCGGCCGACGTCGCCGCGGCGGTGGCGGCGTCCGGGCGGCCGAAGGCGGCGACCGACCTCGACGAGGTCAGGAAGCCGGCCGAAATGCTCGGCTTCATGGGCCTCAGGAAGGGCGACCGGGTCCTCGATTACTTCACCGGCACCGGCTATTATGCCGAGATCATGGCCAGGGCGGTGGGCCCCAAGGGCCATGTCGTCGGCTGGAACTCGGCCGCCTTCGCCCGCCGCGAGCCGGTGGTCAAGGCGCTGGCCGACATAAGGTCGCGCAATCCCAACACCGCTTTCTACTCGAGCCCGTCGACGGCGATCTCCTTCGCCCCGAACGCCTTCGACTTCGCGCTCCTCCACCTCGTCTATCACGACGCTTATTGGGAGAGCGCCCAGTTCGGCCTTCCGAGGATCGATCCGAACACGGTCGTCCAGGCGATCTGGCAGGCGGTGAAGCCGGGCGGAACCGTCGCCGTCGTCGACCATGTCGCGACGGCCGGCGGCGACACGCGCGAGGTCGTCGAGAAATTGCACCGGATCGACCCGGCGGTGGTCCGGGCCGATTTCGAGCGCGCCGGGTTCGTGCTCGAGGCCCAGTCCGACCTGCTCCGCGTCGACGAGGACCACGGCAAGAACGTCTTCGATCCGGCGATCCGCGGCAGGACCGACCGCTTCGTCTACCGGTTCAGGAAACCGGCGCGGTAGCGGGGTCGCGCCGCGCCGGCCGGCTCAGGTGGTGTAGCTGATCGCGGCGTAATATTTGAGCGCGTAGCCCTTGATCAGATCGGCCTTGTCGGTCCCGTTGATCACCCGGCGGGCGTTGCGCCAGTCGCTCACCGAATCGTGGAGATAATCGCCCAGCTTCTTGCCCGTGAAGGTGCCGAGGATGGAGCCGTCGACCAGGATGCGAACCGCGACGTCGAGATCCATCGCCAGCGCCGGGTTGCCGAGCAGGTCGATCTTGAGGCGGGTGCCCCAATCCTTGTAGTTACGCCGACCGGTCAGCTGGACGAATCCGCGGCCGCAATATTTCGCACCGTCGCCGGCGACGATATTGCCCAATTGCTTCGCCACCTGGGGGAGCTTGCCGGTGGGGGGCGGATCGTAGCGCCTCGTGAAATAGGCGGTGTTGCCATATTCGCGGATCGGCTGGATGGTCCGGTCGGTCTCGTGGTGGGCGGTGGCGAGAAGATAGGCGAGCCAGCGATCGTCCTTCTTGCCCGTCCTCGACTCCCAATAATCGAGGATCGCGGTGAGGCCGTTCACCTGCGATTGCTTGAGCGACCCCTCGAACAGCGCCGAGCGCACGTGCGTGAAGAAAAAATCCCGGTTTATGCTCATCTTCTTTGTCCCCCACTTCAGTCGTCGTTGCCGCACCCCATGGCATTGGCGAAGCCGCCCCACCGCATTTGCGCGGTTCGAGAGGTTCGGTCGTAGATCACCGCCAGGTCGCGCATGTCCGCCCCGCTTCCGCCGGTCCCCGCGGACTGGCTGACCCGGGCGTAGAGCAGGTCGACCGGGCCCGCCGAACGTCGAACCAGGACCGGGCCCTCCCAGCAGCCGCTATAGGCGCAGATCGAAAGCTTCCGGCCGGTTCGCGACAGCGACATCGGCGTGAAGCCGTCGGTCGTCACCTCGCAGGCGCCGTCGCCGCAACTGATCTGGGCGGCCTTGTTCGAGCAGGTGAAATCCGCGGCGATCGCCGGCGCGCTCACCGCGAGACCGACAAGGACCAAGACAGGCCGTCCCCACATCGTCACCTCCCCCGATAAGACGATTTCGGATTTGAGCATGCGCGCGAATCGGCCCGGTCGCAAGCGACGTTTCCCGGTTTCGACGAACGGCCGGGAGGATTCGACGAACGGCACTTGCGCCCTGCTACAAATGTGGCATGCTACAGGTGTAGCAGCAAGGACCCCGATTCGCTCATGATCGCCACATTGCCGCGCCGGGAGCGCGAGATATTCGAGATCCTCTGCAGCGCCGGCGAGGCGACGGCGGCGGACGTGCGCCGGGCGATGGCCGATCCGCCGAGCCATTCGGCGGTGCGGACGATGCTCGCCCGGCTCGAGGCCAAGGGCCTGGTCCGGCACCGCGCCGACGACCAGACCTACGTCTACAGGAGCGTCCCGCAGCCGGCCAAGGTCCGCGAGACGGCGCTCAGGGCGATGGTCAAGACCTTCTTCGACGGCTCGGCGGCGAGCGCGGCGACGGCGCTGCTCGGCCTTTCCAAATCGCTGAAACCCGACGAGCTCGACGCGCTCCAGCGCGCGATCGACGCGGCAAAGGAGCGCGACCAATGACCTACGACTTCCTGATCGAGATGGGCTGGAAATCGGCGGCGATCGCCGGCGGGGCGCTGCTTCTGGCCGCCCTGCTCCGCTCGCGCGCGGCGGCCGACCGGGGCGCCGTGCTCAAGGTCGCGGTGGCGCTGCTGCTCGCGCTTCCGGCCATCGCTTTGTTCGCCCCCGCGCTCGAGATCGAGACCGCGGCGCCCGCCCCCGTCGCCGCGGCTGCCGCGCCGGCGACGGTCCTGGCCGACGAGGCGGCGGCGATGCCGATGGCCGCGGCTTCGTCCGAATCGCTGTCGGATTCGGGCAATTGGGACGATCCCAGCCTGCTCTTCTTCCTGCTCTATGCTCGGCGGAGTCGCGATGGTCGGCGGCCGGCTGCTCGCCGGCCTCGTCGACCCTGAGCCGCTGGACCCGGAGGGCGCGCGAGGTCGAGTCGCCCGAATGGCGCGCCGCGCTCGCCCGCGCCGGCGGCGATGCGCTCGGGATCCGTCTGCTCGCCTCGGAGGACGCGGTCTCGCCGCTGAGCTGGGGCCTGCGCAGCGCCGGTCATCCTGCTCGACCGCGACACGCTTCGCTCGCCGGACGAGGCCGACGCCATCCTCGTCCACGAGGTCGCCCATGTCGCCCGGCGCGACTGGCCGTCGCTGATCCTGTCGAGGCTCGCCGTCGCCTTGTTCTGGTTCAACCCCCTGGTCTGGAGGCTCGACCGCGAGGTCGCCCAGCAGGCCGAGGAGGCCGCCGACAGCGACGCCGCCGCGGCGGTCGAGCCGGCGCTCTACGCCCAGACCCTGCTCGACTGGGCGCGGCTCAACGGCGCCAACGCGCTCCCCGCCAACGCCATCGCCGCCGGCGAGCCGGGCCTGGCGAAAAGGGTCAAGGCGATCCTCGACGGCCGGGTCTCGCGCCGCTCCGGCTCGTTCTGGGCGGTCGCCGCGATGCTCGGCTGCGCGGCCTTCGCCGCCCCGGTCGCGGCGCTCGACTTCGTCGAGGCGGCGCCCGAGGCCCCGTCGGCCCCGGCGGTCCCGCCTGCCCCGATCGCCCCGGCCGCGGCGCCGGCGCCGGCGCCGAGGCACGCCGCGCTGGTCGCGCCGGCCCCGGCCGTCGCTCCGATCGCGGCCGTCGCCCCGCTCGCCCCGCCGGCGCCGATGGCCGCGCCGGCGCCGCGCGTGCCGCTGCCGCCGGCCGTCCCCCACGCCGCAATCGCCGCCGCCCGGGCGAGCGCCCATGCCCGGGCCGCGGCGCGCGCCTCGCACCGGCCCTATGTCGACGAGGCGGCGATCGCGGCGGAGGTCGCCTCCGCCGTCGCCGAGGCGAACCGCGCCGTCGAGGCGCGCACCGCCGAGATCGGCCAGCAGGTCGAGCATGCCCTGCGCGAAGCCCGGGCCGGGATGGCCGCCGGCGCCCGCGGCATGGAGAACGGCGCCGCCGGGATGGAGCGCGGCGCCGCCAACATGAAGGCCGAGGCCCGCCGGCTTCGCGACCGCGGCTATCGCGAGGAGAAGATCCGCGAGCATGAGGCGCGCGGCAAGCGCCTGACCCACGAGGACCTGCTCGAGGCCGCCGACAGCATGGAGGAAGGCGCCGAGGAGATGCGCGAAGGCGCCCGCGAGATGCGCGAGGCGGCCGAGGAGATGCGCAAGGGCCGGCACGACTGAGCGGGCCGTGCCGACTCCGTTCGGCCTGAGCCTGTCGAAGGCCCCTCCTTGACCCTGGAAGGTTGAAGGAAAGGGCTTCGACAGGCTCAGCCCGAACGGTTAGCGTGGCACCATGCTGTCCCGACTGCTCGCCGCCCTGCTCCTCATCCTCTCCAGCTGCGCCGCCGCCCGCGAGTCGAGGCCCGCCTACGACACGGTCCTGCGCGGCGGCACCGTCTACGACGGCAGCGGCGCCGCCCCCTATGTCGGCGACGTCGCGATCAAGGGCGACCGGATCGCCGCCGTCGCGCCGCGGGTCGCCGCCCGCGGCCGGACCGAGATCGACGCCCGCGGCCTCGCCGTCGCTCCGGGCTTCATCAACATGCTGAGCTGGGCGGCCGAGCCGCTGATCCGCGACGGCCGGGCGCAGAGCGACGTCCGCCAGGGCGTCACCCTCGAGGTGATGGGGGAGGGCTGGTCGATGGGCCCGTTCAGCCCGGCCCAGAAGGCCGAGGCGCTCGCCGAGCAGACCGGCTTTCGCTACCCGATCGCCTGGACCACGCTCGGCGAGTTCCTGACCTTCCTCGAGCGCAGGGGGGTCAGCGTCAACATCGCCTCGATGGTCGGGGCCTCGACGGTGCGGGTCCACGAGCTCGGCCGCAACGACGTCGATCCGACCCCGGAGCAGCTGGCGCGGATGCGCGCCCTGGTCCGCCAGGCGATGGACGAGGGCGCGATGGGGGTCGGCTCGTCGCTCATCTACGTCCCCGCCCTCTATGCCGAGACCGACGAGCTCGTCGCCCTGGCGTCCGAGGCCGGCCGCTGCGGCGGAATGTACATCAGCCACATGCGAAGCGAGAGCAGCGGGCTGCTGGCGGCGATCGACGAGCTGGTCGAGATCGCCCGCCGCTCCGGAGCCCGGGCCGAGATCTACCATCTCAAGGCGGTCGGCCGCTCCAACTGGCCGCTGATCGACTCGGCGCTGGAGCGGATCGAGGCGGCCCGGGCGGCGGGGGTGCCGGTCACCGCCGACATGTATCTCTACACCGCCTCGGGCACCGGCCTCGATTCGACCCTTCCCGTCTGGGTCCGCGAGGGCGGGGTGCCGGCGATGCTCGGGCGGCTTCGCCAGCCGGAGATCCGCGCCCGGGTGGTGGCGGAGATGAAGGGCGGAACGCGCGACTGGAGCACCGTCCAGCCGGTCGGCTTCACCAGCCCGGCGCTTCGCCCGCTCGCCGGCAAGCGCATGCCCGAGATCGCCGCGCTGCGCGGCAAGGGGGTGGAGGAGACCGCCGTCGACCTGATCGTCGAGGACGGCGGCCAGGTCGGCACCATCTACCACAGCATCTCGGAGGAGGGGCTTCGCAAGGTGCTGGCCAGGCCCTGGGTGAGCTTCGGCTCCGACGCCGCGGCGATCGCCGCCGAGCCGCCCTTCACCGACAAGGCGGTCCACCCCCGCGCCTACGGCAATTTCGCCCGGCTGCTCGGCCGCTACGTCCGCGACGAGAAGGCTCTGACGCTCGAGGAGGCGGTGCGCCGGCTGACCTCGCTTCCGGCCGACACCCTGCGCCTCGCCGACCGCGGCCGGCTGAGGCGCGGCTTCCACGCCGACCTCGCGATCTTCGACCCGGCGACGATCGCCGACCGGGCGACTTACGAGCGGACCCACGCCTATGCGGTCGGAATGCGCCACGTCTTCGTCAACGGGGTCGCCGTGCTCCGCGACGGCGAGCATACCGGGGCGAAGCCCGGGCGGTTCGTGAAGGGCCCGGGATGGAGGAAGTGCGGATGAGAGGGTCGAAGGGAAAAACCCTCTCCCGTTCTTACGGGAGAGGAGGGGCCCACCGCGCAGCGGTGGGAGGTGAGGGTCTGTACGCCGGACTCAGCAAGACCCTCACCTCCCAAGCCTTCGGCTTGGGCCCCTCCTCTCCCGCGAAAAGCGGGAGAGGGCTTGTGGGCGCGACCCTCGCCCTTCTCCTCGCCGCCTGTGCCACCGCCCCGTCGACGCCGACCTACGACGTCGTTATCCGCGGCGGCACCATCTACGACGGCAGCGGCGGCGCGCCGTACAACGGCGACGTCGCCATCGCCGGCGACCGCATCGCCTATGTCGGCCCGCGCCTCGACGGCGGCGCCCGGACCGAGATCGACGCCTCCGGCCTCGCCGTCGCGCCGGGCTTCATCAACATGCTGAGCTGGGCCAACGAGACCCTGATCGCCGACGCCGCAAGGCCAGAGCGACATCCGCCAGGGCGTCACCCTCGAGGTGATGGGCGAGGGCGAGTCGATGGGCCCGTGGAACGACGGAGATGAAGCGGCTCGAGACCCAGCGGCAGGGCGACATCCGCTATGCGATCGAGTGGACCAGCCTCGGCGACTATCTCTCCTGGCTGGAGAGGAAGGGCGTGTCGCCCAACGTCGCCAGCTTCGTCGGGGCGACGACGGTTCGGGTCCACGAGCTCGGCGAGGGCGACGTCGACCCGACCCCCGCGCAGCTCGGCCGGATGCGCGCCCTGGTGCGCTCAGGCGATGAACGAGGGCGCGATGGGGGTCGGCTCGTCGCTCATCTACGCCCCGGCCTATTTCGCCGAGACGCCCGAGCTGATCGCGCTCGCCGAGCGAGGCGGGCAAATGCGGCGGCATGTACATCAGCCACATGCGCGACGAGGGGCCGAAGCTGCTCGAGGCGATCGACGAGCTGGTCGAGATTTCGGAGAAATCGGGCGCGCCGGCGGAAATCTACCATTTCAAGCAGTCGGGCGCGAGCCAATTGGGGCAAGATCGACGCGGCGATCGCCCGGGTCGAGGCGGCGCGGGCGCGCGGCCTTCGGATCACCGCCGACATGTACACCTATGCGGCGAGCTCGACCGGCCTCGACGCGGCGATGCCGCTGTGGGTGCAGGAAGGCGGGATCGAGGCCTGGGTCGGCCGGCTGAAGGACCCGGCGCTGCGCGCCCGGGCGCTCGCCGAGATGCGCCGCGGCGAGGTCTCGGAGAATAGCAACCTGGTCGTGCGCGAGCCGGCCAAGGTGCTCCTGCTCGGCTTCAAGACCGAGGCGCTCAAGCCGCTCACCGGCCGGACCCTGGGCGAGGTGGCGCGAGAGCGCGGCAAGAGCCCGGAGGAGACCGCCGCCGACCTCATCGTCGAGGACAACAGCCGAATCCAGGTCGCCTATTTCTCGATGAGCGAGGACAATGTCCGCCGCGAGGTCGCGCTGCCGTGGATGAGCTTCGGCTCCGACGCCTCGGCGCAGGCGCCCGAGGGCGTGTTCCTCAAGTCGAGCACCCATCCCGCGCGCCTACGGCAATTTCGCCCGGGTGCTCGGCAAATATGTCCGCGACGAGAAGGTGCTGACCGCTCGCAGGAGGCGGTGCGGCGGATGACCTCGCTGCCCGCCGCCAATCTCGGCCTCAAGGACCGCGGCGCGCTCAGGCCCGGCCATTATCGCCGACCTCGCCCTGTTCGACCCGGCGACGATCCGCGACAACGCCACCTTCGCCGAGCCGCAGCAATACGCCACCGGAATGCGCCACGTCTTCGTCAACGGAGTCCAGGTGCTGCGCGACGGCGAGCACACCGGCGCCACCCCGGGCCGGTTCGTGCGCGGGCCGGGCGCGGGGAGGTGTCCGGCGACCTGATCCCCTCTCCCGCTCTTGGCGGGAGAGGAGGGGCCCGCCGCGAAGCGGCGGGAGGTGAGGGTCTGTACTCCTGAGTCAGCAAGACCCTCACCTCCCAAGCCTTCGGCTTGGGCCCCTCCTCTCCCGTAAGGACGGGAGAGGGGATCAGCGCCGCTTCGGCCAGATTCTTCCTTCGCGCAGCAGATGGTCGTTGAGCTCGGACGCCTCGGCGGCGCGCCTGGCGAGCTCGGCGGCGACGCGGGGGTGGCGCGCCGATAGGTCCTGCCGCTGCCCCGCCCAGTCGCTCCGCGCGTCGAACAGGCGCGGGCGGCCGTCCACGGAATCGGTGACCAGCGACCAGGCCGGCGTGTCCGCGGCGAGCATCGCCCGGTTGCGGGCGTAGAGGGCGCGCGGCCCCGGCGCTCCGAGCAGGCTGTGGCCCTGCCACGGCACCGGCTCCCTGATCCCGAGCAGATCGGCGAGGGTCGGGGCGATGTCGAGCAGGCTCGCCAGCGCCTCGTGCCGGCCGGCGGGAAGCCGCGGATGGGCGCCGGCGATCAGCAGCGGCACCCAGGTCGATTCCCGGTAGAGATTCTGCTGCCCCGGCCGGCCGTCATGCTCGCCCATGTTGAAGCCGTGGTCGCCGGTGATCACGATCAGCGTGCGCCCGAACCAGGGCTCGCCCCGCAGCGCCTCGACCAGCTCGCGAACGACGTCGTCGGTGTAGCGGGTGGTGGCGAGGATCCGCTCCCGCGGGTTATCGGCCGCCGCCCCGCCGAAGCCCGGCTCGCGGCTCCGGAACGGCGTGTGGTTGCTGACCGAGACGATCGTCGCCAGGAACGGCCCCGCCGCGCCGAGAGCGCGGATCCGCCGCGCGGCCGCCCGGAATACCGGCCGGTCCCGCTCCTTCGCCTCGGGATAGCGCCACAGCTTGTGGTACCAGCGGCCGATCCACCAGGTGCCGTTGTCCCAGTCGGTGTCGCCGGCGTTGAACATCTCGGTGCGCCAGCCGCGCTTCGCCAGAGCCTCGGGCAGGCAGTGGAAGCCGGCATGGGTGAAGCTCGTCATGTAGCGCCGCGAATGGGGGGCGGCCGAGCAATGGCCGGCGAACAGGCCGTTGATGCTCGGCGGGCCGAAGCTCAGCGCCCGGGTCCAGACGGCGGTGCCGGGGGCGGCGGCGAGGCCGTCGAGGAAGGGGGTGGGGGAGGGGCGGCGGCCGAGGAAGCCCATCTCGGCGCCGCGGAAGGTCTCGAGCTGGAGGAAGATGACGTTCCACTTGTCCGCGGGCCCGGGCTCGGAGCGCTGGGCGGGGACCCGCAGGTGCGGCCAGGCCGGATCGGGGAAACGCCACGCCTTGTCGGGGCTCGCCGCCAGCCAGCGCGCCTGCAGCTCGCGGACTCGGCGCTCGTAGCCGGCCGGCCGGCGGCGGTCCTCGAGGCCGAGGGCGGCGTCGACGGCGATGGCGAAGGTCACCGGCTCGACCTTGCGAAGCCGGAACTGGCCGGTCGCCTTGCTCCAGGCGTTGAGCGGCGCGGCGACGGGCACGACGACGATCAGCGCGGCGAGCCAGAGCGGCGGCCGGCCGCCGGCAGGCCCCGGCCGGGCGATCCTCCGCCAGGCCCAGCCCGCATAAGCGAGCGGGGCGACGAGGAGCAGGACGACCGGCAGGAACGGCCCGCCGGCATCGTCGCCCAGCACCTCGTAGAACAGGCTGTCGGAGACGGTCTCGGGCCGAACGTAAGTGGTGAGGAAGGCGCCTCCGAGGCGGATCCCGAGGAAGCGAAGCACTTCGTGATCGAGCTGGCTCAGCGCGACGTAGAGGGTGAGCAGGCCCGCCTGGAGCCCGTGCAGCCACCCGGCGCGCCGAATCCCGGGCCGGGCCAGCCAGAGCAGAAGGAAGGGCAGGGCGAGCAGCCACAGCCCCATCAGCTCGTAATAGAGAGCGTAGACGAAATATCTCCGCCACTCGAGCAGGAACGGCCCGCCATAGGGGCTGGCTCGAAGGTAGAGGAGCAGCTGGAGCAGGGCGCAGATCAGCCAGGCCGCGGCGGCGAGCTGGACCGCCATCGAAAACTGGGTCCGCGCGCCCGCGCCTGGAATCCGCATGCGGCCCATCCCCCGCCACCGCCCAAGGGCAGGCTAGAGCGTCGGGCGGTTAAATGCATCCCACTTCCGTTCGGGCTGAGCTTGTGAAAGCCTGCCTCCTTGAACGAGGCGATCGTTCTTCCTATGTTCTAAAGTTAGTAGAAGAGGGGGTTCGGTGATTTACCTCGATACGCTGAGGAGCCGGGATGCCGCCGCCGCGCCGCGGGCAGCGGCGGCGCTCGGCCGTCTACTGAAAACAAAGGGTTCTTCGGGCCGACATGAGGGTCTTTTGTGTCTTTTGGCCGGCCCGCGAAAAGATCGCGGTTCCGTGTCAAATTCGTCCAGGTCATCCACTTTGGGCGATCACCCGGCAACCGAAGCGGCGGCGGACGGTTGGGGAGCCAGCCCGGGAGCCGCCCCATGAGATTGTTCGCCCTGATCGCCCTCTTCCTCCTCGCCGCCTGCGCGTCGGCGCCGCCGCAGCCCGCCGCCGCGCGGATCGATCCGGTCCGCATGTCCAACATGGTCCGGACCCTGGCCTCGGACGAATATGAGGGCCGGGCGCCGGGAACGGCGGGGGAGGCGAAGACCGATCGCCTATATCTTCCGAGCAGTTCCGGCTCGCCGGGCTCGAGCCGGCGGGCGAGAATGGCGGCTGGACCCAGAAAGTGCCGCTGGTCCGGACCCAGCTCGCCAAAGGCGGCTCGGTCGCGATCGCCGCGAAGGGCGGACGGATGGCCGCTGCGCGTCCCCGACGACGTCTATCTCTCGACCGTCCGCGAGACCGACCGGGCCCGGATCGACGGACGCGCCGATGGTGTTCGTCGGCTACGGAGTCGCGGCGCCCGAGCGGCCGTGGGACGATTTCAAGGGCGTCGACCTTCAGGGCAAGGTCGCCGTCTTCCTGGTCAACGATCCCGATTTCGAGGCCGCCGCGGACGATCCGGTCGCCGGCCGGTTCGGCGGCCAGGCGATGACCTATTACGGCCGCTGGACCTACAAGTTCGAGGAAGCGGCGCGGCGCGGCGCGATCGCCGCCCTGGTCGTCCACGAGACCGCCGGGCGCCGGCTACGGCTGGAACACGGTGCAGGCGCCCGGCGGCGAGAATTACAACATCGTGCTGAAGCCCGACGCCCGCCAGCCGGTGCTGCTCCAGGGCTGGATCCAGCGCGCCGGTCACCGAGGAGCTGTTCCGCCGCGTCGGCCTCGATTTCGAGACGGTGAAGCGCCGGGCGCGCACCGCCGGACTTCCGGCCGATCGACCTCGGCGCGCACCTTCTCGGCCGATTTCCGGGTCGAGGCGGTCCGGGTCGAGAGCCACAACGTGCTCGGCAGGATCGCGGGCTCGAAGCGGCCGGACGAGACGATCTGGTTCGCCAGCCATTGGGACGCCTACGGCGTCGGAGCGCCGGACGCTCGGGGCCGGCGGGTTCGGCCGGGCGCGCTCGACAGCGCCTCGGGAATCGCCGGCGTGGTCGAGCTCGCCCGCGCCTTCAGGGCGGGCCCGCGGCCGGAGCGGACCCTCGTCTTCGCCGCCTGGACGGCGGAGGAGAGGGGCCTGCTCGGCGCCGAATATTATGCGACCAGCCCGCTCTTCCCGATGGACAAGGCGGTCGCCAACCTCACCCTCGACACCCTCCAGCCCAACGGCCTCGCCCGCGACGTCGTCCTGATCGGCAAGGGCCAGAGCGAGCTCGAGGACCGGCTCGCCGCCGCCGCCGCGCGCGCAGGGCCGGACGGTCACTCCCGACGCCCGGCCGGAGCGCGGCCTGTTCTACCGCGCCGACCATTTCGCCTTCGCCAGGCGCGGCGTTCCGGTGCTTCTGCTGATGGCGCTCGGCGGCGGGGTCGACCTGGTCGAGGGCGGCCGCGAGGCGGGCGACCGCTGGGTCACCGAGTTCACCGCCCAATTGCTACCACCAGACCTGCGACGAATGGCGCCCCGACCTCGACTTCAGCGGCGCCGCCCAGGACGTCGCCCTGTTCTACGACATCGGCCGCGAGCTCGCCTTCGGGCGCGACTGGCCGGACTGGTACGAAGGCTCGGAGTTCAGGGCGATCCGGGCGCAAAGCGCGGCGGCGCGGCGGTAGGCTATTACCCCTCTCCCGTCCTTACGGGAGAGGAGGGGCCCAAGCCGAAGGCTTGGGAGGTGAGGGTCTTGCCGACTCCGAGGTACAGACCCTCACCTCCCATCGCTGCGCGATGGGCCCCTCCTCTCCCGTGAAGGACGGGAGAGGGAGAAAGGGCTAGCGAACCGGAGTGGCCGCCGGAACCTCGTCCAGCCAGCGGCCGCTGTTCTCGAACTCCGGCCTGACCGTCGAGCGCGGCAGGCGGTCGTCGACCGGGGCGGGAGGCGCTTCCGTCGCCACCGTGGCCGGGACGGGGAGCCGGGGCAGAGCGAGCGCGCTGAGGTCGACCGGCGCAGCGAGCGTGGCCGCGGCCGGCCGGCCGAGGTTGATCGGAAGCCGCGACGCCATCACCGTCGCCGGCGAGGGCTCGCGGCCGCGATAGGCCTGGCTGAAGGCGGCCGAGGAGCCCCAGGCGCCCGGCATCCGGTAGAAGATGTGGTTGCCGATCACGGTCGCCTTGGCGAGCCGGAAGGCCCAGTCGGGGAGGACCTGGTGGGTGTGGTAGTTGGTGGCGAGCCCGACCGGGGCGTAGACGTAGCCGGCGAGAGCCTCGGCGGCGAGGCGGCGGGCGCGGTCCCAGCCCGGGCCGGCGGGCGGGGCGGCGAGCGAGCCGTCGCAGGTGAAGGTGAACTGGCAGCCGCCGCCGGCGCGAAGCGGCCCCTGGTAGACGACCCCGCAGACGCTGGCCGGATAGGCCGGGTGGCGGACCCGGTTGAGCACCACCTGGGCGACGGCGCGCTGGCCGTCCTCGCTCTCCGAGCGCGCCTCGTAGATAGATCGCCTCGGCGAGGCACTGGAGCGAGCGCAGCTGGTCGCCGGGCCCGGCGGCCTTGAAGACGAGCGAGCCGGCGCGCGGGTTGGGCTCGGCCGAGAAGGGGATGGCGGCGTTGATCCGCGCCGCCTCGGTCGGCGCGACCTCGCGCAGCACCATCGGCTCGGGCTGGGGCGCGGCGGGAAGCGCGCCGGCGGTGGCGGCGGCCAGAAAGGCGGGCGCGTCGGAGGCCCTGGCGGGCAGGCAGGAGGCGGTGGCGAGGAGCATGGCGGCGCAGGCGAGCTCCCGCCCGCGCCAGCTCAGCGCCTTGCGAAAAGCCTTGAAGGAGAAGGAGATGCGCACCGCCAAAGTCGTTCCCGTCGCCAGTTCGAGTGCCGCCCTAGCTTTCGATAGCTAATAATGTTGCACCAGCGCGCCCCCCCATTTTCCGCTGTGCCATCGCGGGACGATCCGCCGCCGCCGGTTAAGCCGCGCCGCGCCGGTCGCGTCCGCTGCGCCGCAGCAGGTGACAGTCACGCGCTGCACCGCAGCAGGTGACAGTCACATGCTGCGGTGCGCCGTCGCGGGTGGGGGAGGGTTCGTCGGTCGGCGCCGCCGCTTTTGTTCGGAGCCTATTGCCGCCCGGGGACGTTGGAGCGCCGGAGATTCCTTTGTCGGGACGGTGTTTAGATGCGTAAGATGTTGGCGTGCGTTTCCCTGGCCGCCCTGCTGGCGGCCGGCTGCGATGTCGTGACCCAGAGCGGCGGCGGCTCCGGCCAGCCGGTCCAGGTCGATCCCAAGGCGGTCACCGCGGCCGACCTCCAGGCGGCGGTCGAGGACCCCCGGGTCAAGGCCTTCTACGAGGCGCGCGGCTGGAAGGCGGCCTGGACCGGCGAGCGCGCCGAGGAGCTCCAGGGCGCCTTCGCCGACGCCGTCCGCCACGCGATCGACGCCAAGTCGTTCGTCGAGCACGCCACCAAAGGCGACAGCGCCGCCGCGCGCGAGGCCGGGCTGACCCTGGCGGCGATCGAATATGGCCAGGCGCTGGCCACCGGCGCGGTCGACCCGCGCAAGATCTACGAAGTCTATGAAGTGCCGATGCCGAAGGCCGACATCGTCCGCAGGCCTCAACCAGGCGGTCGAGCAGGGCGGCCTTCGCCCGTGGCTGGCCGGCCTCGCCCCGCAGGACGCCGAGTATAAGGCGCTGTCCGACGCCTATGTCGCCTACCGCCAGAAAGCGGGCCAGGAGCAGCGCTCGGCGATCGCTCCGGGCGAGCAGATCAAGCCGGGCAAGAGCGATCCGCGCGTTTCGCAGATCCGCGAAGGCCTGCGCGCGAACGGCTATCTGGCGGCGGCCGGCGCCGCAGCAGCCCGAACTGCGAAGGCCAAGGCCGCCCGGCCGAAGGGACCACCTACGGCGCCGACATGGTCGCCGCGGTGAAGAAGGTGCAGACCGATTACGGCATCGAGGCGGACGGCGTGATCGGCAATTCGACGCTCGAGGCGCTCAACACCGGCGCCCGCGACCGCGCCCGGATCCTCGCCGTCAACCTCGAGCGGCGGCGCTGGCTCGAGCGCGCTCCGCCGGCGACGCGGATCGACGTCAACACCGCCGCCGCCGAGCTCCATTACTGGAAGGACGGGACCGAGAAGGACCGCCGCCGGGTGGTCGTCGGCCAGCCCGACTGGGAGACTCCCGAGCTCGGCTCGCCGATCGTCCGGCTGGTCGCCAACCCGCCCTGGACGGTCCCCGAGTCGATCGCCAAGGAGGAGATATTGCCCAAGGGCGCCGCTTACATGGCGAAAGAGAATATCGTCATGAAGGACGGCAAGCTGGTCCAGGAGCCGGGGCCGAAATCGGCGCTCGGCCTGGTCAAGCTCGACATGGACAACGACGCACCAGATCTACCTTCACGACACGCCGGCCAAGGCGCTGTTCGCCTCGACCCAGCGTCACGCCAGCCACGGCTGCACCCGGGTCGAGAACGCGGTCGAGTTCGCCCGGCTGCTCGCCCAGGACGACGGCAAGCTGGAAGCCTTCGACAAGGCGCTGGCGACGAAGGAGGAGACCCCGGTCGAGCTTTCGAAGCGGATTCCGGTGCGGCTGCTCTATCACAGCGCCTATCTGGACGGCGGCCGGGTCGTCTTCCGGACCGATCCCTATGGCTGGGACGACAAGCTCGCCGCCGCCCTCGGCCTCGGCGGCCAGGTCCGGCCGCGGGTCAAGACCCACGTCGAGGACATCGGG
The DNA here is from genome assembly GCA_963716155.1 of uncultured Alphaproteobacteria bacterium. Lineage (GTDB taxonomy): Bacteria > Pseudomonadota > Alphaproteobacteria > Sphingomonadales > Sphingomonadaceae > Allosphingosinicella. The sequence continues at coordinate 3,823,683 of OY970297.1, forward strand.
CCTTAATATCCAAGTCTTCCCCGAGCTTTGCTCGGGGAGGACTGGTCAGGATCAGCTCTGCTTGTCCTTGGTGTCGATCCGGTCCGCGCTCGTCCCCGCCTTCTTCTCGCCCGCAATGGCCTCGCCGGAGCGGCCCCGGGCGCGCTCGTGATCCTTGAGGGTCGGGTTGCGGTTGTTGTTGCTGCTTTCGCCCTGGCCACTGTTGTCGCGCATCGAATGGTCTCCTTGCTCGTGGAAGTGACAACGAGCCAGCCTGCCATTCTTCTCCGCTTTCTCCGCCCCTCGTCGATCCTGCGGCGCCGTTCGTCGGCGCTCCGGGCGCTTGGCAGAGGGCCGGCGGCGGAACGTCGAAGCGGGCGCGCGGGCCCCGGCACAGCGCGCTAATCGAAAGGCTGCGGCGCGGGGTTCCGGGCTTGCTTCATCCCCAGGCAGGGATCCCGCGTCGCAACCCAGTCGTGATCGAGGACGAGACCATGTACCGCACCCTTTCCGCGCTCGCCGCCGTCGCCGTCACCATCGGCGCGTTTTCGCTCACCGCTCCGGCCGAGGCCGCTTCGATCGAGGACGGGATCACGGTCAGCCTCGCCGGCCTCGACCCCGCCGATCCGGGCGATGCCGATCGGATCGACCGGCGCATCCGCAACGCCGCGCGCGACCTTTGCGGCTCGCAAATGCTCCAGCCGGTCCGGATGATGCAGCAGGCCGCGGCCTGCGAGAAAGCGGCCCTGGCCGAGGGCCGAGCCGCCGCCGAGCTCGCCGCCGCCCGGCAGGGCGCCACCTTCCGCCTCGCCCTTCGCTCCCGCTGACGTGGGGACACTCGGGTGACAGTCACGTGACTGTCACCCGAGTGTCCCCAGAATGTCCCCCTAGCGGCCGGCCAGGCCCTTCGCGTTGGCGAGGTAGAGCCGGCCGATCTTCTGCTCGCTTCCGTCGGCGAGTCGGGCCCACCAGCGGCCGCCTTCGTCGCGCCTGAGGCCGGCGACGAAGTCGCGGCGGACGATCGCCGAGCGGTGAAGCCGGACGAAGCGCGCCGGGTCGAGCTCCGCCTCCAGCCGGGCGATCGTGTGGTTGATCAGCCAGCTCCGGTGGCCGACATGCAGTCGCATATAGTCGCGTTCGGCGCTGACCCGGTCGACGTCGGCGGCGGCGAGCCGGACGAGGCCGCGGGCCTCGGAGACCCAGAATTCCTCGACATAGGGCGAGCCGACGTCGCGTTCGGGCTCGCCGCCCCGCGACGCCAGCCGCTCGCGGGCGCGCTCGACGGCTCGGGCGAGCCGCTCGGCGGCGACCGGCTTCATCACATAGTCGACCGCCTCGATGTCGAACGCGGCGACCGCGAACGATGTCGAAGGCGGTGACGAAGATCACCACCGGCGGCCGCTCGATCCGGGCGAGGGCGCGGGCGACGTCGATCCCGTCCATGCCCGGCATGGCGATGTCGAGAAGGACGGCGTCGGGACGCACCGCCTCGACGATGCGGAGCGCGGCGGCGCCGTCCGAGGCGGTGCCGGCGAGGGTCACCCCGTCGATCCGGGCGAGCAGAAGCTGCAGGCGCTCGACGGCGAGCGGCTCGTCGTCGACGACGAGGAATCGGATCGGATCGCTCATTCGGTCTCCAGGGGCATGGTCAGGACGACCCGCCAGCCGCCGCCGGGCAGCGGGCCGGACTCGCAGGCCGCCTCGCCGCCGAAGCGGGCGGCGAGCCGCTCGCAGACGTTGGCGAGGCCGACTCCGGTGCCATGTTCGTCCGGGACGTTCACGGCCGGGCCGCGGTCGTTCTCGACGTTGAGGATCAGCTGGGAATCCTCCTCGCGGGCGGCGATGGTCAGCCGGACCGGCTCGGTCGTCCGGGCGACCCCATGCTTGATCGCATTCTCGACCAGCGGCTGGAGGATCAGCGGCGGCACCCGCGCCGATCGAAGCTCGGCGGGCACCTCGATCCGCACCTCCAGCCGCCTGGGGAAGCGCAGCTTCTCGATGTCGAGATAGAGCTGCTGGAACTCGATCTCCTGGGCGAGCGGAATGTCCTCGCTCGGATCGAGGGTCAGGCTCGAGCGGAAGAAGGTGGAGAGGTTGACGATCATCGCCTCCGCTTCCTCTTCGCGCCTCGCCATGACCAGCGACGACAGCGAGTTCAAGGTGTTGAACAGGAAGTGCGGATTGACCTGGTAGCGCAAAGCCCGAAGCTGGGCTTCCTGGGCGTCGCGCTCGGCGCCGGCGGCTCGCCGCTCGGCGGCTCGAAGCCGGGTCGCCGAGCTGATCGCGATGTAGAAGCTCGCCCAGGCGGCGAAGAAGAAATACCAGGTGACGAGCCCGTCGGCGATCAGCCGAAGCACCTGCTGGCGCCGGCGCTCCTGGTCCATCGGCAGTGGAGTGACGATCTGCAGCCCGTTGCGGCCGATGCGGACCTCTTCGCGCGGAGTCGAGCGGATCACCGTGCCCTGCCCGGGGATATGCCGGATGACGGTCTTCTCGACGAGCGGCTGGTGGACGGCGAAGGCGAGGTTGAAGGTCGAGAAGATCGCCGCGGCCGGGACGCAGGCGATGGCGGCGGCGACGATCTGGATCCGGACGCTCTCGCGCGCCGCCCGGCTCAGCACGACGTAGACGAGGAAGGTGAGCAGGATCCCGATGACGCAGCCGAGGGCGCGGTAGCCGAGCCAGGTCAGGCTCTCGTCGATCAGCAGGGTGCGGATGACGATGGTCGCGAAATAGAAGAGCCAGAAGCCGAGGATCGACGCCGCCGCGAGCGGCAGATCGGGCAGGCGCCGATGCGCGCGATAGTCGGTGAAGCTCTCCATCCCGGGCCTTATTACCCGCAATTGCGCGTTTGTGCCCTCGCCGCCGTGGCGTTGGCAGACGGAGACGAGGGTTTCGTCGAAAAGAGCGCAGAAGCCGTCGCGGCCCGGTCCGTCACCCTGAACTCGTTTCAGGGTCCAGGTCTCCACCGGCGATGTGGCTCGAGGCTGGATGTGAAACAAGTTCAGCATGACGGATGGCCCCAACTCGAACATTCTTGTGGATAAGTCGTTTCGGTGCCGCCAAGTGGCTGGATTCGCGGGGTTTCGTCGAAAAGGCCTGTGGCTCGGAAGCTACACTGGCCGCTCCCTCTAACCGGCGTGAACTTTTCCCATTGCCGCACCCTTTGAAACCTGATTCATTTCTGAACGGGGAGCGGGGTCTTGGTTAAGCGGCTGGTAACCGTTTGAATCGCATGATCCCCGCCGGGTGAAAGAGTGGGAGTGGGACTCATGGCGACGAACACCAAGCCGGCCGATGGCGCGCTGACTTTGGTCGAGATGAAGGAGTTTGCCGGCTTCCCGGCAGCGACCCAGCGTTACATCCGCCGGTCGCTCGACGTCGGGCTCGGCCGCCGCGACGCGCTCCGGCGCTGGTCGCGCGACGTCGGCGAGGCCGCCTCGATCCGCGCCCAGGAGCGCATGTACCGCCGGCTCGACCATATCCGCGCCAACGTCCCCGACGACAGCGGGCTCGACGAGATGGAGCCGGTGATGGGCCCGCTCGTCACCATGACCGGTTTCGATCTCGGCCAGGACCGGCTTCCCGACTTCGCCTCCTACCGCTTCCTCTACGAGCGGCTGATCGGCGCCGCGGTTCGGCCGTGGCTGCCCGGCGCCTTCTGCGCCGCCGCCGCTTTGCCGCACCTCCATCCCGAGAAGCGCCGGGCCCTGCTCCAGTCGATCAGCGAGGCCGCCGCCACCGCTCCGGGCTGGTCGAACCGCGAGCCGGTCTTCTTCCCGGAATGGGTCGACAAGGTCGACGTGACGGTCGCGGGCTGAGCTTCGGCTTTTCGCATCCCACCGGAACGAATGGAGCGGCGGGCCCTCGGGTCCGCCGTTTCTTTTCAAGCGCTTATAAAAAGTGACTGTCACTAGTGACTGTCACTAGCGACAGTCACTTTATCGGATTTTTACTTGAGCCAGCCCTGCTCGCGGTACCAGTCGGCGGTCTGCTTGAGGCCGGTGGGGGTCTTCACCTGCGGCTGCCAGAGGCGCGCCGGGGGGCGGCGCTCGGCGGCGGCGACCCAGTCGGGATGGCAGAAATAGCGGACCCGGTCGCGGGTCAGCCTGGCCTTGCCGCGGCGGACGAGGCGGTCGAGCCCCGACGCCAGGCGGAGCAGCGGGCGCGGCACGGCGAGGGTGAGCGCCCGGCGGCCGTAGAGTCGGCCGAGGGTTCGGGCGAAATGGCGGTGCTGCCAGCCGCCGTCGCGGCCGTCGTCGGGCTCCCAGGTCTCGCTCCAGCTGTCGGGGTCGTCGAGGCAGGCGAGGATGAGCCGGCCCAGATCCTCGACGTGGATGACCGAGAAGCGGCCCCTCGGCGGGAGCGCGATGAGGCCGCGGCGCGCCATCCTGAACAATTCGAACGTCTCGCGGTCGCCGGGGCCGTAGACGGCGGGCGGGCGGATGATCGTCCAGTCGAGGCCCGAGGCGGCGACCAGCCGCTCCGAGCGCGCCTTCGACCAGCCGTAATCGGACAGGCCCGGCTCGCGCGCGGCGAGCGAGGAGATGTGGACGAAGCGGCGGACCCCGGCCCTGCGCGCCGCGTCGATCATCGCCGCGGTGCCGGCGACGTTGACCGCCTCGAAGCCGGCCCTCGACGGCGCGTTGATCGCTCCGGCGACATGGATGATCGCGTCGGCGCCGGCGGCGAGCTTGGCGAGCGTGTCGGGGCGGTCGAGGGCGCCGTCGACCCAGGCGATGTCGTCCTCCGGCGGCCTCCAGCCCCGCGTCAGGGCGCGGACGTCATAGCCCTCGGCCAGCGCCAGGCGGAGCAGATGCGAGCCGACGAAGCCGGTGCCGCCGGTGACGGCGAGGGTTCGGATCTTGCGGGATCTGGCGGGCATGGCGCTCAAGTTCCTCCCCGGAACGGGGAGGGGGACCGCGCGCGAAGCGCGGGGTGGAGGGGCTGCTCCGGATTCAGTGCCAGCCCCTCCACCATGCTCCGCATGGTCCCCCTCCCCGTTCCGGGGAGGATCACTGGAGCGGCGACCATGAGCCGGCCTCCTTCTCCTCCCTGTCCGCCTCCTTGGCCGCGGCGATGTGGGGGAGGAGGGCGTCGAGCACTTCGGTCACCCCTGCGCCGGTGGCTCCGGAGAGGGGGAGGGGGCGAGTGCCCGCTTCGGCCTCGAGCTCGTCCGACAGAGCGGCGATCAGCTCCTCGTCGAGCGTGTCGGACTTGTTGAGGGCGAGCACCTCCGGCTTGTCGGCCAGGCCGGCGCCATAGGCGTCGAGCTCGGTGCGGACGGTGCGATAGGTTTCGGCGACGTCCTCCTGCTCGGAGTCGACGAGATGGAGGAGCACCCGGCAGCGCTCGATATGGCCGAGGAAGCGGTCGCCGATCCCGGCGCCTTCGGCGGCGCCCTCGATCAGGCCGGGGATGTCGGCGACGACGAACTCGCGGTCGCGGTGGCGGACCACCCCGAGCTTGGGATGGAGGGTGGTGAACGGATAGGCGCCGACCTTGGCCTGGGCGTTGGTGACGGCGTTGAGGAAGGTCGACTTGCCGGCATTGGGAAGCCCGACCAGGCCGACGTCGGCGAGCAGCTTGAGGCGAAGCCAGACCCACGCCTCCTCGCCCGGCCAGCCGGTTGCCGTGCTGGCGCGGGGCGCGGTTGGTCGACGCTCTTGTAGCTGGCGTTGCCGCGGCCGCCGTCGCCGCCCTTGAGGAAGACCTGGCGCTGGCCGACCCGGGTGAAGTCGGCGAGGACATGCTCCTTGTCGTCGGAGAGGATCTGGGTGCCGACCGGGACCTTGATGACGAGATCGTCGCCGCCGGCGCCGGTGCGGTTGGAGCCGGAGCCGCCCTTGCCGCGCGGGGCCCGGAAATGCTGGGTGTAGCGAAAGTCGATCAGAGTGTTGAGGCCGTCCACCGCCTCGAAGACGATGTCGCCGCCCTTGCCGCCGTCGCCGCCGTCCGGCCCGCCATATTCGACGAACTTCTCGCGCCGGAAGCTGACCGCGCCGGGGCCGCCGGCGCCGGAGCGGACGAAGATCTTGGCCTGGTCGAGGAAGTGCATGGCGGGCATGTAGGGGATGGGCCGGGCGGCGTCATCCCCGCAGGTCCGCGAGGCCGGACAGCTTCGGTTCAGCCGGCCGGGCGTGGGATCGCGGGGCAGCAGCGGAGAGAGGCATGACAAGGCTGATCGGGCGGCGCGAGGCGGTGAAGGGGATCGGGGCGGCGGCGCTGGCGCCGCTGCTCGCCTGCGCCGGGGAGCCTGAGCGGGCGGCCGCGCCCAAGGGCGGGGTGAAGCTGATCGCCGGCGAGACCTGCCCCCTCACTCCGCGCCAGACCGAGGGACCCTTCTATTTCGACCCCAGGCTGGTCCGCCGCGACATCAGGGAAGGGCGCCCCGGAGTCCCGCTCAGGCTTCGGCTGCAGGTCGTCGGAGCCGCCGATTGCGCGCCCGAGCGCCGGGCGCGGGTCGACGTCTGGCATTGCGACTCCGCCGGCGCCTATTCGGGCTACGACAGCGAGCGGACCGCGCGCCAGGCCTGGCTTCGCGGTACCCAGCTCGCCGACGTGGCCGGCCTGGTCGAGTTCGAGACCGTCTATCCCGGCTGGTATTCCGGCCGCGCCGTCCACGTCCACGTCAAGGCCTGGACCGCCGACGGGCGCGAGATCGCCTCGCAAATCTATTTCCCCGACGATCTGACCGACCGGATCCATGCCGAGAGCGGCTATGGCGGCCGCGGCGGGCGACGGGTCCGCAACGGCGACGACGGCTTGTTCCGGAGCGGCGGCGGGGCGGTGCCGGTGGCCGAGATGGTCCGCTCGGCCTCGGGCTATGACGCGGCGGCGGTGCTGGCGCTGCGCTGAAGGGCCGAGCTACGTTGGAATTAGCCCGTCATGCCGGGCTTGACCCGGCATCCACCTTCTTTCTTGCCGACGCTAAGAACAAGGTGGACCCCGGGTCAAGCCCGGGGTGACGATTCACCCCTCCCTTTGGGCCGCCATCTGGACGAGGTGGCGGGTGGCGATCTCGCGGGCCTGGTCGCGCGGCAGGCCGAGCGCCTTGGCCATCGGCGCCGCCGAGCAGCGAATCGCCGAGGGCGGCGAGGACCAGCCACAAGGTGGTCTCGTGGACCGGCCGGTCCTCATGGCCGCTGCCGAGCCGGTCGACGAGGCGGTGGATGGCGTCGAGGATCGGATCGAGCGCGTCGCGGTTGCCGCTGAGGATCATCCAGGCGGCCAGCGCCCCGGCGCCTTCGCGGTCGAAGGCGTCGAAGGTGCGGTCGACGATCTCGCGCGGATCGGCCTCGCCCTGGCGCTCGCGCTCGACGACCCGGGCGATCTCGGCCGTGACCCGCTCGCCGATCAGCCGGGCGAGCTCGCCCTGGAGCCCCGCGGCCGAGCCGAAATGGTGGAGGAGGTTGCCGTGGGTCTTGCCGATCCGCGCTGCCACCGCCTTCAGGGTCACCGCCTGCGGGCCCCGATTCGATCAGCAGGGCGCGCGCCGCCTCGAGCGCGGCGGCGCGGCTTTCCTCCGGGGACAGGCGTTCACGCACTATTGACATCTGGTGTAAGTATATCGCATTCGTCATCGGCGAAGGAGATACAGCATGGGGCGCGAAGTCACACCCTCCGATCTGACCATCACCCCGCGCGACCGCCGCTTCGGGCGCGGCCGACAAGACCGAGCGCTGGTGGATGGGCGGCAATCCCTATGGCAGCGCGCTCTACAATGCGCTGTCGATCACCTTCCCCAAGGGCGAGGCCTTCTTCGTCGAGAGCGTCCGCGCCTTCCGCGACGGCGCCCCGCCCAAGCTCGCCGAGGAGATCCGCGCCTTCACCACCCAGGAGGTGATGCACAGCCGCGAGCATGTCGCCTTCAACAAGCGGGCGGTCGACGCCGGCTACGACTTCGCGCCGCTCGAGAAGCGGGTCGACGAGCGTCTCGAGGAGACCAAGACCCGGCCGCCGATCGTCAACCTCGCCGCGACCATGGCGCTCGAGCATTTCACCGCCATCCTCGCCAACCAGCTGCTCGGCAATCCGCGCCATCTGCGCGACGCCGACCCGGCAGTCGGCGGCCTTGTGGCGCTGGCATTCGATGGAGGAGATCGAGCATAAGGGCGTCGCCTACGACACCTGGCTCCACGCCACCCGCGACTGGCCGCGCCGCAAGCGCTGGACGGTCAAGTCGCTGGTCATGCTGAAGGTGACCCGCAATTTCTTCGTCGAGCGCACGCAGGGCGCGCTGATGCTGCTCGCCCAGGACGGGATCAAGGGCCCGCGGGCCTGGGTCGGACTGTTCTGGTACGCGTTGGTCAGCCCCGGCATGTTCCGCCGGATCCTCGGCGGCTGGGCGCGCTTCTTCCTGCCCGGCTTCCACCCGTGGAAGCATGACGACCGCAAGTTGATCGCCCGGGCCGAGCTCAGCCTTCAGGAGCTGCCAGCCTGATCGTCGACCGGCGCCGGCGCCGGGTCGTTGCGAATCGGCGAAAGCTCGATACCCAGGATGAAGAGCACCCAGACCGCCAGCGTCGCGACGAGCCGGTGGAGGTCGCCGACCGCCATATTGTCCGGCTTCGCGCCCGGGATCGCGACCAGGCAGACGAGCAGCATCGCGTAGACACCGAGCACTCCGAGCACCACGCCGCGGCGCTCGGAGGTCGAGACCATCCGCACCGCCATGACGGTACCGGCGAGCAAGATGGCCAGCTGCACATATTCGACGAGGCGAAGCCGGTCGAGCGTGCCGAGGTTGGCGCCGAGCAGGGCGCCGAAGAAGAGGTTGAGTCCGTCGATCGCCCCGGCCTTGCCGCGCGGGGTGTTCCTGAACAGCGATCTCATGCCAAGCTCCCCTTGCCGCCGGAGGGGCAGCTTGGCACGGACGGGCGTCCCCCGTCATCCCCGCGCAGCCGTCAGGCCGCCATCGCCGCCGGTACGCTCTCCTCCTGGCCGAACTCCAGCTCGAACAGGCGGCAGGGCGCCGTCTCGCCGCGGCCGGCGCTGTAGCGCGGGGCGATCGTGCCGGTCGGGCCGGAAGCCGAGCTTCTCGAGCACCCGGCCCGAGGCCGGATTGTCGAGGAAATGGCCGGCGTCGAGCCGCTTCAGGCGCAGGCTGTGCGCGGGCGGCCGCGAGCAGCGCCCGGCCGGCCTCGGTGGCGTAGCCGCGGCCCCAGTGGCGGCGCGCGATCCAGTAGCCGAACTCGATCTCGCCGGTCGGGCGGCGGCCGAAGCCGATCGCTCCGATCAGCTCGGGCGCGCGCCGCCGGTGCGCGGAAGATGAGCAGCGACGGCTCGGACGGCCTTGCGCTCGGTCGCGAGCCAGGCCTCGGCGTCCTCCGGCCGGTAGGGCCAGGGCGCGGTGGCGAGGTTGCGGACGATGCGCTCGTCGGCGATCGCTCTCGAACAGGGCCGGGGCGTCCTGGCTCCAGCCGGGCCGCAGCAACAGTCTTTCGGTCCTCGCGAACATCGTTCTTCCTCCCTTCCGCCGCCTCCTGTGGCCCTTTCGGGTTGCAGGCCGAGCGACAGTTTCGAGGGAGAAATGAAAAAGGAGAGGAACCCTGGCGGCTCCTCTCCCTCGAATTCGGTTCTCGTACTGAGACCTGGAGCCGCCCCTCCGGGGGACGGCCCTTTATCGACGCGTCCCTATTTCGCTGCTTCCGCCGTTTGCGGCATGTCGACGCAGACGAACTTGCGGCCGAGCTTGCCGTCGCGAAACGAGACCCGGCCGTCGGTAAGCGCAAAGAGGGTATGGTCCTTGCCGATGCCGACGTTGGTGCCCGGATACCAGCTGGTGCCGCGCTGACGCACGATGATGTTGCCGGCGAGCGACGGTCTCGCCGCCGAACTTCTTGACGCCCAGACGACGGCCCGCGCTGTCGCGACCGTTGCGTGAGGATCCGCCTGCTTTCTTATGTGCCATGACTAAGCTCTAATCTCTCTATGGGTTTACGCGTTCTTATCAGCCGCGGGCTTCTTCGGGGAGGCCTTTTTCTTGGCCTTGGCCGGGGCGTCGACCTGCTCGCTCTCGGCGCCTTCGACCTTGAGCGGCGCCTGGGGCTTCGCTTCGGCGGCGGCGGGCGCGTCCGGAGCGTCGGCCTTCTTCGCCTTCGCCTTCTTCGGCGCCTCGGCGGCGGGCGCCTCGGCCGGAACGGCGGCGGCGGCGGCCGGAGCCTCTTCGGCCGGCTTCCCGGCCTTGGCGGCCTTCTTCGGCTTCTCGGCCTTCTGGTCGCCGATCGCGAGGATCCTCAGGATCGTGTGCTGCTGGCGGTGGCCCTTCTTGCGGCGGTAATTGTGCCGGCGGCGCTTCTTGAAGACGATGACCTTGTCGGCCTTGGCCTGGGCGATGATCTCGGCCGAGACGGTGAGGCCGTCGGTCGACTTGAGGTCCGCGCCCTCGCCGGCGAGCAGGACGTCGCCCAGCTGTGATGGTGTCGCCCGCCTCTCCGGCGAGCTTCTCGACGACGATCTTGTCTCCGGCGGCGACGCGATACTGCTTGCCGCCCGTGCGCACGACTGCGAACATGGCTTTTTCCAAATCTTCCAAGGCTGTTTCCGCGCAACTCGTCGGCCGCGGCCGAACCCCCGCGCGGGAGAGGGGCTGCTACCGAAGCGGGCCGGCAGTGTCAACGCGAAGCGACCCTGTGGCGAAGCGCGCCGACGCCGGGGCCCCGCCTTGCGGCATCTAGTGCCGGTGCTCGCGCTTCAGCCGGTAGCGGCCCTTGGCGACGGTGTCGAACAGGCCCGAGATGGCGGGATGGTCGACCGGCTCGTCGCTGTCGTCGGCGAGCAGATTCTGCTGGCTGACATAGGCGATGTAGGTCGACTTCGCCATTCTCGGCGAGCAGATGGTAGAAAGGCTGGTCCTTGGGCGGACGGATGTCCTCCGGGATCGCCTCATACCATTCCTCCGAATTGGCGAAGACCGGATCGACGTCGAAGATCACCCCGCGGAAGTCGAACAGGCGGTGGCGGACCACGTCGCCGATGGCGAAGCGGGCGTGGGCGACCGGCGGCGCCACGGGGCCGTCGGCTTGCCGGCGAAGTGCTTCTCGGGCCGTTCCATCTCCCGTCCTATGTAGGGCCTGCCGCGGCGCAGGCAAGCGAAGCCGGCCTGCGGCCGCTCGGGCGGGCCGAGGACATGCTTGGCAAGGCGCCGCGCTTGGGCTAAGCGCCCCGCCTGTCGACCGGCCCCCGGCTTGCAGCCGAGGGCCAATCCCCCATGCGGAGAGGTGCCGGAGTGGTCGATCGGGGCGGTCTCGAAAACCGTTGAGCCCGCAAGGGTTCCGAGGGTTCGAATCCCTCCCTCTCCGCCAATCCCTGCCGAGGCGACGCGCAGTGGGGGGCGGACAAGCCTCGGAATCCAGGAGAATTTCCGCTATACCCTGTCGCGCCGACGATGGGGGGTGTCATGGGGCTGGGCGGGAGAGTGGCTGGAAGCATGGTTGCGCTGGGCCTGCTCGGCTGCGGATCGCCGCCGTCGCCGGGCAACGCGCACGAGGGGCGCGATTCCGGCCGCGGCGAGCGGCAATGCTCCGACATCACCGGCTATCTCTACGACGAGGCGCCGGCGGGCCGGGCGGTTCACGCGCGGCCCCACGCCGCCTCGCCTTTGCTCGGCCGAATCGCCCCGCCCGACAAGGATCCCGAGGGAGTCCATGACGTCGCCGTCGGCTTCGCCATCCTCGCCAGCCGCGACGGCTGGCTGCTCGTCGAGGGCGCGGGCGACGACATAGTGCTGACCGAGCGGCCCGCCCGGCCGATCTATTCGGGCCGCGGCTGGATCCGCTCGGAGCAGGTCCGGGTCGGGCTCCAGACCCGCCAGGCCTTCGCCCGGCCGAGCCACGGCAGCGCGATGCTCGTCCGCGCGGTCGATCCGGCTTCGCTCGACAATCTGTTCGGGATCGCGGCCTGCGACGGAAATTGGGTGCTGGGCCGCTGGCGCCCGTCGCCGCCGTCGAGCGTCCGCTACGAACCCGCCGCGCTGATCTCGACGGACCCGCTCACCCTGGAGGCCTGGGCGACGGGCATCTGCAACATCCAGGAAACCAGCTGCGACGGCCTGAGCGGCGACCGGCCGGCGGAGGCGCCCGAATGACCGGCTCCATGCCGCCTCCCGGCGCCCGGGCCGCCTCTGTGCGCGGCGGAGTGACTGTCACGAGTGACTGTCACTAGTGACAGTCACTAGTGACAGTCACTAGTGACAGTCACTAGTGACAGTCACTTTTCTCGCCTAAGAGCGGGGGATGAGGAAATCCGCCACCGAGGTCATGCAGGACATCGTCGCCGCCGCCGTGCTCGACGCGATCGCGGCGCTGAAGGCGTCGTCGCGCGGGCTTCCGAACAACCTGCTTCGCGACCTCAATGCGATCCACGCCAACACCACCCTCGCCGATCTGCCCGCCGAGGTGCAGACGGCGGTGGCGGCGAGCGTCCGGGCGGCTTTCTCCAGGCTCCAGAAGGAAGGCTATTCGGTCTCCGGGGGCGAGCCGGCGGCGCCGCGCCCGCCGCGGCCCGGAGCGCCGCCGGCCGCGCAGCACCGCCCCTTCCGCCGGCCGCCCCCCAAGCGCGACGGCGCCGGTCCGGGACGGCCCCCGGGCAAAAGCGGCGGCCGACCGCCGCGCAAGCCGCCGCCGCGCTGAGGCGATGGAGCGGGTGACGATCTCGGGGGGCTGCCATTGCCGGGCGGTCCGCTTCGAGGCGGACGTCCCGGCCGAGGTCGAGGTGCTCGACTGCAATTGCTCGATCTGCGCGATGACCGGCTTCCGCCACCTGATCGTGCCGCATCGCGATTTCCGCCTGCTCGCCGGGCGAGGCGGCGCTCAGCCATTATCGCTTCGGCACCGGCGCCGCCGACCATCTGTTCTGCTCGGTCTGCGGGGTGAAGAGCTTCTACCAGCCGCGCTCGCACCCCGAGGCGTGGAGCCTCAACCTCAACGCGATCGACGAGTTCGCGGCTGACGGTGACGGTCGGGCCTTCGACGGCCGCAACTGGGAGCAGGCCAGGAACGGGCTCTGACCACGCCGGGCCGCACCGGCGGGGAGCGTCAATGCGGAAGCAGCGGCCGGCCGGCGACGGCCTGGACGAAGACGGCGAGGGTCATCGCGACATAGGCCAGGATCCCGGCGGCGAGCACCGCCCGGCGCGACCGCGCCGCCGAGGCTCGCGATCGAGCGCCGCGAGCAGGGGGATCGCCTGCTCGGCGTGGATGCCGAGGAAATGGGCGACGCGCAGATCGCCGCCGCTCCGGTTCCAGCCGAACAGCGGCACCTGGCCGCCCTCGGCGCCGACGGCGTGGCCGGCCTGCTGGCTCATGTAGACGCCGAGGCCGCCGCCGAGCAGGAAGGTGAGGATGAGCCCGATCGACGACGGCCGCGACGAAGTCGCGGCGCAGGCCCGGCGGCGGGCTGGCGGAGCGATCTCCCAGGCGAGCGGAAGGGTGGTGCCGACGAGGAGGACCGCCGCGACACCCCATCAGGGCGTACATGACGACGTAGAAGGGCGTGCTGAGGTTGAAGTGCGAATTCGAGGCCCCGGCCGGCCTGAGCGACGATGTAGACGAGCTCGAAGCTGGCGGTGCCGACCAGGACGGCGGCCGTCGCGCGCATCGTCCGGCGTCCGCCGCCGCTCGGGCGCGGACATAGCCCAAGAACCAGGCGGCGGTGAGCGAGAAGATGCCGACCGAGACGAGGAACTTGACCGGCTTCACCCAGACGTCTGACCCCGTGCAGGGTGCGCGGATCGACCGCCTGCAGGGCAAGGAGCGGGACGGCGAGGATCAGGGTCGCGAGGCCGAAGAGGGCGAGCAAGCGCTGGCGCTCGATCAGCTCGGCGAGCAGGGTTCCGGCCCGGGCGGGAGAGGCCAAGGCGAGGGCGGCTCATCATGCCGTCTCCGCGGCGGCTCGGCGGCCGCCGGCGAGCCGCAGCAGCAGGTAGAGGAGCAGCCCGGCCGGTCCGAACATCAAGGTGAGGCCGAGGCAGGGGAGGACGAGGAGGCCGTGGACCCGGCGCTCGCGTCGAATCGCGCGCGATCCAGCGTACCGACGAACAGGTCGAAGGCGAGATAGTGGAGCCAGCCCGCGGTCAGCGCGCTGTCGCTGGCGAAGAGGGCCCGCACCCCGGCGATCGAGCTGAAGCCGCCGCCTTCCGTCTCGGGCATCCCCTGGACGAGCAGGAGGACATAGGCGACCGCCCAGAGCGCCGGGACGGCGAATTGCGTCACGGGCCACACCCAGGCGCGGATCGCCGGGACGAACAGCGACACGGCGAGGGCGAGCCAGGCGAGCAGCCCGAAACTGTTGGCGAAGCCGAAGACGAAGGCGGGATCGAGCACGATTGCCACTCCAATCTTGACGCTGTACAGATCATCTATGGCCGACGATCTGAACAGTGTCAAGTCCGAGCGCTCCTATCATCACGGCGCGCTCCGGCCCGCGCTGCATCGCCGCCGCGGAGGCGGTTCTCGCCGAGCGCGGCATCGACGGCTTCAGCCTGCGCGAGACGGCCCGGCGGGCGGGCGTCTCGCCGGCCGCTCCGGCCCACCATTTCGGCGACGCCTCGGGCCTTCTCACCGCCGTCGCCGCCGGCGCCTTCCGCGATCTCGGCGACGCCCTCGACGAGGCGGCCGTCGGCGGCAAGCCGCGACGACCGGATCCGAGCCCAGGGCCTCGCCTATGTCCGCTTCGCTCTGGCCAACCGCGCCCGCTTCGACCTGATGTGGCGGGCTGCGCTTCTGAAGCGCGACGATCGCGATTATTCGGCCGCGGCGAAGCGCGCCTTCCTGCTGCTCCAGCGGGCGGTGGCGGGGCCGGACTCGAAGGCCGAGGCGCCGGGGGCCCTCGAATCGGCGCCGTCCATCGCCTGCTGGTCGATGGTCCACGGCTTCGCCCGGCTTGCCCTCGACGGCGAGTTCGGGACCGGCCCGGGCGACGCCGAGGCCGCCGCCGAGCGGATTCTGCCCCGCGTGCTCGACCATCTCGCCGTCTGAAGCGCTCGACGCCTTCGGTCTTGCTGCCTAAACAAAGCGCCAGCGAGGGAGGGCGGTGATGACCGAGGCGGTAGCGGACGACTATGTCATCGACGCGAAGCGCGATCGGCTGGTCATCTTCGCCTCGACGCTCGGCACCGTCTTCGAATGGTACGATTTCTTCATCTACGGGACCCTCGCCGCCGTCATCGGCAAGCAATTCTTCCCCGCCTCGAGCGAGACCGCCCAGTTCCTGCTCGCCTTGGCGAGCTTCGGAGTCGGCTTCGGAGTGCGTCCGATCGGCGCGGTGCTGTTCGGCTATCTCGGCGACAAGCTCGGGCGCAAATACACCTTCCTCGTCACCATCACCCTGATGGGCGTCGCCACCGCCGCGGTCGGCCTGCTGCCCGGCTATGCCGCGATCGGAATGGCGGCGCCCGCCCTGCTGGTCTTCCTGCGGGTGCTTCAGGGGCTGGCGCTCGGCGGCGAATATGGCGGCGCCGCGATCTACGTCGCCGAGCATGCCCCGAGGAACAAGCGCGGCTTCTACACCAGCTTCATCCAGGCCGGGGTGATCGGCGGCTTCCTTCTGTCGGTCGCGGTCGTGCTCATCTCCGAATTGTTCGTCGACAAGGCGCAATGGGAGGCTTGGGGCTGGCGGATCCCCTTCCTCTTCTCGGTCGTGCTGCTCGCCGTGTCGCTGTGGGTGCGGCTCAAGCTCAAGGAGAGCCCGGTCTTCCAGGCGATGAAGGAAGCCGGCGAGATCGCCAAGAACCCGCTCAAGGAGACGCTTCGCGAGCCGGTCCAACGTCAAGCTCGTCCTCGTCGCCCTGTTCGGGATCGCCGCCGGCCTCACCGTCATCTGGTACACCGCCCAGTTCCAGGCGATGTACTTCCTCCAGAATTCGCTGAGGATCGAGGACACCGCCGCCCGGGCGATGATCGGCGCCGGCCGCCTTCGTCAGCATGTTCTGGTTCATCTTGTTCGGCTGGCTGTCCGACCGGGTCGGCCGCAAGGGGCCGATCGTGATCGGCTATGTGCTGACCATCGTCCTGATGTTCCCGCTGTTCCACTGGATGGCGGCGGCGGCCAATCCCGAGCAGTCGCGCGGCGATGGCGCAAGAACCCGGTCGTCGTCACCGGCAGCGACTGCCGCTACGCCCCCTTCGCCAAGGTCCAGCCGACCGACTGCGGCAAGCTTCTCGACGCTTTGTCGAAGAAGGGCATCGCCTATACGACCGTCGAGGCGCCGGCCGGAACGGCTCCGGCGGTGGCGATCGGCGGAGTCCCCGTCGACGCCTCCGATCCGCGCCTCGCTCGACCACGGCCTCAAGATCGCCGGCTACAAGCTCGAGCAGCAGCACGCCGACCTTCTTCCAGTCGCTTCAGGTGGTGCTCGCCATCGTCATGATCGGCCTGTGCTCGGGAATGACCTACGGGCCGGTCGCGGCCTTGCTCGTCGAGCTGTTCCCGGCGCGGATCCGCTACACGTCGATGTCGATCCCCTACCATATCGGCACCGGCTATTTCGGCGGCTTCCTGCCCTTCATCAGCCAATATATCGTCGCCCGCACCGGCGATCCCTTCGCCGGCCTCTGGTACACGATCGCGGTCGTCGCGATGGCGCTGGTGGTGACCTTCTTCTGGCTGCCCGAGACCGCGGGCAAGGAGCTGGAGTACGGTTTCCCCCGGGCCGCGAGACCGCTATCCGCCGACTCCATGCCCGAGCTTCGTCCGCCGCTGCGCCTCAACCTCGACGGCGACGCGCTGGTCGCCAACTGGCGCTGGCTCGAGAAGCGAGGCGGCGGCGCCGCCTGCGGCGCGGCGGTCAAGGCGGACGGCTACGGGCTCGGCGCCCGCGACGTCGTCATGCGGCTCGCCAACGCGGGCTGCCGCGACTTCTTCGTCGCCACCTGGGCCGAGGCGGAGGACCTGTCGCCCTGGCTCGGCGGCGCCTCGGTCTCGCGTCCTCCACGGCGTCGCCGGCGAGGATCTCGCCCACGCCGCCGGCGTCGCCGGCGCGGCCGGTGCTCAACACGCCGCTCCAGGTCGCGCGCTGGAAGGAGGCGGGGCGGGGGCGGCCCTGCGACGTCATGATCGACACCGGAATCAACCGGCTCGGCCTCGCTCCGGACGAGATCGCGGCCGGCTGCTCGACGGGCTCGAGATCGACACTCTGATGAGCCACCTCGCCTGCGCCGACGAGGACGCGCCGAGAACGCGCGCCAGCGCGCCGCCTTCGCCGAGATCGCCGCCCGGGTGCCGGCCGAAGCGCCGAAGCCTCGCCAACAGCGCCGGAATCTGCCTCGGCGCCGGATTATGCCTTCGACCTCACCCGCCCCGGCCTCGCCCTCTACGGCGGAGTGCCGCGGCGCGAGGCGGCAGGCCATATCCGCCAGGTCGTCCGCGTCGAGGCCCAGATCGTCCAGCGCCGCCGGGTCGAGGCCGGGGGCAGCGTCGGCTACAACGCGACCTGGACGGCCGAGCGGCCGGCCGAGCTCGCCATCCTCAACATCGGCTATGCCGACGGCTATCTGCGCGGCTTCTCGGGCACCGGGCGGGCCCGGATCGAAGGCGGCTGGGCGCCGGTCGTCGGGCCGGGTGTCGATGGACCTGACCGCGATCCGGGTCGACGAGGCGCCCGAGCTCAAGGAAGGCGACTGGGTCGAGCTCGACTATGCGCTGCCGGCGGCCTCGGCCCAGTCCGGCCTCTCGCAATATGAGCTGCTGACGACCCTCGGGGGCCGCCACGAGCGGGTCTGGCGCTGATCCTGACGGAACCCAGCGGGCCAGCCGAAGTGTTCTCCCTTGATGGCCCGCATCGCCCACCTCTCCGACGTCCATTTCGGCTGCCAGGACGACAAGGTCGTCGACGGCGCCACCGCCTGGCTCCAGGAGCAGCAGCCGGACCTCGTCATCATCAGCGGCGACTTCACCCAGCGCGCCCGGGTCGAGCAGTTCAGGCAGGCGTCGACCTGGCTCGACAAGCTGCGCTCGGCCGGCTGGCCGGTGCTCGCCGTCCCCGGCAATCACGACATCCCGCTCTACGACATCGCCACCCGCTTCGCCGCGCCGCTCTATCGCTACAAGAAGTATATCTCCAACGATCTGTGCCCCTGGTTCGAGAATGACGAGGTCGCGGTGCTCGGAATCAACACCGCCCGCTCGCTGACCATCAAGGACGGCCGGATCAACCGCGAGCAGATGCAGATCATCGAGGAGCGCTTCGCCTCGGTCGCGCCCGACAAGACGAAGATCCTCGTCACCCACCATCCGCTCTTCTCGATGCCGATCGGGGAGGGGACGGAGCTCACCGAGGCGGTCGGCCGGCACGAGGACGCGGTGACCGCGGTCTGCCGGGCCGGAGTCAATATCGCCCTCGCCGGCCACTTCCACCGCACCTATGCCGAGGCGGCGCGCAAGATGGTCGAGACGGCCGGCGGAGCGCTCGTCATCCAGGCCGGCACCGCCACCTCGAAGCGGCTGCGCAACGACGAGCTGCAGAGCTTCAACTGGATCCACGCCCACCGGAACAACGATATCGAGCTGCAGGTGATCGCCTGGGACGGAAGCGGCTTCCGCCGCGGCAGCCACGTCCGCTTCACCTATGACGGCGAGAACTGGAGCTCGCGCACCCTCTCCCACGATTCGCCGGCCGAGGCCGCCGCCGGACGGCTCGTCCAGCGGCCCGAGCCGCCGGATGACGGGTCGCAGGCGCCGGCCGCGGCCTAGCGCTCCGGCCGGTAGGGGTAGATCAGGCCGAGCTGCTCGAGGTCGCGAACCAGGGCGCGCAGCTCGGCTTCCTCGCAATGCCGGAACTGGGCGAACAGCTGCTGGATCGAGAAGGCCGCCTGGTCGAGGCTCCATTGGGCCGGGGCGTGGAGATGACGAAGCTCGCGGGTCGCCGCCCCGGCGACCAGCACGGCTCCGCGATCTTCCGGCCGCACTTCGGCGGCGCGGTCCGTCCGGGCGTAGAATTCGGCCGAGCCGCGGTCGGGCAGGGCGAAGGGGACGTCGCGGTCCCAAAGCTGTCTCTGGCGGGTGGCGACCTCGGTCGCGAAGCGCGGGGTGCGCAGGATCGCGGCGAGGCGGTCGCCCAGCTCGGCGAGCCTTTCCGCCAGGATCCTGCCGCCGTCGAGCCGGGCGTCGGGCAGATATTCGCGGAACCCGGGATCCTGAACCGCTTCCTCCTCGAGCATTCGGAACAGGATCCGCCCGGTCAGCGGGAGCACCGCCAGGGTGACGTGGAGCGAGGCGGCGGCGCTCGCCAGCGCGTCGTGATAGAAGCCGCGGGGGATGTAGAGCAGGTCGCCCGGCCGCATCCGGACCGTCATCGCCACCTTGCCCTTGACCGAATCGATGACCGCCTGGGCGTCGTCGCCGAGCAGCGGCTGGACCGGGGCGAGGGCGCGGTTCTCGTAGATGTTCCAGCTCTTCTCGCCCTCGCACTGGATGGCGAAGACTTCGTGGAGGTCGCAATGGGAAGCGAAGGCCTGGACGCCTTCGAAGCTGCAATAGATGTTCGCTCCGGCCTTGCCCGAAAATTGCTCGGCGAGGGCCGAGGCGACCGCTCTTATCTCCGGCGAGACGTCCTCGACGGAATCGGCGACCAGGCTGGCCCCGCTGGCGAGCAGGGCCCGGACCTTGGCGGCGCTCGCGCGCTTCACCGGTCCCGCCGGAGTCTCGACATCCTCGAAATAGAGGCTCGGATAGACCGGCCGGCTGTTGATGATCAGCCTGATGTTCGACTCGGTCCAGTGGGAGCGCAGGGCGAGCAGCGCGTTCATCCGCCGCCAGTCGATCAGCCCCGCTCGGGGACTGCTCTCGGCGGCCGGGAGGTGGAGGGGGCGCCGGCCGTAATAGTCGCTCATGAACTCCTCGACGGGGAGCGGCGCGATGATGTCGGCGAAGCGCATGGGGGCAGCGATAAGACGCGCGCTTTGGCCTGTCCACACAAGCGGCGGCGCGCCTTGCGCGCAAAAAAAGGGGCCGCCCGAAGGCGGCCCCCGAAAGGCGATGAAGACGGTTCGGCTTAGAAATTCACTTCCACGCCGCCGTAGAAGAAGCGGCCCGTCGGGTTGTACGGGCTGCCGCCCTCGGTCCCGAGAAGGTCGCGCGGCGGCAGGCGGTCGAACGCATTGTCGACGCCCACGTAGAAGTTGAACCGCTTGTCGACCTCCATGTCGAGCCGGAAGTCGTGGTAGAAGATGTTCTGGTACTTGACCCTCGAAGCGAAGTCCGGATCCTGCGCCGGCCGGCCCTGGAAGCTGAAGAAGGTCTCGTAGCCGGTGGCCAGGAAGTTGACGGTCTTGCCGATCCAGCGGCCGCGATAGCCGAAGTCGAACATGCCGTACTTCAGGTTGGCCGAGATCTGGCCCTGCCACTTCGGCGTGCCCAGCTCCTCCAGGAACGTATCGGCGAAAGCCGGGTCGTTCACGTTGGTGTAGTTGTTCCGCTTGAGGTTGCGGGACAGGATGCCGCGCAGGTTGAGCTGGACGTCCGAGCTCAGCCGCTTCCGGTAGGCCAGGTCGAAGTCGATGCCGGTGGCTTCGAGCTTGGCGAAGTTGAACGACGCCTGCAGGAAGCCTGGACCCGTCGGAGCGAACGACGCCGTACCGCCGGCGTGGAGGACGTTCGACTGGCCGGCGAAGGTGCCGTTCGGATTACGGAACACCGCGGCGCAATACTGATTGTCGATGCCGGTCGAGGAGTCGTAGCAGAGATCGATGATCGTCTGCGACAACAGCGACTGGATGACGCTCTCCACCTCGATGTCGTAATAGTCGATCGTCAGCGACAGGCCCGGGATGAAGCGCGGCTGGATGATCGCGCCCAGCGTGAGGCTGGTGCCCTTCTCTTCCCGCAGGTTCGGGTTGCCCTGGTTGTTGCCCAGCACGCCCGAAGCCGGCCGGTTGGTGAACGGCTCGGTCGTGGTCACGCCACCCACCGTGTGCGTCTGGGTCGTCGGGACTCCGGCTGCCGCGCAATTGGCCGCACGGTTCGGGTTGTTGTTGATGTTCTGCTGGCCGCACGGATCGAGCAGGGTGTTGTTGAACGTCTGCGACGGCGGCGAGAACAGATCGCTCTGGGTAGGCGCTCGGATGGACCGGGCGTATCCGGCGCGGAAGCGGATGTCGCGCACCGGAGCCCAGGTGCCGTTGACGTTGTAGGCGAAGACCGTGCCGGTGCTGCCGACATTATAGTCGGAGAAACGCCCGGCCGCGTCGACCGTCAGCTCGTGGAAGAAAGGCATGTCGCGAAGCAGCGGGATGCTGATTTCGCCGAACGCTTCCTTCACCACCACCGCCGGCGGCTCGAAGTTCGGGATGACGTTCAGGAACGTGCAGCCCGCGGCGCCGCAGGCCGTGCTCGCCGTGACGTCGTCATAGGCCGCGAAGGCGGTCTGCCGACGGATTTCGCCGCCGACCACGAAGCCGATCGGTCCGCCGGGCAGCTCGAAGACCTGCGACGAATCGCCCGCCACGTAGGCGAGGCCGTCGTAGAGCTTGGCGCGCTGCACGCGGCTCGACGTATAGCCGAAATAGTCGAGCGCCGCCTGGGAGACGGTGCCGATCCCGAACAGGTTGACCGGGACGCAGGCCGGATCGTCATTGGCGGGGTTGAGGTCCGCGTTGATCGCGCAGACGATGTTGCCCGAGGCGTTGGTCACCGCGTTGATCGAGTTGGCGTAGCGCGCGCGCAGGAGGTTACCCTCCGTCTCGTAATAGGTGTAGAGCCGGCCGTAGTTGAACGAGACCTCGTACTTCCAGTCGTCGTTGAACGTGCCGGTCGCCCCGACCACCGCGGACCAGGTCTCCCTGAGATGCTGCTCGCCGCGGCCGCCGAAGTCGATGTTGAAGCGCTGCGCGGAGAAGGTCGTCGCGCCCGGCGCCGAGACGGCGAGGATCGCCGCGCGGTTCGCCGGGCTGAGGAACGCATTGTTGATGCTGAACGTGTTGTTGAAGAAGGTCGGCTGACCCTCCTGGTTCGCCGTGATCCGCACATATTTGGCTTCGATGAACGGCACGAAGGCCTCGCTCACGTCGAAGTGGGCGATGAGGTTGACCGCCTTGCGCTCGAGGCCCGGCGCAAGCATGCCGGTCAGGCGGAGCGTCGAGCCCTGCCCGCCGAGGCAGTTGCCGCTGCCGAACGGACCGAAGTTGGTGATGCAGTCGTTGCGGACCAGATTTCCGGCCTGGTTGAAGACGAAGGTGTGGCCGAACTGGGCCAGCGCGTTCGTGCTGCCCGGGACCGGGATGCCGTTGCAGGCGAGGGCCCGCCGGGCCTCGAAGGCTGCCTGGGACTCAGTCGGCGGCAGCGGCCCGGTGCCGTCAGGATCGAACGGGGCGGTCGGGCAGCTGGCGGAGAACAGGCCGCCCTCCGAGATGCTGTTGTTGCGCACGCCCGAGATGAGGACGCGGTCGGGAATGCCGTTGCCGGTCGCCGGCTCGGAGCCCGTCCGGATCGGGCCTCCGCTCGGGTTGAGCTGGGGTCCGACGTTCTCGACGATCTGATACTGGGTGCGGCCCGAGAAGGCGCCGGTCTGGTTGTCGCGATGCGTGAAGTAGAGCGTGTTCTGCTTCGCATATTCGCCGGCGACGGCGACGTTGCCGCGGCCTCCGGCGAAATTCTTGCCGGCCGTGAGGCTGACGAAATAGGAGCCGCGATCGCCGCGCGACGAGATGCCGCCCTGGCCGCGCAGGCGGATGCCGTCGAAGTTGCGCTTCAGGATGAAGTTGACGACGCCGGCGACGGCGTCCGAGCCGTAGATGGCCGAGTTGCCGCCGGTGACGATGTCGACCCGCTCGACGAGGTCGGTCGGGATGGTGTTGACGTCGACGCGCTCGACGCCCGGGGTCGCGGTCATCTGGCGGCGGCCGTTGACCAGCACCAGGGTGCGCGCGGTGCCGAGGCCGCGAAGGTCGAGCAGGTTGAGGCCGGCGGTGCCGATGAAGCGCGTCGAGTTCGCCTGGCTGAAGGTCGAGACGCAGCTGCGGCAGCTGGTTCAGGGTGTCGCCGAGCGAGACGTTGCCGCTCGTCGTCAGAGTCCTGGACGCCGAGCGAGGTGATCGGGATCGAGGAGGTGAGGGTCGGGCGGCTGATGCGCGAGCCGGTGATCTGGATGACCTGCTCTTCCGCGGGGGCGCCATCGGCGGAAGTCGCCTCCTGGCCCAATTCGAGCTCGACCTCGTTCTGGCCCAGCTCCGCGGGGTCCTGAGCGGTCGTGACGGCATCGTCGTCCGTCGGCGGAGTTTGCGCCATGGCGGGCGACGCGAACGCGACCGCAAAGCTAAAGGCGACAGCCGAGCGCAGGGCGCTCGACCCGAGCAGGCCAAATTTTCTCATCCCGATTCATCCCTCTTAATCGGCCGCGCTTGCTGCGCACGGCCTCCACTTCGGACGCAGAGACGATTCAGTCCCCGGGTGCAATACCGGCGCGACCGGCGTTCATCGAAAGTTCAGCGAGTGTAACCGTTCTGCAACATCGCTCGCTTTCGGACAGCCGAAAAAGGCTTTGGGAAGAAGCGCTTGGCGTCAGCGCTCGACGCAAAGGGCGATGCCCATCCCGCCGCCGATGCACAGGGTCGCGAGGCCCTTCTTCGCGTCGCGCCGCTCCATCTCGTAGAGCAGGGTGGTGAGCACCCGGGCGCCGCTCGCGCCGATCGGATGGCCGATGGCGATGGCGCCGCCGTTGACGTTGACCTTGTCCGAATCCCAGCCGAGCTCCTTGCCGACCGCCAGCGCCTGGGCGGCGAAGGCCTCGTTGGCCTCGATCAGGTCGAGGTCGGCGATCGTCCAGCCGGCTTTCTCGAGCGCCCGCCTCGAGGCCGGGACCGGGCCGATGCCCATGATCGACGGGTCGACTCCGGCCGAGGCCCAGCTCGCCACCCGGGCGAGGATCGGCGCGCCGCGGCGCTCGGCTTCCTCGCGGCTCATCAGCACCAGGGCGGCGGCGCCGTCGTTGAGGCCGGAGGCGTTGGCGGCGGTGACGGTGCCGTCCTTCTTGAAGGCGGGGCGAAGGCCCGGACACGCCGTCGAGCGTCGCTCCGGCGCGGATATATTCGTCCTGGTCGACGATCGTCTCGCCCTTGCGGCTCTTGATCGTCACCGGCGCGATCTCGTCCCTGAAGCGGCCCTCGGCGCGGGCGGCCTCGGCCTTGTTCTGGCTGGCGACGGCGAAGCTGTCCTGGTCGGCGCGGGTGACCTGATATTGCTCGGCCAGATTCTCGGCGGTGATGCCCATGTGATAGCCGTTGAAGACGTCGGTGAGGCCGTCCTTGATCATCGTGTCGACCAGGGCGAGGTCGCCCATCTTGGTGCCGCCGCGAAGATGCTGGGCGTGGGCGGAAAGGCTCATGCTCTCCTGGCCGCCGGCGACGACGATGGCTGGCGTCGCCGGTCTGGATCGCCTGGGTCGCCAGGGCCACCGCGCGCAGGCCCGAGCCGCACACCTGATTGACTCCCCAGGCCGGAACCTCCTTCGGCACCCCGGCCGCCATCGACGCCTGCCGGGCCGGATTCTGGCCCTGGGCGGCGGTCAGCACCTGGCCGAGGATGACCTCGCTGACCTCCTCGGGCGCGACTCCGGCCTGCTCGAGCGCGGCGACGATCGCGGTCCGCCCGAGCTCGTGCGCCGGAGTGGAGGCGAAGGCGCCGAGGAACGAGCCGACGGGGGTGCGCTTGGCGGCGGTGATGACGACGTCGGTGGGGGAGGTCATTCGGGGGGGCTCCGTGCCGGGGGACACGTACTTTTTCCGCGAAAAAGTACGTGTCCCCATTTCAACCGGGGTTGTGTGCGGCGCGCCCTAGCACCGCGTCGCATGGCGGGAAAGCCACGCGGCGAGCGGCTCCCACAGCGCCTGCCTGCGCCCGGCCGCCGACGACCATCCCGACATGGCCCTGCGCCAGCTCGATCCGCTCGCCCGCGCCCGCCGCGCGTCGCCGCCGGGACGATCCGGTCGGTGGTCGAGACGATGTCGAGCAACGGGCAGGGGAGGGCGGCCGGATCGGCGAGCCGCCACTCGCCGCGCCCGGTGACGTCGCGCGCCGAACAGATCCTCGAACAGCTCCTTCGCCGCCGCGTGGGGAAGCGGCGGGCCGTCATTGGCCCAATCCTCGAGCGTGACGAAGGCCCGCGCCTCGGCGCTGCCCTCCGCCATGTCGGCATAGGCTTCGAACTTGGCGACGGTGCGGGCCGGGTCGAGGCTCCAGAAGGCGCTCTGAAGCACCTCCATCGGCAGGCAGCCGAGCGCCTCCGAGGTCGGCGCCGCTCCGGCCCACAGCCGCGCGAGCAGCGCCCGCGCCTCGTCGGGGAAGGCCGAGAAGCGCCACGGCGCCGCGATCGCCGCCACCGCCGGCGCCCCGCTCGCTCCGCGGCCGCCAGCGCCATCGTCCCGCCGAGGCAATAGCCGACCAGCGCCGGCGTGCTCGCCGAGCGCCGCGATCAGCGGCAGCAGCACCTCCTCGACATGGCCGGCCACCGACAGAGCGCGAGCGCGCCTCGACCTCCCACCCCCAGTCGAGCAGCAGCGGCCTGATCCCGCCTTCGGCCGCCAGCCAGCGCAGCAGCGACCGCCCCGGCAGGTCGAGGATCGAGGGCGGGTTGATCAGCGAGGGCACGAACAGGACCGGCGGCCCGGCCCCGCCATAGTCGCGCACCTTCGCCCCGAGCACGCTCAGCCACGCGCGGGCGGCGGCCGGCCGGCGCGGGCCGCTCCGCCTCCTGGTAGCGCCGCAAGCCCGCGCAGCGCCCGCCCAGCCGCTCCGGCCGCGCCTTCCGTCTCGCGGCGCAGCATGGCGAGGAACAGAGGCAAAGGCCGCGGCCTGTGTTGCGGCGCGTCAAGCTTCGGTGCTAGAGCGGAGCCCTCGATTGAGGGATCATCCATGGCGGCCTCGGGATCCGGCGACGACGTCGTCATCATCAAGAAATACGCCAACCGGCGGCTCTATGACACCGAAAGCTCGTCCTACATCACGCTCGAGCGGCTCGCCGAGATGGTCCGCCAGAAGCGCGAGTTCAAAGTCGTCGACGCCAGGACGCGGCGAGGACATCACCCACAACGTCCTCACCCAGATCATCATGGACGAGGAGAGCCGCGGCCAGACCCTGCTTCCGGTCAGCTTCCTGAGGCAGCTGATCGGCATGTACGGCGGCGGCCAGATGCAGTCGATGCTTCCGCAATATCTCGAGGCCAGCCTCGAGGCCTTCCAGCGCAACCAGAGCCAGATGCGCGAGGCCCTCGCCGGCGCCTTCACCGCCAATCCGTTCGCCGAGCTCGCCCGCCGCAACATGGAGCTGTTCCAGGCCGCCGCGACCGGCCGGACCTCGCCCCCGCCGCCGGCCCCGCCGGCCGAGGGCGGCCGCGAGGACGAGCTCGAGCGCCTCCGGGCCGAGCTCGCCGACCTCCAGGCCAAGGTCGAGAAGCTGACGCGATAGGTTCCCCTCCCTGCACGCAGGGAGAGGCTAGGGGTGGGTACGTCAGACGCGGCAGTGCCCACTCGGAGACGCACCCACCCCCGGCCCCTCCCTGCGTGCAGGGAAGGGGGAAGTGAAAGGAACCGCATGCGCCTTGCCATCGCCGTCCTCGCCGTCTTCGCTACCGCGGCCCCCGCCTCCGCCCAGCCCGGCCCGCCGCCGCTCACCGGCGTCACCTACATCCACGCCGGCCGGCTGCTCGACCGGCCCGGCCGGCCGCCGCGCGGGCCCGTCGACGATCATGGTCGCCGGCGGCCGGATCATCGACGTCGCCGACGGCCTCGTCCCGCCGCCCGCCGGAGCGACCCTCATCGACCTCTCCGCCCGCTTCGTCCTCCCCGGCCTGATCGACAGCCACGTCCATCTCGACAGCGACGCCGGCGGCAACGCCGCGCTGATCGAGGAGCTGACCGAGGACGCGCCCGCCAAGACCCTTCGCACCCTCGCCAACGCCCGCAAGACGCTCGAGGCCGGCTTCACCACCGTCCGCAACCTCGGCGACGGCTCGGGCGCCACCCTCGCCATCCGCGACGCCGCCGCCCGCGGCGAGGTCGTCGCGCCCGCGGATCGTCGACGCCGGCCGCTCGATCTCGACCACCTCGGGCCATATGGACGCGACCCTCGGCCTCGCCGAGGACCTCCACTCCGCCGTCCCGCAGGACAATCTGTGCGACGGCCCCGAATCCTGCCGCCGCGCCGTGCGAACCCAGATCCGCCGCGGCGTCGACGTCATCAAGATCGCCACCACCGGCGGGGTCAACAGCCGCATCGGCGCCGGCCTCGGCCGCCAGATCTTCGACGACGAGGTCAAGGCCCTGGTCGACACCGCCCATCTCTACGGCAAGAAGGTCGCGGTCCACGCCCACGGCGCCGACGGGATCAACGCGGCGCTCGCCGCCGGCGCCGATTCGATCGAGCACGGCACCCTGCTCGACGACGAGGGCCTCCGCCTGTTCAAGGCGAAGCGGCGCCTTCTACGTCCCCACCCTGTCGACCGTGAACGGCTATCTCGAGCGGATCGCCGCCGACCCCAACGCCTACGCGCCCGACGTCCGGGCCAAGATCGACTGGCGGATCAGGATCACCGGCGAGGCGCTGCGCGAAGGCGGTCCCGGCCGGCGTGCAGCATCGCCTTCGGCACCGACGCCGGAGTCTCCAAGCACGGCCGCAACGCCGACGAGTTCGAGCTGATGGTCAGGCACGGAATGACCCCCGCCGACCGCGATCGAGGCGGCGACCGTCAACGCCGCCGAGCTGCTCGGCCTGGCCGCGCGAGATCGGCACGATCGAGCGCGGCAAGAGCGCCGACCTCATCGCCGTCGCCGGCGACCCGCTCGCCGACGTGACGGTGCTGAAGCGGGTCCCCTTCGTCATGGCCCGCGGCAAGGTGGTGAAGTGGAGAGGTAGAAGCGTCGCCAATGGGTTTGACGCCGGTCTCAACCCCTCTCCCGCTCTTCGCGGGAGAGGAGGGGCCCAAGCGCAGCTTGGGAGGTGAGGGTCTGTACCGCTGAGTCAGCAAGACCCTCACCTCCCACCGCTACGCGGTGGGCCCCTCCTCTCCCGTAAGGACGGGAGAGGGATCAAAAGGCTCACCGCGCCGGCTTGACGAACTTCAGGGTCATCCGGTCGCTCTCGCCGATGGCGAGGAAGCGCTCGCGGCCGACCTCCTTGCCGCGAAGGCTCGGCGGAAGCGACCAGACGCCGTTCGGATGGTCCTTGGTGTCGGCCGGATTGGCGTTGATCTCGCTCGATGCCGACGAGCCGGAAGCCCGCCGCCTCGGCCATCCGCCGCACCGTCGAGACCTTGATGTAGCCGGACGTCTTCTCCCGCGCCGGATCGGCGCTCCTCGGGCAGCCGGTGCTCGACCACGCCGAGGGTGCCGCCGGGCTTCAGCATCGCGAACATCTGCCGGAACGCCTCCTCGCCGAACGGCTCGGCCGGCATGATCCAATTGTGGACGTTGCGGAAGGTGAGGACGACGTCGGCCGTCCCGTCCGGCACCTTCGGCTCGGTCGCCGCGGCGGTTCCGGCCGGGAAGGCGGCGTAGCGGATATGGCCGTAAGGCCGCCGGATCCCTGGCCGCGAGCGCGCGCGCGCCGCCGAGAACGCCGCCGTTGCCGGCCGCGTAATAGACTGCCGCGCTCGCGCACCAGCGGCGCCAGGATCTCGGTGTACCAGCCGCCGCCCGGCCAGATCTCGACGACCGTGTCGTCCGGCTCGACCCCGAAGAAGCCGAGCGTCTCGCGCGGATGGCGATACCGGTCGCGGGCCCGGTTCGTCTCGCTGCGCGCCGGCGAATCGACCGCGGCGGCGATCGCGGTGTCGGCGTGGAGCGCCGCCTCGCCGGCCGCGACCGCCTCGGCCGAGGGCGCGCATGCCGACGCGGCGGCGGCGAAGGCGAGCGCGAGCAGCGCCCCGGCCAGTCTGTTTGCACTCATCTTCCGCTTCCCTTCCACGATCGTCCCCCGACCCGCCTCATGGCCAAGCCGCGGCCGGCGCGCAACTCGCGCGGTTGGAAAAGGGCTCTGGACCTCGTCCGGGACGCCGCTAAGCAGCGGCCATGCCCGAAGATCCCGCAACCCTCCTCTGGATCGCCGCCGCCGCTTTGGCCGTCCTCGCCCTCGCCGCCGCCTGGGCCGACCACGCCCGAGGCAAGCGCCGCAACCTCGACCGCCCCGGCTGGGTGCCGTGGCAGCTGGTCATGGTGATGGCGATGCTTCTGGCGGTGGTCTGCGCGGCGTTGGCGGTGCGGGTCTAGGAGACAGGCCGATCGGGCCGGATCGCTGAACCCGTTCGCCCTGAGCCTCTCGAAAGGCTCACCTGCGCCGCGCCGGCCGGAACGAAGCCCGAATGAGCCCGTTCGTCCCTGCGTCAGGCCGGCCGATGGAGGCAAAGATGAGCGAGCGCGAACTCAACCAGCCGCACGAAGGCGACAAGCGCTACCAGCGCCGCAACGAGGACGGCACGTTCGGCGACTCGGACGACCAGTCGAAGTCGCTCCGGCAGGACGTGAAGCAGCATGCGGAGACGGAGAAGCCGAGGAACGAGGGGGACAAGGGGGACTAGAGTCGCTCGAACGCCCTTGCTCGTTTCGCTTCAGGCAGCTCGTCTTAAGCGGTAACTGCCGTCTTCGCCGGCGACATAGCCGAGGCGAACCAGGGCTTCGAGTGTAGACTGGATTCGCGGCGAGACTTTCCTGCCCTGCTTGTAGCGTGCCGCGATCTGCTCGGTGGTCAGCGCAAGGCCGCTGCGAAGGTCGGCGAGCACCGCGGCGGTCTGGCCGATCGCGTCGCGGGGGAAGTTCGGTTTTACCGCCTTGGCTTCCGGAAGAAGAGCCTCGAACTGCTCCGCCTCCGTCTTCTTTTCGATAGTGGCGACGCCGGCTTTCTTCTGCTGATATTCGGGGCGCAGCCAGCGGACAATTCCCCGACGCTCCTCGGCTGCACGCTCCGCATTGAGGGCGACCAGGCGAGCAACGATTTCCTCGTCCGACAGGTCGGCGGGCCACCCATAGGCTTCGGCCACGGCGGCATCGAGACGGTCGTGCAGCTCGGCTACGATGTCGACTCGCCCACGCAGTCGCTGATCCTCTTCCTTGTCGGTCAGGACCTCGCCTTTCGTCAGCTTCTCCCGGAGGTTGTAGAGAGACGTGAGGGTGAGATCGGGATTCTCGCCGAGTACATCCTTGCGGGTCGCATCGAGCTCTTCTGCGATTTCTCCAACATGAGTGAGCAGTTTTGGATTGGCGTCAGGGAAGGGAAACGGATCAAAGGTACGAGATTTAGAATAGCGGGGATCGTTACCGTAGCCGAGCCAGCCCCCGGCCTGAGTCGCCCAAGCCACATTACCGCGCCAGGATAGGACGCCGAGCACCCAGGAAGCATCGCTAGCGATGCAGACTAGCATGTTGTCAGGCATGATCACGCTGGCTAGAAATTGAAATATTCTGTGCTTCGCGGTTTCGACTGTTACAATATATCTTACCAAATCGGCGAGGGCTGGCCTTAGTTCTGATCTAGGCTTTCCGAAAATCCACCACGCATCTAGATATGCCTTGGCATCTTTTGTTGGAGACAAATCGTATTGTCTCTGGCGGTCCGCTTTCACAGTGCGCAGTAAATGTTGATAAACTTCTGGAAACCGCAGACGTACTTCGCTCTCTTTAAGCCCATACAGATCAATCACCATTGCCATTCGAGACCGGCCGGTCATGTCCCTTCCATTGCGATACGGGCGTAGATATTTCTGCAGTCCTTGCCTCCTGCCGAGCCCAAGCGATTCCGCCTCCTCAGGCGTAACGATGAAGCCGGGGCCGTGGAGCTTCACCCCCGGGGAGCAAAGCCATGCGTTTGCGAGCAACGGCCTCGCCTTGGTAACATCCGTGCCGATACTCAAATCGGCATTGATCGGGCCGACGATCGGCCGAAACGTGATATTCGGCGCGTCGGTGTTGAGGCCGGACTCCTCCACGATTTCGTATAGCCGGCCCTCGGAAATTGTTGTACCATCGTTGCCTTGCCTTGCCTTGCCTTGCCTTGCCTTGCCTTGCGCCACAGTCATGGCAATTCGAACGGCGGCTGAGTCCGCGGCAGCTTTCGTCCAGGGATGGTCCGGTATCGCCATCACCAGGCTCACCGGCGATTTGGAATCGAGATGGCGGGCGATCGTCCTTCGACTGAATTCCTGGGTGATCGAGTTCGTGGTGACGAAGCCGAAGCGCTCCAGCCGGCTGCCCGTCGCCGAGAGGATTTCGGCGGCGCGGTCCCACCAGTACATCACGAAGTCGGCGGATTTGTTGATCTTGGGATGCACCTTCCACAATGCGGTGGCGTAGGCCTCGCCTAGGCGGGCTCGAACATCCTTGCCGCCGATGAAGGGTGGATTGCCGACGATGTAATCCGCTTGCGGCCATTCGGGCCGGCGCGGATTCAGGAGTTCAGTGCCGCTGCCGTCCGCCTTGGGCCGCTCACCTTCGTGCTTGAGGACGGCATCCATCGCCTTGATGTTGTCGAGCCGCTCCAGCACCGGATCGGCCACCGCGCCGGCGTTTCTCAGCTGCCACTGGAGATAGCCGAGCCAGAGGACCAGCTCCGCGATGGCGGCGGCGCGGGGATTGATCTCCATCCCGAGGAAATTCTTCGGGTGGACGCTCATCGTCTCCATGGCGAGCGCTTCCTGGCCGCCGAGATCGGCGAGCACTTCGAGCACGTCGCCTTCGAGCTGCTTCATCAGTTCGAGCGCGACGTAGAGGAAGTTGCCGGTGCCGCAGGCGGGATCGAGCACCTTGGTGCTGGCAAGCTTGACATGAAAATCATGAACCGCTGCGATGGCCGCCTGCGGATCGGCGGCGCGCTCTCGTTCCACGGTGCCGAGCACTTCACCTTCCCATTCCTGGCGCAGCGGCTCGATGATCGTCGCGATGACGAGCCGCTCGACATAGGCACGCGGCGTGTAATGCGCGCCGAGCCTCTTGCGCTCCGCCTTGTTCAGGGCCTGCTCCAGGAGCGTGCCGAAGATGGCGGGCTCGACTTCGGTCCAGACGTGCCTGGCGGCTTCGTAAAGTTCGCCAATCTCCTCCTTGAGGAGCGGAATCGCCGTCCGGTCCGAGAAAAGGCCGCCGTTAAATTTGCGGACATCGCGTCGGAGCACGCCGGAGAAGCCGCCCTGGTCCATGGCGCGCCAAAGCTCCTCCATCATCGGCGCGAAGCTTGCGGAGTTTGACCGGGCGTCACCCAATACGTCGGCAAAGCTGCCGGGCTCGAGCAGTGCGGTATCTTCGGCAAACATCGTGAACAGGCAGCGCATGAGGAAGTGCGCGACCTTCTCGGCGCCGTAGCCCCGCTCCTCCAGTGACTGGCTGACCTTGGCGAGGCGTTTGGCGATGTCGCGGGTCACCGCAGCGGCCCGCTTTGCCGGATCGAGGCTTTGCGGATCGAGCCAGATGGCGCGGAGCCTCTCGCGGACCGTGCGGTCGCGAAGATCGTCGAGATAGACACGGAAGCCGGATCGATCCGGGAACAGCCGGTAATTCTTACCCTGGCCGGAAAAGTCCGCGAAGATTTCGAAGGCATGGCCGACGTCGCAGGCGATGATGAACGGCGGCCAGCCATGGGACGTCGGTAGGGCGCGGGCATATTGCTCGGCCTGCTCCCGGGCATTGCGCATCAGGACGTCCCAGCCGCGATGGGCGTTGCGCCGGCCGCGTCTGTCTTCCGCTTCGACACCCGGCAGCGACGCCTGCTCGGGTGTCAGGGGGACCTCCTTAGCACCGCCGCGCTGGCGGCTTTGCTTCGCCTCCAGGACGAAGCAGCCGCGCTTGTACAGGTCAATTCGGCCGTACCCCGTCCTCCCGGCTTCGTCGCTGAACTGCACCGCCCGCTCGAATACGTAATCGTTGCTCTCGTGAGTCGCGTTCGCCGGGTCGGGCTGCGGCAGATCCAACAGCGTGCAAAGCTCAGTCAGGAATAGGGCGTAGTTGGCGCGCTCGGCTCCTCCTTCATTATTGCGCCACCGCTCGATGAATTCGTCGACCGTCATGCCCACTCCCTGCCGCAGGTGTGGCCGGTGGAATCGGGGAAGGGAAGAGGGGAGGCGCAGAACAAAAAAAGAACTTTACTAAAGTGGCCGCTTGATGATTGAATGCGGGGATGAAAGCCGTCCGCCTTTGCCTCCCATCCTCCGCCGCGCTGATACGACGGCCTCGCGCGCGCAGGTGCGCGCGCGCGAACCCCCCTGACTTTCATGACCTTCGTCCGCTTTCGGACAGTAAGAATGCGCGTTTTCGCCAAGCGCTCCGGCGCAAAGTGCTACTTTGCGATGATGCCCTAGAGGCACGCCTCCAGGAACGGCTGGTCGAAGCCGAACTGCTTGGCCTTCTCCAGCGTGTAGGGCCTCAGCCCCATCGTGCGATACTCGCCGATGATCTTGCCGTCGGCGGTCTCGTCGAGATATTCGAACTTGAAGAGCTCCTGGGTGACGATGACGTCGCCCTCCATCCCGATCACCTCGGTGATGTTGGTGCAGCGCCTCGAGCCGTCCCTCAGGCGCTTGACCTGGACGATGAGGTCGACCGAGTCGGCGATCTGGCGGGAGATCGCCTCCTTGGGGACCTTGATGTCCGACATCATCACCATGTTCTCCATGCGCGCCAGGCATTCGCGAGGGCTGTTGGAGTGGAGGGTGGCCATCGAGCCGTCGTGGCCGGTGTTCATCGCGGCGAGCAGGTCGAAGCATTCGCTGCCCCTGATCTCGCCGAGGATGATCCGGTCGGGCCGCATGCGAAGCGCGTTGATGACGAGGTCGCGGATCGAGATCGCGCCCTGGCCCTCGAGGTTGGGCGGGCGGGTCTCGAGCGGCAGCCAGTGCGGCTGCTGAAGGCGGAGCTCGGCGGCGTCCTCGATGGTGATCACGCGCTCGCCCGGGTCGATCAGCTTGGAGAGAGCGTTGAGCATCGTCGTCTTGCCCGAGCCGGTGCCGCCCGAGATGATGATGTTGAAGCGGCTCGCGCCGGCGATCTTGAGGACCGTCGCCATCTTGTCGGAGAGCGAGCCGAAGGTCTTCATCATGTCGACCGTGATCGGCTTCTCGGAGAATTTGCGGATCGAGATGGCGGTGCCGCGAAGCGAGAGCGGCGGGATGATGACGTTGACGCGGCTGCCGTCCTGGAGACGGGCGTCGGCGAGCGGCGTCGTCTGGTCGATCCGGCGGCCGACCTTGTTGACGATGCGCTGGGCGATCTGGAACAGATGCTCCTCGTCGCGGAACTGGATCTGGGCGATCTCCAGCTTGCCCTTCTTCTCGATGAAGGTCTGGTTGGGCCCGTTGACCATGATGTCGGAGATGGCCGGGTCGGCGAGCAGCTCCTCGAGCGGGCCGAGGCCGAGAAGCTCGTCGACCAGCACCTTCTCGAGCGCGAACTGCTCGCGGCGGTTGAGGTTGATCTTCAGCTCGGCGAGCACCTCGCCGATGATCGGGCGGAACTCCTCGGCGAGCTCGTCCTTGGAGAGGGTCGCCGCCGCTTCCGGGTCGACCCGCTCGAGCAGGCGCGGAAGGACCTGCTCCTTGATCCGGTGGATCGAGGCCTCGAAGCCCTCGTTCTTGCTCGACGGCGCTTCCGAGGAGGCGGCCTGGCGGTCGGCGAGGCGCGACATGGCGTCGGCGCCGCGGTCGGCCGCGGCGGGGGCGAAGCTGTCGCTGTCGGCGTCGTTGAACTCGATCGTGTCGAGCGGCGGGAATTGCTCGCCGCCCTCGGGCGTCGCGACCGGAGCCGGCCGGACGCCCGGGCCGCCCTTCATCGGGCTCGCGATACCGAAGCTGGGCCGACCGCCCGCTCGGTCCGCCATTTCCTCCGCGCCGTCCAAAAGCACTCATTCGTCAGGATCCTCACCGGTCGAGCCGTGCCGCTTGCGAGGGTGGTGAATAGGGCGGAAACTTTGACAATTGCCTAACTGCATGGGGTGAGCCGGAGCATCGTCATGCCGGGCGGAGCCGCCGGGCCCTGCATCCCGGCGAAGGCCGGGACCCGGATGGGGACTGGACCCCGGCCTTCGCCGGGGAGCATTAGGCCGCCGATGCCCGCCCACGCCTCCCACCGAGCCCGCGCCGCCCTGCTGCTCGCCCTGGCCGGCTTCTGCTCGCTGTCGGTCGGCGACGCGGTGGTCAAGTCGATGGCCGGGGCGTGGCCGGCGCCGGCGGTGTCGGCGCTGCGCTACGTCTTCGGGGCCGCCGGGCTCGCCCTCTACGTGGCCTGGCGCTTCGGCCGGGCGGGCTTCGTCGTGCCGAGGCCCGGGCTCCAGCTCGGGCGCGGCGCGGCGGTGGCGCTGGCGACCTTGTGCTTCTTCATGGGGGTGATGGCGATGCCGCTCGCCGACGCCACCGCGATCCAGTTCACCAGCCCGATCCTCACCGCGCTGCTGGCGCCCGCTGGTGCTCGGCGAGCGCACCCGTCCGGCGACCTGGGCGGCGACCCTGCTCGCCTTCGCCGGAGTGCTCGTCGTGCTTCGGCCGAACCTCGTCGAGATCGGCCTCGCCGCTTTGTTCCCGCTCGGCGCCGCCTTCGGCATGTCGTGGCTGATGATGCTCAACCGGATGACGGCCGGAATCGCGCCGGTGATGGTGATGCAGTTCCTGCTCGCCGCGGTCGCGGCGCCCCTGCTGGTGGCGGCCGCGGCGGTCCTGCATGCGGGCGGTCTCGTCCCGATCGGGCCGCCCTCGCCGGCGACCGTCGGAAAATGCCTCGGCGTGGCGGTCTTCGCCACCCTGGGCCACACCCTGATCTTCGCCGCGGTCGAGCGGGCGAGCGCCTCGACGGTGGCGCCGATGACCTACGTCCAGCTGCTCGTCGCGGCGGGCCTGGGCTGGCTGTGGTTCGGCGACCGGCCCGACCTCGCCACTTTCGGCGGCGCCGCTCTGATCATCGCCGGCGGCCTGCTGCTGTGGCGGGCGCAGCGGGTCGAGGAGCTCGGCGAGGCCCCCGCCTAGAGGAAGGGCCCCTTGGCGGTGCGCCGAGCCGTGCCGGCGGGGGATCGGGCGATGGCTCGGAACTCGCGGGCCATATGCGCCTGGTCGGCGAAGCCGTGCTCCGCCGCCTGCAGCGCCAGGCTCTCGTCCGACCGTTGCAGGCCGGCGAGCGTGTCCTGGAAGCGCAGCAGCCGCAGATAGAGTCGCGGCGGCACGCCGATCTCGCGCTCGAACCAGCGCTGCAGCCAGCGCGTCGGCCGGCCGGAAGCGGCGCTCAGCGCCCCGACGGTCCGCGACTTCAGGATGGCTTCGCCGAGGGCGGCGGTCCGCGCGTCGAGGGCGACCGGGGCGATGGCCGCGAAAGCTTCGTCGACGGTCGCCGGCATGGCGAAGCCGGGCGCGGCCTCGCCAAGGTCCTGCCAGCGGTCGACGAGGCGAGGGGAGGGCACGGCCGCCAGCGCGTTCCACGCCCAGGGCCACAGGCGCAGGGCGACGAAATGGGAATCGCCGCTGAGCTCGAGCGCGGCCGGCGCGGTGACGAGCCCGGCGACGAAGCGCTCGGGCTGCGCCCCGCCCCAGGCCGAGCGGCCGCGAAGGCGCCGGATGATCTCGATGCAGCCGTCCGGGGTCGCGGCGTGGCGAAGGGCCTGGGCGGGGTCGCCGCCGGCACGAAGGGTCCATCCGGCCTTGACGAGCGGGCGCAGGGCCTCGGGCGGTTCGACTTCCTGATAGTCCACGCCTCAGCATGGCAGGCTGTCGCGTTCGTTCAAGCGGTCGAGACGCGATTGGGATAGAAGGGCGGAAACGGATCGGGGAGGATCGACATGCGGCGGCACAGCATCGCGATCGGGCTGATCGCCCTGGCGGCGGCGGGCGGCGGTCCGGCGCCGGCCAAGGGGCGGGCCGGGATCGACAAGGCGGCTTGGCTCGCCGGCCATTGGACGGTCGAGACGGAAGGACGCTGGACCGAGGAAAGATGGGCTCCGCCGCGGGGCGGAATGATGCTCGGCACCAGCCTGACCGGCAAGGGCGCCGCCGCTTCCTCGTTCGAATATATGCGGATCGCGGCCGGCCCCGACGGCGGGCTCGTCTTCTGGGGCTCGCCCGACGGCAAGCCGGCGGTCCCGTTCCGGGCGGTCGACGCGGGCCCGACCTACCTGGCGTTCGAAAATCCCGCCCACGATTATCCGACTCGGATCACCTACCGGCGCGAAGGCGACGTCCTGACCGCGACGGTTTCAGGGCCGGGCGGCGCCAATCCGATGAGCTGGCGCTACAAGCGGCGGTAATTGTCGTCGCCTTCGCCGGGGCGACGGATCACGCCGGGACGTCGGCCTTCTCGGCGAGAACGGTCAGGCCGCGCTCGCTGACCTCGGCGAAGCCGCCCTCGACGGCGATCTTCTCGGGCGTGTCGCCGAAGCCGCTGCGGTAGACGGAGATGTCGCCGTTGCGAAGCGTCGACATGTAGGGCGCGTGGCCGGCGAGAACCCCGAAATCGCCCTCGGTGCCGGGGACGACGACCATGAACACCTCCTCGGAGCGGACGAGGCGCTCCGGGGTGACGAGCTCGAAATGGAGGTCGGCCACGTCAGGCCGCCTCGGCCGCCAGGCGCTGCGCCTTCTCGACCGCCTCCTCGATGGCGCCGACCATGTAGAAAGCGGATTCGGGGAGGTGGTCATACTCGCCGTCGACCACCGCCTTGAACGAGCGGACAGTGTCCTCGACCGGCACGAACTTGCCGGGGATGCCGGTGAAGACCTCGGCGACGTGGAAGGGCTGCGAGAGGAAGCGCTGGATCTTCCGGGCGCGGCTGACCGTCAGCTTATCCTCTTCGCTCAGCTCGTCCATGCCGAGAATGGCGATGATGTCCTGGAGCGACTTGTAGCGCTGGAGGATCTCCTGGACGGCGCGGGCGGTGTCGTAATGCTCCTGGCCGACGGTGCGCGCCGTCAGGACGCGCGACGTGGAGTCGAGCGGGTCGACCGCCGGGTAGATGCCGAGCTCCGAGATGGCGCGCGACAGCACGGTGGTGGCGTCGAGGTGGGCGAAGCTGGTCGCCGGCGCCGGGTCGGTGAGATCGTCGGCGGGGACGTAGATCGCCTGCACCGAGGTGATCGAGCCCTTGTTGGTCGAGGTGATCCGCTCCTGAAGCGCGCCCATGTCGGTCGACAGGGTCGGCTGGTAGCCCACGGCCGAAGGGATTCGGCCGAGCAGCGCCGACACTTCCGAGCCCGCCTGGGTGAAGCGGAAGATGTTGTCGACGAAGAAGAGCACGTCCTGGCCCTCGACGTCGCGGAAATATTCCGCCTGGGTGAGGCCCGAGAGCGCGACCCGGGCGCGGGCGCCCGGCGGCTCGTTCATCTGGCCGAAGACGAGCGCGACCTTGGAGCCTTCCGGAGTCGGGTTGCCGTCGGCGTCCTTGGCGATGACGCCCGCCTCGAGGAACTCGTGATAGAGGTCGTTGCCCTCGCGGGTGCGCTCGCCGACCCCGGCGAAGACCGAGGTTCCGCCATGGCCCTTGGCGATGTTGTTGATCAGCTCCTGGATGAGCACGGTCTTGCCGACTCCGGCGCCTCCGAACAGGCCGATCTTGCCGCCCTTGGCGTAAGGCGCGAGCAGGTCGATGACCTTGATCCCGGTGACGAGGATGCTCGTCTCGGTCGACTGGTCGACGAAGAGCGGCGCGTCGCGGTGGATCGGGGCGGTGTCGCTGTGGCCGATCGGGCCGCGCTCGTCGATCGGATCGCCGACGACGTTCATGATCCGGCCCAGCGTCATCGGGCCGACCGGCACCCGGATCTGCGAGCCGGTGTCGGTGACGGGCTGGCCGCGGGTGAGGCCGTCGGTCGAATCCATCGCGATCGTCCGCACGGTCGACTCGCCGAGATGCTGGGCGACCTCGAGCACGAGCTTGTTGCCGTTATTGTCGGTGGTCAGCGCCGACAGGATCTCCGGCAGGTCGCTGTCGAACGTCACGTCGACGACGGCGCCGATCACCTGGCTGATCCGGCCGATATTGTTGGTCTGGGTTGCGGCGGTGGCCATTTTTCGTTTCCTTGCCTTCCTTGATCGTCATCCCAGCGAAGGCTGGGATCCCAGCGGGTGAAAGGCTCCGGCGCTCTTCACCCCACGGGGCCCCAGCCTGCGCTGGGGCGACGGGTTAAACTACAGCGCCTCGGCGCCCGAAATAATCTCCACGAGCTCGGTGGTGATCGCCGCCTGGCGCTGCCGGTTGTAGGCGATCGAGAGGCGGTTGATCATGTCGCCGGCGTTGCGGGTGGCGTTGTCCATCGCGGTCATCCGGCTGCCCTGCTCGGACGCGGCGTTCTCGAGGAGCGCGCGGAAGATCTGGACGGCGACGTTGCGCGGCAGCAGCGAGGCGAGGATCTCCTCCTCGTCCGGCTCATATTCGATGGCGGCGCTCGAGCCGGCGGTCGTGTCGCCGCCCGCGGGGATCGTCACCGGGATGATCTGCTGGCCGACCGGCTCCTGGACCAGGGCCGACTGGAAGCGGGCGTAGAAGAGGTGGACGACGTCGATGCCGTCGGTCTGGTAGCGCTCGATCAGGTCGCTGGCGATCGCCTGGGCGTCGGCGAAGCTGGCGAACTTCATCGCGCTGGTGTCGTGCTGGTGGATGATCTGCTTCGGGTAGAGGCGCTGGATCACCGCCCGGCCCTTGCGGCCGACCAGGTAGAAGAGGACCTGCTTGCCCTCGCGGGTGAGGTCGTCGGCCTTCTTGCGGGCGGCGCGGACGATGTTCGAGTTGAAGGCTCCGGCGAGGCCGCGATCCGACGTCGCGACGACGAGCAGGTGGGTCTGGTCGCGGCCGGTGCCGGCGAGCAGCTTCGGGCTCTGCGGGCTGATCGCGACCTTGGCGGCGAGGCTCGCCATCACCTCCTCCATGCGGGTCGCATAGGGGCGGCCGGCCTCGGCCGCCTGCTGCGCCCGGCGCAGCTTGGCGGCGGCGACCATCTTCATCGCCTTGGTGATCTTCTGCGTCGACTTGACCGACGCGATCCGCCCTTTGAGCGCCTTGAGGCTGGCCATGGTCTTCCGTTTCAGTCCTTCGGTCGTCATGCCGGACTTGATCCGGCATCCACCGTTTCTTCTCCAGCGAAGGAAGGTGGACCCCGGATCAAGTCCGGGGTGACGGGTTGTGGTTACGCAAACGTCTTCGCGAAATCGCCGATGATGCTCTTCAGCTGACCCGCCGTGTCGTCGTCGAGCGTCTTGGTCTCGCGGATCTTGCCGAGCACGTCGGCATGATCGCTCCGGAAGTGGCTCAGCAGAGCGCTCTCGAAGCGGGTGACGTCCTTCACCGGCACGGTGTCGATGAAGCCGTTGACGCCCGCATAGATGGAGACGACCTGCTCCTCGATCGGCATCGGGCTGAACTGCGGCTGCTTGAGCAGCTCGGTCAGCCGCGCGCCGCGGTTGAGCAGGCGCTGGGTCGAGGCGTCGAGGTCCGAGCCGAACTGGGCGAAGGCGGCCATCTCGCGATACTGGGCGAGCTCGAGCTTGATCGAGCCGGCGACCTTCTTCATCGCCTTGGTCTGGGCGGCCGAGCCGACGCGGCGACACCGAGAGGCCGACGTTGATGGCCGGACGGATGCCCTGGTAGAAGAGCTCGGTCTCGAGGAAGATCTGGCCGTCGGTGATCGAGATGACGTTGGTCGGGATGTAGGCCGAGACGTCGCCCGCCTGGGTCTCGATGATCGGCAGAGCGGTCAGCGAGCCGGAGCCGTTGGCCTCGTTCATCTTCGCGGCGCGCTCGAGCAGGCGCGAATGGAGGTAGAAGACGTCGCCCGGATAGGCCTCGCGGCCCGGCGGTCGGCGAAGCAGCAGCGACATCTGGCGATAGGCGACGGCCTGCTTGGACAGATCGTCGTAGACGATGACGGCGTGCATTCCGTTGTCGCGGAAATATTCGCCCATCGTGCAGCCGGTGTAGGGCGCCAGGAACTGGAGCGGGGCCGGCTCGGAGGCGGTGGCGGCGACGACGATCGAGTACTCCATCGCGCCATTCTCTTCGAGCGCCCGGACGATCTGGGCGACGGTCGAGCGCTTCTGGCCGATGGCGACGTAGATGCAGTAGAGCTTCTCGCTCTCGGCGCCCGACTTGTTGATCTCGCGCTGGTTGATGAAGGTGTCGAGCGCGACCGCCGACTTGCCGGTCTGGCGGTCGCCGATGATCAGCTCGCGCTGGCCGCGGCCGACGGGGACGAGCGCGTCGAGCGCCTTGAGGCCCGTCTGGACCGGCTCGTGGACCGACTTGCGCGGGATGATTCCGGGCGCCTTGACCTCGACCCGGCGGCGCTCGGCGCCCTCGATCGGGCCCTTGCCGTCGATCGGGTTGCCGAGGCCGTCGACGACTCGGCCGAGCAGGCCCTTGCCGACCGGGACGTCGACGATGGTGCCGGTCCGGCGGCAGGTGTCGCCCTCGCGGATCGCGCTGTCGTTGCCGAAGATGACGACTCCGACATTGTCGGCCTCGAGGTTGAGCGCCATGCCTTTGACGTCACCGTCGAACTGCACCATCTCGCCGGCCTGGACGTTGTCGAGGCCGTAGATTCGGGCGATGCCGTCGCCGACCGACAGCACGGTGCCGACCTCGGAGACTTCGGCGTCGGTGCCGAAGCTGGCGATCTGATCGCGGATGACCTTGGAGATTTCAGCGGCGCGGATGTCCATTTTCAGCCTTTCATCGCCTGCGCGAGAGTGTTCAGTTTGGTGCGGATGGAGCCGTCGATCATCTGCGATCCGATCTTGACGACCAGCCCGCCCAAGATGGTGGGATCGATGCTGAGATCAACCGCGACGTCGCGGCCGAGACGGCTCTTGAGATTGGTCTTGAGCGCCGCGACCTGCCCGTCGTCGAGCGGGTGGGCGGAGATCACCTCGGCGGTCACCTCGCCGCGGTGGAGGGCGGCCAGCAGGTTGAAGTTGCGGATGATCGCCCCGAGCTGGCCGAGCCGCCGGTTCTGGGCGAGAACGCCGAGGAAGTTGGCGGTGACCGGGTCGAGCTTCATCGCTTCGGCGATGGCCGCGACGCTCTTCAGAGCATCGTCGCGCCGGGTCAGCGGGCTGGTGGTGAGCTCCCGCAGATCGTCCGACTCGGCCAGCGCCTGCTTCAGCGAGGCGAGGCTCGCGCCGACCGCTTCGAGCTGCCGCTCGTCGCGGGCGAGTTCGAACAGAGCGGTCGCGTAGCGGCCCGCCAAACTTGCCTGAATGCCGCCGGAATTCTCCACGCGCGCCTCTACTCCAGATCGGATTTTCTGACCTATGATAAGAGGCGCGCGCGGCGCCTCGCGTCAGGTCGCGGGCGCCCTAGCAGGGGCTTTGCTGCGATGCA